>NZ_JBGQOK010000007.1:0-238350 GCF_052119605.1 Leeuwenhoekiella sp. W20_SRS_FM14 | reverse complement strand
TCTGTACCGTATGTTCCCTGAAAGGTATCATTATCGAGTACAGCTGTAGTTACAGCAGTATCTTCTAACGTAGTATCTGTATCTGCTACAATATCTACCACCGGAGTGATGGTAATTGTAGCAGTAGCGGTACTGGTTTGCCCATTGTCATCTGTTATAGTATAGGTAAAGCTATCAATACCGTTGAAATCAGCATTTGGAGTATAAGTAAATGTCCCTCCAATATTGACTATAGTAGTCCCATTAGTTGCAGCCGTCTCAATAGCAGCCGTAGTTGGTTCTGTTCCTAAATCATCGATTCCACTTCCATTATCAGCAAATAAGTTACCCGTTACAGCCGTGTCTTCATTAGTGGTAAAGGCATCGTCTACTGCATCAGGAGTAGCAATAATAGTTATGGTAGCAGTAGCGGTACTGGTTTGACCGTTAGTATCAGTGATGGTATAGTTAAAGCTATCAATACCGTTGAAATCATCATTTGGAGTGTAGGTAAATGTACCGTCAGTATTAACGACCGCTGTCCCATTAGTTGCAGCCGTTTCAATAGCTGCCGTAGTTGATTCTGTTCCTAAATCATCGATTCCGTTACCATTATTTACAAATAAATTTCCTGAAACTTGAGTGTCTTCATTTGTAGTAAAACTATCATTAGCAGCATCTGGTGTTGCAATAACAGTTACTATTGCTGTAGCTGTACTTATTTGTCCGTTTGTATCTGTTATAGTATATTCAAAGCTATCAGTTCCATTAAAGTTCTCATTGGGTAAATAGGTAAATGTGCCATTTGGATTTACAGTAACATTACCATTAGTCGTCGCTGTCTCTAAAATAGCTGTAGTAGGGAGTGAGCCTAAATCATCTGTTCCATTTCCATTATCATCAAATAAATTTCCTGAAACTTGAGTGTCTTCAAAAGTTGTGAATAAATCATCTACTGCATCAGGAGTAGGTGTGATAGTTATAGTAGCAGTAGCGGTACTGGTTTGGCCGTTAGCATCTGTGATGGTATAGGTAAAGCTATCAATACCGTTGAAATCAGCGTTTGGAGTATAAGTAAAATTACCATTTGCATTTACAACCAGAGTTCCGTTTGTAGTTCCTGTAGTAAGTGCTGCTGTGGTAGGAGTAACCCCCAAATCGTCTGTTCCATTTCCATTATCTGCAAATAAGTTTCCATCTACCGCTGTATCTTCATTTGTAGTAAAAGTATCATCTACAGCATCTGGAGTGGGAATAACTGTGATATTTAAATTTGCTGTATCATTTGCAATACCATCTGTGATGGTATATGTTATTGTAGGTAAAGTTCCATTGTAATTTAAAGAGGGTACAAAAGAGTAACTACCATTTACATTTATTGTAAGTGTTCCTACTCCATTTATAAAAGCAGAGTCTCCTGCATTATAAGAAACTCCATCAAATGTAAATGTTACAATGGTTAATAAATCTCCATCAGCATCAGTGTCATTTTGCAACAAATCGTCTGCACTGTCATCTAGAACAGTAATAGCGACATCCTCAAAAGTGGTATTTGAGTTATCTACTGCTACAGGTAGACCATTTACTGAAAGAAGGGCAGGAGGGGTTGAGGCTGTAAAATCACATATGTAACTATTATCTGTTACGATAACTTGATACTGATAGTTGTCGTGTGAGTAAGGGACAGCAGTTAAGTTAAGGGTAGAAGTTGTAGTTCCTGAGTAAATACCTCCATTAGCTAAATCAGTAAATGTAGCTCCATTATCTGTACTTAGTTGCCATTGAAAATTGAGCGTTGCGCCTGTAGCATTTACTGAAAAAGTAGCATTTTCACCTTCATTGATTGATTGATCAGCAGGTTGAACATCAATAACCGGTGCTGCACCGGCTGTAGTAACATTTGCATTTGTACCCGGGTAGGATGCGCCAATAACAGTACCATCTGTGTTTACAGCAGGTGGATTACCAGTGCCGTAATATCCGTTTCCGTCTGCATCTGCAGAACCTGAATTATATGCTTCATTTGCATCATTACAACCATCTCCATCAGAATCACTATCATATTGATCTATTATTCCATCTAAATCTGTATCAAAATTATCATCAACAAAATCTAAATTTGAATCTACAAATCCTGTGGAGTCAGAATCTTTATAATTTGGTATTCCATCTCCATCAGAATCGAGAGTAGGGTCTATACCACCATTTTCTGCAGTATCTAAAATACCGTCATTATCATCATCAAGATCTATAGCATCTGCAACGCCATCACCATCTGTATCTTGAATATCTCTATAATCTACATCACCACCAGTATTTACATCTGCGTCTTCATCAGGGAAGTTATCTGCCTGGGTATCATCTAGAATCCCGTTTACGTCTACGTATGTGTCTGCATTGTCAAAATTATTGTCTAAACCATTATTACCCACAGCAGTATTCGTCTGGCCATCATTGTCTGTATCTGCAGTGGCGTTGCCAGCTTCAACGATATCAAATAAAAAATCATTATCTGAATCTAAATCTAAATAATCAGGAACATCAGTTCCATCTGTATTTACAGGTATAATAGGAATTCCCACATTATCTGTTGAATCATACGCGTCATCAAGACCATCTTTATCTGAATCAACTTCTAAACGCGGTCTGTATCCTAATGTACTTTGACCTTCAACATTATCTGGTATCGTATCATCATCAGAATCTAAATCTAAATAATCTGGAAAACCATCGCCGTCTGTATCTGGTACAGGTAGAGGTATTCCTATAACACCAAATGGTTTGTCAGAATTACCTTCACGGTCGTCATAAGGATCTAAAATATCTGCCAGACCATCTGCATCTGCATCATTAGCAATACCGGCACCATAACGACCATCTCCACCCACATCTGTACCGCCGGCTTCTATAGCATCTACAATACCATCATTATCTGAATCTAGATCAATAAAATCTGGGTTATTAGTCCCTGCTGTATTAGGAATTGCAAGATTTGAATCTGTAGAAGTTTGATCTGTAGTTACTGCTAATGGAATACCATTATCATTAACTTCCGTATTATCTAAAACTCCTATTCCTGGTTGACCGTTTCCGTCAGGATCATCTGTGCCGCCTGCTTCGCGATAGTCTGGGATACCATCATTATCTGTATCTAAATCAAAATAATTAGGAATACCATCTCCATCTTTGTCTGATGGATTGGTTCTTGGGTTGTTATCTCCATCTTCGTTGAAGTCTTCATCAGTATCCAAGATACCATCATTATCATCGTCTAAGTCAACAATATCATTAATGCCGTCACCATCATTGTCCTGCGCTGAAGCTTCTCTCCAGTCACGATCACCACCAGCAGGGTCTAAATCTGGCTGGTCATTTGGCGTTTGCCCACCGTTTGTAGCATTACCGGCAGTTCCTGTTCCAGAAATAGTATCGTAAATATCAGCGAGCCCGTCACCATCAGAATCGGTAAATTGATTTGGTTCAAGGATACCATCAGCCCGCTGTGTAAATAAATCATCTGCAGTTGTATTGTTTTCGAGATAATCAAAAATCCCATCATTTTCTGAATCTACGTCTGCATAATCTGGAGCAGAACCTCCATCTGTATTTGTATATCCTATACCTGCACCCCCGTTATCCACATCATATGCATCATCTATTCCGTCGCTATCTGTATCTGTTCCTAATGGTGCAACATAGACTGAAGTTGATTGCCCTTCTATATTATCTATGATACCGTCGTTGTCAATATCAATATCTATATAGTTATTAATTCCATCACCATCTCTGTCTTGATTAAAACCGAAATTATCTAAAACATTGCCGCCAAAATCACGATCATTTGTATCTGCAAGACCATCTTCATCACTATCTGCAGGAGTGCCTGTGCCTACAATACCATTGTTATCACCGTCAACAATTTGAAAATTTCCTTCAAATGTATCTGGTAAACCATCTCCATCAGAATCGAGATCCAAATAGTTAGGTAATGCATCTGTATCAGAATTGAGAAAAGCAGGAAATGTAACTTCAGCATCAATAGCATCGTGCCACCCGTTGTTGTCTGTATCTGTAAATCCATCAACTATTCCGTCGTTATCTGTGTCGTTATAGGAATTGTTATTTGAAAAAGCTTCTGTTGTATCTGAAAGACCATCATTGTCTGAATCTCTATCGAGAAAGTCGTAAAGAGTAGCTTTAATATCTGAGGAGGCATCTGTATTACGCACCGTAAAATTAGGTGTGCCACTATCTGCTGAAGTTTCTAAGAAATCTGCAAAACCATTAGTTCCAAAAGAGGAGGTATCTACAAGACCATCGTTATCTGTATCTGCAAGACCAGCCTCCAAAACGTCTGGAATAGCATCATTATCTGCATCAAGATCTAAATGGTTAGGTAGCCCGTCACCGTCAAAGTCAAAACCTGCGGCTATACCATTAGCATCAAGTGCAGCAAAATCTGAATCCAGATAGTTAGGTACACCGTCAGCATCAGCGTCTGCGGTAGGGTCTATGCCCTGTCCTTCAATTGTATCTAAAATACCATCATTGTCTGAGTCTAAATCATCAATATCTGCGATACCATCCCCGTCTGAATCTGCATTAATTACCAGAGTAAGTGTCGAAGAGGCTGATCCTGAATTTCCGTCTGTAATAGAATAGGTGGCGACAGGTACAGGGCCAAAATAATCTATCTCAGGAATAAACTCATAGCTTCCGTCATCATTTATTTGCAATGTTCCTATTCCTGTAATAGGGGCTACGCTATTTGCATTGTAGATTGTAGCGTTATTGGCTATTGTAAATGTCGTTACTTCGAGAGCATCATTATCAATATCTGTGTCATTGCTTAAAATGCCATTAATAGCATTAACTGTAAGTGTCGTATTTTCTCTAGTAGAATTGAGGTCAGGATTTGCAATAGGATTATCATTAACAGGATTTACTGTTATGATTTCATTTGCTGTAGCAGTACCTCCATTACCATCACTTATTGTATATGGAAACGTAACATTGCCGTTAAAATCTGGAACTGGAGTAAAGGTAATTGTTCCATTAGCCGCGATGGTAATTGAAGCATTAGTGACCGCTATAGTTTGTGCGGTTCCAGGAGTTAGAAGTGTCCCATTAATCTGTGTAATTGTTAAAGCATCATTATCAGCATCAGAATCTCCGTCTAATGGTGTTAGGATTATAGGAGTATCTTCATTAGTGCTGTAGTTGTCGTTTACTGCAACTGGATTGTCATTAACCGCATTAACGGTAATAATTTCGTTTGCAGTTGCAGTGCCACCATTACCGTCACTTATCACATAAGGAAACGTAACCGTACCATTAAAGTTAGGAGCGGGAGTAAAGGTAATTGTTCCATTAGCTGCTATAGATACAGAACCATTTGTTACCGCAATAGTTTGTGCTGTTCCCGGAGTTAAATTTGTACCATTTATAGATGTAATGCTTAGTACATCGTTATCTACATCAGAATCTCCAGTTAATGGAGTTAATATTACAGGCGTATCTTCATTTGTAGTGTAACTGTCGTTTACTGCTACTGGATTGTCATTTACAGGAGTTATGGTAATCGCCTGATTTGCAGTTGCTGTACCGCCATTGCCGTCACTTATTCTGTATGGAAAAGTCACACTTCCATTAAAATTTAAAGCAGGAGTAAATGTGATAATTCCGTTAGCTGCAATTGTTACTACACCATTAGGGACGTTAATGGTTTGCGCTGTTCCCGGTGTTAAATTCGTACCATTAATAGACGTAATTGTTAATGGATCATTGTCCACATCAGAATCTCCGGTTAGAGGTGTTAATATAACTGAGGTATCTTCATCTGTGGTATAATTATCAGTTACTGCAATTGGTGCATCATTGACAGGAACCATCGTTAACGTGAGATTTGCTGTATCTGTTACTCTGCCATCACTTATTGTATAGGTGATTGCAGGTATAGTACCTACAAAATTTAGGGCAGGAGTAAATAGATAACTTCCATTTGCATTTATTTGTAATGTACCTACTCCTGTAACTGTAGCGATTGCTCCGGGTGAATATAATATGCCATTAAATGTAAATGCGGTTATAGTTATAGTATTCCCGTCTGCATCAGTATCATTTTGCAATAAATCATTAGGGCTGTCATTCGCAACATTACGCGGCGTGTCTTCAATTACGGTGTTAGCATCATCAACAGCAACCGGCCTTCTGTTTATTGTTAAGCTTGCGGGTGTAGATGTTACCGGGGTACATATATTATTTGCACTAGTAACTATAACTCGATAACGACTATTATTGAATGAGAAATTTACATTTGTAAGATTTAAAGTAGCTGTATTTACACCAGCATAGATGCCGCCATTAGAAAGATTTGTAAAAGTATTTCCTGCATCTGTACTTACTTGCCATTGGTACGATAAAGAAGCGCCTGTAGCTGTAATCGAGTACTGCGTATTTTGTCCTTCATCTATAAGTTTATTGGTAGGTTGTGCACTTAGTACAGGAGCCGCGCCAGCTGTAGTGACATTTACATTTGTGCCAGGATATGTAGCGCCTTGTACTGTTCCATTTGGGTTAGTCGAAGGGGGATTCCCTGTACCGTAAAATTCATTATCGCCACCATCTGCATTTGCATCACCATACGCTTCATTTGCGTCGCTACAACCGTCATTATCAGAATCAGAATCTAAATAATCTGGTGTTCCATCTGCATCAGAATCTAATCCACAAGATAATATAGAGAAGGGCAGTGCTGTTTTAGAAATTGTACTGCTTTGATAACTCACCGTTAGAACTGCACCGCCACCATTTTCATAAAATAACACGGTTATTGGGTAAAGACCTGCATTTAAATTTATCGCACCACTAGCCTCTCTAGGACCGTGATCACCATCATTATTTACAACCTCAATACCGTTAATAATTAATTTTGAGCCGTCGTCAGAATTTGTGAAAAAGGTATACGTATCTGCAGTGGCAATATTTACTAATCCGGTATATCGAATTGCATAGGTGTCTGTGTCGCCTGGATCTACAGTATTTTGAAGTGAGTTGACATCAAAATTACCTACTGTGCCTGTCGCAAGTGCTCCACTTGTAGGAATGTTATCTACTGTTAAACCAGCAGGTACTAAATCATAAAATTCATAAGATACAGAAGCTATACAAGGACTTTCTTCATCAATATCTAATATCCCATCATTATCATCATCAACATCGCAGCCATTGGGGACTCCATCACCATCAGTATCTACATTATCATCAAAACCGGGACATATATCATTGACATTTAAGACTCCGTCACCGTCATCATCAAGGCCATCTACAAAATCATTATTTAAGCTAGACTTAGTATTTATTGTTCGTGTTATTACGTTAGGATTTCCCCCATCTACGTCGCTAATTGATAGATAATTTGGCAGATCAACTTGTGTAATTGTGTAAGATTGAGCTGTTACAACACCTGTTTTATTTAAGGTAAATGAGTAAGATCCATCAGCTGCTGTAGTGGTAGTTTGAGTCTCACCGCCAGTTAAATTGAGAGTAACTCCCGCAATTGGATTTCCTAAATTATCTCTTACAGTACCACAAATAAGAGGTGAAGTAAAATTATTGTCTACACGGTTAGGGTAAGCAATGTCTTCAAATAATATAGCGAACTGTCTGTCATTAGAAGCGGCTCCACCTACATTCAATATAAAAACACTAACCTGAGAAATTCCCTCATAATAACTTGAAAATCCAAATTGTGGACTCACACCTGTACCGGGCTCTACTGCAACGGTTGTCGCGGTACCTTGTAAAATTGTGGCATTGTTGGCAAAGGTGATTCCCGTAGGATTATTATGCGAATAAGAATCAGGAAGGGGGCTTAATTGTACACGTTCTCTTAAATCTACATTGTTACCATCAACGTCTAATGCGGTTATATTAAAATTTAGTGTTACCGGGGTATTTGTACCCGTAATCACATATTGAATGTTAAATCGAGCTCCAGAATTGGCACCATTTGTTCTAAGTGTAGGTTGAAAAGCTCTATCAAACCCATCAGAACCCTCTATTAGTGCTGGTCTGTCAAGTTGAGGTAAAGTAGCTCCGTTTAGTAGTTGGGTAATTGTTACACGGGCATCAACGCCAGGCGCAACATTTGAAAAACGATAAATATCTCCTTGATTTGCAACATTATTGTTACTGCCACTTTCAAATGTTGGGTTTTGAAAGTCTAGACTCGCCGGTGAAAGACTTACATTATTACAAGAGCGCTGAGAAAAAGCTGTAAAACACGAAAAAAATATAAAAAATGATACTAAAAAGTAGGTGAAAGTAGTTTTTTTCATGGGTGCGAATTAAAGTTGGGATACAATTCTTAAAAAGCTGTTTAGTGACATTAAATTTACAAATCAATGTTAACATCTTTGCGATTTTGTTGATAAACGACGCTTAAATATCGTCAAATATACGTAATAAAGCGATAAATGGGTTTTTACGCTCTTGTAGAATTAATTATTTTTTAGTAGGAAAATTCAACAACACGCGCCAATTTATTATTAAGGTTATATGAGAGCATATAAATTATTATTTATAGTAATAAATATTGTCGTTTTTATTATGTTTTGAAGTAATGTATGGGAAAATTTTTTATATGTTAAATTTTATAATTTTTTTATAACAATCGATTGTGCAATTATTTACGTAGGTATTTTAAGTTTTTTATAAGACAATCTAGTGCGTTGAATATGTATATTCTTATTTAAAAAAGCGACGTTATGAGCAGAGGATTTGTAAAAGAAGATGATCAGGAAGAAGCACTAATTATTCCGCCCAGGGCAGCTTTGCCAAAAGGAGAAATTAATTATGTAACAAAAAATGGACTAGCTGCACTTAAGGCTGAAAAACTAGAATTAGAAAATGAACTTCTAAATCTCACTGAAATTGATGAACGCGAATTAAGGCGTTCAAAAGCTATTATCGTAGGTAAATTGCAACTGCTTAATGAGCGGTTGCTTTCTGCTCGTGTTTTAGAAAATACAGAAAGTGACGAAGTACGTTTTGGAGCGACAGTAAGTTACCAAATAGAACCTAACTCAAAGCTAAATACCATTACAATTGTAGGGGTAGATGAGGCAGATGTAAAAAAATTGAAAATTGCATTTACAGCACCTATAGCGAAAGCTTTAGTGGGAAAAAAAGTAGGTGAAATTGCAGAATTAAAATTAGGTAATGAAACGAGACTTTTAAAAGTTAAAGAGATTCGTTACACTAATTAGTTTGTTTTAAAGGTAGTAAATCTATATAATGATAATTAATTGTTCCCAAGTGCTCAACTTCAATAGATTCACTGTGTAAAGTACTCCAGTTACATTTTCTAATAAACTCTTCTTTGTTGTAGTTGTTTAGAAGTTGGTCTGAAATGAGTAAATACTCATCAATTTTTATAGAATTTTTTAATAATCTGTGCGCGGTAATGACATCTTCCCCCATTAATTTAATTCTGTTCCCTATAGGAACCATGGCTATTTCTTCACCGTAATGTACGATGATTTTTAACCCTAAAATTTGCGGAATACTTTCTGCGTCTTCAGCTTTCTTATGTTCTTTATAAAGCAAATTCATGCGGTGATAAAAATCAAGATAAAACCGTTTACATTGATCTATAAGATCGTCAAGGATTGGTAATTCTCCACTTCTAAAAAACAGAACGGCGTCTCCTTCAATTTCAGACACTTTTAAATCTATTGTGTTTGAATAAATGATCTCATTGAGTAGTGCAGGTATAATTTGTGAAGTAAGCTCAAAATTGGCCTCGCGCATAAATTGGGTAAAACCGCTAATGTCTGGGATACAAATTAAAGTGGGTTCTGCTTTCATAGCGGTAAATATCTATTATTTTAAAATATACCTGTGATATATTGGGAAATATTTAATCGCCCGTGATGTCTTTGACTTGGGTAGCTTTTAGAATTGCTTTTAGTTTATCTGCTCTCAATTGTTTATCATCACGTAATTTGTCTTTTTTGCGCTTGAGCAGCTTTGTATGTAATGCCTTATTCTTTCCGTTCTTGGGAGTTCCTCGCTTTGCCATTAGATTTCAGTATCTGTTTTTGCCTTTTTAAAGATAAAGGGATCTACTAATTTTGCTAAAGCAAAAATAATTAAAGTGGGTATAACCCAGGTGATTCCGTAAGTTGTAAATGGGATTAATTCTTTGGCTGTTTCTATAGACAGTAGGTTAAGACTTATTAAAAAATCTGGGATACTCAATAAAAAAGTGCTAATGGTTACAGTTCTAAATATAAATGCTGACACCATTCTAGCCGGAAAGACATTCAGGATAATCAAAACGATTACTAACGGATAAATAAAATTTAATGCGGGTACTGCAATACTTATGATATATGCTACGCCGGTTTGACCGATAATGACTCCTAAAATACATGCAGAAACGGCGGTAATTATATAGGCTTTTTGTGACCCTTTGAGAATGCCTTTTACAAAGTCTGAAGTACCTGTAACAATTCCTATAGCGGTTGTAAAACAGGCCAGGCTTATAAGTACAGAAAGCATTACCCTGCCACCTTTACCCAGGGTCTCATAACTAAGTAATGAAAGTAGGTCTGTACGGGAAGAAGTCTCCAGTATTGTGCTGTATAATGCCCCTACGTAAATAAGACCAAAATAAATTAAGAACAAGCCTAGACCTGCAAAGATACCTGCTCTAAAAAGAAGCTTTTTCTTTATATCTGCAGATTCGTGATCTTTAAGATTTAAGGAAACTACTAAAATCGCACCTATTACAATAGCTCCTATAGCATCAAAAGTTTGATAACCTTCTATAATTCCTTTAAAAACTGAGCCCTCTTCCGAGATTTTTTGAGGAGCGGGTAATTCTGCAAAAACAGCAACTCCAATTATAGTTGCTAATATGATTAATAAAAGTGGGGTTAGATATTTACCTAGGAGGTCAATAATTTTAGATCTGTTAAGTACAAAAATTAGAACCAATCCAAAATAGATGCTGCTAGACGTTAATGAGTTAATGGCGAAATAAGGTTGTAATCCCATTTCGTAGGTGACAGAAGCAGTACGCGGCCCTGGTAAGGTAATGGCAATAAGATAGACGATAATACAAAAAATAAGACTAAATATAGGATGTACTTTATTTCCAAAATCTAGTAAAGTTCCCTGTAAACGTGCGTGAGCAAAAATGCCTAAAATGGGAATTACCACTGCCGAAAGCGCAAATCCTAAACTGGTTATAAGCCACATACTGCCAGCTGTATATCCTAAAAAAGGAGGTATAATTAAATTTCCGGCTCCAAAAAAAAGGGAGAACAAGGCAAATGAAGTAATTGCGGTCTCTTTGGTAAATCTCATATGCTGCGTATCTTTCGGGGCGAAAGATAAAATAAAATGACACTATCTATAAAGTCTGAAGGACTTAATTACACCGTTGTTGGAAATGGGGAAAATCTTTGCTTACTGCATGGTTTTCTAGAAAATAAAGAAATCTGGGATCCATTCTTAACTAATCTCGCAAAACATTACCGGGTTATTAGTATTGACTTACCGGGTCATGGAGAAAGTAGTTTGCTTGCTGCCGGAAACACAATGGTAGATATGGCACATGCAGTACATTCGGTTTTACGAGAATGCGGTATAGCTAAGGTTAAATTTATAGGGCACTCTATGGGTGGTTATGTTGCACTGGCTTATGCGGAAACATTTCCGCAAGAAGTCATGGGTGTTCTATTAATGAATTCTACACCTGAAGCAGATACTTTAGAACGCAAAGAATTGCGTAAACACGGAATAAAAGTAGCTAAAACCAACTATGAGGCGCTCATATCAATGTCTGTAGTGAATTTATTTACACAAAAATTTAGAGCAAATTTAGAGGAAGAAATTCAGCAAACAAAAAATACAGCTTTGGCTACTTCTCAACAAAGTTATATAGCTTGTCAGGAAGCGATGGCTTTACGAACAGACTATAGCAATTTATTTAAACAAGCCTTATTTAAGAAGAAAATTGTGTTAGGAGCTCATGATACATTGCTAGATTCTAGTCATTTGACCCATAAATTTAGCAACCAGAATGTCGAAGTAGTCGTTTTAGATGGCGGGCATATGTTGCATCTTGAAAATCCAAATGATTTAATGAAGCATTTAATTCAATTTTAAAAAACTGTAAATCAATAATTTAACCAGCTATAAGTGTAATGTGTTAAATTGAATTCAAAGATTTACAGCGCTTATAATGTTTTTAAGCGTCAAAATAAACCTTTTAACGTTATTTTTTGTTAATTTCACGGTGTTCAACAGTTTAACTCCCTAATATGAATTCTCCACAATTAATTAAAAACATGTTTAGCAGTATACTATGTAAAATCTTAGGTCATAAATATGAGATCTTAAGATTTTATAAAAATGAACAGAAAGAATTTCAGTGTATTCAATGCAAAAAGCAGTTCACAGAAAATGAAGATGGCGATAAACTAATACTTACTCCAAAACTAAGACAGATAAACGAAGTAATGGAGAAGTTTTATGTTTTTAGGCATCAGCGTCAATCTGCATAATCTAATCTTCACTATCGTTAGTTAGTGCATTCCAGCCACGTGCTACAAGCGGAATAGAGGTATCTGCTCGTGTGATTAAATTCATTCCGTCACCTTCTGGAGTAATATGGCCTATAATTGTAAAATTAGGATTTCCTTTAATCTTCTCATAGTCTGCTTGCGGCATTGTAAACAAGAGTTCGTAATCTTCACCGCCACTTAATGCTACTGTGGTGCTGTCTATTTTAAACTCTTCGCAAACAGTAATCATTTGCGGGTCTAGGGGTATTTTATTTTCATAAAGTCTCACACCCACATTTGAGTTTTTACATAAGTGAATAATTTCTGAAGAAAGACCGTCGCTAATGTCAATCATTGCGGTGGGTTTTATTTCTAATTTTTTGAGTAACTCAATAATATCTTTACGAGCCTCAGGCTTAAGTTGGCGCTCTATTAAGTAGGAATAAGGTTCTAAATCTGGTTGAGAATTAGGGTTTACTCTATGTACTTGTTTTTCTCGTTCTAAAATCTGAAGCCCCATATAGGATGCGCCTAAATCACCAGATACAACAAGTAAATCTCCATCTTTAGCACCATCTCTGCCTACGATTTGATCTGCATCGGCCAGACCCAGAGCGGTTATACTTATTAGTAACCCTTTTGTGCTTGAAGTTGTGTCACCACCTACCAGGTCAACGTTGTAGATCGCGCAGGCTAGCTCAATACCGGCATATAATTCTTCTAAAGCCTCTAACGGAAACCGGTTAGATACGGCAATAGAAACTGTAATTTGTGTAGGTTCTGCATTCATCGCGTAAATGTCAGAAAGGTTTACCATAACGGCTTTGTATCCTAAATGTTTTAAAGGCATAAAGCTCATATCAAAATGAACACCCTCAACCAGTAAATCTGTAGAGATTACAAGTTGTCTTCCGTTTGCATCTACAACCGCAGCATCATCGCCAATGCCTTTTACAGTGCTAGATTGTCTTATGGTAAAATCTTTAGTTAAGTGATTAATTAAACCGAATTCACCAAGTTCGCTTAGAGACGTGCGGGATTGATCTTTATTGTCAAACATAATAGCTGTTATTTTGCGCACAAAGTTAGTTTGAATATGTTGAATGGAAAATTACAGTCCCAAAATATTCATTTGTTTGTAATTTCAGTTTTAATGAGATGCTTCTAACTCTTACTTACTATGGATCTATTAATTGCTTATTTAAAACCAAATAGACGCTGAAACAAGTATTTTTGTTGCTTTTGCAGTCTAAACTTGTTTAATTTTTCGTAAGAATAAATTATTGTGATAACTAAATATTTTGCTATATATAGAAGCTATACAATCATAATATAGTTTAATGTAAGGAAGTATGGTAAAACCCTACTTAAATGGTATATTTGCACTAATTGAAAATGATATGATTAAAGTAAGTGAAGACGCTAAAAAGAAAATAGCCGCCTTGATGAATGAGGAGGGTTATGATGCTGTCGCTGACTATGTTAGAGTGGGGGTAAAGAGCGGTGGTTGTTCTGGTTTATCGTATGAATTAAAATTTGATAAAAGCATTGCTGAAGAAGATAAACTCTTTGAAGACAATGGTATTAGGCTTATAGTAGATAAAAAAAGCTTTTTATACCTCATAGGTACTGTTTTAGAATACAGCGGCGGTCTTAATGGTAAGGGTTTTGTATTTAATAATCCCAATGCACAGCGTACATGCGGTTGTGGTGAAAGTTTTTCACTTTAAAAAGAATTAAAAAGTTGTTCAATTATTTGAACAGGTTATAAAAAGTATATGGCATACACAGAAGACGATTTAGAAAAGGAATTAGCCACTAAAGAATATAAATACGGGTTTTATACAGATATTGAGTCTGAAACATTTCCTATAGGACTTAATGAAGATATTGTACGTGCTATTTCTTTAAAAAAGGGCGAGCCAGAATGGATGACCAATTGGAGGCTCGAGGCTTTCAGACATTGGCTAACGATGGACGAGCCGGAATGGGCAAATGTGCATTATGAAAAACCAAATTTTCAGAGCATTTCCTATTATTCTGCACCTTCAAAAAAACCTAAATACGATAGTCTTGACGAGGTAGATCCAGAATTGCTGGACACGTTTAAAAGATTAGGTATTTCTTTAGATGAGCAGAAAAAACTTGCAGGTGTTGCAGTAGATATCGTAATGGATTCTGTTTCTGTAGCAACTACTTTTAAAAAGACATTGGCTGAAAAAGGTATAATCTTTTGTCCTATTTCTGAAGCGATAAAAGAACACCCTGAGCTAGTGAAGAAATATTTGGGAACAGTAGTTCCTCAAAAAGATAATTTCTACGCCGCTCTTAATAGTGCTGTATTTAGTGATGGTTCTTTCTGCTATATTCCTAAAGGGGTGCGTTGCCCAATGGAACTTTCTACATATTTTAGAATAAATCAGGCAAATACCGGTCAGTTTGAGCGCACGCTTGTAGTGGCAGATGAGGGTAGCTATGTGAGCTATTTAGAAGGTTGCACAGCTCCATCACGAGATGAAAATCAATTACATGCCGCTGTAGTAGAGCTTATCGCTCTTGATGATGCTGAGATTAAATATTCTACAGTTCAGAACTGGTATCCTGGTAATGAAGAGGGTAAAGGCGGTGTTTACAATTTTGTAACAAAACGTGGTCTTTGTGAGAAAAACGCTAAAATTTCCTGGACGCAGGTTGAAACAGGTAGTGCGGTAACCTGGAAGTATCCTAGTTGTGTTCTTAAAGGGGATAACTCAATTGGTGAATTCTATTCTATTGCGGTAACTAATAACTTTCAGCAGGCAGATACCGGCACAAAGATGATTCACTTAGGAAAAAACACTAAGAGTACAATTATCTCTAAAGGTATTTCTGCCGGAAATTCTCAAAATAGTTATCGTGGTCTGGTTCAAATTAATAGCAGAGCAGACAATGCGCGTAATTTTTCTCAATGTGATTCCTTATTGATGGGTAATAAATGTGGGGCGCATACCTTCCCATACATTGAAGCTAAAAATAAATCGGCAAAAATAGAGCACGAGGCAACTACAAGTAAAATAGGTGAAGACCAGATTTTTTATTGTAACCAGCGTGGTATAGATACAGAGAAGGCTATTGCACTTATTGTTAATGGCTTTAGTAAAGAGGTTTTAAATAAACTTCCTATGGAGTTTGCTGTTGAGGCTCAAAAGCTTTTAGAAATTTCATTAGAAGGGTCTGTAGGATAATTGTTTAATAATTAGGAAAAGAAATACTAAATACAATGATTAAAAAAATTGCTTTTTATTCGCTTGTTGCTCTTGCTTTTGCAAGTTGTAAAGACTCAAAAAAAGAGGAAAATAAAGAAGAAGTTGTTGTAGAAGAAACTGCAAAACCAGACGTTGAGCTTTATGCCTTTGATGGAGGAACGGTAATGGCTAATAATTTAAATCTTTTTGCGCAGGGAGACACCTACAAAGGAGAAAGTAAAGAGTTAGCAGACGCATTTTATGTGATAAAACACCCTAACGGGATTCTTTTGTGGGATACTGGTTTGCCAGAAATGCTAGTAGGTCAGGAGCCATATACTCCAGAAGGAGGAGCCTTCACAATTACTAGAAAAGACAGCATACTTAATCAATTAAAAACAATAAATCTTAAAGCTGAAGATGTTAATATGATTGCGTTTTCTCACATTCATTTTGACCATACGGGAGCTGCAAATCATTTTCCAAATGCAAAATGGTTAATTCAGCAAAGCGAAGATGATTTCTTAAACAGCGATGATATAAAAGGAAATACATTTTATGCTCCTGATTCTTTTTCGGCATTAAAGAATAAAGAAATTATTGCAAATACAGATTATGATGTTTTTGGAGATGGTAGTGTTGTCATCAAATATATGCCTGGTCATACAGCAGGTCATAATGCATTGTTTGTAGATTTGCCAGAGACAGGACCTCTGGTTTTAACAGGCGACACCTATCATTTTGAGCAAAATAGAATAGATGGTGTAGTGCCACAGTTTAATTATGATATCCCTCAATCTGAAGAGAGTATTAAGGCATTTGAAGCTTTTGTAAAAGAGAAGAATGCTAAAGTAATTATTCAGCACGATATGGATGATTTTAAAGAAATAACTAAAGCTCCTGACGCTATTAAATAGTTAGGTTTAGAAATTCTTAAGGGAGTTTCAGTTTAGAGAAATAAATCGTAATTCTTACCCTTTAACGGTCAGAATTTAAACGTTAAATAAGAAATTAAAGAACGATTGCTAAAGTGCAATCTGTAGAATCGAGATTATGTTAGAAATTAAGAATCTAAGTGCAGGTATAGAAGGAAAAGATATCCTCAAGGGAATTAACTTAAAAGTAAATGCAGGTGAAGTACACGCAATTATGGGGCCTAACGGTTCTGGTAAAAGTACTTTGTCATCTGTAATTGCCGGTAAAGAAGAATACGAGGTTAGTGCAGGAGACGTGATTTTTGAAAAAGAATCGCTTTTAGATTTAGATGCCGAGGAACGAGCACATAAAGGAGTTTTTCTTTCATTTCAATATCCTGTAGAAATTCCTGGAGTTTCAGTTACTAACTTTATTAAAACGGCGATCAATCAAACGCGTAAAGCTAAAGGTCTAGAAGATATGCCAGCAAGCGATATGCTAAAGATGATACGTGAAAAGTCTGAACTTTTAGAAATTGACCGTAAATTTTTATCAAGATCGTTAAACGAAGGTTTCTCGGGAGGAGAGAAAAAGAGAAACGAGATTTTTCAAATGGCAATGTTAGAGCCAAAATTAGCAATATTAGATGAGACTGATTCTGGTCTTGATATTGATGCATTACGTATAGTATCTAATGGTGTTAATAAATTAAGAAGTAAAGACAATGCGGTAATTGTAATTACCCATTACCAGCGTTTGCTAGATTATATCGTACCTGATTTTGTACATGTATTAGTTGATGGTAAAATTGTTAAGTCTGGAGGTAAAGAATTAGCTCTTGAACTAGAAGAAAAAGGTTACGACTGGGTGAAGGCAGAATTAGCTGCAGGATAATAATTATCTGGAATTACAGATCGTTATTAAACAATGAATATTGAATTGAACACATATGAATCTTAAAGATAAATTACTTTCTTCTTATTTAACATCTCAGGAACATCTTGATTTAGATAATAGCATTCACGATATTAAAGATGAAGCTATTAAGATTTTTGAAGAAAAAGGTTTCCCTACTAAAAAGCAGGAAGACTGGAAATATACGTCACTTAACAGCCTCGTAAAACAAGACTTCAGTTTAGTTCCTAAGCAAGAGGATACTATAGAGTTTAAAGACGTTAAAAAATATTTCATTCACGATATAGACACCTATAAGATTGTGTTTATTGATGGTGTTTACAGTTCGTACCTTTCAGAAACTACCCACGATGGTGTTGATGTTTGTTTATTGAGTGCTGCGCTTACAAAGCCTAAGTACAAGGCCGTAATAGATGTTTATTTTAATAAAATAGCACCTCAGGATAGTCTTACTTCTCTTAACACAGCTTTTGCAAAAGAAGGAGCCTATATATATATTCCTAAAGGAAAAGCAGTAAGCAAGCCTATTCAGATTTTACATTTTGCTACCGGTAATGAGTCAAGTTTAATGCTTCAGCCACGTAACTTAATTGTTGCTGAAGAGAACGCAGAAGTTCAGATTATAGAGCGTCACCAGAGTTTAAATGCTAATGCTGTATTCACAAATAGTGTTACAGAGATTTATGCAGGTAAGCGTGCGATGATAGATTACTATAAGATTCAGAATGATAAAGAGAATGCTTCTTTAATAGATAACACCCATATAGATCAACAAGATTCTAGTGAAGTGTCTGTACATACATTTTCTTTCGGTGGAAAATTAACACGTAACAATCTTAATTTTTACCAGAATGGAGAGCATAATAATTCCATTTTAAAAGGGGTTACCATAATTGAAGATAAGCAACACGTAGATCACAATACATTAGTGCATCACAAGCAGCCTAATTGTGAGAGTCATCAGGATTACAAAGGTATTTTTGATGATAGTTCTACGGGAGTTTTTAACGGTAAAGTACTTGTAGACAGCATTGCGCAAAAGATTAATGCATACCAGTCTAATAATAATATTCTGGTAAGTGATAAAGCTTCTATAAATTCTAAGCCGCAACTTGAGATTTTTGCCGATGATGTACGCTGTTCTCATGGTTGTACAATAGGTCAGCTAGATGAAGATGCCTTATTTTATATGCGTTCACGAGGTATTGGCGTTAAAGAAGGTCGTGCATTATTGATGTATGCTTTTGCAAATAACGTACTCGAGAGTGTAAAAATACCTCAGTTAAAAGCTCGAATTACAAAACTAATAGCCAATAAATTAGAGGTGAATTTAGGATTTGACGTGTAGTAGAATACATTTTGTGTCATAAAATATTTGCACAAAGAGTTAAACTTGAATTGGCTTTAAAATTTAATTGAAAACATTTCTGATAGCTGTAGGCATTGTCAGGAATAAAACAAGAAATGCTTATGGCTTCCGCTACTGCAACTACCACTTTTGATGTTTCTAAAATACGAGCAGATTTTCCTATACTTAACAGAAAAGTTAATGGGTATCCGCTAGTGTACTTAGATAATGCTGCGACCTCTCAAACACCGCAACAGGTAATTGATGTTATTGTAGATTATTATTCTAACTACAATGCAAATATACATAGAGGTGTTCATGCACTTTCTCAGGAAGCAACAGATGCTTATGAGCAGGCTCGTATTAAAATTCAGAAGCATTTTAATATTCCCAATTCGTATCAAACTTTATTTACTGCTGGTACAACACACAGTATAAATATAGTGGCATCGGGTTATGCTTCAATACTTAAGGCTGGCGATGAAGTGATGGTTTCTGCTTTAGAGCACCATTCTAACATTGTGCCCTGGCAAATGTTATGTGAGAAAACAGGGGCTGTGCTTAGAGTAATTCCTATGCTAGAAAGCGGAGAGTTAGATATACAGGCTTTTGATAAATTAATTTCAGAAAATTTAAAACTGGTTTTTGTTAATCATGTGAGTAATGCTTTAGGTACTATAAATCCTATTGAAGAAATTATTCAAAAAGCACACCGAGTAGGGGCAGCCGTTTTAGTAGATGGTGCGCAAGCAGCCCCACATATAAAAGCAGATGTGCAGGAGCTTGATGTAGATTTTTATGTAGTTTCGGCTCACAAAATATGCGGTCCAACAGGAGTGGGAATGCTGTACGGAAAAGAAGAGTTACTTAAAAAGTTACCTCCATATCAAGGTGGTGGTGAGATGATAGATCAGGTAACTTTTGAGAAAACAACTTATGCCGGTTTACCACATAAATTTGAAGCAGGCACACCTAATATTTGTGGAGGTATTGCTTTTGGCGCTGCTTTAGACTATATGAATGCAATAGGTTTTGATGCTATAGCAAACTATGAGCAGGAACTTTTAGAATATGCTACGCTCAAGCTTAAAGAAATAGAGGGTTTGCGTATTTATGGGGAGTCAACACATAAAACAGCTGTAATTTCTTTTAATATAAAAGGAATACACCCGTATGATATGGGGACAATTCTAGATAAGCTAGGTATTGCAGTGCGTACAGGGCATCACTGCGCACAACCTATAATGGACTTTTATAAAATACCCGGAACGGTAAGAGCCTCATTTTCATTTTATAATACGTTTGAAGAAATAGATAGCCTTGTGAGTGCAGTAATTAAGGCGAAGGAGATGTTGAGTTAAATTTAACCTAGTATTAGAAGTCTATATCGATGATTACTAGTAATTTCATACAAAATTTAAAATATGAAAGCAACCACAACCATCTTACTCGTAATTATAATTTGTTTCAGTTCGTGCAAATCTTCAGATAAGAAAATGCTGGGCCCTAAAGGAGAATATCTTGTAGAAACAATAGATAAAGACTCTGTAGTAGATAAGCAAATTACTATAAAATTTAACCCCGAAAAAGGCCAGATTAATGGTACGGGAGTTTGTAACAGTTATAGTTCTACATACGTCGTGAGTGCAGAGAATATAAAGTTTTCTCCTGCAATGGCTACAAAAATGATGTGTCCTGAAGGAACTTCTTTAGAATATAACTTTTTTCAATCATTACTAAAGGCAAATACCTACAAATTAAAAAAAGGCATTTTAAGTATTTATAATGCTGAAAATAAACTGATTTTGACAGCAAAAGAGGATTAATGCGTATGAGTAGTATACAAGAAATACAAAACGAAATTGTTGAAGAATTTGAGATGTTTGATGACTGGATGCAGCGCTATGAGTATATGATAGAGTTGGGTAAGTCACTGCCTCTTATTGATGAAAAATACAAAACCGAAGAATATATTATTAAGGGGTGTCAGAGTAAAGTGTGGGTTCACGCTAATTTGAATGAAGATAAAATAGAATTTACTGCAGATAGTGATGCTATTATTACAAAGGGTATAATAGCTATTTTAATCCGTTCATTTTCTAATCAGCCACCACAGGAAATTTTAGATGCAGACACTTCCTTTATTGATAAAATAGGTTTAAAAGAGCACCTTTCACCTACACGTGCAAATGGGTTAGTGAGTATGATTAAACAAATTAAATTATATGCCATAGCCTATCAGGCTAAGGCAAATTCTAATTAGAATACTATGAGCGATACAAAAGAAATAGATACAAAAGAACTTGGCGAAAAAGTCGTTCGTGTTTTAAAAACTATATATGATCCTGAAATCCCGGTTGATATTTATGAATTGGGATTAATCTATGACGTTTTTGTAAATGAAGATTATGAGACTAAAATCCTCATGACTTTAACAACTCCTAATTGTCCGGTAGCAGAAACGCTTCCAGTAGAGGTAGAAGAAAAAGTGAAAACTATTGATATGGTCAAAGACTGCGAGGTAGAGATTACGTTCGACCCGCCGTGGACACAAGATCTTATGAGTGATGAAGCAAAGCTAGAATTAGGATTGCTTTAAAAGTTTTGAAACTTCATGGAGGAAATCATAAATAGAGTAGCAAACAGTAAACTTATCACGTTTAATCTGGAAGATTTATATCTTCCGGGTAAACGTGAGGTTATTGATATCTCCCAATGGCTAACTGAAGGTTTTATTTTACGAGAAAAAGACTTTCGGGAAAGTTTAAAAAACTATGATTGGTCTGTATATCAAGACACCTTTGTAGCGTTATCTTGCAGCACCGATGCAATCGTACCGGCCTGGGCATTTATGCTCGTGTCAACATATCTACAGCCAGTAGCTAAGAAAATAGTGGTAGGTACTTTAACAGACCTGGAAACGGTTTTATATGCTGAAGAAATTCAAAAACTCGATGTTTCTGAATATAGAGATCAATATGTTATAATAAAAGGGTGCTCCAATAAGCCTGTACCTCAAAATGCTTATATTTTACTTACTCAAAAATTACAAGCCACAGTAAAAAATTTGATGTTTGGTGAAGCCTGTTCTTCAGTTCCACTCTACAAATCAAAATAGTTTCTCAATTTAATTTTCAAATTTTCTTAAAATTGAAGACTGCGCATATTTTTTGTGTGCTGTATATTTGCGCTACAAAACCAACAATTTAAGAAGGATGAAAAAAATTATTTTTATGTTACTGGCTATCTGTAGTTTCAGCTTTGCGCAGGCGCAAGAAAAGACAGAAGAAGAACTAAAGCAGGAAATGGCTCCTAAGAAAGCTGAAATTGCAAAACTACAGAAAGAAGTAGGTGCGTTGCAGGCTCAAATAGACAATATGCCTGGCTGGAAATTTGGGGCATTTGGTACTGTAGGAGCAAACTTTAGCAGATTTAGCAGCTGGTATTCTCAGGGTACTCCTAATGTATCTTCGGCTAATGCAGCAATTACAGTAAATGCATTTGCTAATAGAAAAGAAGAAAAATACTTCTGGCGTAATGCATTAAATCTAAATTTAGGCTGGGTAAAATTTGATGATCGCGATGATGAAAATGATGATGATAGCTTCCGTAATGCTACAGATGTTTTTAATATTACTTCACTTTATGGTTATAAACTAAGTGAAAAACTCGCTGTATCAACACTTGGTGAATATCGTACTACAATTCTTGACAACTTTAACGATCCTGGTTATTTAGACCTGGGTGTGGGTATGACCTGGACTCCAATAACTAATTTGACGGTGGTTGTACACCCGTTAAACTACAATTTTGTATTTAGCAGTGGGGAAACCGTATATGAGTCTTCTTTAGGTGCAAAAATTGTTGCAGACTACACACGCCAGATTGGTAAAATTGCTTTTAAATCAAATCTTTCAGCTTTCCAAAGCTATAAGAGTAGTGACTATTCAAACTTTACGTGGATCAATGCATTCAACTACAAATTATTTAACAATATAGGTGTTGGTTTTGAAGTAGGCTTGCGCGGTAACAAGCAAGAGAACTTAGCGAATGCTATTGAAGAAGCTGCGGCATTAACTCCTCCAGGAACTGTACCTACTTTTGATAGTATAGACAGCCAGTTACAATCATACTATATTTTAGGGCTTACCTATTCGTTTTAATTAGCAAAAGCATTTAAAATAAGAAAATCCGATACGCAGGTATCGGATTTTTTTTGCTTTTAGAATTTACGTAGGACCTAGGCTTATTCTTCCTCGTCATCATTACCTGTATACAAATCGTACTCAGGATATAAAAAACTATTATAAGGAAAACGTGTAATGTGTATTTCACGTACGCGCTCATAAACCTTTTTCTTAAAGGCATCCATATTATCCTTATTTAAAGCCGAAATGAAAATAGCATCACCATCTGCTCGTGACATCCAGGTACGTTCCCATTCTTCTAATGTAAAATGTTCTTCAGTACGTTCGGTTACCAAATCATCTTCGTCTATGGTTTTATGGGTGTAGGCATCAATTTTATTAAACACCATAAGCATAGGTTTATCAGCACCACCTATTTCATCCATAATTTGATTTACAGATGCAATATGATCTTCAAACTGGGGATGAGATATATCTACAATATGCAATAGAAGATCTGCTTCACGAACCTCGTCTAATGTACTTTTAAACGACTCTACGAGCTGCGTAGGCAACTTTCTAATAAATCCTACCGTATCACTTAATAAAAAAGGAAGATTGCGTATAACCACTTTGCGTACCGTAGTATCCAGGGTTGCAAACAATTTATTTTCGGCAAACACCTCGCTTTTGCTAATTACATTCATTAAAGTAGACTTACCTACGTTAGTGTAACCCACTAATGCTACGCGTACTAAAGCACCACGATTGCCACGTTGTACAGCCTGTTGACGGTCTATTTTTTCTAATTTCTTTTTTAGCAAAGAGATGCGATCACGCACAATACGTCTATCTGTTTCGATTTCAGTTTCACCAGGTCCGCGCATTCCTATACCTCCACGCTGCCGCTCAAGGTGCGTCCACATACCTGCAAGGCGTGGTAATAAATATTCATATTGAGCAAGTTCTACCTGTGTACGCGCATAACTTGTTTGTGCACGTTGTGCAAAAATGTCAAGAATAAGATTTGTACGATCTACAACCTTACATTTGAGTATTTTTTCAATATTCTTTTGCTGTGCCGGGCTCAATTCGTCATCAAAAATTGCAGTACCTACTTCATATTGCTCAACATAGGCACGTACTTCTTCCATCTTACCGGTTCCTAAAAACGTTTTAGGATTAGGAGATTCCATTTTTTGAGTAAAACGCTTCAGCACTTCACCACCTGCGGTGTATGATAAAAACTCGAGTTCATCAAGATACTCAGTCGATTTTTCCTCGTCCTGATACTGCGTGATTACACCGATTAAGACGGTTTTCTCGTATTCTATTGTATTCTCTTCTATCATAAGATTAAGTAAGCGGTAAAGATAACGATTTAGACGCTAAGCTTTTCTTAAATTGAACCCACCAAAATCATAAACATGCCTCAAAATAATTTGGCAATAGCCTTTTACAATCTTGAAAATCTTTTTGACACGCAAAATGATCCCAACATCTTTGATGACGACTTTACTCCTAAGGGAGAGTTGAAGTGGGATGCAACGCGCTACGCTAAAAAACTTAATGATCAAAGCGCTATAATTGCTGAAATAGGAAAAGAAGAAACCGGCGGTTCTCCCGTTTTATTGGGGGTAGCTGAAGTTGAAAATAAAAAAGTACTGAATGATCTTATAACTACCGAAGCTTTAAAAAATCTTAATTACGCATTTGTACATCACAACTCCCCAGACGAGCGCGGAATAGATACGGCTCTGTTATATAAGAAAGATTATTTTGAAGTTTTAGAATCTAGAAGTTACTCACTTCATTTAGAAACTGCAGAAGGTTTACGTGATTTTACACGTGATATTTTATATGTGTACGGTAAGTTAAAGGATGTCAACGTATATATTCTTGTTAATCACTGGCCCTCTAGACGCGAAGGGCTTGAAGAATCTAACCCAAAACGTATTCTCGCGGCAAAACGTAACCGTGAAATTTTACAGGAAATACAGGCAAAAGATCCTGAAGCACGAATTATAATAATGGGTGATTTTAACGATGATCCTCAGAGCGTAGCTGTGCGTGATCATCTGGTATCTACAGATTTTTACAATCCGATGATATTTCTGCTAACACGTTATGCAGGATCTTTAACTCATCGAGGAGACTGGTATTTATTTGATCAAATAATCTTATCGCCAAACTGGATGAAAGCGTACGAGAACCCATTAGAATATGTGAAATCTGCAATTTTCAATCCTGCTTACTTAGCTGAAGCAGCGGGGAAGTATAAAGGAAATCCCTTGCGCACCTATGCAGGAGACAACTATCTGGGAGGTCCCAGCGATCATTTCCCGGTGTACACGATTTTTAAAACTGAACCTAGCTAGTCTTTCTTTGTACTTCGCTTCTTTTTTTCTTCAGCTTTAGGAGCATCTTTTTTAGGTCTCTTATCTGGCATGGGCCCGCGCATATGAATGACTAGTCCGTTTAGGAAATTGCGGAGAAATTGATCGCCACATTCTACATACTTGGGGTGATCTTCGCTTCTAAAGATTGCACCTAATTCACTTTTAGTAACTGCAAAATCTACTAGAGCACAAATTTTTACGATATCATCATCGCGTAATTTTAATGCTACCCTTAATTTTTTAAAAACATCGTTATTTGATAAAGCCATAGCCGCAAAAATAGTTTAATTCTTCAGATTATCTAGGGTTTTGAGACCTTGAGCGTCTTTGATTTCCTGTTTTAAATGATCTAGATAGATGATACCGTTTAAGTGATCTATCTCGTGCTGAAAAATAACAGCCGTAAAATCTTCTACCATTTCTACTATATGACTGGTATCTGGTTTGTCATATTCTACTAAAATTGCATACGCTCTACTAGAAAGTGTATCGCGTCTTCCGGGAATAGAAAGGCAGCCTTCTGGGCAGTCCTGCTTTTTCTTAGAATATTGTTTTATTACCGGGTTAATAATTACTTCAAAAGGAAAGCCTTCTTTATCAAAACGCTGAACCCAGGCTATATTTTTTAAAATACCTACTTGTGGTGCTGCAATACCCGCTCCTAGAGATAAACTATCTCTTACCGTAGCGTACATTCGGTCTATTAAATTCTTAAGTTCTGGATCATTGGGATCAACAATTACATGTTGACTAGGTGTTCTCAATAAAATGGAGTCGCTTTCTTTTGTAATTTTAAATACGCGCATAGGTTTAGTACCATCTGCGGCCATAATTAAAGATCTGTCACTTTCTGTAAATTGTGAAGCTCTAGAAGTAGCCTGAATATCTTTTTTTGCACTTGTGCAGCTTAAGCAACTAATTAGTACAACTGCCGTAACTAGGGATCGTATCATTATGAACTGTTTTATATCCTTAAAAATAGAATATTTTACAATATCCTTTTTCAGTCTTACTTAATGCTGATGGTTTATGAATAAGTCATCGCTAGAGCTCAAAAAAAACTAATCTGATGTTATGGTTATATTATCGAGTTGATATGTACCGTCAAAAGCATCTTTTGTACTTCCTATATATTTAAAAGCTACATAACCTGTAGAGCCCTCTGCACAGGAAAGGTTTAAAATACCCGAACTGTACCAGTCTCCAAAAAAATCCTGATCGCGTATAACAAATGCATCACCTAAAACTAACCAGTTTGCTTGTGTAATTGTTGCTTGCTCCCCGTCCCAGTCTGAGCTGAAAAGTACTTCGAGATCACTGCCATCTGCAAAACTACTGCTGGTTTCAAAACGTATTTTTACATTAGAATTAGTTTGTAAATCTATTGGCGGAGTAATTAACCAACACATAGTAAGGGCGTCACCAGATTGATAGGAGTCTATGCGGGCAGAAACTCCTTGAGAGGCATTTGTACCGGTTGCAGTATAAGCCTCCCAAACCTGATTGCCGTATTCATTAAAATTCGTCCAGCCGTTGCCGGTAATGGGTTGATTGCGCGTTTGTGCACTAAAATTATCCTGAAATAAAATCTGAGTTCCTTCAGCATCTGCTAAACCACATTTGAGTTCGTTAGGATCACATCTATTTCCTGTATCGAAAGAAATATCTTCGAGTGTATTTAAGCGTAGAATATAAAAATCATCATAAAAATCCCGACTTAAAATCCCCTGTATACTTCCACCTCCTAAGGGAAGTTCAACAGCTTTAAAACCGGCAAAAGTACTGGTACTTACTAAGGTTCTCCCGCGTGCGTCACAGGTTTCTAAAATACGAATGCCATCAAACTCATCTGTAGCTTCGCCAGCAAAAGTTTTTCGGGAAATACCTAAAACCTCATTTCGGTTAAATTGCGCACTGGGCAGGCTTATTAATAAATTTTCGGTGTCGTCAGAGAAGTCTGCGATGGTAATAGGTAAAGGGACGAGTGTGGCTATTTCGATGCTTCTGGTAATGTGATTTGTAATGAGCGAGGTAGGGATTTCGGTGATAGAATTACCATCTCTGATTCCTAACTGTACAATGCCGTTTTCTGTAGTTGCTGAAAGTCCGTTGAGATTTACATAGATTTTTCTGCCTAATTCATAATAGGTGTAAATGGCATTTTGATTAAGTTGAATGGTGATGCCACTTGTGGGATTTTCGGGTTTGTCCTGAACAACTACTTCTCTAAAAAAATTACCGGCAACATCACTACTTATCACATAGCCTACAAAATAGGTATCTGTATCTCTAAAGGTGACAATGCCCTCTGTACTTTGAGCAAGTATATTTTTAACCGAAACTAAAGGTACTTCTGTACCAGTAAATTCAGGTTCGATTGCAGACGTTTCGGGGATTTCAAATTCAGAATCTACGCAAGAAACGAATACAAGTATAATCAAGACTGTAAAATAGTTAAGATATCTCATAAGGTTTTTGTTTTACGCTTCCGCGGAAGCGCTAAATTCTTTAAAAGCGTACATAGAGATTTGCATAAATAGTTGCGCCATAACCTAGAAAATAGCGATTTCCAAAGAGGGGCTGCTCTCGTTCTTTTTCTTCTTGTAAACCTCTGTAGTCGGCGATACGTGAATCTTCAAAACCACCGGTCTTGTATTTAGTATTTAGCGCATTATTAATAGTTGCAAAAAAGCCAATTGAGCGCCCTTTTACTAGCCAGGATTTACCACCTACAATATTTAGCAAATAATAAGAGCCTAATTTTTCCTGAATGAGTACGTCTCTCGCAATTGCAGGATCAAAATCATTAAACGGGAGACCGTCATAATCTGTAGAAAATGCTCCAGATCTGCGTAGGTTACTCACATCTATATATGCATTTGAAAATCTGTTAATGCTTGCTCCAAGCCACCAGAATTCAGGATCTCTGTAGTCAAAACCAAGTTGTATGGCTTGCTCTGGGCCACCAGATACGTGGTAATTCTTGAGTTTTACTGTGCCGTCGCCAAATGTAATTTTGTTATTTGCGAGAGTTGTTGTGTAATAAACATCTGGGTTGTTTGTAAATGTATTTTGAGATAGGGCAGCAGCTGTTTTAAAGGTTAGAGTGGGTAGGATTTTATATTCAATACCCAGTTCAAGACCTACATTTCTTCTCGAAATATTAGTAGTTACTTCCTGAACCAGCGCATTGCCTTGTTCAATTAAGGGGCTTTGTAATGACTGAGTATAGAAAAATGAAAGTTCGCTCCCGTTAGCAAAATCAAGATAATAACCGGTGAGTTTTGCTTTGAGTAATGCACTGCGATAGACATAACTTGCATCAAGGTTGAGAAGTTTTTCTGCGGAAGCATCTTCTATTATAGCATTGTTTTGTCGTGAATTTGTAAAAACCGTGTTAGATGGAAGTTCAAGTGTTTGTAAACCTGCATTGAAAAGCGCAAAATGCTTTCCTGAAAATTTATAGGTAAATCCACCTTTTAAGCCATAGGTTGTAAAGTTAACCTCCGGACTTTTGCCTAAAGATGCCTCGCCGGGATAATAGCCATTTTCATACAACCCATTGCGTTGATAGTTTACCATGCCTGCCTGCAAAGCAGTATAAAAATCAATGTGTTTAAAAGTGGCCTGTAGTTGTGTAAATCCAGATACTTTAAATGCAGAAATATCAAAATTGTATTTGTAGCGATCTCCTTCCCGTACAATTCGATTCCTGTTATTTAAGTCGGTTTGTGCGAGGTTACCTCCTGTAGAAGCATCATCTTCAGCAAAATTATCTATATCAAGCCAGGTGTTTCCACCTAATAAATCTTCTAGTTGTGCATAGTTTGAACTTTTGAGTGTTGAAACAGAGACACCTGCTGTAAGCTTAAAATGTTCAGAAAAATTACTGTTTAAGATACTTGATGCCTGTACAAAGATGTCTTTATTTACATCATTTTGTACAGCATAAATACTGTTTAAACCGGCATTTGTAGCAATCGTATTTGCAGCATATAATTGAGACCAGTCTAGCTGCCCATCGTTTGTAAATGCTTCTTGAGCGAGATAGGCATTTTGATAATTTGCAGCCGTAGGATTGGGAAATCTAAGAAAGTAGCTGGGTAAATTTTGATAGTAATTGGGTGCAGGGTTGCGGGCACCGCCTATAAAACTTTCCTGACCTTCAGAGCTCGTGATTAGCGTACTTCCTGTATAATCAATACGTGAATTTTTAGTAGTTCCCCATTGGTAAGCCAGATTTGTACTTAAAATAGATTTATCGGTTAAATTCCATTCATGACTTAAAATAAAAATAGGTTCCTCAATCATACGCATACGGGAATTTCTAATTTTTCCGTTTTGTAATCCCCAGTTAGGGTTGTAGTCGTTACCTTTTAAATCAATTACCTCCTGAGTAAGGGCTGTACTTCTTCCTCTACGGTTAGGTGTATAAAAAGCAACCAGATTTATGCGGTGATTTTGAGTTAGTTTCTTTTCAATACTTAAAAATATCGAGTTAGCTTCATACGAAGTTCCTTTTATAGCTCCCTCGGCACCAAATCTTCTGGAGCCTAAAATCGTAAATGCCCAACCCTTTGTACTTAATCCGCTGCTGTAGCTCCCCATAACTCTGCCGGTGTAGGTTCGGTTTGCATAAGCATAAGATACTCGCCCACCGCGTCTGTATTGGGAAGCGTGCATATTAAAATGAAGTACACCTGCGGGAGCGCCAAAACTATATTCACTAGGTTGAATACCTAAACTAAATTCTCTGTTGCGCATTACATCATTAAGACCTCCCCAGTTACCCCACTGTGGTCTGCCGGTATTTATCTTATTTAATTCTATGCCATTTATAAGAACCTTACTGTATTTACTATCGAGACCACGCGGTCGAAAAAACGTTGAACTAAAGTCATAAGCAGCAGCGTTGCTAAAAGCATCATTTGTAGCACCTAAAAGGCCTGAAATAATATTGTCTTGTTGCTCTTCATCGCTGTTGAGTTCAGTCTCTGTTAGACTTATACGATCTAGTTCTTCATTTAGTTCTTTAAGATCAATTTCTAAAGGAATATAAAAGAGGTTAAGTTCTTTACCTCCTTCTAGCGTTATAGGTAGTATAAGTGTTTTATATCCTGCTTTACTAAGAACTAATTGTTGCTTTCCGTCTAGCGTTACACCTTCTAATATAAACGCGCCATCGGCATTAGTTTTAATACTGAATTTAGAATTTTTTAAAGTCACGAGAACTTCCGGAATACTGGCCGCTGTAGTTGCATCTCTAACGTTTCCATATATGGTATATTCTTGAGAAGACAATTTATGTCCGTAAATAACTAATAAATAGACAAATACTAATGTTCGCAATTTTAAAAAAGCACATATTTATGTCGCGCCGGTAAACCTAATATATTAATTAATTATATCTTAATGTCCTGATAATAGATGTGTTATGCAAAAAATTCGATTAAAAGTAATAATTACGGTATTCTGTCTTTGTTCAATTATTAATTATGCCCAAAAAGCCCGTGATTATCAATTAGTAACTGTTGCATTTTATAATCTTGAAAACTTATTTGATACCGAAAACGATCCTGTGACCTTTGATGATGATCGTACTCCAGAGGGTAAAGATCGCTGGACATTAGCTATTTATCAGGATAAATTGGCTAAAATGGCTGAGGTTATTAAACAGATAGGTCCTGAAAATGCTAAAATGCCACCGGTGATAGTAGGCGTATCAGAAATTGAAAACCGAAGAGTTTTAGAAGATTTAATAAGTCAATCACCGCTTTTACCCTGGGATTATGGCATTGTACATTATGATTCGCCAGATCGTAGGGGTGTAGATACCGGACTTCTATACCAAAAGAAATATTTTCAACTTATAAGCAGTACTGCGCACGAACTCTTGCTTTATGATCCAGAAAACAATAATACACGTATTTACACTCGTGATCAATTATTGGTGACAGGTTTACTCGCAGGTGAAAAAGTTCATTTTATCGTAAATCACTGGCCTTCGAGAAGTGGAGGAGAAGCCAGGTCACAACCCCGGCGAGAAGCTGCAGCTTATTTAAATAAGAAAATTATAGATTCTATTCGATCTAAAGAACCCTATGCGAAGATAATTACGATGGGCGATTTAAATGATGATCCAAAAAATAGCAGTGTAAAATCTATTTTAGGAGCTAAAGGAAGTTTAAAAAAATTAGGATTGCAGGATCTTTATAATCCTATGGATGCTTTTGCTAAGAAGGGATTGGGCACACTTGCGTATCGGGATGGGTGGAATCTCTTTGATCAAATAATACTTACTACGGCCTGGTTCTCTAAAGACTATACATCGTTTCAGTTTTATAAAGCCGGAATATTTAATAAGAAATTTTTGCAAACACCTTCAGGTCCTTATAAAGGCTATCCGTTTAGAAGTTTTGCAAACGGAAGTTATACCGGTGGTTACAGCGATCATTTCCCTGTTTACGTTAGCCTAATACGAGAATACGCTAATTAAGAATTAGTTTTCTTTTTTTGTGGTTTTTCAGGGTTGTTAATGAGCTTTATGGCATCTTTTTTATCTTGATCTAAGAGCTTTTTTTTTTCATTTAAAGCGGCGACTTCATCTTCATGAGCAAGCTTAGCATGTTTATTGGGTACAATCTTATGTCTTTTAATTAAGGCATATTGAACCGTTATTTGTGCACCGAAAAATAAAATTAAACAGGTATAATTTACCCATAGAAGTATTAAAACAATTGAAGCTGCACCACCATAAACTGAAGCAGGATTACTACTTGTAAAATAATAACCTAATAAACTTTCACCTATTAAGAACAAAACAGCTGTGATTCCCGCTCCCAGTAAGGTCGTTTTATACGTCATTATTACATCGGGCAAAATCTTGAACATTGCAGCAAATAATCCGGTTATAAATATAAACGAGATTAAAAGTCTCAAAATTTCGGCAAAAACTACAGTGATTTCTGGAGCATACTGACTCAGATATTCAGTAAGTAGATTAAGGCCCAGAGTTACCACAAAAGCAACAAGAAGCATAAAGCCAAGAACCAGCACCATCCCAAAGGCAATAGCACGGTTGATAAGCATTCGCTTAAAGTTCTGCTTTTTCTCAGTAACATTCCAGATCATATTCATAGTAATCTTCATCTGAAAAAATACTCCGGTAGCACCATAAATAAGGGCCGCTATGCTTATAATAAGGGTAATCCAATTGTCATTTTCTAGTGTAACATTACCTATCATATCTTCAATCGCAATTGCTACATCTTTAGATATAAAACGCGCAATTTCTGTATGTATGCGTCCTTGAACCGCTTCTGCACCTACAAAATAACTTGCGATAGAGGTAACAATCATAAGTAATGATGGTAGAGAGAAAAGCGTGTAGTAAGCTATGATAGCACTGCGGGCAAAAGGATCTGTACGGTCCCAGGCAAAATAGGTTTTCTTTAAAAAAGCAAAAAGAAACAACCCCCTTTTTACAATAGGATTTTTAGGATTATTCATCTTTTAAAAAGGGTTTTATTACGTAATTGAGATCCTGTACCGCGGTTTTACTCAAGTCTATAGTTTCATTAATTTCTGTGTTCTTACGTGTAAGTTGTGGGATCACATAATCTGTATTTGCAGCAGGTAAGGCTTCCTGCGAAATTTCAAATTGTTTTTTGCAGGTAGCTGCTATTTTAGAATAATCATTGAGCGAGATATTTAATTCAAGATGATATCCCTGATCTTTAATGCCGTCTATAGTATTCTCTGCAGAAGCAGGATCGTAAATTAATTTATTTGGAGAAATACGGTATGTATTTCCTTCAGTGTCTAAATACGTGTATACCGGTAAATTAGCATCGACATTCTGGGTGAGATTTGTCAATCCTGGTGTAGCACCACAGCTCATTAAAAGCATAGTGCTTAGTATAAATATAGAAAACAAGCTGATTCTTTGCATAACTGGGTCTTTTTTGAAAAATTTAAATTACGAAAGCTGCAATTTTTGTTATTTCTGTTTAGGCTTAGTTTAACGTTTTAGGCAACAACTTTCAGAAATAGTTGTAGTTTTGAGTAAATACAAAATTATCCCCTTCCCTTATGTCAGATTTTTGGTTTTATTTTAATATAGGTCTTGAACATGTACTAGACTATAAAGCTTACGATCACGTATTATTTCTAATTGTTCTTACTGTACCCTACATATTTAGTGATTGGCGTCGTGTTTTGCTACTTGTTACGCTGTTTACCTTAGGACATACCATTTCTTTATTATTAGCCGTCTATGGCGTTGTTAAAGTAGATCGTGGCTTTATTGAATTTTTAATACCCGTAACCATCTTTATTACTGCTTTGTACAATGTGTTTACAGCGGGTAAAGGAGCTAAAAAAGACAAGTTAGGAGTTTTGTTAATCACCGCATTATTTTTCGGTCTTATACACGGTCTGGGATTCTCTTCATTTTTTAAATCATTAACGGCACACTTATCAAGTAGATTGTTACCGTTAGCAGAATTTGCTCTGGGTATAGAATGTGCACAGATAATTATCGTCTTAATTGTCTTAATTATAGGGTTTATTTGTCAAACTATTTTTAGATTTTCTCGCAGAGATTGGATGATGTTTATTTCTGCTGTAGTAATAGGTATGGTAATCCCAATGCTTATAGCAAATTATCCGTGGTAAAGTGTTTTTTTACAGATTATAAGCGGTGTAAGTTTTTTATCTTCGCTCACCATTAACTGCCTTCAAATGTTTAGTAAGCTAACATATGTCTTCAATATCTTCAGATAAACAACTTACTTATGATATTGCTTATTTGCGAATGGCTCGTGAATGGGCAAAACTTTCTTACTGTAAAAGAAAACAAGTGGGAGCGCTTATCGTTAAAGATAAGATGATTATATCAGACGGCTATAACGGTACACCTACGGGATTTGAGAATGTCTGCGAAGATGATGAAGGGTATACTAAGTGGTATGTGCTTCATGCAGAAGCAAATGCAATTTTGAAAGTAGCCTCTTCTACACAGGCTTGTGCAGGAGCGACACTATACATCACGCTTTCTCCGTGTACAGAATGTAGTAAATTAATTCATCAGGCAGGTATTACGCGCGTGGTGTATCATATGGGATATAAAGATCCTAGTGGACTCGATTTTTTAGTGCGGGCAGGTGTTGAGGTAGAGTGTATAGAAAATATTGAAGAATAATGGGAGGCTACAAAAAAAAATACCTTCCTATATTTTTTGCTGTAGCAGTTGCGATAGGCATATTTATAGGAAGTAAGCTTAATTACAGCAGTAATACTACAAGTCTTCTAGGAGGTAATGCCAAGAAAGAAAAATTAAACCGACTTATAGATTATATAGATTACGAGTATGTAGATTCAATAAATACAGATAGTATTGTTGATGTTACAGTAAATAGTATTTTAGAAAATCTTGACCCGCATTCTGTATACATACCGCCAAGCGAACTGGAGCGTGTTAATGAAAGCATGAAAGGCGATTTTGTGGGTATTGGTGTTAGTTTTTACAATTACAACGATTCTATAACAGTTAGTTACACACTTCCCGGAGGCCCCAGCGAAAAAGCCGGAATTAAAGGCGGAGACCGTATCATTGCAGCAGATAACAAACCACTTACCGGAGCTAATTTAATAGACGATTCTATAACATCTCAGCTAAAGGGAAAAATAAATACGCAGGTTAATCTTAAAGTGAAACGGCCTGGCGTAAAAGACCTAATGGATTTTAAAGTAAAACGTGCAACAGTTGCTCTAAAAAGTGTAGATGCGTACTATATGCTAACCGACACTTTGGGCTATGTTAAAATAAATCGTTTTGCCGAAAGTACACCTGCCGAATTTAAAAATGCTTTAAATACGCTAAAGCGAAAAGGTGCCAGTCAAATAATTTTAGACTTACGCGATAACCCGGGAGGTTATATTTCTGCCGCAGAACAAGTTGCAGATCAATTTTTAGCAGATGACAAGCTTATCTTATTTACAAAAAATAAAACCGGAAAAATTGAAAAAGCATTTGCTTCTGATGATGGCGTCTTTCAAGAAGGGCGAGTATATGTTTTAATTAATGAAAATTCTGCCTCTGCGAGTGAGATTGTTGCGGGAGCATTACAGGATAACGACCGTGGCGATATTGTAGGCAGACGCTCTTTTGGTAAAGGTCTTGTACAACGGGAAATGGAGCTTGGTGACGGCAGTGCAGTACGCTTAACAATTGCCAGATATTACACACCTACCGGCAGAAGCATACAGCGTCCCTATGGAGAAGGTAACAAAGCATATTATGAAGATTACCTTTCTCGATACAAGAACGGCGAGATGCAAAGTATAGATAGTATAAGTATAGCAGATAGTTTACGATATGTAACTCCTAAGGGTAAAGTGGTTTATGGTGGTGGTGGTATCATACCAGATATTTTTATACCTAAAGATACTAACTACGAGAAAGAAGCCATAAATTATGCATTGCGCACTGGTTTTATGAACCGATTTGTATTTGAATTGCTAGAGAAAAATAGACCGTATTATAATAAACTTACCTATAAGCAATTTAATGAAGAGGTGGTTATCTCAGACGCTAACATTTTAGAATTTGTAAATTATACTGGTAAGCGAGATTTAAAAATAAGAGTAAGAGATTATAAAGAAGATTTAAAGCGCTATATTAAAGCTGTATTTGCGCAGCAACTTTTTGGAAATACTATCTTTGAGAAATTAATAAACGAAGAAGATGCTGCTATTCAAAAGATTAAAGAATTAAGCAGAGAGGAATAATGGTAATAATCGCGTCTATATTTGTATTTTGTATTGCTGCAATTTTTAGATTGTTAGACAACAGTGCGGGTATTCTTATCTCAAACGGAATATCTGTAAGTCCGTTTTACTTAACCGAATCTGAGGTTAAAAAACAATTAGATAAAATTGAAGATAGCACACTTCGTAAGCAGCTTAAACGCACTTTAATTTATCAAAAGTTGCACAAGATTTTTCTGGTACTTTCTATAATTACATTTATTGGGGGTATTATATACGAGTTTATAAATCCTACCCTTGTTGAACTTTTATGAACTACGCTTTTTCTTTTCTACAATTTTTCTGGAGATAAGTAATATCACAAGTAATAGTATAGCACAAAGACAAGCAAGTACAGAAATCACTGCGACAGAACTATTACCGTCTAGAGGAGCTGCATAATCTATTTTTGAGAAGTTAAAAATAAGTAATGCACTTGCAAGGCCTAAAATAATATATAGAGCAATTTTCATAAAAAGGGGTTTAAAAAAGTCCTTGAATATTTGTTGTAAAGAGCTTTACAGCCATCGCCAACAAAATTACGCCAAAGATTTTTCGAATAAGACTAATTCCTTGTTTTCCTAGCAATTTCCCTATTTTTCCTGAAGATTTTAAGACTAAATACACAAAAAGGCAATTAATCACAATCGCTACAATTATATTCTGAACTGCGTATTCTGCACGCAATGATAATAAAGATGTCATAGTACCTGCGCCGGCAACAAGTGGGAAGGCCAGGGGAACAATACTCGCGGTTTCTGGAGCATCATCTTTATAAAGCTGAATGCCTAAAATCATTTCGAGAGCAATAAAAAAGATGATAAAAGCACCTGCAACTGCAAATGAATTTACATCAATGCCTATAAGTTTTAAAATTTCTTTTCCTAAAAACAAAAAAACAACCATAAGAATAGCAGCAACTATAGAAGCCTTTTCACTTTGAATATGCCCTACTTTCTCACGCAATCCTACGATAATAGGAATGCTTCCTATGATATCTATAATTGCAAAAAGAATCATACTTGCTGTTGCGATTTCTTTAAAATCAAACCCCATAATCTAAAATTTTTTAAAAGGTCGGCAAAAGTACAGTTATTTGTATGATTTTCAGGTGTTATTGCCTAGAGATTTAACTCATTGTTAACCTTGGCAAATATGTATCTTTGCAGCTATGTTTCAGATAGGAAAAACCATAGTTTCAGAAGAGGTCATTCAAAAAGATTTTGTGTGTAATCTCTCATCGTGTAAAGGCGAGTGTTGTATTGCCGGTGAGGCGGGAGCTCCTTTAGAGCCGCAAGAGGTAGAGATTTTAAAAAATATCTATCCAAAAGTGAAGCCTTTTTTACGTCCCGAAGGCATTGCTGCTATAGAAGAACAGGGTACTCATATTACTACAGATCTTGATGAGCTTGAAACGCCGCTGGTAAACGGTGCAGAATGTGCATATGTGACGTTTACTAAAGAAGGTGTCGCTTCCTGTGGTATAGAAGACGCCTACAACGCAGGCGAAGTAGATTTTAGAAAACCTATTTCATGCCATTTATATCCTGTGCGTTTGCAGGAGTATTCTAAGTTTACGGCTGTAAATTATCATAAATGGCCTATTTGTGATGATGCGTGCAGCTTAGGAAAAGAGCTTCAGGTTCCTGTTTATAAATTTACTAAAGATGCCCTTATACGTAAATTTGGCACCGAGTGGTATGAGGAGTTAGAAGCTGTTGCGGCACATTTTAGAAAAGAATAATGCAAAGCAAATTACCTAACTCGACGCTCTCTATTTTTGCTGTTATGAGCAAAATGGCGGCAGAATATGATGCGCTCAATCTTTCACAGGGTTTTCCTGATTTTGAAACCGATCCTGTTCTTATCGAGTTGGTAACAAAAGCAATGCGAGATGGTTTTAATCAATATGCGCCACTTGCGGGAGATTTAGGCTTACGCGAAAGGGTTTCGGAAATGATTGAAACGTTGAGGGGTAAATCATACAATCCGCAAACTGAAGTAACTATTACTGTAGGTGCTTCTGAAGCTTTATATGCCGCCATTACTGCATTCATACATCCCGGAGATGAAGTAATTGTGCTTAAGCCTGCATACGATACTTATGAACCTACAATACAACTACAGGGAGGGAAGCCGGTAAGAGTGCAATTAAAAGCTCCTTATGATCAGGTAGATTGGGATGAGGTTGCAGCTTGTATTACTTCAAAAACGCGAATGATCATCATTAACAATCCGCATAATCCCAGCGGAATGGTGTATTCTGAAAGTGATCTCAAACGTCTACAGGAAATCCTGGAAGGCACTTCAATTCTAGTTCTAAGCGATGAAGTTTATGAACATATTGTTTTTGACGAGAAAAAACATCAGAGTGTTGCATCCTACCCAGGTCTGGCAGCGCGTTCTTTAATCACTGCTTCTTTTGGTAAAACTTTTCATACCACCGGATGGAAGATAGGCTATTGCCTTGCTCCTGAGAATTTGATGCGCGAATTTCAGAAAGTTCATCAAAATACAGTTTTCTGCGTAAGTCACCCTATGCAAAAAGCACTTGCAGCGTATCTTAAAAATCCTGACAATTATTTGAATCTTTCAGGTTTCTACGAGCGTAAGAGGGATTTGTTTTTAGATGGAATTAAAGATTCTCGATTTAAATTTAAACCTGCGATGGGTACGTATTTTCAAATGCTAGATTATAGTGCAATCTCTCAGGAAAATGCAAAACTTTTCGCCGAAAGGCTTACAAAAGAGATGGGAATTGCCAGTATTCCAGTTTCGGTATTTAACGTAAATGAACAGGATGCTAAGCTACTTCGTTTTTGTTTTGCAAAGTCAGACGAAACGCTTTTGAAAGCGACTACAATTTTAAAGAGTTTATAATTCTCCAGTTTATATCAAATCGCTTACATTTTTATGTATGTAGCGCTTTAAGCTGCTTATTAAAGTCTTCACTTAATTTTTTGAGCCATTTTAGCTGTTCTGTAAGAATATGTGCTTCGTGAAGTTCTTCATTTATATAAATTGTAGGTACAGGTACTTCTAGTTTTTTAGAGGTATCTGGTAGTGTACCAGTAGTAGATTTGTTTTCTAGAACTGCAATTGCAGTATCTAAATTTTGAAAAATAGGATTTTTGTATTTACTAAACACATCATCTATATGGGTAGTGTTGTGATTGCGTAAATAAGCACCTATAGATGCAAGTGCACCTAAAAAAGCGTGATTTAATACAACCAGTTCATACAGTTTACCCGTGAGTTTTCCTGTTGCGCCAGGTTCTTGTAGTAAGCGCTGTATGGCAGCATTTACTGTAGCTGTTGCTAAAAAAGCTTTTTTACGCGCTAGTTTGTAATGTGTTTCAATTTGTTTTTTAGTCTCATAATGTGATGATATTACTTGCAGATAATTACGGTTTGTCCTTAGACTGTCCGCTAAATTATATTTGAGGCTTTTTGCTTCTCGGGTTGGCCATAAAAAGGCACTGGCCAGCGCTGTAAGCGCTGCTCCCAGGCTGGTATCAAGCACACGGAATTGTATAACTGCCAGGATATCTGGTCGCAATAACGCGTAAGCAAAAATGATACTTAGCGTAATAAAGAATGCCCCGGTACGGTAATTTTTTTGTAGCGATGCGTGAGCCATTATAAAACTAAGTACAGCAAGTATTCTAAAAAGTGTATTATCTCTAAAAACGTACACTATGCCTGTCGCCAATGCTGCCCCAAGTAAAGTGCCTATAATTCTGTTTTTTGATCGCTCTTTTGTGAGGCCGTAGCTGGGACGCATTATTACAATTATAGTAAGCAAAATCCAGTAGGGGTTTTGAACTTCAAAAAAGTTACCCAGACCAAATCCTAAGACTGCAATAAAAGCAATACGCAATGCATGCTTAAAAATAGGGGAGTCCTTATTTAGATTGTCAAGCAGAATTTGAAAACTATAATCCTGTTTAGTGACAAAACCTTCGAGGTCGTTTAAGTTTTCTGTATTTGTGTTTTTTATTATCTTATTACGATCTAATATTTGCGCAATGTTTATGATGCGTTGAGTTTGATTTTCCTGAAGCTCATACAAGTTATGCAGTATTATATCATCTTCGGTAGAGGCAGTAGGGGCTTTGTAGTTATCGATTTTATTTTTAGTTTCTTTTAAAGCAGCTCTAAGTGCATTTAAGTCTACTTTATTTTTTTTGAGATCGGTATGAGCAATCTTTCGTAAGGTTTCTGTTTGTGCTTTATTTAGGTTTACAAATGCATGTAACTGCTGAGGATATTTCTTAAGAATTTCGTGCATTCTCGCAGGCGGAATAGGGCTTGTCAGGGATAATTCTAATAGATCTACAAGCTCTCCCAATACTAAAAATCGCTTTCGATAATAACTTGAAGTTCCTGAAGCATGCCTGCTATCTAATAGGATTTCCCTGAGTTTCTCGAGATGGTCATTAAAATCACTTTGTACAGTAAAAAGTTTTTTTAAGCCGGTATCACGATCTATGCTTTGGCGTAAAAATTGACCACGAGCTTCAATATATCGTGAGCTTAATTCAATAGCAGTTTCCAGTAATTCTTCGGTTTGTTTTTTTGGAGCTAGTACATCATAAAGCAGGGTTAGTAGTAGATAGAGAATACCACCTAGCCCTATAAGCAGGGAGCGTTCATAAGGAGGCATTCCTGATGATGATAAGTTTGCAAAACTTAAAACAAGTGCAAATAATCCCGAAAACCCTACGAGAGAGGCTCTAAAACCATACACTGCAATAAAAGCCAGTGCAAATGTCATTATACCTAAGTAAGGCAATTGTATCCAATAAACATCTGGAATGTAGGCGCCAATAAAACTAACCAGCGTTGCAATTAATGAAGAGAGTAGAATTCCTTTACGTTTATTCTTTAAGCTACCACTTACCGAACTTGGGGAGCTTAATACAACACCGGTTCCTATGGCAATTCCCAGACCTAAATAATCAAGGTAATAACCTACTAAAATAGGCGTTACCACACCGATGGTCACTAAAATAGCCTTTGCAAAGTCTGTACTTTTTGCAAAGGCTATTGAAGAATTGTAATGCTGCTGGAATCTAAACATTCAGCAATTTAGAATGATTTTTTAGCTTATAATGTGCATTTTGCAATTTTTTAATCACGCAATTTTCGGGCAATGAGACCGCGTACTACTTCTGTTGTGATTCCAAATGCGACGTGAGCGATTAGCTCATTAATTTGAATATTTAAGGGTATTTCTTTTGGGCTTTCTTTTAAACCCAAAAGCGGTAACGAAGTTTCGTGTGTTCCTATCCACGTTGTAGCACCGTAGGCGACTCCTTCAAAAATATTAGTCTCCATTTTATCGCGTTTTGCATAACCATAGGTTGCGCCTAAACTTGCCCCAAAAGGTATGTTGACCAGTTGTTCTGCAAGCTCGTGATTTGTGGTACTAATGCGATCTCCGGTAAGTTTTACAGACAGATCATCAACCATTTTCAACTGCGCAGAGCGCGTATTTGGTTTTCTAACTGGTAGTACTTTTTCTATGGCACTCTTAACTACAGTCCCTGCAATACCTCCTAACAATCCGGAGATAAGGCCACGACTTACATTAGAAGTGAACGTATCTTTTTCTAGCCAGGCTTCAAGTGAGTTACTCATAATTTTAAATTTGATCTAAAGTTAAAAGTTCCTTGCGATGTGGAATAAGGTTTAACATCGCTTTGACAAGATTTAAAACTCTCTTAAGTTTTTGATGTTACTAATAGTTAGAGTAGCTTATTTATTTCAATTTGATTTATTTACATATTCTCTAACAGTTTTACCTGTATTCAATAGATATATTTGAATAAATTTTAATTATTCTCAACAATTCTAAACTGCTTTGAGTTTTGATTCTAATTTGTAAGTTCTTCGATATGTTGCTATAGGATTTCAAATTGGATATTTATAAGGATTTAAATTTGATAAGTGTTTTCTTCGGAAGAAGTAGCAATAAATTTAATTTTCAGCAAAACTCATGCATATTTAATTGAAGGATAAGCCGATAAGAATATAAAAAACAGATTAAGATTATTTCTTTATAATAAATACATTATTTTAACACTATGAACTCAGAGTTATTATTCGATACCATACGATTAGGAAACGATCAAAAAGTGCAGGAACTTTTAGAGAACAATCCTGAATTAATTGCTGCAACAGATCAGCGAGGTTCAACGGCTTTAGTACTTGCGACCTATTACGGGTTTGAAAAAGTTACTGAAGTGCTTGTAGCACATAATGCAGATTTAAACGCAAAGGATGCTTCTGGGAATACAGCCCTTATGGGTATTTGTTTTAAGGGCTATCCTAAAATCGCTAAGATTCTTATAGATAATGGAGCAGATGTAAATGCCCAAAATTCAAATGGTGGAACCGCCTTAATTTATGCGGCAACATTCAATCAAAAAGAATTAGTAGAAATGCTAATTGCAAATGGAGCAGATCCTTCAATTAAAGATTCTAAAGGTTTAACCGCAAAAGATCACGCAAAAATGCAAGGCCTTGATCAAATAGAGCAATTGCTATGATATGTTAGACAATCATACAATTTTAAATGATTTGCATTGTGTGCGTTTTAGAAACTCTGGTTTTAAACGCACAATGGTGCTTTCGCCTGCAGCAGAAAAATCATTTAATAGGTTTCTTATAGATTCTTTGGGACAAAATGTGTTCCTCATAAGTACGGCCTTAGGACTGGATATTTATTATTGCAATCCTAGTAGTAAAACTGATTTTATTGTCAAAAACCTCTGGATATTTCAAGGTGATACTCCAAATTTAAAAACACAGATCGTTCAGGAGCATCACGATGTTAACGTCATAAAATATTTCTACATCGTTGTAGATACCCTTGTTAAACATCCGCAGTTATTTTTATCTACCTGCAAAAAGTTTACAGCACAATATCAAAGTACACTTATTAAAAACCGGCTGCTTACGTTGTTATATTCTGCTTTTGAAAGTCATTTACACGAATTAAGTGCACAAAATAAGTTGCCTTACATTAATAAAGTAGAACAATTAATGCGTGAGGTTTATGTGCCTAATTTTGAAAATTTAAATGGATTAAGTTCTATTCATTTAAAACACCATAATTTAAATTAGAATATCTTTCAACGTAATTTTCTTAGATCCTCTAAGTCTGTTCTGGATTTTTAAAAAAGCCAAAGCAGTAATAAACGCATCTCCCATAGCTTTATGACGGTCATTTTTAGAAATGTTGAGTTCTTCGCAGAGTTCATCCAAACTATAAACTTTATCAGGGTTTGTAATGTTTACAAGGTGTACGCTGCGTTTAAAAAGTATGCCGGTATCTGTAAACCTATTTTTAAGCTTAGGGGCTCCTAATCGTTTTAGAGCATAATTTATTATAGCGATGTCAAAACCTACGTGATGGCCTACTAATACAGCGTTGCCTATAAATTCTAAAAATAATTTTACGGTCTCTTCTTCAGAAATTTTAATCTGATTTCTATGTTGACGCAGAATCCCGTGAATAGCAACCGCTTCTTCATTAAATATCTCTTGTGATACGTACACCTCAAGACTTTTAGCCAGTTGAATCTGATTACTTTTTATTTCTAAAGCTCCAAGACTAAGCATCCTGTCTTTACGTGCATTTATTCCGGTTGTTTCGGTGTCAAAAACTACAAAGCGGGTATCTTCAATAGTAGAAGGGATAGCTTCTGAAAACGCTTTGGCGTAGGTTTTATAGAATTCTGGCGGGTCTGGTTTTTTGTCGAAAAAGGGTATACGCATAGTTTATTTGAGTTGGTAGCGTATGGTGAGTAATTCTTGAATGTCGTGTATAGATTTAAAGCAACGTTTCAGCTTTAGTTTTTCGGCTTTGCTTAAGGTTGCAAGTTCTATAAACCTTCCGGAGTCATCGTGTAAAATACCTTGTCTGGTTCTAAATTTCAACAGTGCTTTAAAGGCATACGAACAGTTTTCGTATATCTCTTTATTATTATCTTCAACTTCGGCAAGACGTTCAAAACGTCCTGCAGTGTTGTTAATATTCCGCAGTTTATGCTGTAAACTTAAAACGCGTGCTGCATCTATTAAGGGCATAAGCGCTCGTGCTTTAATATCAAAGAAATCTTTATGATCTCCACTTTCTTCAACCAGAAATTGTCTAAAAAAACCGAGTGGTGACGGACTTCTTATGGCGTCTTTTGCCATAACCCTATAAAAATTTGTATTGCGATCTAGTGTTTGTAAAATACTGTCTGAAAGTTTAGTGACTAGTAGTGTATCGCCATAAACATAACTGTAATCAAAGAATATTGCAGAAAGCAACTGACTTTCTGGAGATGGCTCTAGAATCCATATATTAAATTGTTTTTGCCATTCTGATAGCGACTGGCACCACCGTGGGTTACTTGCCATCATATCTGCGGGACAATAAGCATATCCCACTTTGTGCATTGCTCTGGTAATGTGTCGTGCTAATTGAATAAAATAGACCTGTGTTTGCTCATAATCTTCTTTAGGAACATCGTCAAACACTATTGCGTTGTCTTGATCTGTATATAAAAGCTGTTCTTTTCGCCCCTGACTACCTAAAGCCAACCAAGCAAACTTACATGGCGGTGGCGTTTCCATTTTTGCAAGTGCAAGTTCGATTGCACGTACCGCTATAGCGTAATTAATCTCATTTAAAATATTAAGAATCTGCGATAACGGAAGATTTTGATCCAGGTATTTTTTGAGGAGTTGCGCTACTCGCAGGCGTACTTCGCGCAATCTCTTAGTACGTTTTGCAAGTTTTACTTCTTTAAGTAAAACAACAGGATTGTTAGCAAAAGAGACGACTACATCGTGCTCTGATAACAACCCCAGAAGTTTAGTATCTGGTGTGCCATCTTCGGTAATGCACAAATGGTTTATGTCATTTCTAAGCATAATAAGCTGTGCCTGCGATACGCTAAGATCTTTTTGAAAACAGCGAACCGGAGCGCTCATAATCGAAGTGACCTCATCTGAAATAGGAAATTTACCGGTAGCAATCTTATCTCTCAAATCGCGATTAGTTATAATACCTAAAGGTTTGTCATCTTCAACAACAACTATAGAACCTACACCGCGATGTTCCATTTTTAAAGCAGCGATTTTAATGGTTGTTTCAGGTGGACAGGTTAAAATATTTTTTGAATAGCGGGCTTTCTGAAGATCAAAAATCTCACTATTGCGCTCAACAGAATACTCAGTAAAAAGCTTTCCGCTTTCTTCTAAAGAATAGGGGTCGCTCACATTTGAAGCAAATGAAGCGATTAAAAAATTGCTTACATCTTTATGCTCTAATGCTATGGGTAAAAATAAGTCTATAGGAATACCATACAGAATTGACTCTTCATTTGCAGATGCAGAAAGCTCATAATCTTCTTTAGTGATTAATGGCCTTAGGCCAAAAAGGTCACCCTCGTCGCAAATATCAACGATTTTAGGCTCATTGTCCTGTGTTCTATACAGGCGTACCGCACCATCTTTAACCACATAAAACATTCCGTGGTTTTTCTCGTGCTCTTTAAAAATAGATTTATTTTTTTCAAAATACAGCACGCTTACTTGACCGGCTATGGTAAGTAAACTTTCGGCCTCCAGAAACTGAAACGGCGGATACCGTTTTAAAAAATCTGCTACCCGCTCTGCTATTGTATTTTTAGTAGTCATTCTCTAAAAGTAAACTAATTAAGATTTCGTTTTTCGATAAAAAAGCGCTTTAGAAGTGCTGCTGCCTCATTTTGCATCACCCCACTGCTTACCGTAGTTTTAGGATGTATCTGGGTGCCCATTTTTTTAAAACCTCTCATTTCATCAGAAGCTGCAAATACAATACGTGATAACTGACTCCAGTATAATGCTCCTGCACACATTTGGCAAGGTTCAAGCGTTACATAAAGCGTACAATCTTTAAGGTATTTACCACCCAGATAATTTGCTGCTGCAGTTATTGCCTGCATTTCAGCGTGTGCTGTAACATCGTTTAAGCGTTCTGTAAGATTGTGTGCTCTGGCAATTATTGTATTGTTAACTGTGATTACCGCACCTACAGGAATCTCACCAAGCTCAAAAGCGGTCTCTGCTTCCTGCATTGCTTTTTTCATAAAGTAGTAATCATCAAAAGGTTCTATAAGTGCCATTGTAACGTATTTGAGGAAGTAAGATATAAAGTTTTAACCATTAAGTACGGTTAAAAATTAAGAGGCTTACAGATAGTATAGCGCTTTTTATAGTTCAGAAATGCTATGCATTTTTTTACGGAAAAGCGTTCACATCATTTTTATAGAGGAAACTAATTATTTATTGAACATCGGCTACCTTTGTTTTATGAAGTATCGTGTTTTAGAAACCCTTGACGATCCGGCAGATTTACGCAAATTACCGGTTAAAGCTTTGGCTGAAGTTGCAGCAGAGTTGCGGCGTTTTATTATAAATATCGTTGCGACAAAAGAAGGTCATTTAGGAGCAAGTCTGGGGGTAGTAGAACTTACTCTGGCATTACATTATGCGTTTAATACTCCTGATGATAAATTAATTTGGGATGTGGGGCACCAGGCTTATGGGCATAAAATTTTAACCGGTAGAAGATCACTTTTTGAAACTAACAGACAATTTAAAGGCATAAGTGGTTTTCCTAAACGAGACGAAAGTGTTTATGATACGTTTGGAGCGGGACATTCAAGCACATCAATATCTGCAGCTTTAGGAATGGCACTAGCTGCAAAAATTCAAAATAATACAACCAGACACCATATTGCAGTTATAGGTGATGCATCTGTAGCTAGTGGGATGGCGTTTGAAGCGCTTAACCATGCGGGAGACAGCGATGCAAATATACTTGTAATCCTTAATGATAATGCAATTGGTATAGACCCCAGCGTAGGCGCATTAAAAAACTACCTTACGAGCGTAAAAACCGGAAGTCAGGGGCAGGATAATATTTTTGAAGCATTAAATTTTAATTATTTTGGACCTGTAGATGGTCATGATATTGAGAAACTATTAGAGATTTTTAATACGCTAAAAAAAATAAAAGGGCCAAAGTTTCTACACGTCATTACCACAAAAGGAAAAGGACTCAAACAAGCCGAAGACGATCAGGTAGTTTACCACGCTCCCGGAAAGTTTAATGCCATAACAGGAGAGTTAAATCCTAAAAGCAAGGATGTACAACCGCCAAAATATCAAGATGTCTTCGGGCTTACGTTAGTTGAGCTGGCAGAAAAAAATGAGAAAATTGTAGGTATAACCCCCGCTATGCCTACAGGAAGTTCGTTAAAGTATATGATGCGGCGTTTCCCAGAACGGGCATTTGATGTGGGTATTGCAGAGCAACATGCTGTAACTCTGGCAGCGGGTATTGCGGCAGAAGGATTGATTCCTTTTTGTGCCATTTACTCTACCTTTTTACAGCGTGCTTATGATCAGGTAATTCACGATGTGGCATTACAACATCTTCCGGTAGTTTTTTGCATAGATCGTGCGGGTCTGGTGGGCGAAGATGGGGCAACACATCACGGCGTTTTTGATTTAGCTTATTTGCGCTGCATTCCAGATTTAATTATTTACGCTCCGCGGAATGAAACTGGTTTGCGTAACATACTATATTCAGCACAATTGGGCTTACAACTTCCTATCGCGATTCGCTATCCACGTGGTCGGGGAAACACTTTAGAATGGCAACTTCCGTTTACAAAAATTGAAATAGGAAAGGCAGAACATCTTATTCAAGGTTCTAAAATTGCAATCTTAGCAACCGGCAATCTTACAGATATAGCTGTAGCGCTTGCTGAAGAATTTAAAGGTGCTGTTTCGGTTTACTTTTTTGGGTTTGTAAAGCCTTTAGATTTAAGTGCGCTTAAACGTATTTTTGAAACTTACACGACTGTCGTTACCCTTGAGGATAGCGCCAAAGCGGGAGGTTTTGGGAGTGCTGTTGCAGAAGAAGCGGCGCATTTTAAATTTACAGGTAGCCTTGAAATTTTAGGAATACCTGATGCGTTTATAGAGCATGGTTCAACGGCGCAACTTTATACTTCTATAGGTTTAGATATTGAAAGTATTAGACAGAAAATTAAAAGTCTTCTTTCAGAATAACTTATTTCACATCAAGCCCTTTTATTTTTTTGTAATTGCGCAACGCCTTACCGTCTGTCATTGTTGAAACTTCAGCACAAATCTGAATAAGATTAGCGTATAGACTTTTTTCAGATTGATCTGCAGGAGCCAGTAATTTCTGAATAAGCCTATTGTAATGGGTGTCGTGATTATCTAAAGCTTTACAACGTGCTTCAAGAAGCGTTGAGAGAATCTCGTAACCGGCAATTTCTTTTTCAATCACCTCACGACTGTTATAAATACGATTAATACTAAGATTTATGATGTCTGTAATCTGAGCCTGATAGGCACTTTTATCTATTAGAGAATGACTAAAGGTGCCTGCCAGAATTTCTTCTTCATATTTCATAAATGTTTCTACACTCTCGTTAATGAGTGTTCCTATGGCTAAAGCTCTTAAATAACTTACACGATCTGCAGTGTCTTGTAATGCATTGTATTTATTACGGTCTATAGTGTTACCTACCAGTTTTACCATATATTCTAATGCATATTCTTCAGGTATTAAACCTAGATTAATACCGTCTTCAAAGTCAATGATGGTATAACAAATATCGTCTGCAGCTTCCACTAAAAACGCTAGTGGATGACGTGACCAGCTTAGATGCTCAGCACTGCGGTTAATTAAGCCCAGTTCTACAGCAACATCATCAAAGAGTTCTTTTTCAGATTGAAAGAAGCCATACTTTTTATCTGAAATATGGTCTGTAGGTTTGTGAGGCAGCGATTCTTTTGGGTATTTAGTAAATGCTCCTAAAGTCGCATATGAGAGACGTAAACCTCCGGGAGCACCCGGTTTACTTTGTGAAAGTACCTTAAAGCCGTTTGCATTACCTTCAAACGTGATGAGGTCCTGGTATTCTTTCGCCGTAAGGCTGTCTTTATAACGAGCACCGTAGCCGGTTTTGAAAAATTCGCCAATTGCTTTTTCTCCAGAATGCCCAAAAGGCGGATTCCCAATATCGTGCGCTAATGCCGCTGCAGCTACGATAGCCCCAAAATCGTTAAATTGATACCCGTGAATTTGCTCTAAGTGCGGGTATTTTTCGATAATACGTTTCCCTACCATTCTACCCAGGGAACGTCCTACCACAGAAACTTCCATACTGTGAGTAAGTCGTGTGTGTACAAAATCTGTTTTAGAAAGCGGGATTACTTGCGTTTTATCCTGTAAGCTTCTAAAAGGTGCCGAAAATATGATGCGGTCGTAATCAACTTCAAAACCCAGGCGGGTGTCGTCTTGTTCAATTCTTAAGCGTTTTGCAGTGTCGCCCTGACGTTTTAGAGACAGTAATTGCTCCCAGTTCATCATAATTTTCAATTTTGAGCAAGATACATTTTTTGTAAAATTTTTGGTTATTTGATTTATAGCGTTTTCGCAGATCTCTTAACGTTAAGGTAACCATGATGTAACCCCTAGCTTACGAATTGATAACAATGCATTAACCCACTAGCGGTTCTTTAGCAACATCTTTGCAGCGATAAATAAAATCTAACGATGAGACAATTCTATCTGTTTTTACTAGGACTTATAATAACTGCCGGTGCTTTTGCACAAGGTAGCGGAAGTATAGTAGGAGTGTTGAGTGATAAAGAAGTTAATAACGAGCCTTTACCATTTGCGACAGTTCAAATTAAAGGAACAACAAAAGGAACAACTACAGACTTTGACGGTTTATATGAGATTGCTAATGTTGAAGCAGGTTCTTATACAGTAGTATTTAGTTTTGTAGGTTATGAGACGGTAGAAATACCTAATGTGGTTGTAGAAGTAGGTAAGGTTACTACAATCAATACTGCACTTGGTGCGACAGCAGCGGCTCTTGATGAGGTTGTGATTACCACTACTGTTTCTCGAGAATCAGAAGTGGCCTTACTTTTAGAACAAAAAAACGCAACTGCGATTCAGCAGAGTATAGGTGCAGATGAATTAGCCCGTAAAGGGGTGAGCGATGCTGCAGCTGCCATTGCAAAGATCTCAGGGATATCTAAGCAATCGGGTGGCTCAGGTAATGTTTACGTACGTGGTTTAGGCGACAGATACCTTAATACTACATACAATGGCTTAACACTTCCTTCTAATGATATCGAAAAGAAAAATATTGATCTTAATCTTTTCCCTTCAGATATTATTCAGAATGTAGGAGTAAGTAAAGCCTATTCTACCCAATTTTACGGGGACTTTGCCGCAAGTAATATTGATGTGATTTCAAAAGATTACAAAGGGCGTGGCTTTTTAGATATTCAGTTGGGCTCTTCAATAAATACCAGAGCAGTTGGTAAAAACTTTGTGCGAAGTGAAGGAACTGGTTATTTTGGGTTTTACAATCGTTACGATAATGATCCTTATGCAGTTTTATTATCACATCCTGTTGATCCGGTTGATGGTGGTACACCTATTAATATTTCAGGTTCTATTTCGGGTGGTAAATCATTTCAAATGGGAGATAGTGGTAGATTAAGCCTTTTTGCTACAGCTTCATTTTCTAACGGGTATGAATACCGAAGAGGTTCTGCAGCAGACTTTACTACTATTGAGAAGCAGGTTTATGATGATGTGGAAGAATATGAGTACAGCACCACGACAACAGCTATGTTTAATGCTAACTACAGTTTGAGCAGTGGTCATAAGATCACTTTCAACTCTTTGTTTTTGAACAGTTCTTCAGATGAGGTTGGGAATTTTGGTATAGATGGTAATGGGGTTTTCTTTGATGCTTTCTTAAATAATGATGGAGGATTTTTTGTTAAGAATATCCAGTTTAATCAGGATATGGTGTTTGTTAACCAAATATCAGGATTACATACATTCAATGATAAATTTGAACTTTCGTGGGGTGTAGGTTACAATAAAGTTTTTTCCAATCAACCCGATCGTAAGCGTTTCGCACTAGAGAATTACGATTTTGCTTTGGATAATGATCCAAATACAAATCCATCATTCTACAACAATACAAACTTTGACAATCAACGTTATTTCCAAAATATCGAAGATTCTGAGTTGAATAGCCGCTTAAATTTAGAATATACGGCATCTGAAAATGTGAAGTTCAATTTTGGGCACAACGGAAGAACTAAGGAGCGTTATTTTAAAAATATCAGATACGGTTATGATTTATTAGAGGCCAACACTCTGGTTACCGATGTGAATAATTTAGACGGTATTTTTAATTTAGAAAATCTGGCTAATGTTTATGATACATTTGTGTTCAGACCCTTAGCTCCAGAATTGGGAATTGGTAATCGTAACTTTCCTGGACAATATGAAAATACTTATACCGGAAATCTAGATATTCACGCAGGTTATGTTAATGCTGAAATTACTACGGGTAACTGGTTATTTGTTCCAGGTTTCCGTATTGAATCTTTCAAGCAATCTATTGCATATGACGTGATCAACCTTGGGAATGACGGCATAGGTGAAGCTGAAAGCTACAAGAACTTTTATCTGCCTAGTTTGAACGTACGTTATGCATTAAATGATGATTCAAACCTGCGCTTCTCAGTATCTAAAACAGTTTCCTTTCCTGAATTTAAGGAGGTGGCACCTTTCGTTTATGAGGATGTTACCAAGCGAGTAGGAGGTAACCCTGATTTGTTAAACGATCCTGCTATTTCAAATGTTTATAATTTTGATTTGAAATACGAATGGTTTTTTGGAAAATCAGAATTACTCTCTCTAGGAGCATTTGCCAAACAAATCAATGATCCGGTTAACTTGGTTATAGCAAACGACGCTACCGGAACCCGTCGTTATTTTAGAACCGGTGATAAGGCTAATGTTTACGGTATTGAAGTTGAAGTGCGTAAAAGCATTTTAAAAGATCAGGATGATAATGCTGTTGTTTCAGCCGGACTTAACGGTACGTATATGTACACTAATCAGGACCTGAAAAGCTCAGAAGGTTTATTTACCTCTACACTAGATCGGGAAGATCAGTTACAAGGAGCTTCACCTTTTTTAATTAATGCAGATATTAACTACAGTCCTACTTCTTTTAAAAGTTTTAAACCTGTTGCTAACCTTATTTACTCCTATTTCGCAGACCGTATTGATGCATTGGGATCAGGGCAGCTGGGTAATATTGTGGAGAAAGGCTACGGAACTCTTGACTTTGTTCTGCGTAATGAAGTAGGAGAAAACTGGGAAATCAACGCCAGTGCTAAAAACCTTCTTGATCCAGACATTGAGTATCAACGAGAAGGAACTCCTTTCGGAGATTATACAACTTCAATCTATAAGCGTGGTATCAATCTCGGTCTAAACGTAAAATACAAATTTTAAACATAAACGATAGAAAATTAATTAAATACTTTAAATCAAATGAAGACAAATTATTTATTTACAAGCTTAATGGCAGGAGCATTGCTTCTTGCTTCTTGTGAGGCTGACGATACCGCTGATATTGTAATTAACAGTACCATCACAAATAATGATAACAGCGTTACAAATCCTGGTCCTGTAGAGCCAGGTGCAGAAGAGATTGATCTTGAAGGTACTTTCACTTCAGATCTTGTTTTGCAATCTAAAAACACGTATACACTTACCGGTCCTGTAGTTATGGCTCCTGGTACAAAATTGACTATTCCTAAAGGGATGACAATCAAAGCTAATAACGGGGCAAGCGTTTATATCGCAATTTCTCAAGGTGCTCAAATTGATGCTCAGGGAACTGCCAGCGAACCTATCGTTTTGACTTCAAATGCTGATAGTCCTGCTGCAGGTGACTGGGGTGGTCTTATTATCTTAGGTAGAGCTCCTATTAACTCGACTTCTGGTGGAGCTACTTCAACTTCAGAAATAGGTAATTTACCCTATGGAGGTAATGATGCTTCAGATTATTCAGGAGTTATTAAATACGTGCGTATTGAGTATTCTGGTGGTGCTGCTGACAGTTCTTCAGAAAACAACGGTTTCTCATTCTATGGTGTAGGAAATGGAACTATCGTAGATCACATTCAATCTTTTGAAGGAAAGGATGACGGTATTGAATTCTTTGGTGGTACTGTAAGCGCAAGCTATGTTTCTATGGTTAACAATCAGGATGATTCTGTTGACTGGACTGAAGGTTTCAGCGGAAGACTTAGCAATGTTTATATCAAGCACGGGGAGAAGCACGATAAAGGTATTGAAGCTGATGGTTTTAACAGTGACATCGGTAATAACTCTAATCCTAAATTTTTCTCTAACCCAGTAGTTTCTAATGTTTCTATTGTTGGTCAGGGATCAGCTTCTGGTGAAGCAGTTAGATTACGTGTAGGTACTAAAGGTGAGTTCACAAACATTTCAATCACCGGTTTTGCGCTTGGATTCCAAATCGTTGGCGATGGTGCTGACAGCCCAACTGGTAAAGGTGTTCTTGATGGAGAATTAAGTGCGACTGACGTAACATTTACTGATGTGACAACCAAACTTAAAAATGCAACTACTGAAACTTTCGGTGAAGCTGATTTTATCAGTGGTGACGGTAACGGTACAGGTAGTGACTATGCGACTTGGGGTGCAGGTTGGACCAAATAATATTTATTTTAATTTGCCAATAAAAAACCCGGACAAGCGTCCGGGTTTTTTTATGTTCAACTTTTAGGTAGTATATAAAACAAAAAAGGGATGCTCAAACGAGCATCCCTTTTTTATTTAAAGTATTTGAGGTTTATAAAGTAACCTTCAAATTCAATTCTTTTAATTGTGCTTCATCAATTTTTGCGGGTGCATCTATCATTACATCTCGACCAGCATTGTTTTTAGGGAAAGCAATAAAATCACGTATAGTTTCTTGTCCACCTAAAATAGCAACTAATCTATCTAAACCAAAAGCTAGACCACCGTGTGGAGGTGCGCCATATTGAAAAGCATCCATTAGGAAGCCAAATTGTGCCTGAGCTTCTTCTTTAGTAAACCCAAGGTAGTCAAACATCTTAGACTGGGTTTCTTTATCGTGAATACGTATCGAACCTCCACCTATTTCGTTACCGTTTAAAACAAGGTCATAAGCGTTTGCTTTAACGTCGCCGGGGTTGGTGTCCAGTAATTCCATTTGGCCCGGTTTAGGCGATGTAAATGGGTGGTGCATCGCGTGATAACGCTGCGTATCTTCATCCCATTCTAATAATGGGAAATCTACTACCCAAAGCGGTGCAAATTCGTCAGATTTACGCAAGCCCATGCGGTTTGCAAGTTCCATACGTAAGGCGCTCAATTGCGTGCGGGTTTTTAGGCTTTCGCCAGAAAGTACACAAATCAAATCGCCGGGTTTTGCGTTTGTAGCTTCTGCCCATTTCGCAAGATCTTCCTGATCGTAAAATTTATCTACGGAAGATTTAAAGCTTCCGTCATCATTACATTTTACGTAAACCATGCCTAAAGCGCCTACCTGTGGTCGCTTCACCCAGTCGATTAAGGCATCTATTTCTTTACGTGTATAACTTCCGCCACCGGGAACAGCAATACCTACAACAAGCTCAGCCTCGTTGAAGACTTTAAATTCTTTGTGTTGAGTTACAGCATTTAATTCGCCAAACTCCATCCCAAAACGAATGTCTGGTTTATCATTACCGTATTTAGACATCGCCTCGTCATAAGTCATTCTTGGGAAGTTTTCGATCTCAAAACCAACGACTTCTTTCAGCAAGTGTTTAGTTAATCCTTCAAAAATATTCAGAATATCCTCCTGCTCAACAAATGCCATTTCGCAGTCAATCTGCGTAAATTCAGGCTGGCGATCGGCACGTAAATCTTCATCTCTAAAGCACTTTACAATTTGAAAATACTTATCCATACCGCCTACCATAAGCAATTGCTTAAAAGTTTGTGGCGATTGCGGAAGTGCGTAAAATTGACCTTCGTTCATACGGCTGGGCACCACAAAATCACGGGCGCCTTCCGGTGTAGATTTAATTAGATAGGGCGTTTCAACCTCTATAAATCCTTTATCTGAAAGATAATTACGAACGGCTATGCTTACTTTATGTCTAAATATTAATTTCTCTTTCACGGGATTACGACGTATGTCGAGATAGCGGTATTTCATACGTAAATCCTCACCCCCGTCTGTACTGTCTTCAATAGTAAAAGGAGGTGTTTTTGCCTCGTTTAAAACTTCAAGTTTTTCTACCAGAAGTTCTACATCACCCGTGAGCATTTTTGAGTTTTTAGATTCGCGCTCGATTACAGAACCGGTCACTTGAATGACAAACTCACGACCCAATGTTTTTGCAAGATCCATAACATCCTTAGGCGTGCGCTCTTCATCAAAAATAAGCTGGGTGATCCCATAACGATCTCGTAAATCAACCCAGATCATAAATCCTTTATCTCGTGATTTTTGTACCCAACCGCAAAGTGTTACGGTTTCATTTATATGTTCGGCGCGCAAAGCTCCATTGTTATGCGTTCTATACATCGTAATTTATTTGAGGTGCAAATTTAAGAAGTAATTGTTCTAAGTATACTAAACTGAGTGAAATTTGAAATAATCATTTAAATATGAATATTTGTAATTATATGTTAATAAAAATCACAATATTTGATAATACTTTGATATTTTTAAGTTTTAATTAAATAAACTATTTATGAAGCAATTTAACTTTTTGTGGTATTTAAGGGTTTTATTTTTCTTGAGCATATCCGTGGGGGGATTTGCCCAAGAGACAATAACGGGATCTGTAAAGAGCAGTAGCGGAGGTACTATACCTTTTGCAAATGTTGTAGAAAAAGGTACTTCTAATGGTACAACAACAGATTTTGATGGTAATTTTTCGATTAAAGTAAGTGAATTACCTACAACATTAGTTTTCTCAACATTAGGTTTTACATCTGCCGAACGCAAAATCACTGATGCCAGTGCTGTAACTATTGTTTTGCAAGAATCAACAGAATCTTTAGAAGAAGTTGTAGTTACGGGTCTTGCAACCTCGGTAAAGCGATCTAATCTTGCTAATGCAGTAGCAACAATATCTGCGGAAGCTTTAACAGGAACAACCGCACCGCCTACATTAGACGCTGCATTATACGGTGAATTTCCGGGAGCGGTAGTAAGTGCAAACTCTGGTGCGCCGGGAGGAGGTTTAAATATTAAATTAAGGGGAGCAACGTCTATCAACGGAAACACACAGCCTCTTTATATTATTGATGGGGTTTATATTGACAACTCTTCAATAGCATCAGGTTTAAATGTGGTTTCTGCCGCTGCCGCAGGAGGTAGTGCTTCTAATCAGGATAACCCTTCTAACCGTATTGCAGATATAAACCCAGAGGATATAGCAAATATTGAAATCTTAAAAGGAGCATCTGCTGCAGCTATTTACGGCTCTCGTGCAGCTGCCGGAGTGGTTATTATTACTACTAAAAAAGGTAAAACCGGAGAAACACAATATAGTTTCTCTCAAAATTTAGGTTTTACAAGTGTCATCACATTATTGGGTTTGCGTGACTATACAGAGCAACGCGTATTAGATTCTTTTGGAGCAGATGCTGCTGCACAGTTTGTACAGGCTCAAAATCAAAACAGGCTGGTAGATTATGAAAAAGAAATGTTTGGTCGTAAAGGTCTGGTGAGCAATACTAACTTTAGTATGAGTGGAGGAAGTGATAAAACACGCTTTTACTCTGGGGTGTCTTATGTTTCTGAGAACGGTATTGTACAAAATACCGGCTATGATAAAATCTCTTTACGTCTAAATCTTGATCACCGTGCTGCAGATTTCATTAAATTAGGATTGAGTACAAACTTTATCAATTCGTCTTCAGATAGAGGGTATTTTAATAATGATAATACAGGAACTTCAATAGGTGTGGCACTAACCGCTACAACACCGTGGTTGCAATTATTTCCTGATGCAAATGGGAATTATCCTAACAACCCCGCGGGAGCCTCTAACATTTTGCAAACCCGAGATCTGGTAACAAACCGTGAGAAAACAAATCGTTTTATAATGGGTGGTACAGCTAATATAGATTTATATAAAGCTGAAAAATCAAATCTTGAGTTGATATTAAGAGGAGGACTTGACTTTTACAATCTTGAAACCATTGCTTTATTTCCTAAAGAATTACAGTTTCAACAACCAGAGCAAGGGGGAGTAGATGGTGTTTCTGTTCAGGGAGCAAACTCAAACAAGCAATACAACCTATCTGCTTTTCTGGTACACAATTACACGGCAAGCGAACGTCTTGATTTTAGAACACAGTTGGGTATTACTAAAGAGGTTTTTGACAGAAACTCTTATTTAATCACTGCAACAGATTTAATTGCTTCAGAAAGTAATGTAGATCAGGCAGGAAATATAGGGGTTGATCAGTTTAGATTGAAGCAGCAGGATGCGGGATTCTTTGTTCAGGAAGAGATAAATTTTGAAGATAAGCTTATCGCTGCCATCGGGGTACGAGGAGATAGATCATCTAACAATGGTGATGCAAATCAACTCTATTACTATCCTAAAGCTTCACTTGCAGCAAACATTCATGAATTTGGTTTATGGGAGGAAGACTCTTTCTTAAACCAAGTTAAATTAAGAGCTGCTTATGGGGAAGCGGGTAACTTTCCTTCTTACGGAAGTTTATTTACCAGCTATTTTGCGTCTTCAACAGGAGGATTATCGGGTATTAGCTTGTTAGGTACTTTAGGAAATCCAGATCTTCAGCCAGAACGTCAAAAAGAATTCGAAACAGGTATCGATATTGGTCTATTAAACAACAGAATTACAGCTTCTGTAACCTACTACGTTAAAAAAGTAGATGATTTGATTTTACAAGCAGCAAAAGAACCTTCATCAGGTTTTGATTCTGAATTTGTAAATGCAGGAAAACTTCAAAATAAAGGTATTGAGATTAGCCTTGATGCAACTATTGCTCAATCTGAAAACTTCAGCTGGGATGCCGGAATTAACTTCTTTAAAAACAAATCAAAAATTACGCAATTAGATATACCAGCGTTTAACATAGGTGCTTTTGGAGCAACTTTAGGAACTTTTAGAATTGAGGAAGGTCAAAGTGCTACACAGATTGTAGGTATAGGTCCTAATCCAGGTGAAAATGGTCTACAAAAATTTGGTGATGCAGAGCCAGATTTTCAAATAGGTTTCAATAATAACATTAAGTATGATAATTTTTCGCTTTCTTTCTTATGGCAGTGGAAAAAGGGTGGTGATAACATAAATCTTACTAACCTTTTAAGTGATCTTAACGGTACAAGCCACGACTTTGATACCGTTGATCTTGATCCTGACGGTCAATTAGGAAACGGTCCTTACCGTGTAAGTCAGTTAGGTTCTTCTGCAAAAGTATTTGTGCAGGATGCATCTTACATTAGATTGCGTGAGATTGGTTTGTACTATACGTTACCTTCAGGATTGCTTGATAACTTCTTAGGTGGCACATTTAGTCAGATAAAATTAGGATTTTCAGGAACTAACCTAATCAATATTTTTGATTACAACAGTTATGATCCTGAGGTTTCAAACTTTGGTTCAAATGGAATATTTACAGGAGTTGAAGTAACACCGTTTCCATCTTCAAAACGTTACTTGTTTAACGTATCATTTAAATTTTAATCGCTACACTATGAAAACATTTAAATATATAAGTATGCTTTTTCTTGCGGGGACGTTAAGTGTCTCGTGCGAGGTTGATGAGTATTCTAATCTTAATGGCCCCGAAGTATCTGATATTGTTGCAGATCTTTCTAGAGGTGATTTAAGGGATTTAGTAGGAGGAACTTTTTATTCGATGCGTAACCGTTTAGGTACGTATTATGATGATGTGGGTGTTGTAGGTCGCGAGTATTTTAGATTCTCAAGTTCAGATCCGCGATTTACTGCAGATTTATTAGGTGGAGAGAATTCAGTTTTAGACAATAATACATTTTATACCACCGGCCCCTGGTCTGCACGATACCGTACGGTAAAAGAATTAAATATTATAAGTGATGGTATTGCAAATTCTACAGCAGATTTTACAGAAGCAGAGCGCAATGCAACCCTGGCGTATGCAAATACGATTAAAGCGCATGAGTTATTGTTGAATCTTAATCTGATGGATGAAAATGGGATACGTCTTGATGTGAGTGATCCTAATAATCTGGGACCAATTGTAGGTAAAGCAGAAGCGCTTACAGAAATTTTAGGTCTTTTAAATGAATCAGCTACACTATTAGCTAATGCAGGAGATTCTTTTCCGTTTGAGTTTCCGGTAGGTTTTACGGGTTTTGATACGCCGGCAACCTTTTTAGAGTTTAACAGAGCTCTTGCCGCTAGGGTAGCATTATATCAAGAAGATTATGCAGGAGCTTTAAATTATTTAAGCAATTCCTTTCTTGATTTAAGAGGCGATTTGGATACTGGTGTTTATTATAGTTTTTCTTTAGATGCTACAGATTTACCTAACCCTATGTTTTTTCCATTAAACGCATCAACTGCCGGGGCACGAATTGTACAACCTAGTTTTGTTACAGACGCAGAGGCAGGTGATACTCGTCTGAGTAAAGTAGTTCAGCGCGATGAGTCCTTAACATTAGACGGTCTTACGGGTAATTATGATGTGTTTCTTTATCCTTCACAAACGAGTTCTATTCCGTTAATTCGCAATGAGGAGTTAATTTTAATATACGCTGAAGCAAGTATTTTTACTACTCCTGCAAATGCGGTTACTGGTATTAATCGTGTGCGCACAGCAGCAGGCCTTACAGCATATACTGGTGCTCAAACAGAAGCAGCATTAATTGATGAACTTCTAAAGCAACGTAGATATTCATTATACGCAGAAGGTCATAGATGGATAGATGTTAGAAGATATGATCGTTTAAATACGTTACCTCTGGAGCGTCCTAATGATGATGTATGGAGTTCATTTCCTATTCCGCTTAATGAAAATGAGTAAATACCCACAATTAGTTTAAACTGAAAATGGCTGCCTTATAAGGCAGCCATTTTTTATATGAGGTATTTTAATTATTACTCGATTTCCTGAGTTTCAGTTTCAACAGATGTATTCTTTTTTCCGTGAATACGCAGTTTAAATTTATGTACCATTAAATACAGTAACGGCACAATAATTAGCGTTAGGAACGTAGCTATAATCAGACCGTAAATTACAGACCAGGCTAATGGACCCCAGAAAATTACGTTGTCCCCACCAATGTAAAAACCGGCGTCAAACGAACTAAATAAGCCAAAGAAATCTATGTTGATACCTATTGCAAGCGGTATTAAACCTAATACTGTTGTGATAGCTGTTAGAAGTACCGGTCTTAGACGGGCACGACCACTTTCTACAACTATATCTATAACTTCACTTTTAGGAAGTAACGCGTCGTCATCAAGGTCAAGCTGTACAATTCTACGATCTACTAGAAGTTGTGTATAATCTAATAGTACAACACCATTGTTTACTACTATACCTGCTAACGAAATAATACCCATCATCGTCATCATAATAACGAAAGAAGCTCCCGTAATTAATATACCTCCAAAAACACCTATGAAGCTCAAGAAAATTGCTATCATAATTATAGTAGGCTTAGAAATAGAAGAGAACTGAAAAATAAGAATAAAGAAGATTAATGCAAGACCGCCAAAAAACGCTCCCATTAAAAACTGCATTTGCTTATTTTGTTCTTCAATCTGACCGGTATAATCAATATGAATACTGTCTGGTAAGGCTGTAAAAGACTGCATTTCTGCCTGTATTTTAGTAACCACGGCAGTTGCATCAACAAAACCAGGGGCTAAGCCCGAATAAACAGTTACAACACGTTTAGTATCTCTGTGTTTAATAGCACTAAAAGATGAGGTGTTTTTCTTAGTAGCAACCGCAGAAACAGGGATTTCTTTAATTACCCCTGTCGCAGCATCTCTAAAGGTTATATTTTGATCAAATAATGCCGAAGTATTGTAACGATCGTCTTCTTCAAAACGTACATTAATATCATAATCTTCCCCGTCTTCCTTATAAATACCCGCTTTCTCACCAAAAAGAGCTCTACGAAGCTGGTTGCCTACCTGGCCGCTGGCAACACCCAGAGCACCTGCTTTCTCACGATCTACAATAACTTGCATTGCCGGTTTAGCACGGTTAACATCAATCTTTAATTCTTCAATTCCGGGTATGTTTCTAGAATTAATAAAGCTGCGCATATTTTCAGCGGTAGCGATTAACTCATTGTAATCTGTGCCTTCAAGTTCGATATTTATAGGATATCCCGCCGCAGGACCTGAAGCATCTTTTTCAACCGAAATGGCTACACCCGGGTAAGCATCTGTCAATTCAGACTGAACACGGGTACGTAATTCTTCAGAATCTGCACCATTACGGAATTTGTACTCCCGCATAGTCGCTGTAATCTTAGCACGGTGTGGCATTTCTGCCGCACTACCACCATCTGTTTGTGGGTTACCGGCACCCTCACCTACTTGTGAAACAGCACTTTCTACCAGAAAATTGAAATCTCCGTTAAGGTAGCGCTCATCATTAAGAATAGCATACACGCGTTTTTCAATATCTTTAGCGATGGTATTTGTCTTAGAGATATCTGTTCCTTCAGGATATTCTATATAGACAATTATTTGGTTGGGTTTATTGTCTGGGAAAAATTCGATACTCGTACGTTGTGATCCTACCGAAGCTCCAAATCCTATAAATACAAGAATAAGTAGTAGGAAAGTAGAAATGACCAGAACAGAAGGTTTTCTTCCTTTTAAGGCCCAGGTTAAAAATGATTTGTATTTATTTTCTAACCAAACCAGTGTATTATTTTGAAAATACTCTGCAGCTCCTTTTATGCTGTATTTGTACAGCCAGAAGATAATTGCAGTTACAATCATTACAGAACCTATACCGCGTATAGGACCGCCAAAAATTAGAATTAAAATACCTATAGGCACTAAAACCAGTGTAAGTCTAATTAGCTGTTTTCTTGTTAGAATTTTCTGGTCAACATCCATAAACTTACTAACCAACATCGAGTTGATGAATATAGCCACAAATAACGAAGAGCCCAATACTACAGAAAGTGTGATAGGGAAGTAGATCATAAACTGCCCCATTACGCCTGGCCAGGTCCCTAAAGGAACAAAGGCAGCTACAGTGGTAAGCGTAGATATAATAATAGGAAATGCAATCTCACCAATACCTTTTTTTGCGGCTTCAATACGGGACATTCCTTCTTCATCCATCAAGCGGTAGACATTTTCTACCACTACAATACCGTTATCAACGAGCATCCCCAGACCCATAATAAGGGCAAAAAGGATCATCGTATTCATCGTATATCCTAAAGCATTCAGGATCATAAATGACATAAACATAGACATTGGGATCGCAAAACCTACAAAAAGTGCATTTCTAAACCCAAGGAAAAACGTAAGTACACCTACAACCAGAATAATACCAAATATGATGTTATTAACCAGATCATTTACCTGGTTAATTGTCTTTTCTGATTGATCGTTTGCAGTGGTTATTTTTACATCTGGAGGAAATTCATTAGCCTGTGCTTCTGCTAAAATGGTGTTGATTTTCTCAACCGCCTCGACCATGTTTTTACCAGATCGTTTTTTAACGTCGAGCATCACTACATTTTCTCCCCATTCGCGGGCATACGTAGTTTTGTCTTCTTCTTTAAAAGTGATACTTGCTATATCCCGTAAGTAAACAGCTCCGTTTTGAGATTTAACAATAAAATTCTCAAGCTCTGAAGGTTTTTGAATTTCTCCAAGTATTCTAATGGTACGGCGTTGCCCGCTGTTAATTAAGTTACCTGCAGCCATAGTCATGTTCCCGTTGCGAATGGTGTTTAGGATATCGTCAAAACTTACCTGCGCAGCATTCATTTTAGTCACATCTACGGCAACTTCAACTTCTTTATCCTGAGCACCACGTATAGAAACTTCTTTAATTTCCGGAAGGTCTTCTATTTCATCCTGAAGGTATTCTCCAAACTTTTTAAGTTGCTCTACCTGATAATTCCCCTGAATATTCACATTAAGAATAGGCTGTTCTTCAGATAAGCTTAAGTCAAATACATTAGGTTCAACTTTAACACCGTTTGAAACCGGCCAGTCTTCATTTGCCTTTTCAGAATCTACCTCGTCTTTAACTTCTTGCTTAGCGCTTTCTACCGAAATATCATCTTCAAATTCTATGGTAATTAGGGCATAATTTTCTTGAGAGGTAGAAGTAATTTCTGTTACTCCCGAAACATTTTTTAAACGGTCTTCAAGAGGGTCTGTAATTAATTTTTCAACATCTTCAGCAGTATTCCCCGGGTAAGGAGCAGATATATAGATTTTAGTTTCATTAATTTCAGGAAAGGCTTCTCGTGGCATAACATAATATGCGATACCGCCCATTACCAGAAGTAAAGCCATTATGACATAGATCACTGTGGGGTTGTCTATCGCCCAGCTTGACATGCCAAATTCTTTATCTACCTGATTTTTTTTCTTACTTATTTTCTTTTCGCTCATCTCCTTAATTATTTAGGATTCTAATCTCCTGATTATCCTGTACGCTACGTGCGCCCTGAACGATGATTTCATCACCTGCATTCAATCCTGTTAGAACTTCTATTTTGTCTCCCTGTGCTTTTCCGGTTTTTACGATAACTCGTTTTGCAATTGTGTTGTTTTCAGTTCCTGAAGTTGCTACGTATACATATTGCTCGCCTTCCGCGTTTTCAGAAATTACGCTAAGCGGAATTAAAATAGCATTTTCACTGGTGTAATCATTAATTTTAAGTTTTGCAGTAAGATTTGGTTTTATACTTTTTTCTTCATTAGGTACTGCTACTTCAATTGTAAAGGAGCGGTTAGCAGGATTGATAAAATTACTGGTCTGGCGTATTTTAGATTCGATATTCTTATTGAGTACCGGGAAATCTACTTCTACAGTTTTGCCAATGTTTACGGTTCCTAAGTAACTCTCAGGAACTTCAGCAGTGATATACATATCGCTTAGATTTACAATTCGGTATAATTGAGTTCCCGGCATTACTGCAGAACCTTGCTCAGTCATTACCTGATCTATTGTGCCTGAAAAGGGTGCATTAACAGTGGTTTTTCCTAATTGACTCTTTAATTGATTTACTTGGCTTTGAGAAGCCTCGTAAGTTGCTTTTGCCTGTAAATATTGAATTTCAGAACCTATATTCTGATCCCATAAGCGCTTTTGACGTTCAAAAGTGGTTTTGTTAAGTTGGGCTTGGGTTTCTAACTGAGCCAACTGAGACCCTAAACCGCCGTCGTCTATACGTGCTAAAACCTGACCCTTAGTGACCTTATCGCCTTCTTTAACAAATACCCGAGATAAAACCCCGCTGTATTCTGCGCTAATCATTACATTTTGTTTGGTTTCAACATTCCCCTGTATTTCTAGAAAATGATTAAATAAAGTATCTGTTACTTTCTGAGTAGAAACTAACGGACCGTTATTTTTCTTTTCCGCATTTTCAATAACTGTATTTAATTTTTTAAGTTTTAATTGGAGCTCTGTACTCTCATCTTTTAACTGCGTCTGCGCTTCCTTAATAGCTTCAATATCTCCTGAAGCAATAAGTTTATCTACATCAACTTGTTTTTCGCCACAAGAAATTAATAGTGTGGTAATTACGAGTAGGGATACTATATTTTTCATATAAAAGAATTTCTAAGGTTAGTTTTGTTGAGGTTGATAAACGCTGGTGTCTAATGTTTTTTCTAATGCAGCTTTATTTGCAATAACTTCGTACATAGCTTGTAAGTAATCTTGTTGTGCCTGGTAGAGTTGGGTTTGTGCTTCACTAAGTTCAAAGCTGCTGGCGATACCTTCAAAGAATTTAATCGAATTTTTATTTTCAATACGTTCTGCCAATGCCAGATTTTTCTCTTGAGTGCTAAAATTATCTAGGGCAAATTGATAATCATTACGCGCAGTAGCCATTTGTAATTTTACCTGATTGCGAGTCTGCTCAAGATCCTCAAGACTTTTCTTGTAGGCCAGTTCTTTTTGAGCGGTTTTTGCTGCACGCATTCCGCTACTAAAAATAGGTACTGTAAGCGATACGCCTACAATAGACTGTTCAAAATAACGCTGCTCATCGCTAAGAAAACTAAAATCATTGCTCGCACCTGAAGCACCATAATTTACATAGGCACTCAGTCTGGGTAAAGCTTTACTTTTTTCTAGTTTAACTTCAGTCTGTGCAAGATTTGTTTGATCTGCGGCAATACGATAATCAATATTATTTTCTGGGTTTATAGACTGGGTAAGTAAGCTTAGATCATAGTATTGCATAGCTAAATCTTCAAGACTATCTGTAACCTGTAGTTTGCTGTCTATTGGGATGCCTAAGGTGAGCTTAAGCATATCATAAGCGATAGCGAGTTGACGTATGGTATTGTTTAATTGAGTTTCAAGACCTAAATAGGTAATTTGTAATTGCTCTACATCTTCCTCTTCCGTAAGGCCATTTTCAAAAATCTTCTGGGTGTCAGATAAATTTTTATCTAATGTTTTTAGGTTTTTCTGAAGTATTATAACACTTTCTTCAGCAAGTAAAACATTACCATAAGCCTCTATAACAGCTTGTTTTACCTCTAAGTCTGTTTTAACCTTTGCATTTTCAGAAATCTGAAGCAAGGTTTTTGAAGACTGAACACCTACAATATAGGAACCGTCAAAAATTAGTTGATTCCAGGTTGCGGTTGCGGCAGCACTTTGTTTTGGGCTAAACTGTACCGGGATAAAGGTTCCTGCAGCTGCATTAGGGTCAAAAAACTGAGCGGGAATAAAAGACGTAGGCTGTATCAACTGGTTTTGATAGGTTACTTCGCCCGTTATTTGGGGAAGTCCCTGTGCTATGATTTCCCATTTTTGTTTAAGGGCAATCTCAACATCTGTCTGTGCATTTTTTGCACTATAACTGTTGTTTAAGCCATAAATTATGGCGTCTTGTAAGCTCAGCGCATACGATTGTACCTCTGTACTGTCTTGTGCATGACTATAATTTAAGAAGCCAAATACACACGCTAAGAGAATTAGGGATTTTCGCATTAGTCTTGATTTGAGTGAATTATTTGATTGAGAATTTTTCGGCCTTCGGGAGTGACAATCCCACGTAAATGATATTCAAGATACATCTCATACAAAGTAGCGTGAGGGAATTTTTCTTGCGGAAAAATACTGTCATCTTTGATGTTAGTCATTCCTATATGATACATTCTGGAAACAAACTCGACATCTAGATTATTACGAAATAAACCCATATTTATGCCTTTAGTTATGTTCTCTTCCATACAGCCTTTCATAAAATCAAATTGCTGAAGTTGGAGCTCATTGAAAATTTTAGGGTAATATTTCAATAGTTGTTGAATAGATGAGGATTTCTCACCTTGTAAATGTTGTATTACATACTTTTTAATCTCATAAAGCTCTTCAATAGGGTTTTTGTGCTTGTTTATAAGTTTAGTTACTGCGGTCTGTACAGTGGTCATCATTTGATGACTTACAGCATAAACTAATTCTGTTTTATGTGAATAGCTGGCATAAATGGTTTTTTTTGAAATGCCCATATGCGTAGCTATATCATCCATAGTGACACTCTTAAAGCCCTGCTTTATAAAAAGTTGTGTGGCGGTATCTAAAATTTCTTGTTTCATATTACGGCGCAAAGATACTTCGGAAACTTTAAAAACGAATTAAGTTTCCTAAGTTTATTGGTGACTTAACGTAATAATAACATTGTGAATATAATTGAGCTTATTTGAGTTTGAGAGTAGAGTTAGAATTTAGAGTGTTATTTTAGCCAAAAATTTGAACTATGTTGCGTATTGATCAATACACAGATGTATTTGTTGACTATTTAAACGAGCGAATTAAAAGTAGAGAACCTAAAAATCTTTATGATCCTATTCTTTACATTTTACAATTGGGCGGTAAGCGTTTACGTCCCGTGTTAACGTTAATGGCTACAGATATCTTTGAGTCAGATTATAAAAAGGCGCTCGATGCTGCACTGGCAGTTGAAGTATTTCATAACTTCTCTTTAGTTCACGATGATATTATGGACGATGCTCCACTACGCAGGGGTAAAGAGACCGTTCACGAAAAGTGGGATATAAATACCGGTATTCTCTCTGGGGACGCCATGCTCATAAATGCCTATCAGCTTTTTGAAAATTACGAGGGAGATACTTTTAGAAATCTGGCAAAACTTTTTAGTAAAACGGCTATAGAGGTTTGTGAGGGGCAGCAATACGATGTTGATTTTGAAACTCGCGACGATGTTACGTTACCGGAGTATCTAAAAATGATCGAATATAAAACTGCTGTTTTAGTAGGTGCTGCTTTAAAAATGGGAGCGATTGTGGCAGCGGCTTCTAAAACTAATTGTGACCTTATTTATGAATTCGGTAGAGATTTAGGAATTGCTTTTCAGCTTCAGGATGATTATTTAGATGCTTTTGGTGACCCTGAAACGTTTGGAAAGCAGGTAGGTGGTGATATCATAGAGAATAAAAAAACCTTCCTGTACTTAACTGCTTTAAAACGTCTCGACCCGGCACACAGTATACAGTTAAGTCATTTGTACAGTATTAGTCCGCAAGATCCTAATGGTAAAATAGAAACCGTTAAGCAGCTCTTTTTAGATTCCGGCGCAGCCGAAGCGATTAAAGAAGAAATTGAAATATATACTAATAAGGCTCTTAAAGTGCTGAATGATCTCGATGTTAAAGAAGAAAACAAGCAACTCCTAAGAGAGTTTGCTCAAGCTTTAATGCGAAGAAAAGTTTAATAACTTTCTATGAAAACGGCTCAGGAAATCTTAAAATTATCAATTGCAAATCAACTTTATGTTGCATTAGTAAATCAATTAAATAAAGATTTTAGGCGAGTTGGGATAGAAGCCTCTTTTGGCCTGGAATTAAAACCTGAAGCCGTCGTTAGAAACCTTACTGCTACAATTTATGAACTTATCGTTTCTGACTTTGAGGCGTATCTAAATTTGCTATATGCTATAGATGTTTCTGAAGCTAAAATAAAAGATTTGCCTGTTCAAGAGGTTCATGAACTTGCAACAGCAGTAACACAATTAATTCTTGAACGTGAATTTTTAAAAGTTTCTTTTAAAAATAAACACGAATAAAGGGTTGGATCGCGCTTGAGTAAACCGCATCACGATCACTGTAAAGAACATTATATCGCGCACCAAGTGTAACAGGGCCATTTCGGTATCCCAATCCTAAAAATAGGGCAGCGTTCCAAAAGTCATCACTAAATGTTCCTCCATCTAAATTTGCCCTTTGAGAAACGTAGAGTTCTTCAAATTCTGCAGACAGCTGTATGATGGGTAGTGGGTTTGCTAAGGCAATTATACTACCTCCTACAATTGAAGATTTTAATGACCTATCTTTTACATATGAGTAACTCAAACCGGGACCCATCGCAAAATACGGATTGAAGTTATAAATGGCACTTGGAGCGATGCTTGCTGCAAAGTATTCTCTTCCAAAATTTAAACCAAAACCGCCACCTACATCTACCTTGTCCCAAAAATCAGAGCCTTGTGATTGTGCCTGTAATGAGATGTTTATTGCTAAAAATAACATCGCAAAACCACAGACTTTTAGTAGTGAATTCATAAACTTAGATTTAAGTGATTAATTGGTGATTTGACAACTTCATAAACACCTCATTTAAAATGTTAATGATAAGCATAAAATTAGTAAACCAAAGGTCTTGTGCCATCGAAAAATTGTACTTTTGACAAATTATTGCTTAAAAAATCGACAGATTTAAATTATAAAATGGATAGATTTTCATTTCTCAATGCAGCAAACACTGCATATTTCGCAGAACTTTACGATAAATACCTACAGCATCCTGATAGTGTGGAGCCTAGTTGGAGAGCATTTTTTCAAGGTTTCGATTTCGGTATGGAAGAGAGTGGTGTACAGCCAGACAGCCCCATATCTGAGGTAAAATCAACAACTACAGTGACTTCTGTTCCTGATAATCTTCAAAAAGAATTTCAGGTAGTAAAGTTAATAGACGGGTATCGTACACGTGGACATTTGTTTACAAAAACAAATCCTGTACGTGAACGCCGCCAGTATACACCCACGCTAGAGTTAAAAAACTTTGGTCTTAGTGAAAACGATTTAGATATCACGTTTTCGGCAGGTGAGATTCTAGGTATAGGTAGTACGACATTACGCGAGATCGTAAGTCACCTTGAAAAAATATACTGTGAGTCTATAGGTGTTGAATATATGTTCATTCGCAAACCTGAAGAAATACAGTGGATTCAGGATAAGCTGAATATCAACGACAATCACCCAAAATTTTCAGCAGATGTTAAGAAGAAAATTTTAAAGAAACTCAATGAGGCTGTTTCTTTTGAGACTTTTCTTCATACAAAATACGTGGGTCAAAAGCGATTCTCTCTCGAAGGAGGTGAAAGCTTTATCCCGGCAGTTGATGCTATTATTGAAGCAGCAGCAGATCGCGGTGTAAAAGAATTTGTAATGGGTATGGCACATAGAGGTCGTTTAAATACCCTTACTAATATCTTTGGTAAAAATGCAAAAGACATCTTTAGCGAATTTGACGGTAAAGATTATGATCAGGAAGTTTTTGATGGTGATGTAAAATACCATTTAGGTTGGACGTCTAGCCGCAAAACAGATAGCGGTAAAGAAATAAATATAAATATAGCACCCAATCCCTCTCACTTAGAGACTGTAGGTGCTGTTGTAGAAGGTATCGCCAGAGCAAAACAAGACTTGCATCATTTTGACCAACCTAACCAGGTATTGCCTATCGTAGTTCACGGGGATGCTGCAATTGCAGGGCAGGGTATTGTTTATGAAATAATACAAATGGCTCAGTTAGATGGCTATACCACAAAGGGTACCATACATATTGTCATAAATAACCAGATTGGTTTTACTACAAATTATCTTGATGCACGTTCTTCTACTTATTGTACAGATGTTGCAAAAACCACACTTTCGCCGGTACTGCACGTTAATGCAGATGATGCAGAGGCTGTAGTTCACGCTTCATTATTTGCATTAGATTTTAGAATGGAGTTTGGTCGTGATGTATTTATAGATCTTTTAGGGTACAGAAAATACGGTCATAACGAAGGTGATGAGCCACGTTTTACCCAGCCTAAATTGTATAAAGCAATAGCAAAACACGATAACGCTCGAGATATCTACGCAGAAAAGTTAAGAGCAGAAGGTGTTATTGATGAGAATTATGTAAAACTTCTTGAAGAAGAATACAAGGAGAAACTAGAAGAAAAATTAGAGAAATCTAGGGAAGAAGATACCACACGTATTACTGCAATTATGCAGGATGAGTGGGAAGGCTTTGAGCAGGCTACTGAGGTAGAAATGATGAACCCTATAGATACTTCTTATGATCTTGAGGCACTTGATGAAATTGCAGACGTAATCACCAGGCTTCCTGAAGATAAAAAGTTTATGCGTAAAATTCTTAAGATTATTGAAGGGCGTCGTACGATGTACTTTGATGATAATAAGATAGATTGGGGTCTTGCAGAGTTACTTGCATACGGTTCTTTACTTAAAGAAGGATTTGATGTACGTATGACAGGTCAGGATGTGGAGCGAGGTACTTTTTCGCACAGGCACGCGGTTACTAAAGTAGAAGATAGTGAAGAAGAAATTGTGCTCTTGAATAACCTAAAAGGCGATCAGGGTCATATGTATATTTTTAACTCTTTATTATCTGAATATGGTGTTGTAGGTTTTGATTACGGTTATGCAATGGCGAGCCCCAAAACACTTCCTATTTGGGAAGCACAGTTTGGTGATTTTAGCAACGGAGCTCAGATTATGTTAGATCAATATATATCTGCCGCAGAAGATAAGTGGAAATTACAAAACGGTCTGGTAATGTTATTGCCACACGGTTATGAAGGCCAGGGTGCAGAACACTCTTCTGCACGTATGGAGCGTTACTTACAGTTGTGTGCTGTAGACAATATGTATGTTGCAGACTGTACCACACCGGCAAACTTTTACCACTTGTTACGTCGCCAGTTAAAAACCAATTTCAGAAAACCGCTCATTGTTTTCACTCCTAAAAGTTTATTAAGACATCCTAAGGTTGTTTCTACAAAAGAAGAACTAGCTAACGGAAGTTTTAAAATGACTATTGATGACGATTCAGTAAAGGCTGAAGCTGTAAGAACATTAGTTTTTGTCACCGGTAAATTTTATTACGATCTTCTGGAGAAGCGTGAAGAATTAGAAAGAGATGACGTTGCTTTAGTGCGTATTGAGCAACTATTTCCACTTCCTAAGAATGAGATTCGCGCAGCTATAGAAAAGTATAAAAATGCAGATGATGTAGTTTGGGCTCAGGAAGAGCCGCGTAACATGGGAGCTTACGGGCACTTGTTAATGCATCTTCCCGAAGCGCAAAAATTCAGAATTTGCAGTCGTAAATTTTACGGTGCTCCTGCTGCAGGAAGTTCTGTTCGTTTTAAAAGAAGACATCAGAAAGTGATTGATGATGTTTTTGATAAAGATTCAAATAACCAATAAAAAATTTGTTTTTGGTTCTACTGAAATAGAAACATTACAAAAGAAAAAAGTTAATAAAATAGAAATATGGCTTTAGAAATGAAAGTCCCTTCTCCGGGAGAATCGATTACAGAAGTTGAAATAGCACAGTGGCTTGTTGAAGATGGCGACTATGTAGAAAAAGACCAGGCGATAGCCGAAGTAGATAGTGATAAAGCTACCTTAGAACTTCCGGCAGAAGCAAGCGGTATTATAACCTTAAAGGCTGAAGAAGGTGATGCTGTAGCAGTAGGGCAGGTAGTGTGCCTTATTGATACCGATGCTCCAAAACCAGGGGGCTCAGATTCTAACAAAGCTTCAGGTGATGAAGGTAGTAGAGGAGATGCTGAAAAAGAATTAGATAAAAAAGATAAGAATACGGCAGATACTAACGAGAAGGCAGAAGCAAAAACAGAAACACCTTCAAAGTCAAGTACTCCTAGCCAATCTCAGGATAAAAAGTCTTATGCAACAGGAACACCGTCTCCTGCAGCTAAGAAAACTTTAGATGAGAAGGGTATAGATGCTAAAGATGTTCAGGGAAGTGGCCGTGATGGTCGCATCACTAAAGAAGATGCTGTTAATGCTAAGCCTTCAATGGGAACTCCAGGTAACGGAAGTCGCGGAGAAAGTCGTTCAAAAATGTCTATGTTACGTCGCAAAGTAGCAGAGCGCTTAGTTAGCGTAAAAAATGAAACGGCAATGCTTACTACGTTTAACGAGGTAGATATGTCTGCTATTTTTGCTTTACGTGATAAATATAAAGAAGACTTTAAATCAAAACATAGTGTTGGGTTAGGCTTTATGTCTTTCTTCACATTAGCTTGTGTACGTGCATTAGAAATGTACCCTGCTGTAAACTCTATGATAGATGGTAAGGAGATGATTACTTATGATTTTAAAGATATTTCTATTGCAGTATCCGGTCCAAAGGGGCTTATGGTTCCTGTAATTAGAAATGCTGAAAATTTAAGTTTTAGAGGTGTTGAGTCTGAAGTGAAGCGTCTAGCACTTAGAGCACGTGATGGTCAGATTACAGTAGATGAGATGACCGGTGGTACATTTACAATTACAAATGGGGGTGTTTTTGGTAGTATGCTTTCTACGCCTATCATCAATCCTCCGCAATCTGCAATCTTAGGAATGCACAATATTGTAGAACGACCTATCGTACGTGATGGAGGTATTGCAATTGCGCCTATTATGTATGTAGCACTTTCTTACGATCACCGTATTATTGATGGTAAAGAATCTGTAGGGTTTCTAGTAGCTGTTAAAGAAGCATTAGAAAATCCTGAAGAGTTATTAATGAACAACAATGTATTAAAAGCACTAGAGCTTTAAGAATATTGGAATATGTATGAAAAGCCTGTTAGTTTTTGCTAACAGGTTTTTTTTATGCCTACAACTTAGCTGCTGCTTATAATTTCAGCAATTAGCAATCTCAATTCTTCATTTAGGGATATAGTCGGAAAAGCTCTCCCAGCCTTATTATACCAGTATTTTGCATTGTAATTATCACCTTCATCGCGGTGCAAGTGTGCGTGAATAAGACTTCCCGTAGAATTCTTAATATCTTGAGCTATTGTATGTGAAGCTTCCCAATTATCATTGGCTTTATACCACAAAGATTGTAAGGTTTCCGGCCAGTCTGGAGGAGGATTGTCACGAGTTAACGTGATTTCAAATTCTTTATAATCCTTCGGAATGCTCATAGTCAATTTTAATTTTGAATGTAGTCCTAAACCTAAGCTGAGGTTGGGATTGAAGATCATTATATAAATCAGATAATCTATTTTTCAACAGAACTTATTTGAGACGTTTTCAGTATTCTGTTTTAAGTTAAAAATTCCTATTGTAATCCTAAAGTAGCTCTGTAGTCGGTACACTTCAATTGATGAAGTGTTTATTATATTTTGCAAATTTAAAAATGGATTAGGTATAAAAACGCATATCAAAAGACTAATTCCTATTTTTGATATTTCAATTCCAGATTAAAACAGATTCCCAATATGTCAACTCAAAAACGCTTATTTCTTTTAGATGCTTACGCACTAATTTTTCGTGGTTATTACGCACTTATAAAAAATCCCAGAGTAAACTCAAAAGGGCAGGATACCTCTGCGGTAATGGGTTTTGTAAATTCACTCTTTGATGTGATTAAACGAGAAAAACCAGATCATTTAGCAGTTGCTTTTGATAAAGGTGGAAGCTCTGAACGCGTAGAAATGTATGAAGAATACAAGGCTAATCGTGATGAAACGCCAGAGGCTATACGTATTGCTGTGCCTATCATTCAGGAGATTTTAAAAGCTATGCACGTACCTTTTGTGCAAATTGAAGGTGTAGAAGCAGATGACTTAATAGGTACACTGGCTAAACAGGCAGAACAAGAGGGTTATCAGGTTTTTATGGTAACACCAGATAAGGATTATGCACAATTGGTTACCGAAAATATATTTATGTACAAGCCTGCCCGTATGGGGAATGGGATTGAGATATGGGGAATTCCTGAAGTACAAAAACGCTTTGAAGTTGAGCGACCAGAACAGGTAATTGATTATCTGGGAATGATGGGAGATGCATCAGACAATATACCCGGTTTACCGGGGGTAGGTGATAAGACTGCCAAGAAATTTATTAAAGAATATGGTGGTCTTGAAGGACTTCTTGCTAATACAGATAAACTTAAAGGCAAGATGAAAGAGAAGGTTATTGAGAGTGCAGAATTAGGGCGCCTGTCTCGAAAGCTTGCTACGATTATGACCGATTGTGATGTGCAGTTTCACGCAGAATCATACGAACTTTCACAACCCGATGCAGATAAGGTACAGGAGATTTTTGATGAACTCGAATTTAGAAGGCTTAAAGACCAGTTTATCAAAATCTTTTCAGGTGAAGCTGATAGTGATACGGGTGCAGCAGTAAGTAGTACGGAAACAGCCAAGAGACTTGTAATTTCTTCAGAGCAGGCAGCAAATGCAGGAGCGGGGCAATACAATTTATTTGGCGGTCCTTCTGAAGGCAATGAGATTGAAGAGCGTAATACACGCAAAACAATTAAAGATACAGAGCATTTTTATCAAAGCGTTGCTCCCGGAATGGCTACAAAACTATTTCTGAAAAATCTTATGAAGCAGGAGTCGGTATGTTTTGATACCGAAACAACATCTCTCGACCCGTTAAAAGCAAATTTAGTGGGCATTGCATTTAGCTGGGAAAAAAGTAAGGGGTATTATATTCCTTTTCCACAGAAACAGGAAGAAGCTCAGCAGTTAATAGAAGAGTTAAAGCCATTTTTTGAAGCAGAAACGATTCAGAAAATAGGTCAAAATTTAAAATACGATATCAAAGTATTAGCAAAATACGGAGTTGAGGTAAAAGGAAAACTTTTTGATACCATGATTGCGCATTATCTCATCAATCCAGATATGCGCCATAATATGGATGTTCTTGCAGAAACGTACCTCAATTACTCACCGGTTTCTATTGAGGAGTTAATAGGTAAAAAAGGAAAAAATCAAAAGTCGATGGCAGATGTCCCGGTTGAGCAACAAACCGAATACGCTGTTGAAGATGCAGATATAACGCTTCAGCTCAAAGAGCATTTTGAAAAAGAAATGGGCGAGGCTAATACACAAAAGCTTTTTGACGAAATCGAAATTCCGTTAGTACAGGTTCTTGCAGATATGGAGCTTGAAGGTATTAATCTTGATAAAGATTTTTTAAACAGCCTTGCTGAAGAGCTTAATTCAGACATTCTTTCATTAGAAGAAAAAATTTACAAAGATGCCGGCGAAGAATTTAATATTGGTTCGCCGAAGCAATTAGGAGAGATTCTATTTGATAAACTCAAACTGGTAGATAAGCCGAAGAAAACACGTACCGGCCAGTATTCTACAGCAGAAGATGTGCTTTCTTATTTAGCTTCAGATCACGAGATCATTCAGAACGTACTAGATTATCGAGGACTGGCAAAATTAAAGAGTACATACGTAGATGCATTGCCTACGCAAGTAGATGAGAACACCGGCCGTGTACATACAGACTATATGCAAACTGTAGCGGCAACGGGGCGTTTGAGCTCTAATAACCCTAACTTACAAAACATTCCTATTCGTACAGAACGTGGTCGTCAGGTACGTAAGGCTTTTGTTCCGCGTAGCGAAGACTATGTTTTACTGGCAGCAGATTATTCGCAGATAGAATTACGAATCATAGCGGCTTTAAGCCAGGAAGAAACCATGATGCAGGCGTTTAAGAATGGTGAAGACATTCACGCTTCTACGGCTGCAAAAGTATTTAATGTAGCCTTAGAAGATGTTACCAGAGAGCAACGCAGCAATGCGAAAACTGTGAATTTTGGTATTATCTATGGAGTTTCGGCATTCGGATTGAGCAATCAAACAGATTTAAGCAGAGGAGAGAGTAAAGATCTTATTGATACCTATTATAAAACCTATCCGAAGCTGCGTAATTACATGAGTGAGCAGGTAGATTTTGCACGCGATAACGGTTATGTTTCTACAGTTTTAGGTCGTCGTCGTTATTTAAAAGACATCAACAGTAGTAATGCTGTTGTGCGTGGTGCAGCAGAGCGCAACGCTGTAAACGCACCTATACAAGGTAGTGCGGCAGATATCATCAAAATCGCGATGATCAATATTCACAAAAAGCTGAAAGCTGAAAATTTAAAGACAAAGATGCTGTTACAGGTTCATGATGAACTTGTTTTTGATGTGTATAAAGCTGAATTAGAACACGTAAAAGCGATGATCAAATCTGAAATGGAAAATGCTTTTAAGATGGATGTTCCGTTAGATGTTGAACTGGGAGTTGGAGAGAATTGGCTTGAGGCTCATTAATATATAGACTAAGGGCTTCCATTTTTGGAAGCCCTTAGTCTTTTTACTTATTTTACTAATTTATCTATAAGCTTTATAAATTATTACCATTTGGTTTGTACGGTTACTGGTTGTTGAGCCAGCCAGAAAGTTGTCAAAATTTAAAGTAAAACCATCATCGTCAAATGACTGTAACGAGGCGCTTATTAAACCGTTTTGACTATCACTTCCAGAATTTGGTGATCCATCATCATGTATAGGTTCTCCATTATTATTCACAAAAAAGGCAGCAATACAATGTGAGATTGAGGAATATGTCCCAATGTTATTAATACTAGAACCACTAAAGCCGTTTGAAATTACCTGTTGATCTATACTGGTGCCATTAATTTGAGCATAACCTGTCGTCATCCCACCTGCCATACGTATATCATTAGTGTTGTTTCCATTGGCCCGGTAAGCGCCAGTATTAAAATCCTGTACCCTGTTAATGGCTACAAATTCTACAGATTTTGGAGAAAATCCTACGCCCGAAACATTTATTACTCCAGAGGCACTTACAAGTATTTTTCCGAAGTGAACTTGCTTTTGGCTAGTTGATGCCAGTTGATTCCATTGACTGTTCTGCCAATAATAATAGCCTGCTGGTGTCAGACCGCCAGTACTGTCATTATAAACGAGTGTACTCGCTGCAATTGTGCCTCCTGTTGGATTGATCACAGTGCTTGCGTCTGTAATGCTAGTTAGAGCAACACGCGGGATAAGTATTCCTGAATTTGTAGAAACGATATCTAATCTGGCTTCAGGATTTACAGTTCCTATTCCTACCTGAGCGATTAAAAATTGAGAAAATGTAAGGACTGCTAGGAAAATTAGGGAATTTTTCATTTTAACGAGTTGGGGTTCTAAAAATAGGTAAAAAAGTTATTTTGTACCAGTACTTTTAAAGAGTTTATCTTATTTTCAGCCAACTGCAGGTAGTATGGTTTGTTTTTTAACCCATAAAATGAATTCCTAACAAATCATTTAAATTTCTTCGATTTGAAAATAGAAAAGGATTTAGCGAAAAGCTTAATAAAAAAATAGAAAGCTAGAATACCTCTGAAATCGAAAATGTATTTAGGGCGATTCTTCGGTTAGAGGCTTGGTTTAATCACTTTATAATAAAAAGCGATAGGTAGCTTTAATTAGAAATGTATTGTTTAATTGCTTGTTTACAATTTGCTGGTCTAAAGCATTAAAAACTGTATTCGCAGGATCGTTATTGCCGTCTGCTCCCTGTGACCAGACAAAAAATAATTCTGAACCCGGTATGTATTCCCAGCGTACCACCAGATTTGTTCTTAGTTGCACCACAGAAAAATCAGGATCTCTAAAACGGTAATCGGTAACGCCATCTAAATTTTCATCAACTGTGTATTCTATATCATTTTTAGAAATTTGATCTGGCGTAAATAAACGTATGCGCTCATTAAGGTCTTTTGCAATTGAATTATCAACACGGTTAAAGTTTGTATAGGTTCCTTTAGAAGCAAAGGGTTGCGCATAATATTGCACGCTTAAATTAGGATTTAAGCTGTAGTTAATTCGTAGGGTGGCGCTTAAGGTTTTCTGATCTATATTCCCTAAGATATATCTGTTTTGACCGTTGTAGTTTGTGGTGCTAACGTACTGCGTTTTGTTAGGGCTAATCTCATATTCGGGATAAAAAGATACACTTAGCGCATCTAAAGGCTGATACTCAAAGCCAGCTTCAACTCTAAAAACTGAAAAGTTATTTTGGGATGCCTGAGAGATTACATACCCGGCACCATAGGTAAATTTTTTTCTGGAGTCTGAGTTAATAAATAAAAATTGAATATTTTCTTCATTAAATCGAAACCGTGGTCCACCTCTCAATTCTGTTGTACTAATTATTCTAGGCTTGTGTATTAAACCAAAATTAGTCTCCCAGGTATTGTTAAATCTAAAAAAGGACTCGAGACTATATTCTATGCGATTATAATTTCCTTCAAAATCAAAAAGACTTTTTTGTTCAAATTCAATATTAATAGTTCTGAATTTTTCGGTAGGGTTTAAAAGCGTGTACTTGAGCGTGCTAAATTGTGTTATTAAATCTGCTTGCCTGAGAAAGCCCACATCATTCAGTTCTAATTCTGGAGATTTCCAGGAAGCTCCTAAACTACCTGTGAAGTTTCCGCCGGAAGCTTTACCTATTTCTAAATTGCCGCCAGTTCCTGTAAGTGCTGTTTTTGTAGTATCTACATTAAGGTGTGTTGCGTCCTGCCTATTGAAGAGGTGCGTTAAGGAACGCTGCGTACGCGTAATGGCCTTTGTACTGCCTTGTACATTACTAATAACTGTATTACCTTGTAAATAATAGTTGCGATCATTCCAGTTATGTTTGAAGTCAATACCTCCAGAAAAGGCATCGCTATGTAGGTTATAAAGCCCGGGTTCTAATTTGCGATGGGTCGCTGTAGCTATTACGCCTATGTACGAATTGCGATTATTAAAATCTTTTTGTGCACGCCCAATAAGGTAGTTTGTTAGTGGCTCTACCAGAATGTTGCGTTGTGAAGAATCATTTCTAAACGTTTGTGCATATTCTTTTGCGGTAAGGCTTTCTAATAGGCCAAGTGTCCACCCGTTTTTTGTTTTTCCACTAAATTTTGCAGCTCCAAGAATGGTTGAATTTTGAGGAGTGTCTGTATAAACAACTTCAGGGTCACGCACCGCTCGCTGCGGACTGCGACCAATGCGTCGTGAATAGAATAAGTTATCTGAAGATTGATCGTCAAGATCATAATCAAATATATTGCTGTTAGCTACAAAAAAGGGACGCTGTTCTTTAAAAAATATTTGAAAACCATCTAGGGCAATTGCCGCGGGATCTGCTTCTACCTGCCCAAAATCTGGATTTAATGTGAGATCTAGTGTAAGGTCATTTGTAATACCTATTTTAGCATCGAGACCTGCATTTATGCGGGAATCACTACCATCCCGATAAGGATTTCCAGCTTGAGATTCGTATGTGTCAAGTTGAGAAACTAAATAAGGTTGTATTTCCAGTTGTTTTTGAGGCGTTAAGTTTTTGAGACCTCTTAATTCGCCAAATTCACTAACATATCCCGGTGCATTGGGTATGATCTCCTGCCAGAGTGAACGCTCCCTATTTCTAAAATAAAAACGTTTTGACTGTAATCCCCAAACTTGATCTTCATCACTATTAAAACGCAATTGACTCAAAGGTATTTTCAACTCAGCTGTCCAGCCTAGCTCATCAATATTGGTTTTAGCATACCAGATGGGATTCCAAGTTTCATCAAAGCGACCGTTATTTGATATGAACTCATCTGCTTTTACACCCGCAGCGGTTAGAGTAAATGAAAATGCCGTACGATCATCATTATAACTGTCAAAGCTTATTTCTACCCAATCTCCTGCAAAACCATCACGTCTTGAAAGGCGTTTTTCAATACCATCAGGATCTTGATCAAGACATCTAAATGCGACATAAATATACCCGTCATCGTAGATGATTTTCATTTTAGTTTGCTCTGTAGGAGCCGCCCCAATATTAGGTTGCAGTTGCGTATAATCTGTAGTAAAGGGTACAAGTTCCCAGGCAGAATCGTTTAAAACTCCATCAATATCAGGTGCATTTTCATTTTCAATCTTTAATGTTGTATACGAGCGTTTATTAATTTTTTCAGTCTTCTGATTTTGACCATAAACTATATCTGGAACTAGTAGTAAGGAGAGTAATACCAGACATAATAAACCGCGCATAAAATAAAAATTAAGCCTTTAGATAGGAGATTAGCAATAACAAGGCAAATATTTTAATTTTTATTGAATTTTAGACTTAAATAGGTTTCAATATTTACAAAATCGAAATAAAAAATTGAAGTTTTAATTTGGAATTGAAATTTTGAAACTTGAAACAGAGCTAAATATGAGTGACTTGAGAAATTGGTGAAAACTGTTTACAGTTACGCAGTCTAACGAAGTTCTTATAAGAATTAAAAAAGCCCGTTTAATATTTCTTAAACGGGCTAAATTAACTAAGAAGGGTTTTGCTCAACTAGTGGATTTGAGTTAATCTCATCTAGTGGTATTTGCCATTGCCATCTATTATCCCCGGCAGGAACTTCAAATAATTGACCCACTAAAGCAGGATCGTGATTTGCGCCTGTTCTGTCTAAAGGTTGGTTCAACCTTTTTAAGTCATAAAATCTAAAACCTTCACCCCACAGTTCTATGCGGCGTTGCGTATAAATTTCATTTTTAAGTGCTGCGCCTGTATTTGCTGAAAGAGTATAGCTTGGATCGCGATTAGAAGCTAAAGCTAGAAGAACTTGTTTTGCTGCGTTTTCATTTGAATAGGATAATGCCTCCGCTTCAATTAAATACATTTCTGCCGCTCTCATATAAGGTACATCCATTCTACTATCTCCTGTACCTGCAGCAATAAACTTTTGACTGGTAAAAGGTTTTCTTGCAAAGTTCGAGGCAAGAGTAACCCCTGCAGGAAGGTTGCTATGAGCTCCTGTTGGATCAAATAGTTTAGCGCGTACGTCTGTTTCAGAAATTAGATTGTAAAGCTTTGAGTTAATAGCTTTAGGGTTTGTTCTAATATTAGTAGAGCTAAAGTTTCTAGATACATATGCTCCAAAATTTGCAAAGAAAATTGTTTGATCTTCCTGAACAAAACTACCCCACATCCATTCTCTGTTTGTGTAAGTATTAAACGAGTTAAAATATTCGTCATTAGACATTAACGTGTATCCTTGTCTAGCTTGATTAGCTAATGTTGCTGCAAGCGGATAGTTTTGTTGCACTAGAGCTACTCTCGCTTTTAATCCTAAGGCCACACTTTTATCAAAATGAGATTTATTAGGACGCTCATATCCATCAAGAAGTGTTATAGCACTATCTAAATCTAAATTTACCTGAGTGTAAACTTCTTCTACAGTTGCTCTGGCAAGAGGATTATTTTCTGTGGTTAGGCGTATAGGAACTCCCAGTTGATTATTAGGTGCTCCTGCTTGATAGCGTTTACCATAAAGTTGAACCAATTGGAAATGACAGTACGCTCTGTATACTAAAGCCTGGCCAAGAGCTGCATCTCTATCTGCTGTAGGACCTGATGCATTTTCAGCTCCATTAATAATAACGTTGGCATTTCTTATCACACGGTATAATACGCGATATGGAAATAAGTCATCTGCATCAGAAGCATTAGTATGATCAACCCATTTATAGGTATTATTAAACCAGCCGTTTCCTGCAGAAGTCATAACAAAATCTTCTCCTAGAACATCTGTTTGAATCATCATAGAACCTATTCCTCCTTCTCCCTGTGAATTGTAGCGCTGATATAAGGAGCGGTGAATACCATTTACAACCAGGAATAAGTTATCTGTGGTGGTCGTTGCAGCTTCAGCAGGCACATCTTCAGTAGGAAATCTATCTAAAAAGTCCTCACTGCAACTACTCATACTTAGTAGAGCAAGAAGTGGAAGTGTGTATTTATATATTTTTTTCATAGTAGTATATTATAGAGATAAGTTAAATCCTAAACTTATAGTTCTGGAGGGAGAAAAGCGGTTTTGTGTGGTTCCGTTAAAGTTTTGACCTACATCAAGACCATCAACCGAAGTCCAAAAATGAATGTTTTCTCCATTCAGATAAATTTTAGCATTAGTTAAGCCAATACGATCGATAAGTTGGGCAGGTAAATTATAGGATAATGAAACCTGACGAAGACCTAAAAAGGTAGAGCTTACCAAATATCTATCTGAAGCTGCTTCAAAAGCAGCACGTTGATCTGTATCTAATCTAGGAATATCTGTGATATCACCCGGCTGTTGCCATCTGTCTAATATACGAGTGCTTAATGCTGCACCGTAATTTCCAGAATGTAAAAGACCTGCAAGATTAGTATCATAAGTGTCTCCTCCTATGCTGTAAGTAAATAGTGTTCTCAATTCTATGCCTTTATAATTCCAAGTACTTGTAAAGCTTCCGAATAAATCGGGGAGCGCTGTGGCTGTAGAATTGTAAAGTGCTTTATTTTGATTAGTAGTTACTAAGTTGCCATTAACAGTTCTTACATCTGCATCTTCGGGAGTACCTAATTCTGGATCAAAGACGTATAGAGCAGAACCGTCTGCTGGGTCTACACCAGAATATTCACGTAGCCAGTAATCAAATATAGAACCGCCTACAACATATTTTTTAGTTCCGTTGATAATTTCTTCCTGCGGAAGTTCTGTAAACTCGTTGTGAATTGTAGAAGCGTTGATATTTAAATTCCAGCTAAAGTTTTCATTTCTCACTAAGCCAAGATTTAAATCTAGCTCCAGACCTCTGTTGAACATATTACCAATGTTTGCTGGGTAGTTGTCTAAACCTGAAGATACAGGAAGTGGTACGTCAAATATGAGTCCGTCTGTAATCTTTTTATAATATGCAAAAGATCCGCTAATTCGATTATTGAAAAAGCCAAAATCAAGACCCAGATCAGTTTGTTTTTGAGTTTCCCATTCTAAAAATTCATTACCGGGAGCACTTATTAAAATACCAGGCTCACCTGCGTTGTTATTACCTAATCCTAATAAAGATTGACTTGCATAAAAACTTAAAGAAGCATTTGACAGGTTAGAGTCGTTTCCTACCTGACCGTAAGAAGCTCTAAGTTTTAAAAAGTTTAGCCAACTCTGATCTTTAAGAAAGTTTTCTTGATCTATTCTCCAGGCCCCACTATATGAGTAGAAATTACCCCAACGTACGTCATTTGCAAAACGAGAAGAACCATCTCTTCTGTATGACCCCGCAGCAAAGTAACGATTGTCATAGTTGTAATTTAATCTTGAAAAATACCCTTCTTTTCCATATTCTCTGCTGTAAGATTCTAAATCTACCGTTGTGGCAAAGTTTATTAATTCGGTATTACCATCTACAACTTGATTTTGTCTGAAACCTGTTAGAAAATTTAAGCTGTAATCAAGACTTTCATGACCTAATAAAGCGGTGATATTGTGGTTTCCGATAGATTTATTCCAATTTAAGAGTTGGTTATAAGTGATTACAGTTGTTGTTTGAGTTGTTCTTCCGGCACGACCATCAGGTGCGCCATCACCTACGATTTTATTATCATAATTTTCATTTTGATAATAATTCTTATCTATACCAGCATTAAATGTGAATGTAAAATCTTTAAGAAAGTAGAACTCAGCATAGGTTCTAGCATTTATTGCAAAACGATCATCCTTGTCAATATTTAACAAGTTTTCTTGTATAGCGTGTCTTCCCGGAGAAGCTCCTGCTGGTCTTACTTCAGTATAATCTCCTGTATCGTAAATTCTGTTTCCGGCATCATCTAGAATAAAGTCTCCGGTTGTAGCGTCGTGTAAAAATACAGGATAAATGGGAGCTATAAATCTTGAGAATCTGAAAGGATTTACAAATGAAGAGCTATTTGCAGCGCCATCTACAGCCTGGTTTGATGTTGAAGTTGCACCAGTAATATTAAAGCCTGTCTTAAACCAATCTTTAATTTTTGAGTTTAAATTTATTCTACCAGTAATACGCTCAAAGTCTGAATTTATTACGTTAGCAGATTGATCTAAGTAGCTTAGTGATGCAAAATAATCAGTTTTCTCGGTTCCACCTTGGTAGGAGAAGTTGATGTTTTGAATAATCCCCGTTCTTTCTAGTGCATCTTGCCAATTTAAATCACCAGGATATTTTAGTGATGCGTTGGGATTTATTGATCCATTATTTAAAACAATTTGATCATTGCTTACATTGTAGGGATTGTATCCTAGCAAATTGGAAATATCTTCTGATGCTTTTATGTTTGCATCATTAGTAGATAAAGGGTTAGAATTTCTAAACGTTAAACTGTTTCTATAAGCCTCCCACATCAATTCATAATATTGAGAAGGGCCTACGCGATCATATTCAGGAATCGAACGTGATGCCATACCTTGGCTCACTTCAAGACTAATTTGATCCTTTCCTTTTTTACCTTTTTTTGTAGTAATTACAACAACCCCGTTTGCACCCTGCGAACCATAAATAGCAGTAGATGCAGCATCTTTAAGAACTGTAAAACTTTCAATATCGTTAGAATTTAAGCTAGCAAAACTTCCTGAGTACACTACACCATCTACTATATAAAGAGGTTCCTGGCTAGAGTTTACAGAGCCAAAACCACGAATACGTATGCTAGGTGCAGAGCCAGGCTGGCCGCTACCAGATGCGATTTGAACTCCAGACGCTGTTCCTTCTAATGCAGAGATGACATTAGTAAGTGGTCTGTTTTCAATTGCATCGCCAGATACAGTGCTTACTGAACCGGTCACTTCACCTCGTGTGGTGGTACCATAGGCAACTACAATTACTTCGTCAAGAGATTCTGTACTTTCAGCAAGAACAACATCAATCTTTGACAGTGTTCCTATTTTTTTCTCTTGATTAATAAAACCTACAAATGAAAAAACTAATGTTTCTTCGGGTTTTGCAGTTAACGAGTACACCCCATCAAAATCTGTTTGTGTCCCCCGATTTGTGGCACCTTTGATAATTACGTTAACTCCCGGTAAAGGAATACCATCAGGTCCTATTACAGTTCCAGAAACGGTTTTTTCTTGAGCATAGGTGCTCATTGCTATCAGGCATAATAGCAAACTAAATAATAGTCTTTTCACCATTTAAATTATGTTTTGGTTATAAAGGTGAAATTTATATTAATTGTTAATTATATTTTTCTAAAATATTAAAATGAAGTGATTATTACTTTTAACACAAAATTCAACAATTATATAGTCTAATATTTAAATTAGACAGAGCTATTTGTAGTAAAAACTAACTATTGAATAATATTTTAACAAAACCAGTTGCGTTAGAATTTAAAACAGAATTTAGAAAAAACGTTTTCAAAATTTTAAGAGAAATTATGATCTGCTTAATGAGTGCATAAGTAATTATAAATTCACTCTTAGAAATACCCAATATGCCTAAAAAATATATCAAAATATTTTTTTGAAGAAAGTTTAAATAGGTGATTTTGATTTATGATGCATTATAAGTTTAAGTGAGAGGGCTCATAAATCTAGATTCTTTTAAATAAATAGCTTTTAGTCTATTAACAAGTAGAAGTCTCTGAGTCTTCAACTATATCTTATTCAGTGAACATTTTTATCTTTTTTTTATTAGAGCTGATTAGTGTATTGATAACCAGTTATTAAAAGCGATAAAAATTATAGTAAGGCTGAGTTTGTCATATTCATTTATAATTGTACATTTGCACCCCTGTTTTCCCGTGTGAACGAGATAGCAGGAAATGGAATGTTTAATAATTAAATAAAACAGTGTGGACACATTAAGTTACAAAACAGTATCTGCCAACAAGAACACCGTTAACAAAGAGTGGGTTGTTATTGATGCTGAAGGACAAACGTTGGGTCGCATGTCTACTATCGTTGCAAAATTTTTGCGCGGAAAGTACAAGCCTAACTACACACCACACGTTGATTGCGGAGACAATGTTATTGTTATCAATGCCTCTCAAATCAACTTAACAGGAAAGAAGTGGGATTCTAAATCTTACATCCGTCATACGGGCTATCCTGGTGGTCAAAGAAGCCTAACTGCAAAAGAATTGTACGGTAAAGACCCTGCGCGTCTTGTCGAAAATGCAGTAAAAGGTATGTTGCCTAAAAACAAATTAGGTAGCGCGATTTATCGCAATTTAAAGGTTTATGCCGGTGCAGATCACGGGCAGGAAGCACAGAAGCCTAAAGTAATCAACATTAACGAACTTAAGTAAATGGAAGTAATTCACAAAATTGGTCGTAGAAAAACGGCTGTTGCTCGTGTTTATTTAGCTCCGGGTTCTGGTAACATCACCATTAACAAGCGTGATGTTAAAGAATATTTCACTACAGGAACTTTACAGTACAAAGTTAATCAGCCATTAGTAATGACTGAAAATGAAAAAAACTTTGACGTTAAAGTAAATGTTTACGGTGGTGGTATTACTGGTCAAGCTGAAGCTGTACGTCTTGCTCTTTCTAGAGCGATGTGCGAATTAGACGCAGAAAACAGACTTATCCTTAAGCCTGAAGGTTTGTTAACGAGAGATCCAAGAATGGTAGAGCGTAAGAAATTCGGTCAGAAGAAAGCGCGTAAGAAATTCCAATTCTCAAAACGTTAACAACTATTGTATTTCAAAAATTCTGTCTTTTATTGGCAGCTCTTTTGAAATCAAAAAGAAATTAATTTTTAATTAAATAGTCCTTGTTTTCGCGAAAGCGGAAAAATTGGTTTAGCATCTAAATAGGTAAGGCGACACGTCAAAGACGGGAACCACTTACATATTGCTACTACAACGGGAACGTAAACTAAATTTAAAAATGGCAAAAACAGAAAATGTAAAGGATTTACTGGATGCAGGTGTACACTTTGGTCACCTTACCAGAAGATGGGATCCAAACATGGCACCATATATCTATATGGAGCGTAATGGTATTCACATCATTAATCTATACAAAACTGCTGCTAAACTTAGCGAAGCTTCAGAAGCTCTAGCTAAAATTGCAGCTTCAGGTAGAAAAATACTTTTTGTAGCTACCAAAAAACAAGCAAAAGAAATTGTTGCTGATCACGCAGGTCGCGCTAAAATGCCTTTCATTACAGAAAGATGGCCAGGTGGTATGTTAACTAACTTCGTAACTATACGTAAAGCGGTTAAGAAAATGCAAACTGTAGATCGTATGAAACAAGACGGTCGTTTTGATAGCTTGTCTAAAAAAGAGCAATTACAAATGAACCGTATGCGTGACAAATTAGAGAAGAACTTAGGTTCTATCGAAGATATGACACGTTTACCGGGTGCTTTATTTGTAGTTGATATTAAGCGTGAACACATTGCGATTAAAGAAGCTCAAAAATTAAACATTCCAATCTTTGCGATGGTTGATACTAACTCTGACCCACGTCAGGTTGATTTCGCTATCCCATCTAATGATGATGCTTCTAAATCTATCGAGAAAATCATAGCTAACGTTGCTGATGCAATTGTTGAAGGTCTTTCTGAGCGTAAAGCTGGTAAAGAGAAAGATAAAGAAGACAAGCCAAAAGCTAAAAAAGCAGACGCTAAGCCAGAAAAGGCAAAAGCTAAAGCTGCAGCTAGCGACGAAGAAGAATAGTATTTAACAATTTGATAATAGCTGAAGTCGTTTAGTATATTGCAATTTTGCACTAAGCTAAACGACTTTTTGTTTTAACTCATAAATTCTAAATAAAATGGCAAAAATAACAGCCGCAGACGTAAATAAATTGAGAAAAGCTACCGGTGCCGGTATGATGGATTGTAAAAATGCATTAGTTGAGGCAGAAGGTGATTTTGACAAAGCGATTACTGTACTTCGTAAAAAAGGACAAAAAATTGCTGAAAAACGTGCAGATCGTGACTCAAGTGAAGGAGTTGTTGTAGCAAAGATTAATGATGCAAACAATAGAGGTGTTGTTTTCTCATTAAACTGTGAGACAGATTTCGTTGCTAAAAACGATACGTATGTTGAGATGGCTAATGAGTTAGGTGATGTTGCCTTAAATTATAACAGCAAAGATGAATTTTTAGCTGCTGATTTTCAGGGAATGACTGTTTCTGAAAAGCTAATTGAGCAGACTGGTGTTATTGGAGAGAAATTAGAAATAGGTGGTTTTGAGGTTTTAGAAGCTCCTTTTGTAGGTGCTTATGTACACGGTAATAAAATAGGTGCTTTAACTGGTCTTTCTAAAGCTACAGAGAATGCAGATGAGGTTGCTAAAAGTGTTTCTATGCAAGTAGCATCAATGGGTGCGACTACATTATCTTACAAAGATTTTGATCCAGAATTTGTTGCGTCAGAAACTGAAGCTCGTATCGCTGCTATCGAAAAAGAAAATGAAGAGCTAGGACGTTTAGGTAAAACACTTAAAAACGTTCCTCAATATATCTCAATGTCTCAGTTAACTCCAGAAGTTATGGCTAAGGCAGAAGCAGATATCAAAGAAGAATTAAAAGCAGAAGGAAAGCCAGAGCAAATCTGGGATCGTATCTTACCAGGTAAATTAGACCGTTACGTAGCTGATAACACAACTATGGATAATGAGAAAGCTTTACTTGATCAAGTATTTATTATGGACGAAAGCACAAACGTTGCTAAGTATGTAGCTAGCAAAGGTGATGCTGAAGTTGTAGGTTTTAAACGTGTAAGCTTAGCTTAATTCGTTTAGAGTATTCTATAGAATTAAAAGGCTGCCAATTGGCAGCCTTTTTTTATGTCTTAAATTCATTTTTTTTCACATACTCATTAACCGTATATTTGCCCAAAATTTATTAAAATCATGCAGTACAAACGTATTCTTCTTAAATTATCTGGTGAGGCATTAATGGGAAACCGCCAGTATGGTATTGATCCCGATAGATTAGCAGAATATGCAGAGGAGATTAAAAAAGTTCTCGATAAAGGTGTAGAAGTAGCTATTGTAATAGGTGGCGGTAACATCTTTAGAGGTGTGGCAGGTGCAAGCCGTGGTATGGATCGTGTTCAGGGTGATCATATGGGGATGCTCGCAACGGTAATAAATGGTCTTGCATTGCAAAGCGCTCTTGAAGAGGCAGGTATACAAACTCGTCTACAGAGTGCAATTCAAATTAACGAAGTAGCAGAGCCCTTCATTCGTAGAAGAGCTATTCGTCATTTAGAGAAAGGACGCGTGGTTATTTTTGGTGGAGGTACAGGGAATCCTTATTTTACTACAGATTCAGCAGCGGTACTTAGAGCAATAGAAATTCACGCAGATGTAATTTTAAAAGGTACTCGTGTAGATGGTATTTATACTAGCGATCCTGAAAAAGATGATAAAGCCGTAAAATTTGACTTTATTAGTTTTGAAGATGTACTTCAAAAAGGTTTAAAGGTGATGGATACTACTGCTTTTACATTAAGTCAGGAGAACGAATTGCCTATTATTGTATTTGATATGAACAAGCAAGGCAATCTCTTAAAGGTTGTTAATGGTGAAGCTATAGGTACAACAGTAAATTTATAATTTAGTATTTTTGACTGTTTTTTAAAAACAGGATAATTTATAATGCTATGAACGAAGACATACAATTTATTTTAGACGGTGCAGAAGAAGCGATGCAAAGTGCTATTACGCATCTTAAAAAACAATTTGCAAACATACGTGCCGGTAAAGCTAGTCCTGCGATGTTGGGGAGTGTAATGGTAGATTATTACGGTAGTCAAACGCCACTTTCTCAAGTCGCAAACGTGAATACGCCAGATGGTAGGACAATTTCTATTCAACCCTGGGAAAAAGCGATGATTCACGAGATTGAAAAGGCAATTATGAATGCTAATCTAGGCTTCAATCCTATGAATAACGGGGAAAGTGTTATCATAAATGTACCGCCACTTACCGAAGAGCGTCGTAAAGATCTTGTTAAGCAGGCAAAAGCAGAAGCAGAAGATGCTAAGGTAGGTGTGCGTAATGATCGTAAAAACGCAAACAACGATATTAAAAAATTAGAGAAAGATGGTCTTGCAGAAGATTTATGCCGTAATGCGGAAGTAGACGTGCAGGATTTAACTGATAGTTATATTAAAAAGATAGATGAGATTCTTGTAGTCAAAGAAAAAGAAATTCTTACTGTTTAATAATGCACTACTTAATTTAGTTAACTGCTTCTTTATTTAGCTAGTTAAACTCATGCTAAGAGCGACCCGAGGGTCGCTTTTTTTATAGTATTTTTAGTCTCTAAGTTCCTTTTTTATAATGGTTAAACCCGTAATATTTATTCTTATTGTGTTCTTCGCTGGGCAGATTAATGGCTTTTCTCAGCAAAAAAATATAGATATTGATTCGTTGATGCAGTCGGCTATTGATCGAGGCATAGTAAATAATCCTCAGGCCGTTTTAAAGCATTACAGCTATACAACCTACGAGAAAACGATAATTACAGATTCTATAGCCAACCAAACAAATTCTCATTCCTTTTTTACCGAGAAGGTTGCATTAAATAATTATAATGAGGCTAATGGTTTTAAGGAAGAAGTACTGGGTATTAACATGGCAGGCTTTAAAGAGCCGCGTTATGAAGTATTAGGTATTACATTGCAGTCAAGATCTTTTTATGATGAAGACTTTGTAATCTTTAATTATCGCTATGCGGGACCGCTCTCAAAACGCGGACTTAAAAATTATAATTATCAGTTTGTAGGAGATACAATAATATTAAATAGGCCGGGCTTCGCGGTGTCTTTTCAGCCCAAGCGACCAGAAACAATTCCTGGATTAGAGGGGATCCTTTATTTAGATGCTGCAACAATGGCGCTTCAGAAGGTACATATTAGCATCAATGATGAGCTTCTTGCACGCATTGAACAGGAGTATGAATACATAGCTGAAAATGAGGTGTATTTACCTAAGTCAAGTAAACTTTATATTGAAAAAGGAGAAAGTTCAAAAAGGCTCTCACTTTTTAGAGGAAAAGTTTCAGTAGGAACAATTGAAAAAAATCCTGTAAAGGAAGCCATACAGGGCAGGTATTTGCTCTCTACATCTTATAACACCAACTTTAACCTTTCTGAAAGTGCCGCTCTTGAACATTCAAACCTGGCCATTGAAGTTATGGAAGATGCTGAAGAGAAGCCTGAATCGTTTTGGGAAAAGTACAGAACACAAGGGCTGTCACAGCGCGATTTAAATAGTTTTGACTATCTTGATAATGTAGTTAAAACCGAAAATATAGAACGTCGTTTAGCGATGATAAATAATTTTGGGATTGGGTACTATACTGTAGATTTCTTTGATTTTGATCTTACCTATCCTTTAAAATTTAACAATTACGAGGGACTGCGCCTGGGTTTAGGTGGAGTTACTAACGCTCGATTTTCTGAAAATTTTAGACTTGAAGGATATACCGCTTATGGCTTTAAGGATAAAGTTTTAAAATATGGTTTTGGAGGTGGTGTGCTATTAAATGAATCTCACGGAGCCTGGTTAAGTTTAAGTTATAGTGATGATTTGCAGGAGACAGGTAGTTTTAATTATCTCACAGATCGCCGGGTATATTCGCTTTTTGAACCACGCTTAGTTAATATTACACAGTTTTTTGATTTTAAAACCTTCCGATTAAATCAGGAATATCAGATCACACCAAAAATTTTATCAGAGTTTCAGTTTGCGAAGACAAATGTGTTGCAAACCCAGGATTATTCATTTGTTTTAGGTGATGACACCTATAGTGAATATGATATTACCGAAGCTACTTTTGGTGTTCGCTGGAGTCCGTCAAGTAAATTTATGCGTTCAGAAAAAGGAACTGTTGAGATTTACGATGGCTATCCTAAAATTACAGCGCAGATATCAAAAGGTATATCTGGTTTACTCAAGGGAGATTTTGATTTTACACGGGTAGGAGCTAAATTTTTCTATCAGGTAGAGCGTTTAAATAAATCAACAACCGAATTTTTGATTGAAGGTAAAATGGCATTTGGCGAGGTACCGCTTACGCATTTATTTCATGCGTATCCTAATGCACCTACTAAAGAAACAATTATGCAACGCTTTTCTGTTGCAGGGGTAAGTAGTTTTGAAACCATGTATTTTGGAGAGTTTTTCTCAGATCGTATTGCTTCACTTCAAATAAAGCATCATTTACGCCCATTTAATTTAGGTGAAAAATTTCAACCAGAAATGGTTTTTATAACCCGTTATGCGATAGGAGACATCTCTAATATTGAGCGTCATCAAGATGTAACATTTGGTAAATTAAACAAAGGGTTTACAGAAAGTGGTTTTGAGATTAATAAAATTCTATTTGGTTTTGGTACCAGCTTAACTTATAGATACGGTGCAAATAGTCTGCCAAATTTTGCCGATAATATCGCATTTAAATTCACCTTTAATCTGCAACTGTAAAATAAGGTTTTCCTAAAGGGAATTCAGTACCAAATAAGTACCTTTGCCGCTCTTAAACTAAGACGATGACCAAGCTTTTGGGTTACGGGTTTTGGAACGGTGTAGCTCGCCTTATTCTTCGTAACAGACTCTTTATTCTTTTTCTTATTGCCGGATTTACGGTGTTTTTGGGAACGCAGTGGAAATATATGCGATTTACCTATACCGAAGCGAATCTCCTGCCAGACGATCACGAAGTAAATCTTGAATACAATGCGTTTTTAAAGCAATTTGGCGAAGAGGGAAACCTAGTTGTTTTCGGGATAAAAGATGACGCGCTTTTTACTCCTGAAATCCTCAATAAGTGGAATGCGCTTTCAGATACCATAAACAGTTTAGATGCAGTTGCGCTTTCGGTTTCTTTAAAAGATTTGAAGCTCTTACAAAAAGAAGACAATCCAAAGCGTTTTGACTTGAAGCCATTTATAGATGGTAATGTCAAAACAGATGCTGAAGCACAAGCGTTAAAGAAAAAATTATTTTCAGATCTTCCGTTCTATGAAGGTCTTATTTACAATAAAAAAACCGGTACGGTGCGTTCTGCAGTATATCTTAAAAAGGATATTGTGAATACAGCTGCGCGAAAAGATTTTGTAGTAGATGACTTAATTCCGCTTATTGAAAATTTTGAGGCAGAAACGGGTATTACAGTTCATACCAGCGGAATGCCCTATATAAGAACTCTTAACAGTAAGACAATAATAGGGGAGATAGGTTGGTTTGTAGGAGGTGCCTTAGTGGTTACTTCATTAATATTCTTTTTCTTTTTTAGGTCATACAGGGCAACATTCATCTCCATGATTACTGTGGTAATTGGCGTGATGTGGGCATTTGGTCTTCTAGGATTACTGGGTTATGAGATAACCGTACTTACCGCTTTAATTCCGCCTTTGATTATTGTTATAGGAATTCCAAACTGTATATTTTTAATAAATAAATACCAGCAGGAATACAAAAATCACGGTAATAAAATAAAAGCTTTACAACGGGTCATTACAAAAGTGGGTAACGCTACGTTGATGACAAATATTACCACGGCTTCTGGTTTTGCTACGTTTATTTTAACCCAAAGCTCGCTACTAAAAGAGTTTGGTATTGTGGCTTCAATAAATATTCTTGCGTTATTTTTATTGAGTTTATTGATTATTCCTATCATTTACAGCTATATGACCCCTCCTAAAGAGCGTCATTTAAAACATTTGGGTAAATCCTGGATTGAAGGTTTTGTAAACTGGGTTGAAAAGATGGTGCGTGATCGTAGAATTACTATTTACATTACCACAATTCTGTTGCTTATTGTAAGTATGATAGGTATTTATAAGATTAAGGTTTCAGGAAGTCTTATTGAAGATATGCCGAAGAATACCGGATTTTATAGAGATATTAAATTTTTTGAGTCTGAGTTTGATGGTATCATGCCGCTCGAAGTTCTAATTGACACCAAGCGTCCTAAAGGAGTAATGAAATTGCCTACTTTAAAGCGAATGGATGAGTTGGCAACTACAATTTCTGAAACACCAGAACTGTCTAAGCCACTGTCAATCGTAAATCTTGTTAAGTATGGTAAACAGGCATTTTATAATGGTGATCCTCAATATTACCAGTTACCCACTTCAAACGAGCGTAATTTTATTTTACCCTATGCCCAGCGTTTTTCTACCGAAGCGAGTTTGCTAGACAGTTATATAGATTCTACCGGTCAATACGCGCGTATGACTACTTTTATGCAAGACATAGGTACAGACCGTATGGAAATCGTAGAGGACAATTTGTACAATAAAATAAATATTCTGTTTCCTAAAGATAAATTTAATGTCACGCTTACCGGTAAAGCGCTGGTCTTTCAAAAAGGAACAACGTATTTAATAAATAATTTAATCATTAGCTTGTCTCTTGCAATTTTATTAATTGCTGTGTTTATGGCGTTTATGTTTAGATCATTCAAAATGATTCTGGTCTCCCTAATTCCTAATTTATTACCCCTGTTAATTACCGCAGGTCTTATGGGGTATTTAGGAGTGCCTATAAAACCATCAACAATTTTGGTGTTTAGTATTGCTTTTGGTATATCGGTAGATGATACCATTCATTTTTTGGCAAAATACCGTCAGGAGTTAAAAAGTAGCGGTTGGAGAATTAAACGATCTGTATATGCTTCGGTTAGAGAAGCAGGTGTGAGTATGTTTTATACATCAATCGTATTATTCTTTGGCTTTTCGGTATTTATGATCAGTAGCTTTGGAGGTACTGTAGCTTTAGGTGGTCTCGTTTCAGTGACACTTATTTTTGCAATGCTTTCAAACTTGTTATTATTACCTTCTTTATTGCTTTCACTTGAGCGAAGTATTGCAAATAAAGAGGATTTTAAAAAGCCGGCTATTCAGATTCTTGATGAAGCTGATGACGAGGAAGAATTAGAAAATTTAGATAAAGAATAAGTTTTATATGTGAATTTCCGCTTTGCGGAGATTAGCTGTAAAATATATATTTGCTAATTATAAAATTGAATTTTTAGCCGTTAATGGCTTATCCTATAGATTAGATTATGAAAAAAACCATTGTACATATTTTAAAAGAAGAGCCAAAGGGGCACGAGATTATTGTAAGAGGATGGGTGCGTAGCTTTAGAGCCAATCGTTTTATTGCTTTAAATGATGGTTCTACCATAAATAATTTACAATGTGTTGTTGACTTTGAAAACACAGATCCTGCGTTACTAAAGCGTATTACAGTAGGTGCGGCAATAATGGTTACTGGTAATTTAATTGAAAGCCAGGGTGGTGGCCAGACGGTAGAAGTAGATGTAAAAGACGTTAAAATTCTGGGCGATGCAGACCCGGAAGAAGTTAAACTTACTATTTTACAACCTAAGCGTCATACCTTAGAAAAACTGAGAGAGCAGGCCCATCTGCGCGTGCGTACAAATACCTTTGGGGCTGTAATGCGCTTGCGTTCAAAATTGAGTTTTGCGGTTCATGAGTACTTTCAGAAAGAAGGTTTTTACTATGTAAATACTCCTATTATTACGGGTAGTGATGCAGAGGGAGCAGGTGAGATGTTTAAGGTAACTGCTCAAGATTTAAAGAACCCAGCAAAAGACAAGGACGGAAATATAGATTACAAGAAAGATTTCTTCGGAAAAGAAACAAATTTGACCGTTTCTGGTCAATTAGAAGCAGAAACCTATGCATTAGGTTTAGGTCAGGTATATACTTTTGGTCCGACTTTTAGAGCAGAAAACTCCAACACAAGTAGACACCTTGCAGAATTCTGGATGATAGAACCTGAGGTAGCTTTTAATGATCTGGATATGAATATGGATCTGGCTGAAGATTTTATCAAGTACGTTATTGAATACGTATTAGAGAATTGTCAGGATGATCTCGAATTTTTAGAAAACAGACTTATACAGGAAGATAAAGCTAAGCCTGAAGCAGATCGTGCACCTATGGCGCTTAGAGACAAACTAAAGTTTGTAACTGAAAACAACTTTAAACGTGTTAGCTATACTGAGGCAATAGATATTTTAAAGAATTCTAAGCCTAATAAAAAGAAGCAATTTAAATACCCAATAGAAGAATGGGGAGCAGATTTACAAAGTGAGCACGAGCGTTTTCTGGTAGAAAAGCATTTTAAATGTCCCGTAATCTTGTTTGATTATCCTGCAAATATCAAAGCGTTTTATATGCGTTTAAATGAGGACGGAAAAACGGTACGTGCTATGGATATACTTTTCCCGGGTATAGGGGAGATTGTAGGAGGTTCGCAGCGAGAAGAACGTCTTGAGGTTTTACAAGAGAAAATGGCAGTTTTAGATATCTCAGAAGAAGAACTGTGGTGGTATTTAGATACGCGTAGATTTGGTACTTGTGTACATAGTGGCTTTGGTCTTGGTTTTGAGCGTTTGGTTCTTTTTGCATCTGGTATGACAAATATTAGAGATGTGATACCTTACCCACGTTTTCCGCAAAATGCTGAATTTTAAAAGAAAAAATAAATATTTACAAAAACCCGATTTGAAGAAGTCGGGTTTTTTAATACATAAAAGTGGGCAACTTTTTAATGAGGAAAAACACCCTTTTTCAAAGGTTATTTTCCTTAAGAATTAAAAGATGTCTATTTTACAGCTATCTAACAAAAACCATTTACCTTATGAATAAAATTACTTTTTTGGCAGTGGCGTTTACTGCTACTTTGTTAATTGTATCCTGTGAAAATAAACCTTGCAATTGCGGAGATCAGGAAACCCCGGTTTTGGGAGCACCAGCTAATATTATTCCGATAGCAGCAGCAGATTCTTTATATCAAAATTATGGCAACAGCCGAGTTCCATTAATTGAGCGTGCAGAAAACATCACCGAAGAAGGAGATACCATACCTAAAGAAGATGTAAACTATAAACAAACAACTCGTTATGTGAGTTTTTCATTTAAGGAGATGAAAAAATATATGGCATATATAGAACAGCAAGCTGATTCTGCTAATATTGAAATATTACAATTGCGCGTTTATCTAGGTAAATACGGTAAAAAAGTTAAAAATAAAGACAAATCTAATAGAGGAACTGTATTTTTTAACCCCGCAGCAGAGTTTGTTTCAGCAGATGGAACGAGAGATACTGTTAGCTTTGCAATTAAGAAAGATGCAAAAGGAAAGTATCAGGCAGTTACGGTAGGTTCTGTACTTGATGGGTCTGCTCTTGATGCTGAAATGGGATCTCAAAATATTGAATCTATGTCTGGAAATATTGGACATTTGGCACCACCACCACCAGTAGGGGGAGGAGATTTTCAATTGTAAATAGAGAACTGTTGGATATTCACGTTTCTTCTGAAAGATTAGGTCATATATTAAACAATCCCTCGTTAATTACGATGGATGCTTTAGAGCTATTTTCTTTTTTAATGGGGCTTTTGTACTGGAGGAAATTTTCTGGAACCCCGGTTATATGGTTTATACTTTTCTTAGGTTACAATTTTGTAAATGAAATGATAAGTGCACTCGTTTATATCACCGAGCTGGTTGATATGAATTTTGTGTTTTATAATATTAGATACTTTATATGCTTTACCGTTTATTATGGTTTGTATTACAAGTTTTTGCAAAAATCCTCATTTAGAAAAGCAACCGTGCTTTTATATGCTATCTGGCTTTTAAGTTATCTGTCATTTATATTAACCAGTGATTTTTTTTCAGAAAAACCCATACTGGCGGCTGTAACAGGAGATTTCTTTTTAATTATTATAATTCTATTTTATCTCGTTGAAACAATTAATAATACAGATTTCAATAAAATTCAGGATTTTATATTGATTTATATAAGCGTTGCACTTTTATTAAGTAGTGTTGTTCAACTTCCAGTAGTAATAATGACGTATGTAGGGTGGGCTCAAATAACTGATGCAACTAATAGCCTTAATACTTTTTTTAGTATTGTAAGAAATGCTAGTTTTTGGGCGTATTGTGTTATGTATATCATTTTTGCTTATGGTTTTTATCGTGCAAAGCGCCCGCAATTGGTAAATATTTAAAGTTATGGATCAAGCTACATTACAGCTCGTAATTCTTGTCGTTTTGTTGATTCTTTTTCTGCTTGCTGTAATTGTATTTGTGCTGTTTTCTGTATTTATGAAGCGTAAAAACAGTTTGCTTCGGGAGCAGATAGAGGCTGAAAAACGTTTTGAAAAGGCAATAGCAGAAACTCAGATTGAAATTAGAGAAGAAACACTGCGTAATATAAGCTGGGAGTTACACGATAATATTGGTCAATTGCTCACCTTAGCTAAAATAAAGGCGCAAAACATAGAAGGTGGGGAAGAAATGCTTGAGGTTGCTGAAACGATTGGAACGGGCTTAAATGAGCTCAGAGCATTGTCAAAATCGATTAATCCTGAAGCTATAAATGGGCAGTCACTTATAAAATCTTTAGAGATGGAAGTTGCCCGTTTTAACCGTCTTAAATTTTTATCTGCGTCTTACGAATTGCTCGGAGATTCTGTAGTTATTGATGCCCAGGCAGAAATTGTTCTTTTTAGAATCGTACAGGAGTTTATAACGAATACGATGAAACATTCTAAGGCTGCAAATTTAAAAGTGCTGGTACATTTTAAAGCAGATTCTTTAGAGATTATTGCGCACGACGACGGTGTAGGATTTGATTCTGATAAACTCGCAGACAAAGGTATAGGGTTGAGTAATATTGATAAGCGCGCAGACCTTATAGGAGCTCAGGTTAAAATAAGTTCAATACCCGGAGCCGGAACACAATTAAAATTAATTTATCCTTTAGATTAAATTATGTATAAAGTTGCATTAGTAGACGATCACACCCTTTTATCTGAAGCCATTGCGGGTTTAGTTCGCCAATTTAAAAATTTTGATGTTGTCAACATTTCTGTCAACGGAAGAGAGCTCATAAATTATTTAGAATCGCCCGGGGCATTACAACCAGATATTGTTTTAATGGATGTAAAAATGCCTGTTATGGGTGGTATTGAAGCGACCAAGTACCTCACAAAGCATTATCCCGATATTAAAGTACTTGCTCTTTCTATTGAAGAAGAGGAGCACGTAGTTATGCAAATGATACGCTCTGGTGCCAAAGGTTATTTACTTAAAGACACCCGCAAAAGTATTTTAGAACAGGCTTTAAATGAGTTGATAAATTTTGGGTTTTATTATACCAACACTGTTGAGCGACTTGTGCATAAATCAGAACATTCATTAGAAGAAGAAATTGTTCTAAAAGAACGCGAAATAGAATTTATAAAGCACGCGTGTACTGAGATGACTTATAAGGAGATTGCAGAAAAGATGTTTTTAAGTCCAAAGACAATAGAGGGTTATAGAGAATCTGTCTTTCATAAATTAGGTCTAAAAAACCGCACAGGTCTGGTTATATACGCAATTAAAAATAATATCTTCACTCCGTAATGGGCTTCCATTTTTCAGCGTAGATTTTTTGATATAAGTCTTAACAAAATATTCTTACTCTTTACTTGGAGCAATTTTCTATTTTTGTAAGAACAGTTTCGTCAATCTATATGCTTAAACAACAACTTAATTTTAAACTTTCACAGAAGCTTTCGCCTCAGCAAATACAGCTGATGAAGCTTATTCAGTTGCCGACCCAGGCATTTGAACAACGGGTAAAGCAAGAGCTCGAAGAAAACCCAGCGCTTGATAGTGGAAAAGAAGAAGCTAAAGATGAGTATGAGGAATTTGACAACAGTGCAGATGACGATTATGAATCTGAAAAGATTGAGACAGATATCAATGTTGATGATTATTTGTCTGATGATGAAGTTCCCAGTTATCGGTTAAATACAAATAACTATAGTAGTGATGACGAAGAGCGACAGGTGCCTTATGCATCAGGAACTTCATTCACACAACATCTTATGGGGCAGTTGCATACCTATAGATTAGATGAGCAACAAATGGAAATTGCTGAATTTCTTATTGGTAGCATTGATGATAGTGGTTATTTACGTCGTGATCTAATTGATCTTTTAGACGATTTAGCATTTACACAGAATATCTACACAGACGAGGCTACCTTAGAAAAAATATTAAAAATAGTTCAGAATTTAGATCCTTCAGGAGTTGGTGCGCGTAGTTTAGAAGAATGTTTGTTAATTCAATTAAAGCGTAAAGAAGAAACTGAGGCTGTTTCACTTGCCATATCCATTTTATCTACGGCCTTTGACCATTTCAGTAAAAAGCATTACCAGAAATTACTTTCTAAATTTGATATTTCTGAAGATCAACTTAGGGCCGCTATTGATGAGATAGAGCATTTAAACCCAAAACCAGGAGGTTCTTACGCTGGAAATACTAAAGTTGTTGAACACGTAATTCCAGATTTTGAAATACGTATACGAGATGGTGAACTAGAACTTAGTTTAAACGGTCGTAATGCTCCTGAAATGCATGTTTCAAGGGAGTATACAAATATGCTTAAAGGTTATAAAGAAGCATCAGCAAAGAGTAAAACTCAAAAAGATGCGGTAATGTTTATAAAGCAAAAATTAGATGCCGCAAAATGGTTTATTGAAGCAATAAAGCAACGTCAACAAACGCTTTTTGTTACTATGAATTCAATTATGAATTACCAGAAAGAATTTTTCTTAACTGGTGATGAGCGTAATCTACGTCCTATGATTTTAAAAGATATTGCAGATGAAATTGGTATGGATGTTTCTACGGTTTCTCGCGTAGCAAATAGTAAGTATGTAGATACACCCTACGGTACAAAATTGATCAAGGAGTTCTTTAGTGAAAGTATGACGAATGATCAGGGTGAAGAGGTTTCTACTCGCGAAATAAAGAAAATCTTAGAGATTACCATTCAGGAAGAAGATAAGCGCCGTCCTCTAACCGACGATAAATTAGCTAAGATTTTAAAAGATAAGGGTTATCCTATTGCAAGGCGAACGGTCGCAAAGTATCGTGAACAATTAGATGTACCAGTAGCCCGATTACGTAAGGAAATCTAAATGAAATTTATACTTCGCAGTTTTTCTTATATTATGCATCCGCTATTTATGCCACTTCTAGGGGTGTGTATTTATTTTGCGATTACGCCCAAGTTTGTTCCAGAATCTTTTATGTATGCTAAGATATTTGCGATTAGTATATTAACACTTGTAGTACCTATCTTATTTTACTTTCTTCTAGAAAGTATAAATCTTGTTTCTTCCAAAGAATTGAGCGATGTTAAGGAACGACGCGTACCACTTATATGCCAGATGGGTGTAACGTTTCTTATTATTAGCGTTATAATAAATGGGTATGAGTTCCCAGAATTATATATGTTTTTTATAGGGATTTTAATAGCTTCAGCTGTTTGTTTGCTTTTGAGTTTTTTTAAATATAAAGCAAGCCTGCATATGGTAGGTGTTAGTGGCGTGCTGGGATTTATTATAGCTTTGAGTATGGTTTATACTACAAACTACCTTCAGATTATTTCCCTATTAGTAATTGCAATAGGTTTAACTGCGGCATCAAGGTTACAGATGAAAGCCCACAATATGCACGAATTAGTAGTAGGTTTAATCGCTGGAGGTCTTCCTCAGCTTGTAGTGTTTTATTTTTATAATATATAAAACATCAGACCTAATTTAAAGCTATTTAGCTCTAAAGGTTGTCCATTTACAAGAGTTCCATCTTTAAAAAACGGATTTAAGTTATAATAAAAGTGGAAATTAAATGTGTCATAACCAAATGTGAATGTAAGTCCTAATCTGTATCTGTCAAATTCAGGAACATCAGTTTGTACAACTTGATTTCCGGTTTCTTCAAAGTTAAATTTGTACGCATAAACGTAGCCAAGTTGCAATCCTGTGTATACCCTCCAAAATTTATAATCTGCCGCTGTAGAAGTACGCCATCGTAGCTGAATTGGAGCTTCTATAAGATAAGTGCTAAGCCAGTTTTTATCGTAGTCATAGCCTGAATCTATTACATTGAAAATTGTAGTATTAGATTGATCCTCTCCAACAAATAAATTTTGATTGTAGGTGTTCATCGAAAATCCAACACCCATACCTATTGCGAGATTGCGTTGTTTATTTATTGGCATATCTCTAATGTAACCAAGATGTAATCCACCACTAAATCCATTTTGAGATAGTTCCTGCGGTTTATTGGTTAGTAGGTTAAAGGTAACTCCTATATAAAATTGATCTTCTCTGTATTTTTGATCAAATTGAACACTATCTATGCTTTTAGTTATGCTGTCTTGCGCATTGCTTTTTGTATATAGTAGTGTAGATAATACAAATAAAAAAACAAGGGTAGATTTAGAAGAATATAGCATTTTAAAGCAACTTAAATTTTACTTGGGATGTGATCAAAATTAGTTTAGAAGCATAGATGATGAATCTAAATTTAATAAAAAAACGCCCTGATATTCAGGGCGTTTTTAACTTTTAAGAATAATGCAATATCTAATGCATCTTAATTGTTTTTAACAGCGTCACCAGACTTAGTAACATAGTTAATTTTAAGAGCATTAGCAGTCCTAAGTTCTTGTTTAATATCAGAAATAAGACCCATTTTACTATCGCCGTCAACTTTAAGAGCAGTAGTTAAATAGTCTACCAATTCTTCACGTTTACTTGCTCTTTCTTGATAAATAAAATCTTGAATATCTTTAACTTCTGCAAATTTATCATTTAACTGAATTTTTGCAGATGTTCCAAATTTTGCTTGATACCTATCTACAGGCTCCCCTGCAAATATGTACATAACAAGATCTTTTTTGTCAAGTTTTTCAATTTGGTTTGCAGTTGGTAAATTGTTTTTAACCATTAAGGTATTTTCACGCATTACAGTAGCAACCATAAAGAAGAATAACAACATGAAAACTATATCTGGCAATGAAGCCGTAGAAATAGCTGGTAGTTCACCTCCTTTTTTCTTATTAAACTTAGACATAGTATGTATTTATTAAGTTTTAGTGGTATTATTTCGGTTCTGCCTCAGAAAGCTTCTCAGGATATAATTCTCTAATAAGTTCAATTTTCGGCTTAAGCTTATCTTTAATTGCCTGAGTAGTTCTCGCGTCATTATAACGTGATTCTAACGAAACAAAAGATTCACCGTATCTACTCATTGCTTCACGATCTCTTAGCTGGTTATAAGCAGCTACAAGTTCATTTTGAACAGCTATATACCTTTTGTAAGATGTGCCTCTATTATTTACTAAAGAAATAATTGCTTTAGTTGGATTAGTAGAGCTATTTTCCGCTTTTGCACCCTGGCAGTAATTACAATCTTCAGCTCCATTATCTAAAAATTCAACTGCTGCCGCTCTCAAATCTTTAAGATCCATCAACTCATCTTCTACCAAAAGTTCGTTATTACTATTTACCACAACAGTAAATAAGTTACGCTCTTTAATAATAGGCGGAGGTGGTTGATCATCCTCTAACTTGGGAGGCAATTTACGGCTTATACCGCTATCTGTTTCAATTGTAGTTGTAACCAGAAAGAAAATAAGAAGTAAGAAGGCAATATCTGCCATCGAACCTGCATTCACTTCTGGAGCTGATCTCTTTGCCATAATTTATTTTATTTAGCTAATTTCTTAACACCTGAGAATACCATTGCACCCACAGCAACTAGAGCTAGAATGTAAAAAGCATAAATACCTGCTTCTACCCATCTTGATGCACTAGCGGAAAGCACTTCACCATCTCTCATTGGAGTTTCTTCACCAGAAGCTAGTAGGAAAGATATAGCTACAACAGCTAAGAAAGCGCCAAGCCCTATTAAAGTTCCTTTTATTGACGAACCACTAGTGAATATATTCTTAATTACAAATACCAGGACGAATACCAGTGCTATTGCAAAAATGAAATAAGCAATGTAAATAAATGGTGTAACCAGGCTATCTTGTAAATCTGCTGAATCTAGTATTGCAGTATCTCCTGCAAGGATGATTCTAACAAGCCATACGGCTCCTAAAATCGACAGGATTAGTGCAACAATTTTTAGAATTTTATGTAACATAATTAAGTTATGTATTTAAAAGGATTATTACTTCTTGTAACGTACAAGCATATCAATCAAAGTGATTGAAGCATCTTCCATATCATTTACAATGCTGTCAATTTTAGCAATGATATAGTTGTAAAAGATTTGAAGTATAATCGCTACGATAAGACCAAATACAGTTGTTAAAAGTGCTACTTTAATACCACCAGCAACAAGTGAAGGTTGCATATCTCCTGCAGCCTCAATTTTATCAAATGCCTGTATCATACCTATTACTGTACCCATGAAACCAAGCATCGGTGCAAGTGCAATAAATAAAGAAACCCAAGATACGTTCTTTTCTAGAAGACCCATCTGTACACCACCGTAAGCTACAACAGCTTTTTCTGCAGCATCAACGCCCTCGTCTACACGATCAAGACCTTGATAATATATAGATGCAACTGGACCTCTTGTATTTCTACAAACGTCTTTTGCAGCTTCAATACCACCACTATTCAATGCATCTTCTACATCTTGAGCTAATTTAGCTGTATTTGTGCTTGCAAGGTTTAAGTAAATAATACGTTCAATTGCAATAGCAAGACCTAAAATAAGACATAAAAGTACGATACCCATAAATCCAGGTCCCCCTTCTATAAAACGTTTTTTTAACTCTTGAGTGAATGATAAAGACTCTTCATCAGTGTCTGCGGCTGCAGCTTCTTCTGGAGCTTCATCTTGAACTGCAGTTAATACTGTTGCGTTAACAGACATTAAAGAGGCAGTATTTGCTTGAACTGTAAGATTGCCTAAAGCGATTACAGCTGTGATTACTAGAATAGAAAATACTCTTTTCATTGCTTTTGATCTTAAAAATTTAGTTAGTAAAGGATAAAGATATAAAATTAATTATTCAAATATTAAAAAATAGCAGAGAGGAAGGGATTCGAACCCTCGATACGCTTTTGGCGTATACACGCTTTCCAGGCGTGCGCCTTCGACCGCTCGGCCACCTCTCTTTAATTTGTTGAGCCGAAGCCTTTGTGACAGGCTGCCAAATAACAAAAAATATGTCAAATCCCAAAAGGAACATCGAAAATAATAATAATTTCTTATCAACTCATTTCTCCCCTTAGTGAAGTTTCAAATATAGTCTTAAAGACCTTTGGAGCCAAATTTTGACTATTGAGATACATCATTTTAGTGATTGCAGCTTCTATTGTTAAGTCTTTTCCTGAAATAACGCCAAGCTCTTTAAGTGCTGTACTGGTCTCATAATTACCCATTTGTACGCTTCCCCATTTACACTGCGTAATGTTAACCAGGGGTATTCCTTTATTGATAATTTTTTTTAATAAATCGATAAACCAACCTTCTGTAGTGCCATTTCCGGCTCCATATGTCATTATAATTACGCCGCTGTAGGTTAATTTTTCAAACATATTGGTTAGTAGATTTTCATTTATACCGGGGTAAAGATGAACTACAAGCACATCTGTTTTTAATTCTTTATGAATTTTCAGCTTTTTTCTGGTGTAGGGAAGCAATTTTTCGTCTTCAATTGTCAAATGAACACCAGAGGTTATTAATGGAGGATAGTTAGGTGATTTAAATGCTTCAAAATGCTCAGCACTTATTTTTGAACTCCGGTTACCACGATATAGCTTGTATTCAAAATAGAGTCCAACTTCTGTAATATAGGATCTTCCTCTTTTCTTAAGTGCCGCAATTTGTATCGCAGTGATTAAATTTTCTTTGGCATCAGTTCGTAAATCCCCTATAGGAAGTTGAGATCCTGTAAGAATAACCGGTTTTGATAAATTTTCTAGCATAAAGCTTAACGCTGAAGCTGTATAACTCATCGTGTCACTACCATGTAGAATTACAAATCCGTCAAAACGGTCATAATGTTTTTCTATGATGGCGCATAAGTCTCCCCAAAGTTTAGGGTTCATATTTGAGCTATCTATAGGTTTCTCGAAGCTTATGGTTTCGATAGTACATTCAATAAGACGTAATTCTGGAATTTTGTCTAAAAGATCATTAAAGTCGAATGATTTTAAGGCTCCCGTTTCAAAGTCTTTAATCATTCCTATCGTTCCACCAGTATAAATCAATAAGATTCTAGATAATTTACTCAATGCTTTTAAGTTTGTTAATTACTGGGTTGGCATACATTAAAAGAAAACTTTCGCGTGCAATCTCTCTGTTAGAATCTATTCTGCGCTCTAGCCTGCGTTCAAAAGCCCTTTTATCTTTTTCAGTATAGGTGTAGCTATACGTGCTGCTGTTGTGATAAAGATCGTAGGCAATGTAATTAGAAGGCCATAGCTTGTAAATTCTATAAATTTCTTTGTCTATATATTTAGCAAGCTCTTGTAATTTATCATTATCAGATAAATCGCGTGAATCAATCTCATTAAATACCGAAGTGTCTAATTTACCGGTCGCGATATGTACTCTTTTTTTATTTCCAAGAGCTCCTCTTAATATACTATTAAAGTCTTCATTATTACTTTTTACATAAGCTGTATCTTCACTTTTAGCAATAAGCTCAGGTACTTTTAAGACATCTGTAGGGTCAAATTCATATGAGATAGCTACAGGTCGAATATTTAAATCTTTTAGAAATGGAATCACCGGCTTATCACCACGTGCCATTCCTATCATTTTAAGAACTCCCTGCTGGGTTTTGTCGCTTCCATCCTTTGTACGCCCCTCGCGCTGCGCCATCCATATAGATTGATTGTTGTTATTTAAGACATGAGCAACGTATTCTGATAGATTTTTAGAGCTTAGTAGCATTTCTCTTGGGGTCAAACTGCGTTGAACAAGAAAGCTTCGATTAAGTCTGGCAAGTGCCATTAAAAATGGTTTTTGAACCAGATTATCACCTATTGCTGATGCAGTCATTACAAGATCATTGTCATAGAGTGCGACATTTATAAAGGAAGTGTCTAAAATAATATCACGATGATTAGACAAATAGAAATACGCTTTTCCCTTCTCTAAATTCTCAAATCCCGAAGTAGAGAACCCATCGGTGCTCTTTTCCATTATTTTTTGAACTGACTTATAGATGATTTTACTCTGAAAGTCAAAAATTGAATGACATTCGTTTATGATTTCTTTTATTTCCCTTAAGGATTTGTCAGGAAATGTAAATTGCAACAAAGCCTGAAACATGGGATGGCGATAATGCGTCTGAAGAGCTTCATGTACTTCAGAATCGTCATAGGGTCTTATGGAGTCAAATTTTGACACAAATTATTTTTTAGTTTGATCGTAAAAGAACAAAATATTTTATTGATCAGTCAAGGTTAAAAATATTTTTGGCATTTTTTGTGGTAATCTCACCTATTTCTGAGAGAGAAATACTGTAAATATCTGAAAGTTTTTGTGCTATTTCAATAAGGTAACTACTTTCGTTACGCTTGCCGCGGTAGGGTGTAGGAGCGAGATAAGGAGCGTCTGTTTCTAATACGATGTGGTTAAGATCAATCTTCTTTAAAAACTGATCTATTTTTCCATTTTTAAATGTGGCAACACCGCCTATTCCCAATTTAAGATTAAAGTCTAAAGCTTGTAAGGCATCTTCTTCAGTTCCTGTAAAACAATGAAAAATACCTCTCAAACGATCATTATTTTCATTTTTGAGAACCTCAAAAACTTCTTTAAAAGCATCTCGGCAATGTATCACAATAGGTAAATCATATTCTTTTGCCCATTGTATTTGTTTAGCAAAAGCTTCTTGCTGAATTTCTTTTGTTGATTGATCCCAATATAAGTCTATACCTATTTCGCCAACAGCGCAATGTTTTTTTGAAGCAAGTTGCTGGGCAACATGTTCTAATTCGCCTTTAAGACTTTCGGGCTTAACGTGTGTAGGGTGTAAGCCTGCCATTACATGCATAGCCTCTGGATATTTCTTTTTTAAATCCCACATTTTTGATGTGTATGTAGAATCTATAGCCGGCAGCATAAAATGTGTTATTGATTTCTGTTGGGCTCTTGCAATCATGGCATCGCGATCCTCATTAAAAGATTCGCTGTAGAGATGGGTATGGGTGTCTATAAACATAGGGGTAAATTTAAAACTTAGCCTTTAGCGTTGGTAAACTTTATTAAAAAATTAAAATTCAAAACGTTTTATTTAATCTAAGTTTGGTCATCTAGCATTTGATATGATTTCACTCTGGCAGTTTTTAAAGAAAAAAAAGTACACTAGAATACCGCTTAAACCTGTAGGTACTGGGCATTTAAAATTTGAGGCTGTTATAAATGGTGTCAAAGGAGACTTTATTTTAGATACAGGTGCGTCTAATACCTGTATAGGTTTTGAAGATCTTGAGCGTTTTAAATTATATGCCAAAGAAAGTGAAGTAAAAGCTGCTGGTGCAGGAGCTATAGATATGTTAACCCAAATTGCTCAAGATAATTTAATCGAAATAGATACTTGGTCTACAAAAAATTTATCGATAGTATTATTTGATCTTTCTCACGTGAATCAAGCATTAATTAATCACGATGCTGATCCTGTAAGTGGTATAATAGGTGCAGATGTTCTCAAAATTGGTAAAGCCGTAATTGATTATCAATATAGCTGTATGTATTTAAGATAAGAATTTATTATAGAATTGTAGCTTCACGTAAACTCGCTCACCACCCCGAAATTTAGTTACAATTAGAAATTTCTGTAATCAGGGAATTTATAAAAATAAGGAAGCCAGCTACAGTGATATTGGTATAACGCTTCGCTTCGGTTTGAAGATTTTAGAGAATTGCAACTACACGAAAACCTCACTCACCACCCCGAAATTTAATTACAACTAAAAATTTCTGTAATCAAGAAATTTATAAAAATAAAGAAAGCCAGCTACAGTGATATTAGTATAACGCTTCGCTTTGGTTTGAAGGTTTTTAGAGGATTGTGGCTTCACGTAAACCTCGCTCACCACCCCGAAATTTAATTACAACTAGAATTTTTATGTATTCATGGAATTTATAAAAATAAATAAAGCCAACTACAGTGATATTGGTATAACGCTTCGCTTCGGTTTGAAGGTTTTTAGAGGATTGTAGCTTCGCGTAAACCTCGCTCACCACCCCGAAATTTAGTTACAATTCGAAATTTCTGTAATCAAGGAATTTATATAAATAAAGAAAGCCAGCTACAAGAGCTGGCTTTCACCCCAAATCATAATTGATTATTACAAGTCAATTACAACAGTCTTAAATATTTTCTGCCTTAAAAAGCGTGAAACAAAACTAAAGTTTTTTTCTGTAAAAAAAAACATTTAAAAAATCTATTCAATTTTCTAAGATTTTAAATAACTACCTGCGACGATTGGCTTGTTTTCTTGATTACTATAGTGCATCATTTTAAAGCCTGGGTGAATGCAATAGCAGCCTGTCTCTCCTTTTTTATTTATAGCAATATAAGCGACTTGAAAATTTATATGATTAGGATTTGAGGTCACAATACGGCGTACAGCTTCTTCACATGCTTCCTGTGGCGTCATTCCATTTCGCATAAGTTCCACAATTAAAAAACTGCCTACCGTTTTAATAACTTCTTCCCCCATTCCTGTAGCAGCAGCACCGCCTATGGTATTGTCTATAAACAACCCACTACCTATTACGGGACTATCGCCTACACGACCTTTCATTTTATATGCCAGACCAGAAGTAGTGCACGCACCTGAAATATTTCCTTCTTTGTCAAGGCCTAGCATTCCTATTGTGTCGTGGTTTTCAATATTAATTATTGGTTTATAGTCTGATGTTTTTAGCCATTCTTTCCATGCTTTTTCAGACTCCTCTGTTAATAGTTTTTCTGAAGTAAAGCCACTTGCGAGGGCTAATTCTTCAGCTCCTTTTCCTACCATAATTACATGCGGTGTATCTTCCATTACTTTACGTGCAAGAGCGGCAACATTAGTTATGTTTTCTACACACATTACAGAACCACAATTCCCGGTATGATCCATCACGCAGGCATCTAAGGTTACATTTCCTTCGCGATCTGGAGAGCCCCCTTTTCCTACAGTTGTATTTTTAATATTTTCTTCTTCAACTGCAACGCCTGCAATTACCGCATCTAATGCAGAATATCCCTGATCTAAAAGTGCACCCGCTGTTGCGTTTGCTTTAGTAAATTCCCATGTGCAAATTGCTACAGCAGTTTCGTTCATTTTAGAGGTAGATAAATCTTGATTGTTTTTAGTTTGAGTTTTAGCTTGAGCAAAACTGTTTATGCCTAGTCCTATAGCTATGGTATTTAAGCTTGTAGTGGTAATAAAATTGCGACGTTTCATGTGGGTTGTTTTGTGCTGAATAGTTATTAGATAGTGAATAGCCTTTTTTAAATAGATTTCTTAAAAATATAAGTTTTAATAAGAATTTTAAACACATTGCTTTATTAATATTGCTGCGTCAAAATTTTAATTATGCGGTGGTTTTTATTTATTGTCTTTTATATTCTTATTGATATATACGCTTTTCAAGCTTTTAGAACTTTTTCTAAGAGTATATGGCTCAATTCAATTTATATAATTGTGTCTTTAACTGTATTGGGTGTTTTAATATATACGCTTTCTACTATGGACAGGTCTAAAGGAATTGAATCGCACGAGATGTATATTTTTGGTTGGTTTCTTGTCTTTTTTGTGCCAAAATTAATCTTGCTCATTATCATGTTTGGTGAAGATCTCATTCGATTATTGGTAGGTTTTATAACTATACTATTTGGAAAGTCAGAATCTTTTGAATTACCGTCAAGGCGTAAATTTATAAGTACACTTGCTCTAGGTATTGCAGCGATACCTTTTGCTTCATTAATCTACGGAATGTACAGGGGTAAGTATAGATATAGGGTACTTTCTTATACGTTAGAGTTTGAGGATCTTCCGGAAGCATTTGATGGATATCGTATAACTCAAATAAGTGATATACACAGTGGGAGTTTTGATGACGAAACTAAAATAGCTTACGGGGTCGATCTTATAAATAAACAAGAAAGTGATCTTATCTTATTCACAGGAGATTTAGTAAATAACTTTGCAAGTGAAATGACTAATTGGTCTCAGCTTTTCTCTACTTTAAAAGCGAAAGATGGAGTGTATTCGGTTTTGGGAAACCATGATTACGGGGATTATGCAGATTGGGAATCCCAGATAGCTAAGCAAGAAAATTTAAACCAGCTAAAAAGTATTGAAGCTCAAATGGGTTGGCAGCTTCTATTAAATGAGCATAGGTTTATAGAGCGAAAAGGCGAGCGTATTGCGTTAGTGGGTGTAGAAAACTGGGGAGCCGGTTTTAAGCAAGCCGGAGATATTGATAAGGCTTCTAAAGGTTTATCTAAAGATGATTTTAAAGTTTTAATGAGTCACGATCCCTCATATTGGGCAGAGCGCATAAAAAAAGACCCTAAAAATTATCAATTAACATTGAGTGGTCATACCTATGGGATGCAATTTGGTATAGAGATTCCGGGCTTTTTAAGATGGAGTCCTGTTCAATACCGATATGAAAACTGGGCAGGTATATATAATGAAAAAAATAGGATTCTTAATGTTAATCGTGGATTTGGATATTTAGGTTATCCCGGTCGAGTAGGAATTTGGCCAGAAGTCACTGTTATTGAATTAAAACGAAAACAATAAAACATTACGGTAATAAAATTCCTACCTAATAAATTTATATTATTAACAAATATCGATAAAAGTTATATTATTTAACTTGAAATACATATATTAGTTTAGATCTAATATGTGATTATGATGTACGTTAAATATATTTTTCTGCTCTTGTTGTTTTTTTTAGGTTTAACCAGCTATGCTCAAGTAGGTATAGGAACAACGACTCCCAACACTTCAGCTTTGCTTGAAATCCATTCTGATACAAAGGGTTTTTTAACTCCTAGAATGACAACAATAAATAGACTTGCCATAAGTAATCCTGCAAACGGACTTTTAGTTTACGATACAGATGAGTCATCTTTTTATTACTTTAAATCTTCCACTTGGTCAAAGGTAGACGGTACCTATAAAAGAGACAATTATGTTTTAGTAAAAAGCCAGGCAGATTTTCCGGCAGTTTCTGCGGGTACAATCACGCTAGATGAGAATGTTTATTATGAGATAAATGGAGAAATAACTTTAACCGCTTCTATAAATCTAAATGGAGCATACGTAGCTGGCTTAGATGCAGGCGAAGATGTTTTGAATTTTCCTGGGGGTGTTATTTTTAAAGGAGCCACAGGCGGAAGTATTCGTAATGTTACACTTAAGGGGGCTAAAGCATTTGAGATAACCGGGCCGGGGATTGCCTCTTCAGAATCTTTATTAATACAAAACACCATTATTAATGGTATGACTACAAGTGTAGGTTCTGTCTCAGGCATTGGATTACTATTTTCAAATATTGTACAGTTTGTAGGTAATAAAAATGGTGTGTCCTATTCTAATATCGGTAATTTATTGCTAAATAATCAAGCCTGGTTAGGAACAAATTTAGGTACATATGAAAAATTTACGGGTAATTTTGGATTGATAGAAAAGGTTAGTGGCTTTAGTACGGTAAACGGTTCTGCTGTAGCTATTGATGTGAGTGCCGATCCTGTATTAGCAGGGAGTGGTGTAATCTTAGGAACGGTTTTTACAGGGACATCAGCTACTTATATTAATAAATACACAACAGGATCATTTGCTGGGTATAATTTCACAAACAATTGGACTGTTAATTGTCCCGGTATACCGGCAGAATCAGATAATGAAGCTACAGGTAATATATATTTTGATTCTGCACCAGTTACTGTATTGGGTTCACTAGCAATAAAACTTCCCGTCACAACATTGTCAACCCGACTTTTTAGAATGGCTAATGGGGGTGTTTCAAATAGGTTGGTTTATCAAGGAAAAAAATCCCGAGCTATTAATATTTTTGGAGCAATATCATTCACAGCCATAGGAGGTATGCGAGTTACCTTTTCAATACGAAAAAATGGCACTATCGTTTCGGGAACCGAAGTTATTTATGATATAATAAACACTAATGACAGGCAAGGATTGTCAATTATAGGTACCGTTGATGTAAATCCTAATGATTACATTGAAATTTATGTAGAAAGAAATATATCTTCTACTCCTAATCAATTTTTAGTTACGAGTTATAATCTTATAGGAAATTAATTAATGAGCGTCTTTTTTATAATGTTTTCTTAAAATAAAGCATTTAAGGCTTTTAGCCTTATATTTAACACTCTAAAAGAGCGTGAACTATGTCAAAATTTGGAGCACTCATTGATTTGCAAATTCCGGTATTGCTTGATTTTTATACAGAATGGAATGAACAATCAACTACCATGCATGCAATCTTGCGTGATGTTGCGGCGGCACTAGGCGATAAAGTTAAAGTTGTAAAAATAGATGTAGATAAAAATCCAGAGCTTGCTGAAGCTTTGCGAATTAAAGGACTTCCTACATTAGTTATCTATAAGAAAGGGGAGATGAAATGGCGTCAAAGCGGGGAGCTTGATGCTAACTCTTTAATTTCGATTGTACAAAAATTTGTTTAAAGACCTTTAAACTCATATCCTAATTCAGAAAAATGCTTTAATACTTTGGGAAGTGTATATCGCATATTCTTTTCTGCTTTAAGGCTGTCATGAAAAACGACAATACTACCATTTACGGTGTTATTTAAAACATTTTTTAAGCACAGCTCTTTTGTAATGTTATGTTCCCAATCGTGGGCTATAACATCATACATAATAATGTCGTAACCTCTAGCAATCAAATTTTCAGCTTGTTTTTTCGTTATTTTTCCATAGGGAGGTCTAAAGATTTTTTGAATTTCTGAACCCTTAGATTCCATTACCGCTTCCGCTTTTAAGAAATTAGAAATATAGGTGGTTGTTTCTGTTTTCCAGCCGTTGAGATGATTGTAGGTGTGATTACCTATGCTATTACCACTTTTTTTTAAGTATTCAAAAGTGGTAGGATTCTTAAAAACATTTTCACCTATACAAAAAAAAGTAGCCTTAGCGTTATACGCTTTAAGAGTATCTATCACCCAAGGAGTAACCTCTGGTATGGGACCATCATCAAAAGTTAGGTAAATAACTTTTTGAGAGTCATTAGTAATTATTTTATCCCATATATACTTACTGTAAAGACGCTTAACTAATTTAGGCGTCTTTACCGGTAAGTTAAATTTTAAAAACATTATCGCGTTGTGTCTTTTGGGATTGCAATAGAAGTATCTCTTAAGTTTTCTGTGGGTTGAGCGGTTTCAGGAGCTGTCTCGTCTTCACCATAAAACTGACTAAACTTACGCAGATACGAGTTGAACTCTTTTGCTTTCTCAGGCAAAATGTCTTGATCCTGATTACGTATTAAAAGATCAACCAGACTTCGGTAGCGTTCAATATCTGTAATGATATCCTGTGCATATTTATATTGCTTGTTGAGATTTACGGTACTCCAGTAATTCAATTTTTCCTGATATTTTTTAGCGACAGAATTCCATAATTCACGTGCTTTTTCCTGTTCACCTACTTGATAATAACCACTAATATAGGGTTCTAATAATGTGTAATATTCAAAAGTTTCTACTGGCATTTTTTCCATAGCCAGGTCGAGAATATTTTTGGCTTTATTAAATTCTTGCTCATTAATTAGCGTTTCGGTTAGACGAGCAAGGTTTCCGCGGTAGGTGATACCATTACGACGGGTTTCGGTATCGTGATAAACATCAGGATCGCCGCTATTACCCCAATACCAATTCATTGCAATATCATAAAATTTATCTGAATCAATGCGGCCCATATCATAAGGAGATTGCGGGTCTATAGGAGTGCGTATGGGTACTAGTTTGTAGCAAACACCATCAAGCTGAAGAAAATCTTTCATCCACAAGTAGTCATCGTCCCCAAAGCTGCCGCCTGTAAAATAAATAGGACGTTCCCAGTTGTTGTTAGCCACGACGTCTAGCATTAGAAGGCGATTTTTATAAAGCACGTCTTCCTTAATGTTAACAACAATATTAGGAACAATTAAATCTGCATCTTTTTGTGCTACAATACCATTTTTTAAAACAGTGTTTTTGTTAACAGGTATGCTCACAAGTTTAGTCGGGTAGGTGTGAACCATTGTCCCGCTTTGCAATTCTTCCATTGTTCTGGGGTCATCACTGGCTATCCAGTTCATCCAGGTTTTAATATCTAAAGTGTCATTTGGTCTTAACTCATTATACCAAATTGCATCTCTGTTTCCGGCTACATATTTATCGTGGGTAAGTTGAGAAGGGATAGGATCACTCTCATAGGCTTTACGCTTCATATCATCTATGTACCATGATGTCTGAAAAAGACTGGTATTTATAATGCGCACGTCTCTTCTATAACCTTCAATCTCTTGAGCATACCATAAAGCAAAGGTGTCATTATCTCCAATTGTAAATAGAATTGCATTCTCATCACAACTGTCTAAATACATTTTTGCCATGGCTAACGCGGTTTTTCGGTTAGAACGGTCGTGATCATCCCAGTTTTGAGCTGCTAAAATTACCGGTGCAGCTAGTAGGCATACTACAGTAACAACAGGTAAAACAACTTTTACGCTAAGTTTATCTTTAAGCATATCATAAAGTGCATATACTCCAAAACCTATCCACATAGCAAATACATAAAACGAACCTACAAGAGCATAGTCTCGTTCCCTAGGTTCAAATGCGCGCTCATTTAAATAAATTTTAAGTGCAATTCCTGTAAATAGAAATAAAACAAGAAGTACCCAAAAACTTTTTTTGTCTTTACTTGCCTGAAAAACCAATCCGAGTAGTCCCAAAATAAGTGGTAAGAAAAAATACATATTTCTTCCTTTATTATTTAAGACATCACTAGGTAAATTATCCTGAGGTCCTAGACGTGCTTCATCTATAAATGAAATTCCACTTAACCAGTTACCGTGTATATCGTCATAATTACCTTGAATATCATCCTGACGTCCTGTGAAATTCCACATAAAATAACGCCAGTACATGTAACCAAATTGAAAATCAAACATATACGCAAGGTTGTCTGAAAATGAAGGAGGATCAACATCTATATATTGTCGTATGCGCATTAAGAAAGCCTGAAAGCCTTCGTTATCAATGCGACCTTGAGCATAATCAGACTTAAATTGTGCAACAGCTTGTTGTAATTCTTGATTATCTGCATATTCTGCCTTCACCTGAAACTGCAATGGCCCTGTGAACTGCATATAGTTTGCCATATGGTCTGTACTCCACATACGTGGTAGGAAAACTTTATGACGATCTTCTGAGTTTTGAACTGCATTTTTCCATTCGTTTACTATGATATACTTACCGCTTTTTTCATCTTTTTCATAGTTAGGTTTGCCGTCAACATATGGGTTTTGAGCATCTAGCCCACCAAAAATTTCGGTGAATTGAGGGCCGTAAAACAAATGCGTTTCGGGATACTGCTCTCTATTGTAGTATGCAAGTAGTTCTCGTGCGTTGTTTGGGTTATTTTCATTTATAGTAGTTCCGGCATTTGCGCGTATAGGAAGCATCAGCCAACTCGAAAACCCAATAAAAATAAATAATATCGAAAGAATTAGCGTGTTTAGCTGGTAGTATGACTTCTTACGCGTAAACTTCAGCAAGAAATAGAAGATTGCAATAAAAGCAATACCGGCTATAATGGTTCCGCTATTAAAAGGGAGTCCGAAGCTGTTTACAAAGAATACTTCGGCATAACCAAAGAAGCTTAAGGTATAGGGTAGCAAGAATTTAAAAATAAACATTAATACTGCCACTACAATTATGTTAGCAACTATAAAGTTCTTTACCGTAATGGTTTTGTAATTTTTAAAGAAATATAAAAATCCTATTGCAGGAATTGTTAGTAGGGCCATAAAGTGAACCCCAAAGGAAAGTCCTATAATAAAACAGATAAGCATAAGCCATCTGTTGCCTCGCGGCTTAAACATATCACGTTCCCATAAAAGGGCTACATAAAAAAGCGCTGATAGCATAAACATGGCCATCGCATATACTTCTGCTTCAACAGCATTAAACCAGAAACTATCTGTAAATGCAAATGCAGTTGATCCTATAAAAGATGCTGCTAAAATTGCCATTTGATCTGTGTCAGTAAGAATTTCTTTATTGCGTTTTAAGAGCTTACGCAATAATAGAGAAATGGACCAGCACATAAATAAGATGGTAAATGCAGAGGCTAAACATGACATGAAATTCACGCAAAGGGCAACGTAAGTGGCATCTGGTGCAAAGATTGAGAAAAATGCGCCTAACATTTGATATAAAGGTGCTCCCGGCGGATGCCCAATTTCTAATTTTGAAGAGGTTGATATATACTCACCGGCATCCCAGAAACTGGCTGTGGGTTCTACTGTTAAGCTGTAAGTGATTAATGCAACAGTAAATGCACACCAACCAACTATTTTATTGTACTTCGGGAAATTGAAGTTTATCATAAGGCAAATTTAGCAAGCAGCGAATTTAAGAATTAATACGGTAATGAATTCTGTTTTACTTAAAACGACGCCAGGAATAAAAATATTTTTTGTTTTGAAAGTTTTTAAAAAAAATATTTGCTGGTCTAAAAGTTTGTTTTAAATTTGCAGCCGCATTCGCAAGTCAGGTGAGTGTTTTCTTTCTTAAAGAAGAAGGTTAATGGCCTATGGTGTAACTGGCAACACGTCTGGTTTTGGTCCAGAAGAGTCTAGGTTCGAGCCCTAGTAGGCCAACAAAAAAAATCCGAATCTTAGATTCGGATTTTTTTTATTTAAAAAGTTTCCACTTATTTAGGCCTTTTTATTTGTAGTTAGGTAGTGAAGCATGTTTGTATAAAAAGTGATTCCTTGTGTGTCTTTTTTTATGCAATCACATAAAAAGGATTTTAGTTGAGATGATTCAATCTCTATTAAAGCTTCCGTGTCTGGGGAATCAGACAAAATCGACTTCAGGCGAATTAATGTAATATCTTCTTTATGTTCTATCACAACTTCAGAGGCTTTGAAAAATTTTTTCAGAATAGCTTTTTGAATGCTTTCAGATTGTGCAGAACGAAGGTTGTTTGTGCAGTTGCGATCAATAATCTGAAATAGATTAACTAAGATCTCTTGAGTGGTTGCTTTCATAAAGACTGGTTTAGATTTTAATTGAATTTAACTCTGTTTTTTAATCTAAAGTTTTAATGAAATGTTATTTAGAATAGTATTAACTATTTTAGGTATAAAAATTAAATTTTGAAGTGTTTTTTAATAGTAGGTATGTGCTATTAAATTGGTTTTTAGTTAATACCTACACAATGCAATTGTATAGGGTTTTTAAAACTTCAAAATTATTACTATATTTGCAGCGTTAATTAAGAAAAAATTAAACGAGGGGGCACTTAAAGTCCCCTCTTTTTATAGGATCATGTTGAAGGAAAAAGTAAAAGCTCTTTTAGTAGAGGCGTTTGAAGAATATGAGTCGCTATTTTTAGTAGACCTTAGTTTTAAAGGAAATAACGAAATTACTGTTGTGATTGATGGTGATGAGGGTGTTACCGTTCAGGATTGTATAAATGTGAGTCGTAAGGTAGAGCATAATCTTGATAGAGAGGAAGAAGATTTTTCTCTTGAAGTGATGTCTTCTGGTGCTACAGAGCCATTAATTAATAAAAGACAGTACAAAAAGAATGTTGGGAGAGATCTTGAAGTAAAACTTCAGGATGGCTCAAAAATTACCGGGTTACTCACTAAGGCCGAAGAAAATACTATCACATTATCTTGGAAAGAACGCGTTCCTAAAGAAGTAGGGAAAGGTAAAATTACGGTTGATAAAGAAGAGGTAATCTCTTTTGATACTATAGAGCAAGCAAAAGTTAAGATAAAATTTTAAGTACATAGCATGGAAAATATTGCGTTAATCGAATCGTTTTCAGAGTTTAAAGATGATAAGCTAATAGATAGAGTAATGCTTATGGCAATACTCGAAGAGGTTTTTAGAAGTACCTTGAAAAAACGTTTTGGAAGTGATGATAATTTTGATATAATTATTAATCCTGACAAAGGGGATTTAGAGATTTGGCGTAATCGTGTTGTTGTTGCAGATGGAGAGGTAGAAGATGAGAATTCTGAAATAAGTTTAACTGAAGCGCGTAAAATTGAACCAGATTTTGAGGTGGGTGAAGATGTATCTCAAGAGGTAAAATTAATAGACTTAGGTCGTAGATCTATTTTAGCGTTACGTCAAAATTTAATCAGTAAGATTCACGAGCACGATAATACAAATATATACAAGCAATTTAAAGATCTTGAAGGAGAGCTTTATAATGCAGAAGTGCATCATATTAGACATCGTGCGATCATTTTACTTGATGATGAGGGTAATGAGATCATAATGCCTAAAGAAAAACAAATACCATCAGATTTTTTCCGCAAAGGAGAAAGTGTAAGAGGTATTATAGAGAGTGTAGAGTTAAAAGGCAATAAGCCTTCTATTATAATGTCCCGTACTTCTCCGTTATTTTTGGAGAAATTGTTTGAGTCAGAAATACCTGAAGTTTTTGATGGTTTGATTACTGTTAAAAAAGTGGTGCGTATTCCTGGTGAGAAAGCAAAAGTAGCAGTAGACTCTTATGACGATCGTATAGATCCTGTAGGTGCCTGTGTGGGGATGAAAGGTTCGCGTATACATGGTATAGTTCGTGAGCTAGGTAATGAGAATATAGATGTAATCAATTACACGTCTAACCTGCAACTTTTTATAACACGAGCATTAAGTCCTGCAAAAATTACTTCAATTAAAATAAATGAAGAGAATAAAACAGCAGAGGTTATGCTTAAGCCTGAAGAGGTTTCAAAAGCAATTGGTAGAGGTGGTCATAACATTCGTTTAGCTGGTCAGCTAACAGGTTATGAGATTGATGTGTACAGAGAAGGAGTGGAAGAGGATGTAGAGCTTTCCGAATTTTCTGATGAAGTTGAAGCTTGGGTAATAGCTGAGTTTTCAAAAATAGGTTTAGATACCGCAAAAAGTATTTTAGAACAAGACGTAGAAGATCTTGTACGCAGAACAGACCTTGAGGAAGAAACCGTATTAGATGTAATGCGTATTCTTCGTGAAGAGTTTGAACAATAACTAGGAGTGTACAGGTTTTTTAGGTTAATTTTATAGCGAATTAAAGCATTTTATGGCAGAAGTAAGAAACATGAGGTTAAATAAGGTATTACGTGAACTTAATATTTCACTTGATCGTGCAGTAGATTTCCTAAAGGAAAAAGGTCACGAAATTGAAGCACGTCCTACTACAAAAATCTCTGCCGAAATCTACGAGGTACTATCTGATCAATTTCAGACAGATGCCAATAAAAAAGTAGCGTCAAAAGAGGTAGCTCAAGAGAAGCAAAAAGAGAAGGAGGCGTTGCGTATAGCTCGTGAAGAAGAAATTGAAGAAAAGCGTCAGACGCGAGAAACTCAGTCTGAGGTTATTCGTGCTAAAAGTAATCTTCAGGGTCCAAAGCAAGTAGGTAAAATAGATCTTGATAAGCCTGGCAAACCTAAAGAAACCCCTGTAGAGCCGGTTAAAGCTGAGCAGCCTGCCGCTCCTAAGGAAGAGATTTCAGAATCTAAAGTTGAAGTTGCTACTAAAGAGGAGGTCCCAGCTGAAGCTAAAGAAGAGGCTAAGAATGTTGAAGAAACTCCTAAGCCTAAGGTTGAAGAAGTTGCTAAAGCAGAGCCAAAGGTTGAAGAAGCTCCTAAAGTAGCTCCTGTTGAGGCAAAGAAGGAAGTTTCTGCTAAAATAGGTGCAAAACCTCAGGAGCAAAAAGCAGAACCTAAGAAAGAAGAGCCTAAACTTGGGGATGATGTTTTAAAAACAGATTATAAAAAATTAGACGGTCCTAACTTTACCGGTCAAAAAATTGATTTATCTCAGTTTAAAAAACCAGAAAAGAAGAAGAAGCCCGTTGTTAATGATGATAAAAAACGCAAGCGTAAGCGCATAAGTAAAGCTCCGGGTGCTCCAGGTGCGAATACTTCAGGTCCTAACGCTAATACACGCGGAAAAAATACACGTAATACATCTGGTAGCGGAAATAGAAGAGGTGCTACTCCTGTAGTTAAGGAGGAGCCTACTGAAGAAGAAGTACAAAAACAAGTACGCGAAACCTTAGAAAAACTTCAAGGTAAATCGAGTAAAGGTAAAGGTGCTAAATACCGTAGAGATAAGAGAGATCAACACCGTCAAAAGAATGAAGACGAGCAAGCTCAACAAGAAGCAGAAAACAAAGTTTTAAAAGTTACCGAATTTGTTACTGTAAGTGAGGTTGCCACGATGATGGATGTTCAGGTTACTAAAGTGATTTCAGCTTGTATGTCATTAGGAATGATGGTTACAATGAATCAGCGTCTAGATGCTGAAACATTATCTATCGTTGCAGATGAATTTGGCTATGAGGTAGATTTTGTAAATGCAGATATTAAAGAATCTGTTGCTATACAGGAAGATGCGCCAGAAGATCTTAAACCAAGAGCTCCTATTGTAACCGTAATGGGTCACGTAGATCACGGTAAAACCTCACTTTTAGATTACATACGTGAAGAGAATGTAATTGCAGGTGAGAGTGGTGGTATTACGCAGCATATTGGTGCTTACGGGGTTACTTTAAAAGATGGTCAAAAAATAGCTTTCTTAGATACACCGGGTCACGAAGCGTTTACCGCAATGCGTGCTCGTGGTGCTCAGGTTACAGATATTGCAATTATTGTAGTTGCGGCAGATGATGATGTGATGCCTCAAACTAAAGAAGCTATCTCTCACGCACAGGCGGCGGGAGTGCCTATTGTATTTGCAATAAACAAAATAGATAAACCTACTTCAAATCCTGAGAAAATTAAAGAGCAATTAGCTCAAATGAATTTACTTGTTGAGGACTGGGGTGGTAAAATACAATCACACGATATATCGGCTAAAACCGGTGTAGGTGTTGCAGAGCTTCTAGAAAAAGTGCTATTAGAGGCCGAAATTCTTGAGCTTAAGGCAAACCCAGATAAGCGTGCAAACGGTACTGTGGTAGAAGCTTTCTTAGATAAAGGAAGGGGTTATGTTTCTACAATTCTGGTAGAAGGAGGAACCTTAAAAATAGGAGACTACGTACTTGCAGGTACTCATAGCGGTAAGATTAAAGCTATGCAAGATGAGCGCGGTAAAGAAGTTAAAGAAGCTGGGCCCTCAACTCCTGTGTCTATTTTAGGATTAGATGGCGCACCGCAAGCAGGTGATAAGTTTAACGTGATGGAAGACGAGCGTGAAGCAAAAGATATTGCTTCTAAACGAACTCAACTGCAAAGAGAGCAGTCTGTGCGTACTCAGAAACACATTACACTTGATGAAATAGGAAGACGTATCGCTTTAGGAGACTTTAAAGAGTTAAATATAATTCTTAAAGGTGATGTTGATGGTTCTGTAGAAGCATTGACAGATAGTTTTGCTAAACTATCTACTGAAGAGATTGTCGTGAATATTATACATAAAGGAGTAGGTGCAATTACTGAAAGTGATGTATTGTTAGCTTCTGCATCAGATGCAATTATAATTGGATTTAATGTTAGACCTGCCGGTAATGCCCGTCAGGTTGCAGATAAAGAAGAAATTGATATCCGTACATATTCTATAATCTACGACGCTATCAACGATCTTAAAGATGCAATGGAGGGTATGCTTTCTCCAGTAATGAAAGAGGAGATTACAGGTAATGCTGAAATTAGAGAGACCTTTAAGATTTCTAAAATAGGAACTATCGCAGGTTGTATGGTAACTTCCGGTAAGATCTTCCGTAATAATGGCGTTCGTTTAATTCGCGATGGTGTAGTGGTTTATACCGGTGAATTAGCATCCTTAAAGCGTTTTAAAGATGATGTGCGTGAGGTGGCTAAAGGTTATGATTGTGGTATGCAGATTAAGAACTACAATGATATACGAGAAGGAGATATTATTGAATCCTATCACCAGGTAGCGGTAAAAAAGAAACTGAAGTAATTCGGTTTAATAAATAAACTAAAAGGCCCCTGAAGAAATATTCTTCAGGGGCTTTTTAAATTTACATATACTTAAGTTTATTAACGCTCAGGCTTCATAACAAAAGCGTTAGGAAATAATTTTTGTACCTGTAGTAGTGCACGGTCAGCTTCTAGTCGATTTCTAAAATTACCTACCCAAACCTTGTAATTGGGGCTTTCGTAAACAATTTTGGGCTCCCATTCATCATAGCGAGACTTGTATTTACTGTGAACGCTATTTGCACCGGTCACAGTGCCGTAATAAAGCTGAATTTTATATCGATCAACTAATTCATCATTATTAGTCATTTTTGATTTAAGTGACAGCAATTCAGGTATTCTATTATCTTGAATAACATTAGATTTGCCACTTTGAGCGTATGTATTTGTAATGAATAACCCGCCAAAAAAAATGTATGCAAGCGGTTTTAAAAGGGTTCTTTTCATAAGAAAAAATGTTTAAGCAAAAGTAATTGTTATAACTCAAAATGGACATATTTTATTATTTAGAACTCGTATAAATTACCTTTTAACGCTTTGCTAACACTTCAAAAATCCACTTCTAAGTCTTACTTTTGCCATCAAATTTGTCGGCATTCTTTTTAGCCTTGAGACCCTTGGAATTCCTAAGATCGATGCCGCGCTAAGATGACAATTCTATCACACTATGAAACAGGGTAAAAACCTTAATTCAGCTTTTCGATTTTCTTTAATCACTTTAGCTTTATTGCTTTCCTTTTCTTCTTTTGTATATGCTCAAGAAGCGGAACAGCCTGCTGATGGTGCTGCTCAATCAGAAACCTCGCCAGCGGTGCAGGGTGGTGATGCGGCTGCCGGAAAAGCTTTATTTAACGCAAATTGCGCAGCTTGTCACAAATTGTACACTCGTGCTACTGGTCCGGCTTTATTTGAAGTTACCGAAAGACGCGACAGAGAGTGGTTGTATCAGTGGATTAAAAATAACCGTGCATTAATTGACGCGGGAGATCCGGAAGCTTTAGAAGTGTATAATGAATACAATCAAACTGCAATGAACTTGTTTCCGCAGTTGACTAATGCGGACATTGATGATATTCTTGCGTACACGAATACGCCTAAGCCTGAAGCTACAGCTCCTGCTGCTGTTGCTGGTGATTCTGCTCAAGGTGGTGGAGGTGGAGTATCTACCACTATAATATTGGGAATTCTTGCTGTAATCCTGGTGATGCTTGTTGCGGTTCTTTTTCTTGTAAACAGCACTTTGAGAAAATTTGCAGTAGCACAAGGGGTAGAGCTTCCGGTTAAGGAAGTCCGTAAGCCTATTTATAAAGCATTTGTTGAAAATCAATTTTTAGTATTGGTTTCTGTTATCGTATTGCTTTTAGGAGGAGCTTACTTTGCTTATGGGTGGATGATGCAGGTAGGAGTTGATCAGGGGTATGAGCCAATTCAGCCTATACATTATTCACACAGAATTCATGCTGGTGAGAATCAAATAGAATGTAAATACTGTCACTCTTCAGCAAGAACAAGTAAGCATTCTGGAATACCTTCTTTGAATGTATGTATGAACTGTCATAAGAGTATAGGCGAGGTTGCTGATAATACTTCAGAATTCTCATCAGTTACTGAAGACTATTCAAAAGAGTTTTACGATAAAGAAATTCAGAAATTATATAAAGCAGCGGGTTGGGATCCTGCGACGCAATCATACACTGGGGAGACTCAGGCTGTAGAATGGGTACGTATTCATAACCTACCAGATTTCGCATATTTCAACCACTCGCAGCACGTTAGTGTTGCTGGGGTTCAGTGTCAAACGTGTCATGGTCCAGTTGAAGAAATGGAGATTATGTATCAATTTGCTCCGTTAACTATGGGGTGGTGTATAAACTGTCATAGAGAGACAAATGTTAAGATAGATGGTAATCCATATTATGAGAAAATTCATGAGGAGCTTTCTAAAAAATATGGTGTTGAGCAATTGACGGCTGCGCAAATGGGAGGTCTTGAATGTGGTAAGTGCCATTATTAATAAAATAGAATACGTGTTGTTTTATCTCGCGTTCCAAAATAAATAACAATAGATTTTATGTCATCAAACAAGAAATACTGGAAAAGTGTTGAAGAGCTAAATGAAAATAGCTCTATTGTTGAGGCGCTTAAACAGAATGAGTTTGCGCAGGAGATTCCTACAGATGAGTTTCTGGGCGACAAGAATTCGTTAGATGCTTCTTCTACCACGCGTCGTGATTTCTTAAAATATGTAGGTTTTTCTACAGCTGCTGCTACATTAGCTGCCTGTGAAGGTCCTGTTGTGAAATCAATACCTTACGTAGTAGCTCCAGAGCGTATAACTGTAGGTAAAGCAGAGTATTATGCGTCTACAATGGCAGATGGTTTTGACTTCGCTAGTGTATTGGTTAAAACTCGTGAGGGAAGACCTATTAAAATTGAGAATAATAAAATGGCCTCTGCTTTAGGAGGTAATAATGCTCGTGTGCACGCTTCTGTATTGTCTATGTACGATACAAAAAGATTGCAAGGGCCAAAAATAAATGGAGAGGATGTTTCGTGGGATGAGCTTGATGAAAATTTAGGTTCTAAACTTAAATCTCTAGGAGGAAAAAGTATTGTGTTGTTGACGCAAACTTTTGCGAGTCCATCAACGTCAAAATTAATTGCAGAATTTTCTGCAGCGTATCCTAATGTTAAGCATGTAACTTATGACACTATAAGTGAGAGTGCAGCATTAGATGCTTTTGAAAGTAAATATGGAATGCGTGCATTACCTGATTACGATTTTTCTAAGGCAGAAGTTATTGTTTCTTTTGGAGCAGATTTCTTAGGAGATTGGCAAGGTGGTGGTTTTGGACCGGGCTACTCAAAAAGTAGAGTTCCTCAAAACGGAAAAATGTCTCGTCACATTCAGTTTGAGGCAAATATGACCTTGTCTGGAGCTAATGCAGATAAGCGTGTGTTAATGACGCCAAGTGAGCAGAAAAAAGCTATAACTGCATTGCAAGGTTTAATTGCTGGCGGTGGGTCTAACACAGGTCTTTCACCAGAACTTGATAAAGCTGTTAAAGCTGCTGCAGCACAATTACGTAATGCTGGTAGCAAAGGTGTTTTTGTTACAGGTATTCAGGATGCAAATGCTCAGCTAGTTGCATTATCTATAAATGAATCTCTTGGTAGTGTTGTTATAGATACACAATATCCTAAAATGACTCGTCAGGGTGATGCTAAGGCTGTTAAGCAATTAGTAGCTGACATGAACTCTGGTTCAGTAGGTGCTTTATTAGTAATGGGTGTTAACCCGGCTTACAGTATGCCTAATGTTGAGGAGTTTAAAGTTGGTTTAGAGAAGGTTGATGTTCGTGTTTCTTTCAATATGAAAGAAGATGAAACCGCTTTATTGTGTAATTATCTTGCACCAACTCCACACTATTTAGAATCTTGGGGTGATGTAGAGATTAAAAAGGGTCAAATTTGTTTGACGCAGCCTACCATAAGACCATTATTTAGTACTAGACAATTTCAGGATTCTTTATTGACCTGGACCGGTAGTACACAGACGTATTATGATTATTTAAAAGCAAATTGGAGTAACTCTTCAACTAGCTTTAATCAAGCTTTGCACGATGGTATCGTGTCTGGCACTATAAACACAGAAGCAACCGCTGTTACTGAAGAAATGAATTCAGTTTCTGAAAATGGATCTTTAACACTAGCGAGTGCATTATCTGCATTAGCTCAGGATGGTGAAACTTCTGGAAATGGTTTTGATTTAACGCTCTATTCCAGTACGGGTATGGGTGATGGTCAGCAAGCTAATAACCCTTGGTTACAAGAATTTCCTGATCCTATTACAAGAACTTCTTGGGATAACTTTCTTACTATGTCAAAAGTTGACGCAGATAAGTTAGGTGTTGAGAATGAGATTACTTCAAAGGGAGAGCTTAATGGTAGCTATGTAACCATAACATTAGATGGTGTTAAACTTGAAAATGTACCAGTATATATTCAGCCAGGTCAGGCTCCAGGGTCTGTAGGACTTGCTTTGGGTTATGGTAAAACTGCTGCTGTACAGGATGAAATGAAAGTAGGTGTTAACGCCTACCCATTATATAAAGATTTTAGTGCAACTCAAAAAGTTGAAATAACTAAAACTAGTGGATGGCATGAGTTTGCCTGCGTTCAGATGCAGAATACAATGGCTGGTCGTGCAGATGATATTATCCGTGAGACTACATTAGAGATCTTTAATACTAAAGATGTTCATGCCTGGAACCCTGTAGCAGAGGTTGATTATAACCACTCTGAGATTGAGGTTAGAGATAAGAATGCAGATATTTGGGAATCTTTTGATGATACTGTAGGGCCACATTTTAATCTTTCTATAGATTTAAATGCGTGTACCGGTTGTGGTGCTTGTGTTATTGCGTGTCACGCTGAGAATAATGTTCCTGTGGTAGGGAAGCAAGAAGTTAGAAATTTTAGAGATATGCATTGGTTGCGTATTGACCGTTACTATTCTTCTGAAGATACCTTTGCTGAAGAAACTAAAACGCTTGAAGAGCTTCCGGCTTTTGACTCGTATTCTGTAGTAGAAGTTCAGTCTTATGATAATCCTGAGGTAGCTTTTCAACCTGTGATGTGTCAGCATTGTAACCACGCTCCTTGTGAAACTGTGTGTCCTGTTGCTGCAATAGGTCACGGTAGACAGGGTCAAAACCAGATGACATATAACCGTTGTGTAGGTACACGATATTGTGCAAACAACTGTCCATATAAAGTACGTCGTTTTAACTGGTTCTTATATAGTGAAAACGATGAGTTTGATTACAATATGAACAATGATTTAGGTCGTATGGTTCTTAATCCAGATGTTACTGTGCGTTCTAGAGGGGTTATGGAGAAATGTTCTTTCTGTATTCAAATGACTCAGAAGACCATTTTAGATGCTAAACGTGAAGGTAGAGTAATTAAAGATGGTGAGTTTGCAACAGCTTGTAGCAATGCTTGTGATAATGGTGCTATTAAGTTTGGGGATGTGAATATTCCAGATTCAGAAATCGTAGAATTGAAAAATGATAAACGCAAGTATTACTTACTTGAAGATATAGGAGTTAAACCTAATGTATTCTATCAGGTAAAAATTAAAAATACTGCTGAAGCTTAAAATTTTTTAAAATAAATATCAATATATTAATATGTCGTCACACTACGAAGCACCCATAAGAGAGCCTTTGATTCTTGGAGAGAAATCTTACCACGATATCAGTGTAGATGTAGGAGCTCCTATATTAGGAAAGGCCAATAAATCTTGGTGGATTGTTTTTTCTATAGCGCTTATCGCATTTTTGTGGGGTTTAGGCTGTATTGTTTATACAGTAACTACCGGAATTGGGGTTTGGGGTCTTAATAAAACAATTGGCTGGGCCTGGGATATTACCAACTTTGTTTGGTGGGTAGGTATTGGTCACGCCGGTACCTTGATCTCCGCAGTACTTTTATTGTTCCGTCAAAAATGGCGTATGGCAATTAACAGGTCTGCAGAAGCGATGACAATTTTTGCTGTTGTTCAAGCTGGTTTATTTCCTATAATTCACATGGGTCGCCCTTGGTTGGCGTATTGGGTATTACCTATTCCTAACCAGTTTGGTTCGTTGTGGGTAAACTTTAATTCACCACTACTTTGGGACGTATTTGCAATATCAACCTATCTATCTGTTTCGCTTGTTTTCTGGTGGACAGGTTTACTTCCAGATTTTGCAATGATTAGAGACCGTACCAAAAGTCCTTTTCAACAAAAGATTTACGGTATATTAAGTTTTGGATGGAGCGGTCGTGCAAAAGACTGGCAACGTTTTGAGGAAGTATCTTTAGTGCTTGCAGGTTTAGCAACACCGTTAGTACTTTCAGTACATACTATTGTATCATTTGACTTTGCTACTTCAGTTGTTCCGGGATGGCACAGTACGATTTTCCCTCCTTACTTTGTTGCTGGTGCAATATTTTCAGGATTTGCTATGGTACAAACATTACTTCTTGTAATGCGTAAAGTTGTAAATCTTGAAAATTACATAACAATTGTTCATATTGAATTTATGAATAAGGTAATACTACTAACAGGTGGTATTGTAACTGTTGCCTACTTAACCGAGTATTTTATTGGTTGGTATTCTGGTGTACCTTATGAGAATTATACCTATTTGTCTTTTGGTGCTGCTACTGGACCTTACTGGTGGGCCTTCTGGGCATTAATTATATGTAACCTAATTGTGCCGCTTACGCTATGGGTTAAAGCTTGGAGAAGAAATATAGTTTGGACCTTTTTTGTTGCCCTTGTTATTAACATAGGTATGTGGTTTGAGCGTTTTGATATTATTGTTCTTTGTTTGAGTAAAGACAGATTAACATCTTCTTGGACAATGTTCTCTCCTACTTTTGTAGATATTGGAGTATTTGTTGGGACTATTGGTTTCTTCTTCGTATTATTCTTATTATATGCTCGTACTTTCCCTGTAATAGCTCAGGCTGAAGTTAAGAGTATCCTTAAGTCGTCAGGAGCTCGTTACAAGAGAATTAGAGAGTCTGGAGAAGATCTTGCAGGAACAGCTGCAGATAGTCGTACTTCTAATTATGCTGAGCGTACAACCTTAGCTTCTGCATCAAATAATGATAAAACATATCTTCAAGCTACAGTTAATGCAGATGCATTATTAAATACTGAAGCTAAAAAAGCAGAGGTTGATTTGATGTTGTCACGAATAGGTATTTACGATCCAGCAACTCAAACGGCAGATGATTTGAAGCTGATAAGTGGTGTGGGTCCTGTACTTGAACAGAAATTACATCAGTTGGGTATTTATACCTACGATCAGGTAAGTAAAATGACAAAAACAGAATATGATTTGTTAGATGAGATCATTGATGCTTTTCCAGGAAGAGCTGAACGTGATGATTGGGCAGGTCAGGCACAAAAACTTAAACAATAAAATATGGCATCAGCAAACGTTTTACATGCGCTTTACAACGATGATGATATTCTCATGAAAGCTGTGAAGGAGTTACGTGCTAAAAAGTATAGAATAATTGAAGTGTACACTCCTTTTCCAGTACACGGTCTAGACAAAGCAATGGGGCTTGCTCCAACGCGTCTAGCAATAACTTCTTTTATTTATGGTCTTATAGGATTGAGTGTGGCAACTTTAATGATGAATTTCATTATGATTGAAGATTGGCCAAGAAATATAGGTGGTAAGCCTAGTTTCTCATACTTACAAAATATGCCCGCTTTTGTACCAATTATGTTTGAGTTGACCGTATTTTTTGCAGCTCACTTAATGGTTATTACATTTTATTTGAGAAGTAAAATATGGCCTTTTCAGAAAGCTGCTAATCCTGATGTAAGAACAACAGATGATCATTTCTTAATTGAAGTAGATGCTGCAAATCACGATCTAGATGCGCTTTCTAAGTTTCTATATGACACGGGAGCTTCAGAAATTAGTTTAATTCATAATGAAGAACACGCTTAACAAATGAGAAATAATATTCAAATATTAGGCTCTTTGATGTTGCTCGTTATTTTGGCATCTTGTCAAAATAAAGACTATCGTAATTATCAATATATGCCTAACATGTACCAGGAAGTAAGTTATGAGGCTTACGGTAATTATGAGGTATTTCCAAATGGAATGGAAGCTATGATACCCGCAGAGGGTTCTGTTTCTCGCGGTTGGATGCCATATGAGTACGAAAATAGTACAGCAGGTTATGAAGCTGCTAAAGCAACATTGGTAAATCCGGTTCCTTACACTGAAGATAATTTAAATGAAGGTAAAGAATTATATACTATTTACTGTGCAATTTGTCACGGTGATAAAGGTGATGGTAAAGGAACTTTAGCCAAGCGTGAAAAGATTTTAGGTGTACCTGCATATAATGATCAGGGAAGAGCAATTACTGAAGGTAGTGTTTATCATGTGACCTATTATGGTATAAATACTATGGGTTCTTACGCTTCTCAAACTACAGAGCGTGAATTATGGTTGATTAATCATTATGTTATAGATCTTAAAAACGAATTAGACGGTAAGCCTAAAAGAGCCTTTGATTCTGATTCTAGTGCAGATGATGAAGCTGTTTTAACTGAAGAAGAAGCAACTGATGAGGGGGCTGCTACTAATGCAGCTGTCACAGAGGAAGCTCATATTGAAGAATAATAAAGCCAGGATATTTCAAAATTATGTATACATTTTCTAGTAAATTAAGACTTTTCGCCATTATTAGTATGGTACTTGGGTTAGTTGGCTTGGTCTATGGCTTTCTTTCTGTTCCGGCTACGGTAGAGGAGGCAAGCGCGGTTTTAGCCTCTCACGATGCCCATCATGAGACTACTGATAATCATGAAGAAGCCAGTTTTATAGATGAAGCTCGTCAGGAGCACGGTTATTCTGAAGCTGCTATGGCTAAAGATAAGGATATGGGACATAATGCTCATGAAGATGAAGAGCATATGGAACATGTTTTACATCAAATGCAAAGTAAACCATGGTCTGCTGCTTTCATAGCTGCATTCTTTTTTATGATGATAGCTTTAGGTACTTTAGTATTTTATGCGATTCAGACAGCAGCTCAGGCAGGATGGTCTCCGGTACTTTTTAGAGTAATGGAGGGTATTACACATTATTTACTTCCTGGATCTATAATTGTTCTACTTATTGTGGTATTCGCAGGTGAGCATTTTTATCCCTGGCAAAATCACGAGTTAGTTGCAGAGGATCAAATATTACAAGATAAGTCAGGTTATTTAAATTTTCCTTTCTGGCTAATACGCTCTATTATTTATGTTGCAGGATGGAATTTATATAGATTCTTTGCAAGAAAAAATAGTCTTGCTATGGATACGGCAGAAGACGATAGGCCTTACAAAAACCTGTTTAAATTCTCAATATACTTTTTAGCCTTTTTCTTATGTACAGAATCTACAATGGCTTGGGATTGGTTCATGTCAATGACTCCACATTGGTACAGCACACTTTTTGCCTGGTATATTTTAGCTGGTATTATGGTATCTGCAGTTACCGTTATAGCTATGGTTACCGTTTCACTAAAGGCAATTGGTAAGCTCGAGTTTGTTAATGACAGTCACCTTCATGATTTAGCCAAGTTTATGTTTGGTTTCAGTATTTTCTGGACTTATTTATGGTTTGGTCAATTTATGTTGATTTGGTATGCAAACATACCGGAAGAAGTAACCTATTTCATTTTAAGAATTCAGGAGTACAATCCTATTTTCTTCGGAATGTTAATATTGAACTTTGTATTTCCTATTATCATATTAATGAATAGTGACTTTAAACGAGTTTCCTGGTTTGTAGTTATAGCTGGTACTATTATACTTGTAGGTCATTACATAGATATATTCTTACTTGTGATGCCATCTACAGTAGGACCATACTGGTCTTTCGGAATTACAGAATTCGCAGCTATATTATTTTTCCTAGGATTATTTATTCTTATGGTGGGCTTAGGCTTATCTAGAGTGTCGTTGAGACCTAAGAATAATCCATTCTTAGTAGAAAGCGAGCATTTTCATTATTAATATCAACGAACAGAAAAAACACAACAATGACCGTTTTTTTAGTACTTATTGTAATTATACTTTTTGCTGTAACATTATGGCAAATGAGTAAGATATATGCACTATCTAAAGGCAAGTCGAAAGATGAGTCTGGTGAAGTTGCAAATGATAAAGACAACAGCGTCAATGCAAAATTGATGGTGATGTTTACAGTTTTCCTTTATTTCTTAATGTTCTATTGTTTCTGGCATTATTCAAAATTTTATTTACCAGAAGCTTCATCTGAGCATGGTAGCAAGTATGATAATCTTATGTTTATCTCTATTGCTTTAATCATGTTTGTACAGATTATAACGCAATTTTTACTTCACTTCTTTTCTTATAAGTATAAAGGTGAAAAAGGAAAACGCGCATTGTTTTATGCCGATAATGATAAGTTAGAATTCATCTGGACCATTATACCTGTAATCGTACTGGCGGGTTTAATTATCTACGGTTTATTTACCTGGTCAGATATAATGAATTTTGAGGAAGACGAAGATGCACTAGTGATTGAATTATATGCCCAACGTTTTAACTGGAAAGCCCGTTACTCTGGTGAGGATAACACATTAGGTAATGCTAACGTTCGTTTTATAGAAGGTATTAATCAATTAGGTATTGATCCTAGCGATGCAGACGGCCAAGATGATATCGTGACGCAAGAATTACACTTACCGGTAGGTAGACAAGTAATTTTTAAATTACGTTCTCAAGATGTATTGCACTCCGCTTACATGCCTCACTTTAGAGCACAGATGAACGTAGTGCCTGGTATGATTACACAATTTTCATTTACACCTACGGTAACTACTGAAGAGATACGTACTACAGATTATATGCAAGATAAAATGCGTACAATTCAGAAAATACGTAATGATAAGAATAAAGAACTTGCTGCTGCTGGTGAACCGGCTCTAGACAATTATGATGAGTTTGATTATTATTTGCTATGTAATAAAATTTGTGGCAAAAGTCACTACAATATGCAAATGAAAATAATAGTAGAGAGTCAGGAAGATTACGAGGCTTGGATTAAACAACAAGAAACGTTTAAAACTAGCATTGCAGGTCAAGAATAAAAAAAATTACTAAAAAGAAATTAGATTATGTCAGCACATTCAAATGCACTGGACCATGCTCACGATGATCACGATTCACATCACGATCATCACCAGACTTTTATAAGTAAATACATTTTTAGTACAGATCATAAAATGATCTCTAAACAGTATTTAATTACTGGTCTTATAATGGGTATTATTGGTATTGCTATGTCTATTTTATTTAGATTGCAATTAGCGTGGCCAGAAAAAAGTTTTACGGTTTTTGAAATATTTTTAGGTAAATGGGCGCCAGAAGGGGTTATGGATCCTAGTATCTACTTATCGCTAGTGACGATTCACGGTACTATAATGGTTTTCTTTGTACTTACCGCCGGTTTGAGTGGTACTTTTAGTAACCTTCTTATTCCGCTTCAAATAGGTGCTCGTGATATGGCTTCAGGATTTTTGAATATGGTCTCTTATTGGCTATTTTTCCTGTCTGCTGTAATTATGTGTTGTTCTTTATTTGTTGAATCTGGACCTGCAGCTGCCGGTTGGACTATTTATCCACCATTAAGTGCATTACCTAATTCAATTTCTGCGGCGGGTACCGGTATGACATTGTGGTTGGTTTCAATGGCTATTTTCATTGCGTCATCACTGTTAGGTTCACTTAATTATGTTGTGACTGTTATTAATTTGCGCACAAAAGGAATGTCTATGACCAGACTTCCACTTACAATCTGGGCGTTTTTTGTAACCGCTATCATTGGTATTGTTTCATTCCCGGTATTATTGTCTGCAGCCTTATTACTTATAATGGATAGAAGTTTTGGTACTTCTTTCTTCTTATCAGATATATATATTGGAGGTGAGGTACTACACAATAGTGGTGGTTCTCCAGTACTTTTTGAACACTTATTCTGGTTCTTAGGTCACCCGGAAGTATATATTGTATTATTGCCTGCATTAGGTATATCTTCAGAGGTTATTGCAACAAACTCGCGTAAACCTATTTTTGGTTACAGAGCGATGATTGCTTCTATTTTAGCTATTGCATTTTTATCTACGATAGTTTGGGGTCACCATATGTTTATTTCAGGTATGAATCCTTTCCTGGGTTCTGTATTTACCTTTACAACTTTGTTGATCGCTATACCCTCAGCAGTAAAGGCATTTAACTACATAACCACTTTATGGAAAGGTAATCTGCAGTTTAACCCAGCGATGTTATTTTCTATTGGTCTTGTTTCTACCTTTATTACGGGTGGTTTAACAGGTATTATCTTAGGAGATAGTACGCTAGATATAAATGTTCACGATACCTATTTTGTAGTAGCTCACTTTCACCTGGTAATGGGTATATCTGCATTGTATGGTTTATTTGCTGGTGTTTACCATTGGTTCCCCAAAATGTTTGAAGGTAAAATGATGAATAAAAATCTTGGTTATGTTCACTTTTGGGTGACGGCTATAGGCTCTTATGCAGTATTTTTCCCAATGCATTTTATTGGTATGGCCGGTTTACCGCGTAGATATTATTCAAATACTGCTTTCCCATATTTTGATGATTTAGCAGATGTAAATATTCTTATTACAATAGCTGCAATAGTTACTGCTGCTGCTCAACTCGTATTTTTATACAACTTTATTGTTTCAATTTTCTACGGTAAGAAAGGAGAATTAAACCCTTGGAAATCAAATACGTTAGAATGGACTACAGGTCACGAACACATTCACGGTAACTGGGCTGGTGCAATACCAAGCGTGTATCGCTGGCCTTATGATTACAGTAAACTCAATGAGGATGAAAGTGATTATGTTATTGCAGGTCAGGATTATGTTCCTCAGACAGTTCCACTTCAACCAAATGAAGAAGAAATGAATCATTAAGATTTAAAATAATTAAATCTAAAAGCCCGCTCATCTAGCGGGCTTTTTTATTGTTAATGATTAATTTAGGCTAATACTTTGTATGTATTTTGCCTGAGTTTTGAATTAGTATATTTACACTATGAATGAGAATTTAGATGCCAGTGGTGAAAGCTTCAGTAGAGAAGAACACGATATAGAACGAGCATTAAGACCCTTAAGTTTTGATGATTTTTCAGGTCAGGAACAGGTTATAGAAAACCTTCAGATATTTGTACAGGCAGCTAATAGGCGAGGAGAAGCATTAGATCATACTCTGTTTCACGGCCCTCCGGGTTTAGGGAAAACCACACTTGCTAATATTTTAGCCAATGAACTTGGTGTGAGTATAAAAATCACCTCGGGTCCGGTTTTAGATAAACCTGGTGATCTTGCCGGTCTTTTAACAAATCTAGAAGAGCGAGACGTTCTTTTCATTGATGAGATACATCGTTTAAGTCCTATTGTAGAGGAATATTTATACTCTGCGATGGAAGATTATAAGATAGATATTATGATCGAAAGTGGGCCAAACGCCCGTACGGTTCAGATTAATCTCAATCCTTTTACATTAATAGGTGCAACTACACGATCTGGGCTTCTTACGGCACCTATGCGAGCTCGGTTTGGTATATCATCACGTTTGCAATATTACGATACCCAATTGCTAACGACCATAGTACAGCGCAGTGCTGAAATATTAAATGTGCCTATAGATATGGAGGCTGCAATTGAAATTGCGGGTAGAAGTAGAGGTACTCCGCGAATAGCAAATGCCTTGCTACGTAGGGTACGTGATTTTGCTCAAATTAAAGGCAATGGTAAAATTGATATTGCTATTGCGCGCTTTAGTTTAAAGGCACTAAATGTTGATGCTCACGGTCTCGATGAGATGGATAATAAAATACTTTCTACAATAATAGATAAGTTTAAGGGAGGGCCTGTAGGTATTACAACATTAGCAACTGCGGTATCAGAAAGTGCAGAAACCATAGAAGAAGTGTATGAACCTTTTCTAATTCAACAAGGATTTATAATGCGTACACCGCGTGGTCGAGAGGTGACCGAAGCGGCCTATAAACACCTGGACAGAATAAAAGGTCCTGTTCAAGGTGGCTTATTTTAATTGTTGAGCACTATGCAAAAAATACCTCAGGTTTCGCGCCTAATGTTTATTAAATCAGCGCGAGCTATTTTAAAGAATCCGCTTCCATTTCATAAAGAAAACTTTAAACTTAAAGGAAATACTTTTCGGTTAAAGTTGGGTATATCTGAAAGTGTTGTATTTTCTAAAGATCCATTATTCGCACAATATGTGCTTCAGAAAAATCAGAAAAATTATAAGAAGTCTCCTATACAGACTAAAGATCTTGCAAAATATCTGGGGCAGGGTTTATTAACTTCAAACGGAACACACTGGGCAAAGCAGCGTAAACTTATTCAACCTGCTTTTCATAAAAAGCAATTAGCCACTTTAATTGATAAGATTGAACAAGCTGTCATTTCTGAAATTGAAAATATCGAAGTAAATAAGCCTTTCGATATTTTTCCCATTTTTAATGATCTTGCTTTCCAGACTGTCGTGAAAGCTTTGTTTAGTAGTGCTGTAGATCAGAAATCTATAAACAGACTGCAATACATTACTGAAACAGCTCAGGAAATGATGGTCAGAGAATTGAGACAACCGTATTTAATATGGTGGTTTAAATTTTCTGGACAGTTAAATAGCACATTAAAACTCACTCAGGAGGCACGGCAAATTCTAAAAGATTTAGTCAAAGAGCGTCAAAACCAAAATAAACGACAGGATGATTTGTTAGATATGCTTCTTGATGCGCGTTACGATGACGGTTCTGCCATGGCAGAAGAGCAGCTTATAGATGAGATTTTAATACTATTTACAGCCGGACACGAGACTACCTCTAATGCATTAACTTTTACTGCAGAATTACTTGCCAGGCATCCAGAAGTTCAGGATAAATTATATGCTGAAATAAGCGAACTAGATAATGAGAATGACCTTTTACTTAAAATCAAAAGTTTGCAGTATGTAGAGCAGGTTGTAAATGAGTCTATGCGACTTTATCCTCCTGCATATTTTATAGATCGAGTAAGTATAGCGGCAGATTCATTTTCAAGTTATGAAATTGCTCAAAATACGAGCTTACTTTTTTCTATTTATGAAATTCACAGAGATGCAAATTTTTGGGAAGACCCTAATAATTTCAACCCCGATCGCTTTATTGAGGACACGAGCATTAAGTATTCACCCTATTACTATCCCTTTGGTGCGGGGCCGCGAATGTGCATAGGCAATAATTTTGCTATGTACGAAATGATTTTGGCAATTGCCGAATTAGTTAAGCGTTTTAAAATTGAGTTTAAAGCCAGTCCTATTGAAATTAATCCTTTAATAACCCTTAAGCCTAAAGACGCAATACTTCAGTTTACAAAACGTGAAAATTGATAGATAACAGGTCAAAACATACCCAACTTATTAAAACTGAGGCGCAACGTCTTGGCTTTATGTCGTGTGGTATTTCAAAAGCAGAGTTTTTAGAACAGGAAGCTCCCCGACTTGAGCGTTGGCTCAAAAAAAATATGCACGGAGAAATGGGCTATATGGAAAGTCATTTTGATAAAAGACTTGATCCTACGTTACTGGTTCCCGGGGCAAAAAGTGTGGTTTCCTTGCTTTTAAATTACTATCCTGAAGCGCATCAACGCAAAGACTCTTATAAAGTTTCTAAATATGCCTACGGGACAGATTATCATTTTGTAATTAAAGACAAACTTAAAGAGCTTTTAGATTATATAACTAAAGAGATTGGTGCTGTAGATGGGAGAGCATTTGTAGATTCTGCGCCTGTTTTAGATAAGGCGTGGGCAGCCAAAAGCGGATTAGGTTGGATAGGTAAACACAGTAATTTGCTCACTAAGCAAGTAGGTTCTTTTTATTTTATTGCAGAACTAATTATAGATATTGATCTTGAGTATGATACACCGGTTACAGATCACTGTGGTTCCTGTACTGCTTGTATAGATGCATGTCCTACTCACGCAATAGTAGATGCTCACGTAGTTGACGGCAGTAAGTGTATTAGTTATTTTACCATCGAACTCAAAAACGAAATACCATCCTATGCGCAGGATAAAATGGATGAATGGATGTTTGGCTGTGATATTTGTCAGGATGTTTGCCCGTGGAATCGATTTTCTAAACCTCATAATCAGCCTTTATTTAGTCCCAATCAGGCAATTTTAGACTATTCTAAAAATGAATGGGAAGAACTTACGCAAGATTTATTTTCAGAAATCTTCAGGAAATCACCGGTAAAACGTACTAAATATGCTGGTTTAATGCGGAATATAAAATTTATAAAGCCAAAATAGGTAATATAGTATCTTAAGGTAATAAATTATAATTTCTTGTTAATATAATAGCATATTCTTGTATATTGACCGCTGTTTTTAGTGATCTAATTCTCGAAAGCGTTTGCGTTTTCTGTATTGCTATTTTAAAACAACTTTCTATTTCTACATTTAATTATAATCTATTAATATTCTTTTATGAATAAGATATTGAGTGCAATTAATAAACCTAAACTTTCATTCTGGCAAATTTTCAATATGAATGTTGGTTTTCTCGGTATTCAGTTCAGTTTTGGACTTCAGCAAACAGCCATAAATCCTATCTTTTTATTTTTAGGTGCTTCAGAAGATATGCTGCCTATCTTAAATATTGCAGGACCCATTACGGGACTTGTGATTCAGCCAATAATTGGTGCTATTTCTGATAAAACCTGGTTGCCAAAATGGGGTGGCCGAAGAAAACCTTTCTTTCTTGTGGGAGCGCTAATAGGAAGTTTGTGTTTATTTGCTTTTCCATACAGTCCGGCACTCTGGTTTGCTGTAGGTTTACTTTGGATCCTTGATGTGGGTAATAACATGGCGATGGAGCCCTATCGTGCTTTCGTGGGAGATAAATTACCCGCTAAGCAATTGAGTTTAGGATATCAAATGCAAAGTCTTTTTGTGGGCGCAGGTATAGTTCTTGCAAACGCTTCAATCTTCCTATTTCAAGATTGGTTTGGTGGAGGCGATGTAGCTGATGCTGCAGGCTCTATACCAAAATGGTTGTATTATTCATTTTTTATAGGAGCTGTACTTTCGGTAGGAACAATTTTGTGGTCTGTTTTAAAAACTCCTGAAATCCCACCTACAGAAGAGGAACTTGAGGAAATTAACCAGCATAGAGCACTTCCATTTTCAAAACGTTTAAAAATACCATTTATTGAGATTGCAAGCACCATTAAAGAAATGCCTCGATTTATGTGGCGTGTTGCAGGAGTGTATTTATTTCAGTGGTATGCATTATTTATTTACTGGCAGTTTACGGTGCCTTTATTTAAAACAACAATGGGCTTCAATACTTCACAGGCAGCTGCACAGGCAGCAAAGATGAGTACGACTTATAATATCACCACTATTGTAGTAGCATTAGCACTAGTGCCGTTAACTTTAAAATTTGGGGGACGTAAAGTGTATTCTTTAAGTCTTTTTGGTTCTGCACTAGCACTGCTTACAATACCCTACATTACAGATCCTATACTAGTATTATTACCTATGATCTTATTCGGAATAGGATGGGCGGCGATGATGGGAATCCCGTACACGATGGTTTCTAAAATTGTTCCTCAGAAAAAAAGAGGTATTTATATGGGTATTTTAAATATGATGATTGTAATCCCAATGGGTATTCAAACAGTCTCTTTTGGTCCTATTTATAAATATTTATTAGGTGGTAATGCAGTAAATGCAATACTTTTTGGTGGTGTATTCTTTATGATCGCAGCAATTTTGGCATTACGACTAAAGCCAAAACATGCAGAGAAAGTATTTGAAGAGACAGCAGAATAATGTATTACTAAATAATTGTATTATTTGTTGAATCACGGGTTATTAAAGCAGTAGGTAAAACTACTGTTTTATGCTTTATAGCGGTTTTTTGTTTACCTGCGTTCAATTCTTTCAGCAATAATTTAAATGCTTTTTTACCCATTTTAAACCCGGGTTGATCTACTGTGCTCAATGTGGGCGTAATTGCAGAAGATACAAACCAATTACTAAATCCTATTAAAGCAATATCCTGTGGCATTTTTATACCCTTTTCATTAAAAACTTTAATGGCGCCTACCGCAACTTGATCTGCACCCGTGAATAAACCATCTATGTCTGTATGATCTTGAAGTAGTTTTTCTGCATTTCTAATGCCGTCTTCAAAATCTACAGCAGGGCATTCGTAAACTATAGATGGGTCGTACGGAATATTGTAATCTTTTAATGCCTGTTTGTACCCTAGGAAACGGTCGATTGCGTTTTGAGGAATAAGTGTTCCTCTAAAATGAGCAATGCGTTTACAGCCATTTTTTAATAAATGAGAGGTAGCCATGTACGCTGCTTTGCGATCATCAATAACAACTTTAGAACAGGGTACAACCTTAGCTATCTTATCAAACATCACTAATGGAATTTTACGTTCTATGACTTCTAAAAGATGCTTAAAATCATCAGTCTTATTTGCGAGCGAAATTATAATACCATCTACACGTTTATCAATAAGAAGATCTATTTGCTTTTTTTCTAACTCATAGGATTCATTAGACTGAAGAACTATTACGAGATATCCTTTTTTTTCTGCAAGTTCTATAATGCCGTTAACAACCGTCGAAAAAAAATGATGTACAACATCAGGAATGATCACACCTATAATTCTAGATTCTTTAGTTCTTAAATTAACAGCAAACGAGTTTGGTTTGTAATTGAGACTTTCAGCGATCTCAAGAACTTTTTTTCTGGTTTTAGGGCTTACATCTTTATAACCTTTCAAGGCTTTTGAAACGGTAGTAATAGAAATGTTTAATTTTTCTGCAATATCTCTTAAGGTCGTCTGTTCCATACTCAAATTTAAACATTGTAGTATTAGCGCAACTATTTAAATGAAAATCGAAAACGTTTTCGGCTAAATCGAAAACGTTTTCGATTATTTTTTAATCATTTCTACTTTATAAGTCTATTTAATTTGAGGGTATCAAGTAATCATTAAATCATATTAAGATGAGATTAAATAGGTTTTCAAACGTTTTCTTACTAGTACTATTTTTAGTAATAGGATCTGGCCTTATGGCACAATCAACTATTTCCGGAACTGTAAAAGATAATGCTGGTATGGCATTGCCGGGAGTAAATGTTATTCTTGAGTCTATGAGTAAAGGCTCTGTTACAGACTTTGATGGGAATTATACTATTACAGATGTTGCTGATGGCACTTATTCAATACTAGTATCTTATGTAGGTTTTAAAACTGAAAAAAGAGCGATCACAATTAACGGAGAAGATGTGGTTTCTAACTTTGATTTACAAACTGACGCACAATCTTTAGATCAGGTAATTGTAACAGGTGTGGCAAACCCAAGATCACGTATAGAATCTAGTGTTTCGGTTACTAGCTTAAAACCAGAAGTGGTTCAGCAATCTGCGCCAAGAAGTACCGCTGAGATTTTTAGAACCATACCGGGTATTCGTTCAGAATCTTCAGGTGGTGAAGGGAATGCGAACATCGCAGTACGTGGGGTGCCTATTTCTTCCGGCGGATCTAAATATGTACAATTACAAGAAGATGGTTTGCCAGTATTATTGTATGGTGATATATCTTTTGGTACAGCAGATATATTTACCCGTTTTGACAGCAATGTAGCTCGTATCGAAGCTATACGTGGGGGTTCTGCATCAACATTATCTTCAAACTCTCCGGGTGGTATTATAAACATCATTAGTAAAACCGGAAAACAAGAAGGCGGTTCTGTAGGAACTACTTTAGGTCTTGATTACAGTAGTTTCCGTACAGATTTTGATTATGGGGGTAAGATAGGTGACGGTTTATATATGCATATGGGTGGTTTTTACCGCGTAGGTGAAGGTGTGCGTCCTGCAGATTTTACTGCAAATAATGGAGGCCAGTTTAAATTTAATATCACTAAGGAATTTGAAAAAGGCTATGTGCGTTTAAGCGCCAAGTATCTCAATGATCGTGCTATCGCTTATCTTCCGGGACCGGTTGCCGTTTCAGGTACTAACGCAAACCCTGAGTTTTCAGATTTAGCTAATTTTGATGCAACTCGCGGAACACTGCATACCCCATTTCTTGAGCAAAATGTAGGTTTTGGTCCTGATGGTGATTTGCGCAGATCTAAAATTTCTGACGGTATGAACCCAGTTAGTACTTCAGTAGGTCTTGAGGCTTCATTTGATTTAGGGAACGATTTTAAGATTAAAACAAACGGAAGATTTAGTATGAATAAAGGAAGATTTGTATCTCCTTTCCCTGCGCAGGTTGCAACTGCTGGTGCGCTACTAGGTGATGATTTTGCTGCCGCTAACAACTGGAGTTCTTTTCAATATGCAAATGGTGATGGCGCCGTAGCCAATGATGCGGTTTTAGCGCGTATTCATCTATTTGATACAGAGCTTAACAACTTCAATAACTTTATGAATGATATTAAGCTTACTAAGAAGTTAAATAACTTAAACGTTACTTTAGGTTTCTTTAAATCTATGCAAAATATCTCAATGTCCTGGTTGTGGAATTCCTATCTGCAAGAAGTATCAGATGATAATGCGCGTTTAGTAAATATAGCTGATGCAGCGGGTAATTCTTTAAGTGAAAACGGACTTTATGCATACGGGACACCATTTTGGGGCAATCTACATCGTAATTATGATACGCGTTATAATGTATCTGCACCCTATGTTAACTTAGGTTTTGAAGCTTCAGAAAAATTAAATTTTGATGCAAGTTTACGTGTTGATTTAGGTAGAGTTGATGGTACATTTACTGGTGGTACTTCAAGACAATTTGATGTAAATAATGATGGTGTTATATCTGTGCCAGAACAAAACGTTTTTGCTGTAGATAATGCTAATGCAACTACTGTTAACTATGATTATGATTATGTATCGTATTCTGTAGGAGCTAATTTATTGCTAACAGATCGTCAGGCGGTATTTGGTAGATATAGCCGTGGTGCTTCTGCAAAAGCAGATCGTATTTTATTCTCAGGTTTAAATTATCTTGATGGTGATGCAATTAATGGTTTAGATTTTATCAACCAGGCAGAATTAGGATATAAAAACAACTTTGAGAAAGGTGCACTTTATGTAACTGCTTTTTACGCTAAAACTATTGAAGAAGGCGGGTTTGAAGCAACTTCTCAAACTATTATAGAAAATGATTACAGATCACTAGGTCTGGAGATTGAAGGTTCTTATTCCTTTGAAGATTTTAGCTTAAGAGGAGCTCTTACTTATACAAATGCGAAGATAGATTCTGGGGCTAATGAAGGAAATAAGCCACGTAGACAGCCTGACTTTATTTTTAACGTAATCCCTACTTACGATTTTGGTGCTGCAAAGCAAAATTCTGTAGGATTAAGTTTTGTAGGTCAAACTAAAGCGTATGCTCAAGATTCAAATGAACTTATTCTACCGGGATTTGTTTTGGTTAACAGTTTTGTTAAAGTAGGTATTACAGAGTCTTTAAGCGCTAATATTTCAGCAAATAACATTTTTGATTCTTTAGGTATTACTGAAGCTGAAGAAGGAAGTATTATAGAAGGACAAACAAATTTTGTTAGAGCAAGAGCTCTAAGCGGTAGATCGTTAAGCCTTTCACTCAACTATTCGTTCTAAACCCCCTTATTATAATTAAATTGTATTGTAGTGGATTAATTCTCAGTAATTAATCCACTACTTATTTAAAAAATAACCAAACAAGTTTTAGTTATGATAGAATACAATAAAGCAAAAGAATTACTTCATAAAGTAGCTTCTCCACAAGGTTTTCTTGCAAGCGCCAACGATATTTCAAATTATAGGAGAGTTTGGGCACGTGATGGTGTTATATGCGGTTTAGCTGGTTTACTTGATGGTGATAAAAAGCTTACTGAAGCTTTTAAACAAACGCTTATCACATTAGCAACACATCAACATAAGCTTGGTAATATTCCTTCAAATGTTCATTTTGCAGAAACAGGTGTTGAAATCAGTTTTGGAGGGCTAGCCGGTCGTGTAGATACAGTTTCCTGGTTTATAATAGGAGTTTGTCAATATGTACATAAAACGGGAGATACCGCTTTTTTAAAATCTATGAGTGAGGCTATAGAAAAGGGGTTTGCATTAATGCATAGTTGGGAGTACAATGATGGAGATTTAATGTATGTACCACGCAGCGGAAACTGGGCTGATGAATATCCTACTCAAGGTTTTATTTTATATGATCAATTACTTCGTGTCTGGGCTATGCGTTCGTATCTAAACCTGGTGGAAGATGCAGATTTAAAGTCTAAAGTAAATACCATTGAAAGTAAACTCGTCAAAAATTATAAGCAGCGTGGTGAGCAAGAAGCTGTTTATCATCCTAAAGCATATTCTAATCTTGATAAAAAACCGTATTGGGTAGCATCATTGGAGCCTGCTGGTTATCAAACGCAGTTTGACGCATTTGCTAACAGCCTTGCACTTATGCTAAAATTAGGAAGTCAAGACGATCAGGATGAGTTACTCGCTTATACAGAAACTACTCGTAAAGAATTAAAAACAAATCTCCTGCCGGCTTTTTGGCCTGTAATTAAAGAAGGAGATGAAGACTGGCGTTTTCTTACAAATAATTGTAAGTATGAGTTTAGAAACTATCCCTATGAATTTCACAATGGGGGAACCTGGCAAATGGTTAATGGTTTTTATGGCCTGGGGCTTGTGCACTTAGGAAAACAAGATATAGCACAAGAGGTGTTAGGTCACATAAATACTTTAAATGCCTATGAAGATTGGTCATTTTACGAAAATTTTAATTCTCAAACAGGGGCGCCTAATGGTGTGCCTTATTGTACCTGGAGCGCAGCTGGTTCTATTTTAATACAACAAGCTTTAAACGGTAATACACTTGCATTATGAAAAAAGATATAGATATTATTTGCGCAGGTGAGATTCTTATAGATTTTATAGGAATGCAGGATGACGTTTCTATAAAAGAGACAACTTCATATTCTAGATATTTAGGAGGAAGCCCAACAAATGTAGCCGTTAATACTTCTCGATTAGGACTTAACCCTCGTATTGTTTGTGCAGTAGGTAATGATGGTTTAGGAGATTTTATGCTTAGTAAACTTGGTGCATATCATTTAGATACTCAAAGTGTAGGTGTTCGGGAGTCGCAACCTACGAGTGTGATTTTAGTTTCTAAAACTACAGGAACTCCAGATTTTATAGCTTATAGGGAGGCTGATAAGGAGATTTATGAAGAGCAACTTTCTCAAGAGCTGCTGCAGCGTTCAAAAGTTTTTCACACCACCTGTTTTGCATTGAGTAAAAAGCCTGCGCAAACAAGTATTATGGCTGCGGCGAAACGCGCTAAAGAATTGGGTTTGAAATTAAGTATAGATGTCAATTTTAGTGAGCGTATCTGGCCAGAACGAGAAGAAGCAGTTGAGGTGATTAAATCTTATTGCAGTTACAATCCTTTAGTTAAAATAAGTGAAGATGATATGTTTCGCTTATTTGAAGTTCACAAATCACATGAAGAGATATTTGATTTTTTCCATAGTAATGGTGTTGATCTGGTTTGCTTAACACTAGGTGCTGCTGGTGTAAAAATAGCCAGAAGGGATGCTGAAATTTTAGAATTCCCAGCTTTAAAAATTGAATTTATAGCAGATGCTACAGGAGCAGGAGATGCTTTTTGGTCTGGTTTTCTATTTGGATATTTATCTGGTTTTAATGATAAAGAAGCAGCTCAAACCGCATTAAAAATGGCTGCTTTAAAACTTCAGTACCTGGGTAGCATTCCCGAAGATGTAGATGTTTTGGCTAAAATAAGCTAAAGGAAAAGAGGTCATTTCTTAGGGTGATTCAATAATAGGTTTACTTTTGTAATACGAGTAAATCATTAAATTATGAGTAAAGAAAGTAAGCGAAGAGAAGCTTTAGTTTATCACGCAAAACCTACTCCTGGGAAAATTGCGGTAGTACCAACCAAGAAATATTCATCACAGCGCGATCTGTCATTAGCCTATTCTCCCGGCGTTGCAGAGCCATGTTTAGAAATTCAAAAAGATATTGAAAATGCCTATAAATACACAGCTAAAGGAAATCTTGTAGCTGTAATTTCTAACGGAACCGCAGTTTTGGGTCTAGGAGATATAGGGCCTGAGGCATCTAAGCCGGTTATGGAAGGTAAAGGATTACTCTTTAAAATATTTGCCGGCATTGATGTTTTTGACATTGAAGTAGGTACAAAAGATGTAGAAGAATTTATTGCAACGGTTAAAAATATCGCTCCCACATTTGGAGGGATTAACCTTGAAGATATAAAAGCTCCTGAAGCATTTGAGATTGAGCGCCGTTTAAAAGCAGAGTTAGATATACCGGTTATGCATGATGACCAGCATGGTACAGCTATAATTTCTGCCGCTGCTTTACTCAATGCGGTGGAGCTTACCGGCAAGAAACTAGAAGATGTGCGCATCGTAATTAGCGGTGCGGGTGCCGCAGCTGTGTCATGTACCCGTTTGTACAAAGCCTTTGGAGCATCACCTCAAAATATTGTGATGTTAGATAGTAAAGGGGTTATACGTAGCGATCGAGATTCTTTATCTGAAGAAAAGGCAGAATTTGCTTCAGATCGTAAAATAGATACCTTAGATGAGGCGATGGTTGATGCAGATGTTTTTATAGGTCTTTCTATAGCAGACATCGTTACACCAGATATGCTGTTGTCTATGGCACCTAACCCTATTGTATTTGCAATGGCAAATCCTAATCCTGAGATTGATTACGAGTTGGCAACAAGTACACGTAAAGACATTATTATGGCTACCGGTCGTTCAGACCACCCTAATCAGGTAAATAATGTTCTTGGTTTTCCCTTCATTTTCCGTGGTGCTTTAGACGTTCGCGCTACTAAGATTAATGAAGAGATGAAAATGGCAGCTGTAAAAGCTCTTGCCGAGTTAGCAAAAGAATCGGTTCCTGAGCAGGTAAATATTGCCTATGGAGAAACCCGTTTAAATTTTGGGACAGATTATATTATTCCAAAACCATTTGACCCACGATTAATTACAAAAGTACCTCCTGCAGTGGCAAAAGCTGCTATGGAAAGTGGTGTGGCACGCGAGCCTATCACAGACTGGCAGAAATATGAAGACGAATTGTTAGATCGAATGGGGTCTGATAATAAGATCGTACGTCTTATACTTAACCGTGCAAAGACAGATCCTAAGCGTGTGGTTTTTGCTGAAGCAGATCAACTCGATGTGATGAAAGCTGCTCAAATAATTTATGATGAGGGTATAGGTACTCCCGTTTTGTTAGGAAATAGAGAGACCATTATTGAGCTTATGGAAGAGCTTGATTTTGAAGCAGATATTGAGATAATAGATCCTAAGACGCCAGAGGAAAAAGTAAATCTTAATAAATATGCTCATATATACTGGCAAGGTCGTAAACGTAAAGGAGTTACACTTTTTGACGCTCAAAAGCTGTTGAGACAACGTAATTATTATGCTGCAATGATGGTAAATGAAGGCGATGCAGATGCAATGATTACCGGTTATAGCAGTAGCTACCCTTCTGCAGTTAAGCCGGTTTTAGAAGTTATAGGAGCAGCGCCTAATGTTCAAAAAGTTGCTGCGGCAAACCTCATGAACACGAGTAGAGGTCCTTTGTTTTTAGCAGATACTTCTATAAATATCGAGCCTACTGCAAAAGAACTGGCTAAAATTGCTTTGATGACTGCGCGTACAGTTAGGTTATTTGGTATGGAGCCGGTTATAGCAATGATTTCGTATTCAAACTTTGGTTCTTCAAAAAACCCACAGGCAGATAAAGTTAGAGAAGCGGTGGCTTATTTACATAAATATTATCCAGATTTAGCCGTTGATGGTGAGGTGCAGGCAGATTTTGCGTTGAATGCAGAGTTGCTAAAAAGTAAATTTCCATTTTCTAAATTAGCAGGTAGAAAAGTCAATACGCTAGTATTCTCAAATATAGACTCAGCTAATATCATGTATAAGATGATTAAGGAGCTCAATAATGCAGATAATATAGGACCTATAATGATGGGTATGAATAAGCCTGTTCACGTACTTCAGTTAGGTGCTAGTGTTGACGAGATAGTAAATATGGCGGCAGTTGCAGTTATAGATGCTCAACAAAAAGGTAAAAAGTTACAAGATGTTCTTTTAGGTCAATCAAAAGTCTAATACACAATCTAACAGGCTTCAATTGTGCTAATTAATTTTAGTACATTTGAAGCCTTAACTTTTTTAGCTAGATGATTACTTTTTTGAAGGGCAAGTTGGTCGAAAAAAACCACACAGATGTCGTTATTGATTGTCAGGGTGTAGGATATTTTGTAAATATTTCGCTACATACCTTTTCACTTTTGCCAGAAGGAGAGCTTATTATGCTCTACACATATCTACATATAAAGGAGGATGCTCATACACTTTATGGCTTTGCTCAAAAGTCAGAACGTGAGATATTTAAACTATTAATATCTGTGAGTGGTGTGGGTACAAGTATTGCACGTACTATGTTATCTTCATTAGATCCTACGCAGGTAAAGCAAGCCATTGCAACGGGAGACGTAAGAACAATTCAGGGTGTAAAAGGAATAGGTGCTAAGACTGCTCAGCGTGTAATTCTTGATTTAAAAGATAAAATTCTTAAAGTTTACGATGTTGATGAAGTTTCGGCGGGAACATGCAATACCAATAAGGATGAAGCGTTATCAGCTTTAGAGACTCTTGGCTTTGTACGTAAACAAGCAGAAAAAGTTTGCGATGTTATCGTGCGTGAAAATCCTGATGCTACTGTTGAAACTATTATAAAATTAGCTCTTAAAAAACTTTAATAGACTTTGGTTACAAAACTACGCTGGTTTTCTTTTAAAATGCTATTAGTTTCAGGCACTTTTTTGTGCTCGATGTCTTTATTTGCCCAGGAGGAAGAAGTTAAGGACTCTACAAAAACAGGTTTTACTTTAGGAAAACTTAGCCTTAAAAATCCCAACTCTATACTTTCAAAATATACCTACGATCCGTTAACAGATAAATATATTTATACGGAAAGTGTAGGTAATTACAACATTAATTATCCACGCATTTTAACTCCAGAAGAGTTTAAAGATCTTGTTCAGAAAGAACAGATGCGCAACTATTTTCAGCAGAAAATTGCCGCTGTAGATGGTAAGACTGAAGAAGGTTTAGAAGATCAAAAGAGTTTACTTCCTAATTTTTATGTAAACTCAGGTTTATTTGAATCTATATTTGGAGGAAATAGTATAGAGTTTATACCTACCGGTAGTGTAGAGATGGATATTGGTGGTCTTTTTACCAAACAGGATAATCCAAGTTTTTCTCCCAGAAACCGTACAAACTTCAGTTTTGATTTTGATCAGCGCATCAGTTTAAGCTTGCTGGGTAAAGTAGGTTCGCGGCTTCAGGTAAATGCAGTTTATGATACCGAAGCTAGTTTCAGTTTTCAAAATCAGATAAAGTTAGAGTACACGCCTAACGAAGACGATATTATACAAAAGATTGAAGTAGGTAACGTAAGTATGCCTCTTAATAGTGCATTAATACAAGGTTCTCAGAGCCTTTTTGGGATTAAAACGCAGCTTCAATTTGGAAAAACAACAATAACAGGTGTTTTTTCAGAACAACAAAGTCAAACCCAGCAAGTATTAGCGCAGGGCGATGGCACCATACAGAATTTTGAAATACAAGCTTTAGAATATGATGAAAACAGGCATTATTTCTTAGCTCAATACTTTAGAGATAACTATAATAGAGCACTGGCTAACTACCCGTTTATAAATTCTAATGTTCAAATTACACGGGTTGAAGTTTGGGTTACAAACCGTACACAGCGTTTTGAAAATACCCGTAATATTGTTGCGATACAAGATATTGGAGAATCTACTCCCACACAAATAGGATTGCCTAGCATACCTACGGGTTTTATTAATCTGCCGGCAGGTAGTTACCCTAGAAACTCAAGTAATGATTTTAACCCTTTTGGTTTATCTGGCAACGGGCAGACTGTTTTAACACCTGCGATTAGAGATGCGGCTACCGTTGGTCAGGGTTTTGGTGGGGTTCAGGTTTCAGATGGGTCTGATTATGCCTCCCTAGAAAATGCACGTCAACTTACACCGTCAGAATATACTTTGAACTCTCAATTAGGATATATATCGCTTAATCAACGTTTGAGTAATGATGAGGTTTTAGGTGTCGCTTTTCAATATACTGTAAACGGGCAGGTATACCAGGTTGGAGAATTTGCTAATGATGGTGTTGATGCTACCAGTGGCGCTTACCCAGATACAGACGGCGATGGCATTCCAGATCTTGTAGATGTTGATGTAGATGGAGATGGGGTTAATGAAAACGGACAGGATGTTGACGGAGATCAAATCGCCGATGGAGCTGACGCCAATGTTAATGGGCAAATACGTGGTGCAGATATAAATAATGATGGAATTTTAGATAGTTTAATTACCCCGGGGCAGGGAGGAACATCTCAAGCCTTAATCGTAAAACTGCTTAAAAGTAATATTACAGATGTTAATGAGCCCATTTGGGATTTGATGATGAAAAACATCTATGGTCTTGGAGTGGGGCAGTTGCAGCCAGATGGCTTTAGGATGAATATTGTTTACACGTCACCATCACCTATAAATTACATTACCGCTGCAGATGGTGGTCCTGCGCTTCCTGAAGATGTGCAGAATACACCTTTGCTTAATGTATTTAATTTAGATAATCTGACCAACTTTGGAGATCCTCAAAATGGGGGTGACGGTTTTTTTGATTTTGTAAATGGCTTGACTGTTAATCAAAGTAATGGAAGCATCATTTTTACTTCGGTAGAGCCTTTTGGAGAATATTTATTTAATAAGCTGCGCAACGCCGGGACAGAGAATTATGATAATGAAGATAGTTATAATGCTAACCAGCGTAAGTATGTATATAACTCGCTATATAATTCTACTAAAACAATAGCGCAGGATAATGCAGATAAAAACCTGTTTCAATTACAGGGTACCTTTAAATCTACGCAGGAAGAAGGTATTCCTATAGGAGGTTTCAATGTTCCGCAAGGGTCTGTTACAGTAACTGCAGGAGGTAGAGTTTTACAGGAAGGTCTCGATTACTCAGTAGATTATCAACGAGGGAGAGTTATAATTCTTGACCAGGCGCTTAAGGGTTCAGGAATTCCTATTCAGGTTTCTACAGAAAATAACACCTTATTTGGGCAGCAGACCAAGCGTTTTACAGGAATAAATGTAGAGCATCAGTTTAATGAAAATTTTATGGTGGGTGGGACGTTGATTAATTTAAATGAGCGCCCGCTTACCCAGAAAGCAACATATAGTTTTGAGCCTATAAACAATACTATTTTTGGTTTCAACGCTAACTTTTCGACTGAAGTTCCGTTTCTCACGCGTCTCGTAAATAAGCTTCCTAATATAGATACAGATGTTCCTTCTAATATTTCATTTAGAGGAGAAGTAGCTTATTTAATGCCAGGTCAACCTAAGGCAACAGAATTTGGAGGGCAGGCTGCCTCATATATAGATGATTTTGAAGGAACACAGACTTCACTAGATATTAGCTCTCCGTTACAATGGAGTCTGGCATCGGCACCGGTAGATTTTGGGGGTGAGTTTGCTAATGGTGATTTAAGAGCCGGTTACCGTAGAGCAAAATTTGCCTGGTACAGTATAGATCCTATTTTTTATACAAACCAGCGCCCAGATGGTATTACAGATGCAGATGTTTCTACCTATGCTACACGTAGAGTTTTTAGAGATGAGATTTTTCCTGAACAAGACATCGTAGCGGGTACAACACAAGCGCTGTTTACGTTAGATATGGCCTATTATCCTCAGGAGCGCGGGCCATATAACTATAGTCTGGATGCACAAGATGGAATTCTTGAAAACCCCGAACAAAATTTTGGAGGCATAATGAGACAATTTGCTTCAACAGATTTTGAGCAGGCAAACGTGGAGTTTATTGAATTCTGGCTTATGGATCCGTTTATTTATGCTGAAAATGCAACAAATACCGGTGGAAGACTTACATTAAATCTCGGAAATATTTCAGAAGATATTTTAAAAGACGGGCGTAAACAATATGAGAACGGGTTGCCACAGGATGGTGGTGTTACAAATACAACACCTACCGTTTGGGGAAAAGTACCTACTAATCAGGCTTTAATTTATGCTTTTGATACTGAGGGTGCTCAGCGTACAAATCAAGATGTAGGTTATGACGGTTTAAGTGATGATGAGGAAGCCGCAAATTTTCCGGCCTTTGCGGGTTTAGAAGATCCTGCAGGAGATAATTATCAATATTTTGTTGCTGCTCAGGGTTCGGTTTTAGATCGCTATAAACAATACAACGGTCTGGAAGGAAACTCTCCTGTAGATGTTAGTCAAACTAATAGGGGTTCTACAACCATACCTGATACCGAAGATATAAACCGTGATTTTACAATGAACACGGTAGATAGTTATTACGAGTATCAACTAGATATTACACGTGCTACTCTTAATGTTGAGAACGAGTTTATAGTAGATCAACGTGATATCGAAGTGACTCTGCAAAATGGAAATACATTACCGGTAACTTGGTATCAGTTTAAAGTGCCTATTAGTGCCTCAACTAATAAACAGGGAGGTATAAATGACTTCAGATCTATTCGTTTTATGCGCATGTTTATGAGTGGTTGGCAACAGCCTACCGTTCTACGTTTAGGTTCGCTAGATTTAGTGCGTGGAGATTACCGTAGATACTTATACACCTTAGATCCTGACAAGTCAGACCCTGCAACAGAAAATACACGATTTGAAGTAACTTCAGTAAATATTGAAGAAAATAACGATCGTAATCCTATTCCGTATGTATTGCCACCGGGAGTTTTTAGAGAAGAGCTTATCAATAATAACAACAACATTCGTCAGAATGAGCAATCTTTATCTCTTGAAGTATGTGACTTAGAAACTCAGGATAGCCGTGCGGTTTACAAGAATTTCAGATTAGATATGCGTCAGTATGAAAATCTGGAAATGTTTATACATCTAGAGTCGTTATTAAATGAAACTGCGGTTCAGGACAACGAAGTTGTTGCGATAGTGCGTATGGGGACAGATTTAACTCAAAACTTTTACCAGATTGAGTTGCCGTTGAGCGTTACTGCTTTTGGAACAACCAGTCCTGATTTAATTTGGCCTGAAGCTAACCGCTTAAAACTTTCATTAGATATTTTACAACGCGTTAAAGCCGTGTTTTTTGGGGGTGAATTCAACACGCTTGCTGATGAAATCACCTATTTTGATGATGAGGCAAATTTTATTGCTGATCCTGCAGGAACACCTTATGAAACCGGAGGAGTGCGGGTAGGTATAAAAGGGAACCCTAGTTTTGGAGATGTACGACTTTTAATGCTAGGTGTTAAAAATGGAAATGACGAAGGCCAAAATACCGTATGTGCAGAAGCCTGGTTTAATGAATTGCGTTTGTCAGGATTGCAAAATCAGGGCGGTTGGGCCGGTGTAGTGAATCTAGATGCTAACCTTGCAGATTTTGCTACCGTATCTGGTACAGCAAGACAATCTACAGTAGGTTTTGGTAATATAGATGCTGGTCCTAATCAACGTAGTAGAGAAGATGTAAAATCTTATGACGTGGTTACTAATGTAAATCTGGGTCAGTTACTTCCTAAAAACTGGGGGATAAAACTTCCATTTAATTATGCGAGCGGTGGTGAGACAATTACACCGCAATACGATCCGCTATTTACAGATATTAAATTAGATCAACGCATTGCTTCTGCCGCTAGTGAGGCAGAACGAGACCGTATTAAAGAAATCGCTATTGAGCGTACAAAGCGACAAAGCATAAATTTCATTGGCGTTAGAAAAGAGCGTACGGGAGAGAAAAAACCAATGCCCTGGGATATAGAGAATTTTACATGGGCATACAGCCATAATCAGGAAGATCATAAAGATTTTGAGATTGAAGAGGCTGTGAGTAAAAATGTGCGGGCAGGAGCAACTTATGGTTATGCTTTTAAGCCAAAGGCATACGAGCCTTTTAAGAAAAACGATTCTTTGTTTGTAAGTAAGTATTGGAAACTACTTAAAGATTTCAATTTTAATTACCTGCCGGCCAGTGTAAATATTACTTCAAATATCACACGCCAATACAGCCAGCAGCGTTTTAGAGATCTTTTAGCTACGGAAGGTTCATTGCCTATTCCTGAATATGTACAACGCAATTACCAGTTTGACCGAAACTTTGCAATTAATTATCCGGTTACAAAATCATTACGCGTAAATCTGGAGCAGTATCAAAACCGAATAGTACGTAATTATTTGAACCCTGATAACACGTTAGATCCTAATGCCGGTGGGGTGTATACCAGCTTTTTTGATGTAGGAACGCCAGACAGGCACAATCAGACGATGCAGGTTAATTATGACTTGCCATTAGATAAGCTACCTTACTTAGACTTTGTGAAGTCTACATATTCTTATAGTACAGATTTTCAATGGACACGAGGTTCATTTCAGCTACAGTCCTTAGAAGGAATACCAGATTTAGGAAATTCGGTTCAAAATGCAAATACGCATTCGTTGCAGACTTCTTTAGATATGAAATCGCTGTACGATGCTTTGGGATTAGTTAAAAAGAAAACCGGTGCGACAACACGATCAGCAAGAAGTAAAGCTGTGCCTACTTTAGGAAATCCCAAGGCTGCTTCTCAAAAGCCTGATGAAGATAGATTAAGTGCCGGTGATAAAGCTAAAAATTCGCTTGTTAATCTGGCTACAGGTATTAAGCGTATTCAGGTAAATTACGAGCAAAACAATGGTACGTTCTTACCGGGTTATCTTCCTGGAGTAGGGTTTTTGGGTACCGTAAGACCATCTACAGGATTTGTATTTGGTAGTCAGGCAGAGATACGTGATTATGCGGCCAGACAAGGTTGGTTAACGCTTTATCAAGAATATAATGAGCAGTATAGTGAAGTTGAAAGCCGTAAGCTAGACATACAGGCGCAGACCAGTTTTATAGAAGACCTCACCCTAGATATAAATATGAACCGTATTTATCAGGAAACTTATAATGAAAATTACAGAGTAAATCCTATAAGTCTCGATTACACGAGTCTTACGGGTAATACGCTTGGCAATTACAGTATTTCGACTTTAATGATAGGGACTGCATTCAACTCAAGTTCACTAGAGTCTTCAGCTAACTTCAATCGGTTTAGAGCTAATAGACTCGTTATTGCAGAACGCCTTGCTAAAGAGTTTTATGGTAATGATCAATATCCCAGAGATGCAAGTGGCTATCCGGTAGGTTTTAGTAGAACTAGCCAGGCCGTGTTGTTACCAGCATTTCTATCTGCATACACTCCGGGAACAGCAGATAATGTTTCTCTAGGAGCATTTAGAAGTTTTCCATTACCAAACTGGAATCTTAAATACACCGGTTTGATGAAGATAGACTGGTTTAAAAAGCGATTCAAGCGATTTTCTGTAAATCATGGGTATCAGGCAGGCTATACTATAAATCAGTTTAGAACTAACTTAAACTATGATAGGGGCTTAAATAATGATGCTTCTGACGCACAGGTTAACCAGGCGGGAGATTTTCTAAATCCGGTTTTATATTCTAATATTAACCTTACTGAATTATTTTCTCCGCTTATACGCCTTGATTTTGAGATGAAAAATTCAGTAAAAATTCTTGCAGAATTGCGTAAAGACCGCACGCTATCCTTAAGTTTTGATAATAATTTACTTACTGAAATTCACGGAAACGAATATATAATAGGTTTAGGATATCGCTTAAAAGATATTAGATTTGCCACGCGAGTGGGAGGTAAGCGTACAATCTTAAAAAGTGATTTAAATTTTAAAGCAGATTTATCACTGAGGCAAAATGAGACGGTAGTGCGCTATTTAGATATAGAAAACAGTCAGATTACAGCAGGACAAGACATTTATGGTCTTACCTTTACAGCAGATTATGCTTTGAGTAAAAATCTAACTGCGATCTTTTATTATGATCACTCATTTGCGACTTATGCCATATCAACTGCATATCCGCAAACAACAATACGTTCAGGTTTAACATTGAGATATAATTTCGGAAATTAATTAAATATAAGTTATGAGTTTACCATCAGATTTAAAATATACAAAAGATCACGAGTGGGTACGCATCGAAGGTGACATTGCAACCGTAGGTATTACAGATTTTGCTCAGGGAGAGCTGGGTGATATCGTATATGTTGAAGTAGAGACCGAAGGAGAGACACTTGATCGCGAAGAAGTTTTTGGTACTGTAGAGGCTGTTAAAACAGTTTCAGATTTATTCTTACCATTAACCGGTGAGATAATAGAATTTAACACTGCATTAGAATCTGAGCCAGAAGCTGTAAATGAAGATCCTTACGGTAAGGGGTGGATGATAAAAATTAAATTTACAGATGCCAGTGAGCTGGACTCGCTTTTAGAAGCAAGTGCGTATCAAGAATTAATAGGTGGGTAAATTTTTAAAGCCTGCTGCATATGCTTATACGCTATTTATAGCGGTAATTTGTTTAATGCCTATGCCGCATGTTTCTAATGCACCAAAGGATAGTGATAAAGTCATTCATCTTTTGGTGTATTTTTTATTTACACTAACTTGGTTTTTATACTATTTTTTAAGAGCAAAAACAGAAAATTTTAAGCAATCATTATTTAAATGTGCGGGATTAGCTCTTATTTATGGTATACTTATTGAAGTAGTACAGGAAGTAGCAACAGTCTCTAGATCAGCAGATTTTAAAGATTTAATAGCGAATTCTATAGGTATTTTAACAGGAGTAATTCTGATAATTGCAATGAAATCGCAGTTTTTACGATTAAAATCAAAATTTTAATTTCGAGTTGAAGCTATTTTTATTTAAATTAGCAATCCTTAATAACTAAAGATTCATGGAACCTAAGAAAAATCCTAAAGCAGATCTAAGTAAAAGAAGTGTACTCTTCTTTCAGTTAGGTCTTATTTTGATACTCGGGCTGAGTTATATGGCCATTGAGTGGAAAACGTATGAGAAAGAGGCCATAGACATCGGTCAATTAAATATGGACGATGTTCTAGAAGAAGATGTGCCAATTACTGAATTGAACACACCTCCACCTCCACCACCACCTCCGCCACCACCACCAGCACCAGAAATCATTGAGGTTGTTGAGGATGATAAAGAGATTGAAGAAACTGTAATCGAATCTACTGAAACAAATCAGGAAGAGAAGATTGTAAAAGTTGAAGAAGTTTCTTTTGCTGAAGAAGAAGTTATTGAAGATGTACCATTTGCAGTTATTGAAAACGTACCGGTTTATCCTGGTTGCGAAGATGAGAAAGGTAACGATGCAAAGAAAAAATGTATGTCTGAAAAGATCAGCCAGTTTGTAAACAGAAAATTTAATACTGAATTAGGTAGTGAATTAGGGTTATCTGGTGTAAATCGTATTTATGTACGTTTTAAAATTGATCAAAAAGGAAATATAGTTGATATAGGTTCTCGAGGTCCTCACCCTAGATTAGAATCTGAAGCAGAGCGTGTAATTAAATTATTACCGCAAATGACTCCAGGTAAGCAAAGAGGTAAGGCTGTAGGGGTGCTTTATTCACTTCCTATTGTGTTCCAGGTTCAGGATTAATCTGAATTTTAATAGAATCAAAAATCCCGTCCGCGTAAGCGAGATGGGATTTTTTTTGTGGCAAGCTTATTGTTAAAGTTTTAAGATATAGTAATCTTTAAAACTTTTATTATGAAAGAATCACAAAAACGCGAAGTTACCGCTCGGCAAAGTGGAAATCGCGCAACAAGCAAGCACGATGTAAATCTACGAAAAAACAGTGTTGTCTATTTTCAGATTGGGCTTATCGTTACCTTAATTCTAGCTATTTTAATTCTTGAAATTAAGTCTCCTGCTGTGAGCTACTCAACAGAACCCTTAAAGGAAGTAGCTACGGTTTCATTAGAAGACTGGAACCAGTCTTTTGTAAAAGAATCCCAACAAAAGCCTTTACCAAAATTACCTGAAGTGTCAAAGATTTTGCCGCCAGAAGTAGTTGATGATAATACCCCGGAAGCAGCTATAATGCCAGATTTTAAAACTATAGATATCTCAAAGGAGTCCATTAATCCCAATGATCTAAGACCAGAGGTTGAGAAAGAAGTAGAAACGTTTAGTGTTATGGGGGTAGAAGTGGTTCCCATCTATCCCGGTTGTGAAGGGCTTGATTCTAATGCAGCGCGTAAAGCTTGTCTCCAGGAAAAATTAAATTCTTTTATAGGCAAGAACTTTGATACTTCATTGGGAGAGCAATATGGCCTTTCCGGAATGAATAAAGTGGATGTACAATTCACTATTGATGAATTTGGTAATGTGGTTAATTTGCAAAGCCGTGCGCCACACAAGGCTTTAGAAGCCGAAGCTAAACGCGTTATGAATAAATTACCCAAAATGAAACCGGGAACACAGCAGGGTAAAAAAGTACGGGTTATTTATTATCAGCCTATAAAATTTAAAGTGCAGAATTAAATGAAAATTACGTTTATCTTCAAAAGCCTGGGTGTACTGCTCAGGCTTTTTTAAAATGGGGAAGTTAAAGGTTGAGTTTTTGTGGTGTTGGCGTATTTAATCTTAAAGATTTCTAAAAAATACTATCTTTCGCTATCCTAAATTTTTTCAACTTATGCTATCTAAACTTTTAGCATTTTGCTTTTTATTTTTCAGTATTAATGTTGCTTACTCACAACTAGTTAAGGGAGACTTTGAGAAATACCCCGTTTTTGAAGAATGCGATTCAGTTTCTGCAGGTGATTTAAAGGTTTGTTTTAATGCAACTTTAATTGCTAAAGTAACTTCAGAATTTAAAATGCCGCAACGGGTTTTAGACGAAAATTATACCGGAGAGCTAATAGTACTCTTTGAAGTTACAAAAGAAGGCAAGTTTGAACTTTTGAACGTAACCGCTATTTATACTGAGCTAAAGGAAGAACTTGAGCGTGTTTTTTTAACGCTGCCAAAGGTTAAACCGGCAACTTATAACGGTAGACCTACCTATATGCAGTTTAGTATGCCTGTTCCTATTCCATTTAGCAAAAATCAAGATGTAAGACCATTAGATAATGTTCCTATAATTAAGGCAAAACCGGTTCAGAAGCTATCTTTTGAAGAGCAAGGTGACTCAGAATATGATGGTATTCAAACATATCCCTTTGAAAACCGTGAATACAATTCGCAACTTTATATTCCGTTTTCTCATCAAACCTATAGCAGATTTGATCAGGAGATGAATCGAGTGGGTACAAATAGCCATACGGCGAGTAAGCCATTTACTTATGCTAGTGTAAATACATATTACAATTTTAAGGAGAAGCAGGAACGTTTGTATAAAGAGAAAAGTTCCTGGTTTGGAAGGAAATTATGGAATGAGCATATGGTGACGCTTCAGGGTGAAGATTACTGGTTCACATTAGATCCTGCAGCAGATTTACAATTAGGTTTTGAAACTGCAGATTCAGAAAATCAAAGTTATACCTATAATAATACTCGTGCTTTAGTATTTCAGGGAGGTCTTGGAAGTATGCTAAATTTTTATACGGTATTTTATGAGAGTCAGGGTAGCTTTGCTGGCTATTATAATCGTTTTGCAAGATCGTTAAGACCAGACGGGGGTAACCCTGCGATTGTACCGGGTAGAGGTGTAGCTGCAGATTTTGGGACAGATGACTTTGATTATCCGGTTGCAGAGGCTTATTTATCGTATTCGCCAAATGAGCATTTTAATTTTCAATTTGGTCACGGAAAAAATTTTATAGGCGATGGTTATCGATCGCTTTTACAGAGTGATAATGCGAGTCCTTATCCTTTTTTTAAATTGAACACTACATTTTGGAAATTTAAATATTCAAATACCTGGATGTCTTTACGTGATGTGCGGCCAGAAGTTGTTGCTGACGGATCGTTTAAGACCAAGTTTATGGCAAATCACTATTTAAGTTTTAATGCTACAAAACGTTTGAATTTAGGACTTTTTGAAAATGTAATTTGGACCAATGATAACGACAGGGGGTTTGATCTTAATTATTTAAATCCGGTTATATTTTACCGGGCAATTGAGTTTTCTACAGGTTCAAGAGGAGGAAATGCTTTAATAGGATTGAGTGCAAAATATAAATTCAGCGATAACTTTAATGCCTATGCACAGGTGGTTATAGATGAATTCTCAACCTCGGCAGTGTTTAGTAACACAAAAAGCTATAAAAATAAACAAGGGGTGCAGGTAGGCTTTAAGTACTATGATGCTTTTAAGATAGATAATCTACAGCTTCAGTTTGAGTTTAATCAGGTGCGTCCTTATGTATATTCAAATAATGAGATTGTGCTTAATTACGGGCATAACAATCAATCTATGGCGCATTTATGGGGTGCAAATTTTAGAGAGCTTATAGGTATTGCGCGCTACGAGAATGATAGATGGTATGGTACTGCAAAACTTATATACGGCGAGCGAGGTTTTGAAGTGGGTGATATTAATACCACCTATTATGGAGGAAGTATTTATGGTAATGATGAGAATATTCCCAGTGAGTTGGGTATTGAGATCGGTCAGGGTAATAAAGCCCAGACGCTTCTTGCAAATGTTGAGCTCGGTTATTTAGTTAACCCGTCTACAAACTTAAAAATTTATACAAATGTGCTTTTTAGAGATCATACAATAGAAGAGGTTGATCCTGTAAATTTTACAGAAAAAACACTTTGGGTTAATTTTGGAATTCGAACAGATTTATTTAATTGGTATTTTGATTATTAGAATTATGAAAGCACATTTTATTTTAGGTTTAACAACACTATTACTTATGTCAAATTCATGTAAAGAAGAAGTTTTCAAAGGGCCGGAGTTTGATTCTAATTTTGCTCATGTGGTGTACTTCTGGCTTAAAAACCCTGAAAATACAGAAGACCGCAAAGCATTTGAAGCATCACTAAAAAAATTCTTAGCTACAAGTGAATACGCTAAGACAAAATTTATAGGAGTTCCTGCTGAAACCCCACGAGATGTTGTTGATAACAGCTGGACTTATTCAATAATTCTAACGTTTCCGTCTAAAGAATCTCAGAATAACTACCAGAATGAACCCGTGCATTTAAAGTTTATCGAAGAGTCTTCTAATCTCTGGGAGCGTGTACAGGTTTACGATTCTGTAGAATTAGAGTAGTTTGATTTTTAGTAGCCAAACGCTTGTAAAAAGGTTTTGTGAATATGTGATCTTATTATTGAAGAGTCTTTAATGAAAAGTATTTTTGACTTGAACAATAGTTCTTTTATATCCTGTGAGGGTTGGGCAAATACATCTTCTATGATCTGTAGCAATGTTAATATTTGGCAGGGCTCTGGTTAACTTATAAATTGCAATCAAAACCAGATCTCGTATTTGCGCTAATTTAAAAATATCATTTTGAGCATTTAAATTACTGATTGTTAGTAGTACAGCGAGCATTAAAATGCTGTGTGTTTTCTTGAGTAAATTAAAGCTTTGAGAATTACTTTACTAAACATAAATCATTAGGGTGTATTAACCTTAGAATAGGTTGTATAGAAGGTGTGCGTGCAGTATCTTTGCACGACTTTTTAAAGCCCTTGAAAACACGCATTTGAGCCTCGCTAAAACCCATACAGCACCAGCATCTATCTGGATAGATTTTAAAGAAATCACTAAGATGCGTCTTGCCATTAGCGTGGTTTTTTCTAGTATGGCCGGTTATCTTCTAGGTGCTTACACCTTAGACTGGTTAACTGTGGTTCTTCTCGCAATAGGTGGCTATTTAATGGTAGGAGCATCTAATGCTTACAATCAAATTATAGAGCGCGATCTTGATGCCTTGATGGATCGTACAAAGAACAGACCTATCCCTGCAGGAAGAATGACTGTGCGTACTGCCTTTATTATTGCTACTACATTTACAATTTTAGGTTTACTTACTTTATATATAATAAACCCAATTACAGCAGTTTTTGGCGGAGTATCTATTTTTCTATATGTATGTGTCTATACGCCATTAAAGACTAAAACTCCTTTGTCTGTTTTTGTAGGTGCTTTTCCAGGTGCAATTCCATTTATGATGGGCTGGGTTGCTGCTACAGGTAATTTTGGCATAGAGGCGGGTACCTTGTTTATGGTTCAGTTTTTTTGGCAATTCCCCCATTTTTGGGCAATAGGCTGGTTCTTGTATGAAGATTATAAAAAAGGAGGATTCTTTATGCTTCCCACAGGTGAGCGCGATCGCGGCACCGCAATACAGGTCATTTTATATACAATCTGGACTATCCTGACTTCTTTAATTCCTGTGTTTGGGGTTACAGGGACGTTGTATTTGACGCCTGTATCTGCTGTACTGGTGGGGATTTGCGGTTTAGGCTTGTTATATTATGCAATACGGCTATACAGGTTCAAAAATAATATTACTGCTAAGCGTTTGATGCTTTCTAGCGTAAGCTATATAACGTTGATACAGATTATATATGTTGCTGATAAATTTTTGAGATAATGGAATATACATCACAATCAGAAGCGGTTAAATTAAAGAGGTCAAAAAAGATGATGCTGTGGTTTGGTATCATTAGTCTTTCAATGATGTTTGCAGGTCTTACCAGTGCCTACATCGTAAGTAGTGAGCGCAGAGACTGGCTTTCTAATTTTGAATTACCACAAGCATTTTATTTAAGTACGGGAATTATTGTACTGAGTAGCCTATCTATGTTTGTTGCAAAGTGGGCGATATTTCAAAATAAAAAGCAACTAGGTACTTTATCTTTATTGGCAACTTTAGGGCTCGGAATTGCCTTTGTGGTGCTTCAGTTTAGGGGTTTTGATGAAATAATCACCAGCGGATATTTTTTTACGGGTAGTGAAAGTACGGTTACAACTTCATTTATATATGCATTTGTAATTACACACGTGGTTCACGTAGTAGCCGGTATATTGGTTTTATTAGTAGTAGTTATTCAGCAATTAAGAGGAAAATATTCTAAAGAGCAATCACTTGGATTTGAGCTGGGTGCTACCTTCTGGCACTTTGTAGATATACTTTGGGTTTATTTGTTTCTGTTCTTTTTATTTGCAGACGATCTTATAAAATAAAAGAGTTCTTTTTAAATGCTAAGAATTCTTTAAAAAATCGTTTTTTTGAATGGTTATAAATACCGATTATTGCTTTGAAAAGCATTTTTAAAATACCTATTTTTGCAACGCTTATAAATTGATATTAAAATATGGACGCTACTGCTGTTAGAACAGGCACAGAAGGCAAAATTTGGGGAGGTGATAACAACCCCCTAAAAGCTAGTTACGGAAAAATGATGATGTGGTTTTTCATCCTTTCTGATGCACTTACTTTCTCCGCATTCCTTGCCGCTTACGGATTTTCGAGATTTAAATACATGGACGAATGGCCTATAGCCGATGAAGTGTTTACTCACTTTCCATTTTTACACGGTGTTGATGCGCCTATGTACTATGTGGCGTTGATGACTTTTATTCTTATTTTCTCATCAGTTACTATGGTTCTTGCTGTTGATGCCGGGCATCATATGAAGAAGAACAGTGTAATCTGGTATATGTTTTTTACCATTATAGGTGGTGTAATCTTCGTAGGTTCTCAAGCTTGGGAGTGGGCAAACTTTATTTCGGGTGAATACGGTGCTGTTGAAACTAAAGCAGGTCGTATTTTACAATTTGTAAATGCTGAAGGGGAGCAGGTAGCTTTAGAGTCATTTGCAGCAAACATACCTACAGATCGTACACTGCTTACCAAAAGTGATGCGCTGTGGTATGAGTCTGAAGATACTATGGCAGACTACGATTTAGCTGAGGTTGTCGCAGGTTTTAAAGCCAATCCAGATTTACTTATACGTACCGAAATTCTAACCGAGTCTAATGAAAAGACAATATTATCTAGAGAAGAGTCTTTAGAGCGTTTAGAGCGTGATGCAATAGGAGTGGTTCAAGGTGCTAATTTGTATCATAATGAATATGGACCTCCGTTATTTGCAGACTTCTTTTTCTTTATCACAGGATTTCACGGTTTTCACGTACTTTCTGGGGTTATTATAAACATCATCATCTTCATAAATGTAATTTTAGGTACTTACGAGCGAAGAGGTAGCTATGAGATGGTTGAGAAAGTAGGTCTTTACTGGCACTTTGTAGATTTAGTATGGGTATTTGTATTTACCTTTTTCTATCTGGTTTAATTATAAAAAGATGTTCGCTTCCGCGGAATAAATAAAAAATATATAATGGCACACGATACAGGACATAATGAATCAGCTACCAAAAGAATTTGGTCAGTTTTTGGGATTTTATCTGTTGTAACAATTGCAGAAGTAATTTTAGGTATTATAAGACCAGAATTCTTAATAGAGACAATGTTTCTAAGAATGCGTTTACTAAACTGGATATTTATAATATTAACACTATATAAAGCCTATTTAATAACCTGGGCGTTTATGCACATGGAGCATGAAGCGAAAGGTTTGAGAAGAGCTGTAGTGTGGACGGGTATTTTTCTTGTTTGTTATTTAGTATTTATATTACTTACCGAAGGTGATTATATCTACGGTGTATATAATAGCGAATATCAAAGTTGGGATTTCTAAGAAATACTTAAATAAGGCATAAAAAAAGACGGTATATACCGTCTTTTTTTATGCCTTATTTTTAAGGAGAACGTTCTGTAGCTTAACTTTACAGTCATTAATAAATGCTAATTAAAGCAGCTGTGTTATGAAGAAATTTTTGGTATTAGGGGTTTTATTTATATTGCCTATTGTAGCCTATCTTTTTTTCGCATCCGGGATACATAACTTTGCAAAACTTCCCATTATAGAAAAAGATATACCTGAATTAAACTTCACTAACGAAGTAAAATTACAGGATAAAATTACGGTTCTTGGTTTTTTAGGAACCACTATAGAACGTGATGGAGGTGATCTTTTTAATCTTAATCAGAAGATATTTAAGTCATTTAGAGATTTTGACGATTTTCAATTTGTGTATTTGGTTCCTAACACCATAGATGATGAAGAGCTTAAAAGTGTTTTAGATGAAATAAGTTTACTTACAGATATATCTAATTGGTATTTTATTAAAACTTCACAAGAAAACATTAATACGACATTTGAAAGCTTAAAATCTCCCTATACATTATCTCAGGATGGTGGTTCTCCTTACATTTTTATACTAGATAAAGATAGAAGCTTAAGAGGGCGCGATGATGATGAGGATTATGGGGTGCTTTATGGTTACGATAGTTCAGACATAGCAGAACTGGCAAATAAAATGAAAGATGACGTTAAAATTATACTTGCAGAATACAGGCTCGCTTTGAAGAAAAATAATGCAGAAAGAAAAAATTAAAAAATGAATAAAAAAAAGACCTATATAGGTATCGCGATTATCGTTCTAATTTTTGGAATAGTTGTTATTCCAAAAATTATAGATCGAGTGATGAGAGGTGAAGTGGTGAAAAATGATAGACTTAATGTTGCAGAGCTAGATACTGTAGATGATTCTAACGCAGAGCTTTCTTATATTAATATAAATGGTAAAGATCGTAAGGTTCCGCATTTTGAGTTCGTAAACCAAAACGGAGACACAATTACCGAAGATTCTTATAAGGGAAAAGTATTTTTAGTAGAATTTTTCTTCACAAGATGTCCTACTATTTGCATCCCTATGAACAAAAATCTCGTACTTATACAAGACGAGTTTAAAGATGATGCAAATTTCGGAATAGCTAGTTTTAGTATTGACCCAGAATATGATCAACCACAAATTCTAAAGGAATATGCAGATCAATATGGTGTTACTGATCCTGATTGGAATTTAATGACGGGAGAGCGTGAGAAAATATATGAACTTGCAAACGTAGGTTTTAATTTATTAGCCCAAGAGAACCCGGAGATTGACGGAAATTTTCAGCATTCAGGTCTTTTTGCTTTAGTTGATCAAAATGGTTTTATACGATCTCGCAAAGATGATTTCGGAAATCCCTTAATTTATTACAGAGGTTTTATTCCGCAGGGAACACCAAAGACTGATGGGGAAGAGACTTCACAAATAGATATTTTGATTGAAGACATACATAAATTACTTAATAAGAATAAGAAAGAGTAGATGGAAGCTATTGAGAAAAAAGAAAAATTATACAATAGATGGATTATTATCTTATCTATTGCAATACCTGTAGCGGTAGCGCTACTTTTTACAGTGCGTATTCCGGGAGTAGCTCGTTTAGGTTTTTTACCTCCTATTTATGCTGCAATAAATGGCTTAACAGCCGTGCTTCTTATTTTTGCAGTAATACAAATTAAGAAAGGAAACCGTATAGCTCACGAGAAAATCATGAAGACCTGCATAGGGTTGTCGGTGGTTTTTTTAGTCTTGTATGTTGTATATCATGCGACATCAGATTCGACCATGTTTGGCGATACTAATCTTGATGGGGTTTTATCTGATGCTGAAAATGCCTCTATAGGTTCTTTTAAATATCTGTACTACTTCATTTTAATCTCACACATTCTACTTTCAATAGGAGTGATCCCATTTGTTCTGGTGACATACGTTAGAGCTACACTGGGTAAATTTAAATTACACCGCAAAATTGCGCGTATTACATTTCCTATATGGTTATATGTTGCAGTAACTGGTGTAGTTGTGTATTTTATGATTTTCCCGTATTACCCCGCCTAAAATTTTGCTATGAAAAAAGTTCTCCTTTCGTTACTATCTATATTAGTTACATTTTCTATAAATGCTCAATGTGCAATGTGTAGAGCTGTTTTAGAAAGTGAGACAGATAATAGTATGGCAGAGGGAGTAAATAATGGGATTGTATATCTTGCCGCAATACCTTATATCTTAATGGGGGGGCTTATTTATCTTATTTACAGAAGTAGAAAAAAAGCAGATCGCTAAATACCAGTTGATTTCAAATAATTTTATAGTTTTTTTGTAACAAACCCCCTACTTTGTGGTCTATTATGAAAGTATAGATTGAGACCTCTCTATTCTATTTTTATTTTAAACCATCACTATATGATTGCTATTAAAGATTTGCATAAGTCCTACACTATGGGAGCTAATTCATTGCATGTACTTAAAGGAATCAATTTTTCGGTAAAAGAGGGAGAGCTTGTTTCAATAATGGGATCATCAGGTTCTGGCAAATCTACATTGCTTAATATTTTGGGAATGCTTGATGAAGCAGACAACGGCTCTTACACGCTCGACAATGTTCCTATTAAAAATCTTAACGAAAAAATAGCAGCCCAGTATCGCAATCGATTTTTGGGTTTTATCTTTCAGTCTTTCAATCTTATTAATTATAAAAGTGCTTTAGATAATGTAGGGATGCCTCTTTACTATCAGGGTATGAAGCGAAAAGAGCGCACTGAAAAAGCGATGAGCTATCTTGAAAAAGTAGGTCTTGCAAACTGGGCACATCATATGCCTAATGAACTTTCTGGAGGTCAGAAGCAGCGTGTTGCAATTGCACGAGCATTAGCAAGTGATCCTAAAGTTTTACTTGCAGATGAGCCTACCGGAGCCTTAGATACAAAGACAAGTTATGAGGTGATGGAGCTTATACAAGGCATCAATGATGAAGGCAAAACCATTCTAATTGTTACGCACGAAGACGATATCGCACACATGACCAAGCGCATTGTGAACCTTAAAGACGGTTTAATTATAGATGACACACTGGTTAATCAAGTAAGGGCTTCATCTCATGTTTAGTTTAGAACGCTGGCAAGAAATATTAGAGACTATCTCAAAAAATAGGTTGCGTACCTTCTTAACAGGTCTTTCTGTAGCTTCAGGTATATTTATTCTGGTAATACTTTTGGGTTTTGGTCAGGGAATGCAAAACGGAATTAGCAAAGAATTTGAGCAGGATGCCTCTAATCGTATTTCTGTATATACGGGTGTTACTTCTGTAGGCTATAAAGGTCTTAATCCCGGAAGATTTGTAGAAATGACTAATGAAGATTATGATTACCTGATAACTAAATATGAGGATGATCTTCAATTTAAATCTTCAGTATATAGAATATGGAGTGGTATTTTAAGCTTTAAAAATGAATCAGGAAGTTATCGTGTTGAAGGGGTGTATCCTGATTATCAATTTTTAGAAAACGCGAGTTTGACTGAAGGTCGTTTTATAAATTACTCTGACCAGGATTCTAAGGCTAAAGTAATTGCAATAGGCAATAAGGTAAAGCAAGATCTTTTTAAAGACAAAAGCCCTATAGGAGAGCAGGTTCAAATAAACGGAATTAATTTTAAAGTTGTAGGTGTTTATACAGACCCGGGGGGAGAACGTGAAGAGACCCGTGTTTTCTTACCGCTTTCCACAGCACAACGCGTTTTTGGCGGAGCAGATAAGGTGAATAATTTAGGGTTTACTTTAACTCCTAAAGGTACTTTTCAAGATGCTTTAGCACAGTCCCTTAGATTTTCTGAAGAAATTGAAGTTTTTCTAAAAGAACGACATTTAATTTCTCCAGATGATACGAGTGCGGTAAATGTGAATAATACGCTCGAGAATGCTAAACGTTTTTATGATCTAATCTGGATGATAAAGACGTTCTTTTGGTTTGTGGGTATCTGTACCCTAATAGCCGGTATTGTAGGGGTAAGTAACATTATGCTTATCATCGTTAAAGAACGTACTAAAGAAATAGGAATACGTAAAGCTCTGGGAGCTCAGCCACTTTCAATCGTAAGTATGATTCTACAAGAGTCTATATTTGTTACAACAATAGCCGGTTTTAGTGGTCTTATTGTAAGTATGGGGTTACTAGAGCTTATAGGTCCCAATTTAGAAATGGATTATATACGGAATCCTTCGGTTAATTTTAATGTGGCGATTACAACTGTATTTATACTGGTAATTGCAGGTGCTCTGGCAGGGTTTATACCGGCTTGGCGCGCTTCAAGAATAAAGCCTATTGCAGCACTAAGAGAAGAATAAATTCAGTTTAAAAAATGTTTAACAGAGATCGTTGGGATGAGATAATTGAAGCACTAAGCCGTAACTGGTTTAGAACAGCTTTGACTGCATTTGGAGTTCTTTGGGGAATATTTATTCTGGTGATTTTACTGGCTGCCGGTAAAGGTCTTGAAAATGGAGTAAAGAAAGATTTTGGTGACATAGCAACCAACAGCATGTTTATGTGGACCCAAACCATCTCAAAATCTTATAAAGGATTACCTAAAGGCCGAAGATTTAATTACAATCTGGGAGATGTTACAGCAATGAAAGAAAACATACCGCAATTGCGCTTTGTTTCGCCTCGTAATCAATTGGGTGGTTTTGGCGGAGCAAATAATGTAACACGTGGTATTAATACCGGTGCTTTTAATGTATATGGTGATTACCCGGAATATATTGAGCAGCAGCCTATGAATATTACTGCCGGCCGATTTGTCAATTACAGCGATATAAAGGCAAACCGTAAGGTAGCAGTAATAGGAGAGGGAGTACGTAACGCGCTATATGATAAAGGCGAAGATTTTATAGGAACCTATATTAAAGTAAACGGTGTAAACTTTATGGTTGTAGGAACCTATTCTATGGTTTCGAGCAATGGAGATGCAGAAGAAGATGAGAAGCAAATCTATGTACCTTTTACCGCGTTTTCTCAAGCATTTAATATGGGAGATACCGTAGGTTGGATGGCTGTAACTGCTAAAGATGGTTATTCTATCACGGCGTTAAAATCTGAAATATTTGAGATTATTAAAAACAGACACAGTATACATCCTGAAGATGATAGAGCTATAGGTAATTTTGATTTATACGAGCAATATCAGAAAGTAGATGGTCTTTTTATTGCTTTAAAAATAGTTGCTTACTTCGTCGGGATTTTGGTTTTACTATCGGGAATTATAGGCATAAGTAACATTATGCTAATTGTAGTTAAAGAGCGCACCAAAGAAATAGGAATACGCAGAGCATTAGGAGCCAGCCCGTGGTCTATACGGGGTCAAATATTAATGGAATCTGTTTTTCTTACTATAATCTCTGGTATGGTAGGCATTTCTCTTGGAGCCGGCGTGATTTATTTGGTAAACAAGGTACTAGATGCTAATGGCCCTGTAGAAATGTTTTCTAATCCCAGTGTAGATCTTGGGACAGTTATAATCGCCTTATTTATCCTTGTATTTTCAGGGTTATTGGCTGGTTTTATACCGGCTCAAAATGCCATAAAAGTTAAACCTATTGACGCTTTGCGTAACGAATAAAAATCATCAAAAACGAACGTTAATCATATGAAAAAATCAGTTACTATTATAATCCTCTCGTTGATAGCCATTGTCTTTGTAGGATCTTTATACTATTTCTACCAAAAGAATCAGGAAGATCCTATTGTTTACGAGACAGAGTCGCCGTCAAAACAAACCATTGTTAAAAAAACGGTAGCAACGGGAAGTATCGTGCCTAAGGAAGAGATCTTGATAAAGCCTAACATTTCGGGAATTATAGGTGAAATCTACGTTGTTGCGGGTCAGATCGTTAACGAAGGTGATCTTATAGCCAAGATAGACGTGGTGCCTAATGCATCATCACTTGTTGGGGCTAAGAATACAATTCAGGGAGCGCGCAACCAATTAGAGACATCAAAACTGGCTTATGAAAACCAGAAAAACATCTACAACAGACAAAAATCTCTATTTGATCGTGGGGTTATTTCAGCAAATGATTTTGATATTAGTCAGCGTGAATACAACCAGGCGGTGCAGGAATGGAGACAGCAGCAGGTAAATTTAAATTCCGCACGACAGAACTATGACATTATTAGAACCGGTACAACTGCAGGATTAGGTAGTGACGCGACAACATCTGTTAAAGCAACAATCACGGGGATGGTTTTAGAAGTTCCTGTTAAAGCGGGCAATCAGGTTATTGAAGCAAATAATTTTAATGACGGAACTACCATAGCATCAATCGCAGATGTCAATAATATGATTTTTGAAGGTAAAGTTGATGAAAGTGAAGTAGGTAAGATTACTGAAAACCTTCCGTTAGAAATTACGGTAGGTGCTATCGAGAACAAAAAATTTGATGCTACTCTAGATTATATCGCGCCAAAGGGTGTTGCCGAAAATGGAGCAATTCAATTTGAAATAAAAGGAACACTTACAAAAACAGATACCACATTTATACGTGCAGGATTAAGTGCTAACGCATCTATTATTTTAGAACGTGCAGATGAAGTGCTTGCCATAAAAGAAGCGCTTGTACAATACGATTCTAAAACACAGGCGCCTTATGTTGAAGTTGAAATAGGTGATCAGAAATTTGAACGTCGCGAGGTAACTCTGGGCGTTAGCGATGGTATCTATGTCGAAATCAAATCTGGAATTCAAATGACAGATAAGATTAAAGTGTGGAATGCTATTAAGCCTGCTGCAAGTTTTTAGATTAAAAAAAACAACTTAGGTGTAACACTTCAATGATTAAGACTACTTATTAAACAGAATTACAATTATGAAAAATATATTACTCTTTGTTTTTATAGTTTTTTCTGCGTTTTCCGGGATGGCGCAACAAAAATGGACGCTGCAGGAATGCATACAGCGTGCATTAGAAGAAAATATACAAATACGTCAGGCAGAGCTTGATAAAGAATCAGCCGCTATAGATAAATCTGATGCTATAGGTAATTTTTTACCTTCTTTAAATGCTAGTGCGACAGTTTCTAAAAACACGGGTCTAAACTTTGACCCTACAAGTAATTTAGCAACAACAACTCAGTTTTTATCTGCGAATGGTGGTATTAATACCGGTTATACCCTGTTTGACGGTTTGCGTAACTTTAAGCAAGTACAGCGTGCTAAATTAACTGCCTTATCAGCTCAATACGGACTAGAAAAATTACAGGATGACATCGCGCTGGTTGTTGCAAATGGTTATTTACAGGTGATTTTAAATAAAGAAAATTTAAAAGTATTAAAATCTCAAAATGAGGTTACCCAGCAACAACTTCAACAAACACAGGATCTCGTAGATGGTGGTGTTTCACCTCGTGGTGATTTATTAGAAGTGCAGGCTCAAAATGCTACTGAAATTCAAAGTATTGTAGCTGCAGAAAATGCAGTTCAGATTTCGCTTATAAGTCTAGCTCAAACCCTTTTAATACGTGATTACAAATCATTTGATATTGCCGAAGGTGATTATGCGATTTACGGCGAGGAAATGCTTTTGTTAGCTCCAGAGAAAATTATAGAGGCTGCTAAAGAAGAGCGAAATGAAGTTAAAATTGCGCAAACTAATCTAGAGATTGCAGAGAAAGATGTTCAAATAGCAAAAGGGGCTCAACTTCCCACAATATCAGCATTCTTTGGGTATAGTACGCGATATTCTGAGCAAGATATATTTAATTCTTTTCAGGATCAGTTATACATCAATGACGGTATTTCTTACGGTCTTCAATTAAATGTACCTATTCTTAATGGGTTTCAGGCTCGTAATAATGTGAAAAGAAGTAAGATATCTGCAGACCGCGCAGCAATTAATCTTGAGCAAACAAAACTTGATTTAGAGTCCAATGTTTATCAGGCTTATTTAGATGCTCAAGGGGCTTTAAAATCGTATGAGGCTGCACAGAAAGCTGTAGAATCTCAGGAGCTTGCTTATTCTTACGGGAAAGATCGTTATGATGTAGGTTTAATCAATGCATTTGACTTTAGCCAGTCAAAGCAACGGTATGACAATGCTCAAATAGATTTAAATCGTGCTAAGTACGATTATATATTTAAAATAAAAGTGCTCGAATTGTACTTTGGTGTGCCTGCAGACCAACTAAAATTTTAATTGATTTTAAGTTCTGTTCCAATAATAGATTTATATAAATACGCAAGATGAAAAAAAAGACGATCCTAATTATATTTGGTGTTGCTGTAGTACTTATTCTAGCCCTTATAGGAGGTAAAAAAGCAGGATGGTTCGGTAAAACTGGTGAGTTTAAAACTGTAGAAACTCAAAAAATAGATCGCATGAATGTGATTGAAACGGTTGCTGCTACCGGAAAAATTCAGCCTGAAGTAGAAGTTAAAATTTCATCTGAAGTTTCGGGAGAAATAATAGAACTTCCCGTTGTTGAAGGGCAACAGGTTGAAAAAGGAGATCTTTTAGTGCGTATCAATCCAGATTTAATTCAATCTGCATTAACTCAGGCACAAGCTTCTTTGCAAAATATTAAAGCCGGTTTGTCACAGGCAGAGGCGACACTTAAAAATGCTAAAGCAAACTATGAGCGTAACAAATCATTATTTGAAAAAGGTGTGATTTCAAAATCTGCTTGGGATCAGTCTATCTCAGATTATGAGGTTGCCCAGGCTAATGTTAAGTCTTCTTATTACAGTGTGCAAAGTGCTGCTGCAAACGTAAATCAATCCCGCGATAATTTATCTAGAACTACAATTTATGCGCCAATTAGTGGTACTATATCTAGTCTTGATGTAGAATTAGGAGAGCGCGTTGTAGGTACGCAACAAATGGCCGGTACAGAGATTATGCGGGTTGCAGATCTTGGTAATATGGAGGTTGAAGTTGATGTAAATGAAAATGATATCGTTAAAATTAATATAGGCGATTCTACCCGTGTTGAAGTAGATGCGTACTTGAAGAAACCTTTTAAGGGGCAGGTAACTGAGATTGCAAATTCTGCCGAAAGTAATCTTACAGCAGATCAGGTAACAAATTTTAAAGTAAAAGTACGTATCCTAGAATCTTCTTATAAAGATTTGATTGAAGGTAAACCGGAAGCATACTCACCCTTTAGACCCGGTATGACGGCTACTGTAGATATTATAACAAATAGCGTTAAAGATGCTATTGCAGTGCCTATAAGTGCAATTGTAATTAAAAATGATACGACTACTTCTGCTTTTGGAGATAATCAATATGAAGCCGTATTTGTAAAAAATGGAGACAAAGCCAGTGTTAAACGCATAAAAACCGGTATTCAAGACGATTCAAATATTGTTGTGACATCAGGGTTAGAGCCGGGTGATGAGGTTATTGTGGGGCCTTATAATACAGTTACAAAATTACTTAAAGAAGGAGATCTTGTTGAGGTGAAAAAAGATGCTAAATTTGGGGCTTCGAAAGAAGACTAGATTTATGGCACTTATACTTTGTATAGAAACTACTACAACAAATTGTTCGGTCGCATTAGCTAATAACGGAGCAGTTATAGCATTTAAGGAAGACATGGGGCTCAATTACTCCCATGCTGAGCGATTACATATTTATATTCAAGAAGTTTTAGAAAAGGCTGGCGTAGCTCAAAATGCATTAGACGCTATTGCGGTGAGTAAAGGTCCTGGTTCCTATACAGGTCTGCGTATAGGAGTAAGTAGTGCTAAGGGCTTATCATTTGCACTTGACATCCCTTTAATTGCTACAAATACGCTCGAAGCTCTCGCAATGCAGGCAAGAGTTAGTGATGCCAAATATATTATACCACTTTTAGATGCACGTAGGATGGAGGTCTATAGCACTATTTATGATGCAAATTTTAATGAATTGCGCGGTATTGAAGCACAAATAATAGATGAGCATTCGTTTAATGATTTTTTAAATGCGGGGATGACCGTATTTATTGGTGACGGTGCAGAAAAGCTACAACGTATTAACAAGCATCCAAATGGAAACTTTGTTTTAGAAGCACTACCATCTGCAAGGGAAATGGCATTATTAGCAGATGCTAAATACAAAATAAGCGACATCGAAGATGTCGCTTATTTTGAACCATTTTATCTTAAAGATTTTCAGATAAATAAGCCTAAAAAATAGCTTTTATTATTTTGCACTAAAAGAGGCACCGCTCTCATTAAATACGTGTACATCACGTTGTGGGAATGGTATAACAATACCTTGTTCTTCTAATCTTCTTTTTCCTTCCTCTAAAACATACCAGTGCAGTGCCCAGTAATCATCATTTGTAGCCCAAAAACGTAGCGATAGATTTACAGAGCTATCTGCTAACTCGGTAACTACAATCATTGGCTCAGGATGTGGATCGTGCAAAACAGTCTCTTGCTCATTCACTAATTTTAGCAAAATATCTTTTGCTAATTTGATATCGCTATCATAAGAAATTCCCCAGGTTTGTGCATTACGACGAATTCCTTGAGATGAAAAATTAATTATATTATCGTTAGAAAGTTTGCCGTTAGGAATCACAGCTTCTTGATTTCCGAAAGTAATCAGTCGTGTATTGAAAATTGAAATTTCTTTTACCGTACCGTCAATTCCCTGTGCAGAAATCCAATCACCTACTTTAAATGGTCTTAATAGTAAAATAAGTACTCCACCTGCAAAATTTGCTAGAGACCCCTGTAAAGCTAAACCTATTGCTAAACCGGCAGCACCTATAACAGCAACGAGGGATGCAGATTCTACGCCAAGTTGAGTGACAACTAAAACAAATAAGAGTATTTTAAGTGTCCAGTTTATTAGATCTGCTATAAATTTTTCTAATGTTAAGTCGTAATCTTTTTTGTCAAAAAACTTTTTTACAAGACGGTTTATGAATTTGATGATATAAAAACCTATTACCAGCATTAACACTGCTGCTATTAGGCTAGGAAGAAAATCGATAATCTTATCTCCAAATTTTTTAATGTAGTCCTCGTAATATTGGGTATTCAATTCCATAAATAACTTTATTTTGAGGCAAAGGTCTTGTATAGCGCAGATATAAAAAAAATACAAGTGTTTAAATATCGTTAATTGTTAAAATGCTAACATAATTCTAATTCAAAATATTTTTTGAGATAATAGATTATTATATAAAATAAAAATCCTGTAACCAAAAATGGAAACAGGACTTCATAATACTTAATTTGAATTTTTATTTTACCTCAAAAGTAATCTTTACGTTTACTCTAAATTCTGAAACTGTATCGCCGGTAACAACTGCACTTTGCTCGTTTACATAAACCGAGCGTATGTTTTTAATTGTTTTTGAAGCTTCTTTAACAGCATTTGCTGTTGCTTGCTCCCAGCTTTTATTTGAACTAGCTAATAATTCTATAACTTTTAAAATTGCCATAATCGTTGATTTTATTATTTATTGTGATTTCTGTTGAATTTACAATATTATGCTCAATTTTTCAGCTATATTTTAACTAATCTATTAGTAATTATCCGTTTATGGCTTCAACACTGTTGATTTTACCCTTCAGCATTTCTTTTAACATATTTTCAATTCCATTTTTTAAAGTAAATGTTGAGGAAGGACAGCCACTACAAGCCCCCTGTAAAACAACTTTTACATTTTTAGTTTCCGGATCGTAATTTTTGAAGAGAATATTTCCACCATCACTTGCTACTGCAGGTTTGACGTATTCTTCAATAATATTGGCTATCTCTTTAGAAATATCGTCTAAATGTTCAAACTGGGCTTCTTTTTCCTGTTCAACAAGTTGAGGCGTCTTTTTAAAGTTTTCAGAAAAGATTTCTTTTCCGTCCTCAATATAGTTTTTGATAAACTCTCTTACTTCCTGAAAAACATCATCCCAGTCTGCGACTTCATATTTATGAATACTAATATAGTTTGAATCCATAAATACCTCCTTTACAAACGGAAAACTAAAAAGCGCAACAGCTAGTGGTGCATTTTTAGCTTCATCAATATTTTTAAATTCAAGAGTCTCTGTAACTAATTTTTTATTAGTTACAAATTTAAGTGCAGCAGGATTAGGCGTACTTTCTGCATATACGGTAACCGGGATTTTTTTAGCGGAAGCAGCATCCTCAATAATAACAATTCCGTTGTCATTAAGAAAGTCTTCAATTTGCTGAGAGAGTTCGTTTTGAACGTCTATCCAGTCAACAATGCTAAACTTTTCTATAGCGATAAAATTTTGTGAGATATAAACCGTTTTCACAAAAGGAAGGTAAAAGAGTTGCTGTGCTAAAGGTGAATTTTTGGCCTCGTCAATATTTTTAAATTCGTAGCTGTTGTGATTAACAAGAAATGAATTTGCCTGAAATTTTTTAATCGCAGGATTTGATGTAGACTCTATAGAGATGCTAAAAGTGCTCATATTATAATTTTGATGCAAATTTAGCTAATTTAGAACTCTTATAATTTATTTTTAGAACTCTTAAACGCAATCTACCTAATAAATTAATTAGATTTACATCTTGCACCCTGTGTGTTAATGACCTAAAATCCATATTGTTATTTTGAAGAGATTTATAGTACTATTTTTTTTGATTTTTGGTCAATTTAGTCAGGCACAAGAAGGCATACCGGTATATTGGGATTATTTGACAGATAACCTGTATTTGTTGCATCCTTCAATGGCGGGCGCTGCTAATTCTAATCAGGTTCGATTAACTGCGCGCCAGCAATGGTTTGATATAGAAGATGCCCCTAATTTATATACAGCAGCCGTAAATGGTAGGATAGGAGATAAAGTGGGTCTTGGAGCTATTCTGTTTTCTGATGAGAATGGTAATTATTCACAACGTGGAGTATATACAACTTTTGCTTATCATTTATTATTATCTAGAAATTATATAGATCTCAATCAATTATCTTTTGGGCTGAGTGTAGGATTGTTACAAAATACCTTAGATGAAAGCTCCTTTGATCAAACTGATTTTGATCCTGTAATTACCGGTGGTAGCCAGACTGATAATTATTTTAATGTAGATCTTGGGATGTCCTATTATTTTCTTGATTTTTATGCACACGCTACAGTCAAAAATATTCTCCCCAGAAACAGAGCAATATTTACACCAGAGTTAGAATCTAGAAACCAGCGTCGTTATCTCGCTTCTGCAGGTTATGTGTTTGGTAAATTTGATAGCCCGTGGAGCTATGAACCTTCTTTAATGTTACAGGCTACAGACGAGACTAAAGAAGTTTCTCTAGATATAAATGGCAAAGTGTATCATAAATTTGATTGGGGAAAACTTTGGGGTGGCTTGTCTTACAGAAGAAACCTTGATGGTGCTCAATATCGTAACGGAGATGGATCTATATCTAATCAAAAATCACAATATTTGAGTCCATTTTTAGGGGTTACTTACGGAAACTTTTTAGTAGCATATACCTATTCATACCAACAAAATGATATTGTAATTTCAAACGGGTTTCACCAGATTACATTAGGTTATGACTTCGGAAAGAGGCGGGAACAGTATGAGTGTAATTGCCCCGCAATAAATTAAAAGTCTAAGAAAGCAACCTCCTTGGTTATTTCTTTTTCAGTATCTGTAAGCTTTTGTAATACTTCAATATTCGCATTGCTATACAAAATATGATTTCCTAAATGTTCACGGGTATTTAAAAGGTTATTTTTTGTTAAAATATTTTTTGTCTGTAAAGCGACGGCTTGCCCAGAATCTATTATTGTTACATCCTGAGGTAAAATTTTACGTAAAACAGGTATTAAGTAGGGGTAGTGACTACATCCTAAAACCAGATAATCTATATTTTGACTAATCATAGGCTGAAGATACTCTTCGAGTAGTTTGTACATTTCTGTAGATTCTATTTTATCTGCTTCAATGAGCTCTACAAGCCCTTTTCCTACCACTTCAATAACATTAAGCTCACTTGCATACAATTCTGATGTTCGGTGAAACAAGGAGCTGCTGAGCGTTCCTTTAGTAGCTAATATACCTATAGATTTGCTTTTTGAAGCAAGTGCAGCCGGCTTTATAGCTGGCTCTATACCTATAATTGGTATGTCATAATTATTTCGAAGAAAATCTATGGCATTAGTCGTGGCAGTATTACATGCTACAACTATTAGTTTGCAATTAAGAGAAATAAGTCTCTGTGTGTTCTTTATTGATAAATCAACAATGTGTTCTGGTGATTTTTCTCCATAAGGGGCGTTTGCAATATCTGCCAGATAGATTGTATCTTCATTAGGAAGCATCCTAATAATTTCTTTCCAGATAGAGGTGCCACCTACACCGCTATCAAATACACCTATTGCTTCTTTATTTCTCATAGTTCAAAAATAAAAAAAAACTGCCCTACCGAAATTAATCGATAGGGCAGTTCATTAATTGTTTGAAGGTATTAGATACCTAAATCTTTTTTAACATCTGCCATAAGATCATAACCGTCTGCTAAGATAAGACCGGTACCGGTTGTGCTATCTAAAACATACTTATAACCTTTAGCACGCGCTACTTTTTGAATAGCTAAACGAGCTTTTTCAACTATAGGCTGTAAAGCTTCAGATTCTTTTTTCTGAAGATCTCTAAGTGCGTTTTGGCGGTACTCCATAATCTTGTTACGAGTTTGCTCTACCTCAGCCTGACGCTGTAAGTTAGTTTCGTCAGTTTGGCTTGTAGCTTCATTTCCGTAACGCTCCATTGTTTTCTTTAGCTCATTAGCCATGTTTGTCATTTCGGCATCATACGAGCTTTGTAATTTCTCTAAATCTGCTTGTGCTTGTTTGTACTGTGGCATTGAAGTTAACAATTCTTGAGTAGCAATATGAGCAACTTTAAGATCTTGAGCCTGCATAAATCCTGTTGTTCCTAAAATTAAAGCTATGGCTACAACTAGGGTTTTAACGTGTTTCATTTTAAGTGATATTAAGTGTTTAATTATTTAAGTTTTGAGGGGCCATTATTAAACCTAATGGCAAGGTATTATTTTTAATTAATTGAGTCTTTAATTTTTTTTCTAGATGCTAATATTGAATCTTTTCTGCGTTGTCTTTCTTCTAAAATTTGCTGTCTGCGTTGCTCAGGGGTTAATCCGTCTGCACTTTTAACTCCATTAGGAGGTAATCCCGGCGGGTTACCTGCATTTCTGGTACCGCTTCTGGCATCTCTAATAGAATCCTTTTTACGTTGACGCTCATCTAATAACTGCTGGCGGCGATTGTCAAATTCTTTTTGTTTTGCTGCCTGTACAGAATCACGTAGTGCTCTTCGTTCTTCAATTATGCGTTCGCGTTCAGATAACTTAGCAGCATCTTCTGCTTCTCTTGCTTCCCGCTCTCTTACTTCTTCTAGATCTAAAGACTCATCACGTGCTAATTGTTCTCTGTCTGCTTTAGAATTTACCTGACTGCGTTTTGAAGAACGTTTTATACTTAATAAGACCTGATCACTAATGTCGTTACGTTTATCTGCATACAACATTACTAAATCTGCAGATTTATCAAAAACAAAATCATACTGTCTATTAGCAGAAATTTCCTGAACCGCATTAAAAACCTGATCCTGTATAGGTTCAACTAAAACACTACGTTGTTTCATTAAGTCACCTTGGGGCCCAAATCTCTTTTGCTGATATTCTAAAACTTCGTTCTGAAGAAAACGTATTTCTTCTTCTCTTTCTTTTATAAGTTCTTGTGTTAATAGAACACGCTCATTTTCTAAAGCCGTCTTCATTAAATCAATTTCCTTATTGCGTTTTTCAATTTCATCTTTCCATCCTCCGACTTTAGAATCTAATTGGTTTTGAGCTTCTTGATATTCAGGAATATTCTCTAGAATGTAATTCATATCAACGTAACCTATGCGAATACTACGTTGTGCTTCTGCCAAGAATCCCGTAAATAATACGGTTAAGCTTAGTAAGATAACGTTGTTTCTCATAGTTAAGAGTATATTAGAAAATATCGTGCCAAATTAAAATTGTTGACCAATTATAAAGTGAGTTTCCCATCCGTTAGGGCCACCTACTGTTCCTGGTATAGGATCAAACCCATAACCGAAATCAATACCTAGAAGACCAAACGCTGGCATATAAATACGTACACCGGCACCGGCAGATCTATTCATTAAAAACGGATTGTAATCTTTAAAATTATCAAAAGATGATCCTGCTTCTCCAAACACTAAAGCATAAATAGATGCTGAAGGTTTTAAAGTTATCGGGTAACGCAATTCAAATTCAAATTTATTAAAAACGGTAGCACCATCACTTGCATCCAGGCTAGAATTATCTACACGGTCCTGAGGAAGTACAGATTGATTAGGATATCCACGTAATCTAATTACTTCCCTACCATCTAAGGCATAACCACCTAGACCATCACCACCTAAGAAAAATCGGTCAAAAGGAGGAATACCTCTGTCGTTATTATAGGCTCCTAAGAAACCAAATTCAACTTTAGAACTCAACACTAATTTACCTACCAAAGAAGTAAACCATTGTCCTTCAAATTTAATTTTATAGTACTCTAACCAGTTAAAACGCTCTTGGTCAATTTGTGATATTTCAGTTTGATCTGCAACAGGATCTAAAGAAGCACGTGTGTCGGCTAATTCTTTGTAATCTGTTCCATTCCAAAGCGAGTAAGGAGGTGTTAATTTTGCGGTTAAATTAAATTTAGATCCTGTACGTGGAAAAATAGGGTTAACATCACCTTCATTTCTAGAAATTCCTATTGTATATGCTAAATTTTCTGAAGAACCATTACCAAAGGTAAATAGACCTACATTATAATTTCTTAAATCAAAATGTTGAAAGCTTATAGCATGTGAAATCGTAAAGTAGTTATCAGGAACCTCAAGACGCTTAGCAAGCCCTATAGAACCACCGGTAATTAAGAATCTACTGTCCTTATCTGGTCGTGCATTATTACCACCATTAAAATTATAACGATACTGTATACTGTGCGAAAAGCTTAGTTGTAATTGTACCGGTTTTTTGCCACCTAACCACGGTTCAACAAGTGAAGCGCTATAAGTTTGATAGAAAGTACTGGCCTGAGCTCTTAAACTAAATTTTTGACCATCACCCATAGGTAAAGGTTGGTAGGCATCTTTATTAAATAAATTCTGAATAGAAAAGTTATTGAAAGAAAGACCTAAGGTACCTACAAAACCACCACCACCATAACCACCTTGTAATTCTATCTGGCTGGCTCCTTGCTCAACTAAAGCGTAGTTAATATCAATAGTGCCGTCGTAAGGGTTTGCATTTAAAAACTGAGGATTTAATTGCTCAGGATCAAAGAAACCGGTCTGGCCTAATTCTCTAGTTGTTTGTAAAACGGCTGCCTGGCTATAGCGTTGACCAGGTCTGGTACGTAAATTACGGTAGATAACACGATCTTTAGTCTTGTCATTTCCTGTGATTGTAATACGGTCAAAATAAGCGAGCTTACCTTCTGTAATACGTATTTCAAAATCTATAGTATCGTTTTCTACATTTACTTCTACGGGGTTAATAGAAGAAAATAAATATCCGCTGTTTTTATACAGATTAGAAAGGTCATCTGCATTAGGATCGCCGTCTTTTGCAATACGTTCCTTAAGTAATACACCATTGTAAACATCACCTTTCTCAAGACCCAACTGGCGGGCAAGTTCACGATCTGAATACACAGTATTTCCTAAGAAATCAATGTCTCCTATGTAATACTTGTCACCTTCTTCAAGACTTATTTTCAATGTGATTAAATCTTCGCCACTGTGAATTAGAGTATCTGTAACAATACGTGCATCTCTGAACCCGTTTTCTTTGTATTTATCAACAATTGCAACTTTGTCCTCGTCGTAGTTTTCAGAAATATATTTTGAACGTTTCCAGAAACGTATAAGGTTTTTCTGCTTCGTGTTTTTCATCTGCTTGCGCAGTTTAGCATCAGAAAGCTCCTCGTTTCCTATAAATTCAATGTCTTCAATTTTAACACGGTCACTAAGCTCTACGTTAACTAACATATCTACACGCTGTGACTCTGTAGAATCTTTAGTAGGCCTTGTTAGTATGGTTACTTTAGAATTTAAATATCCCTCTTTCTTATATTTATTTTCAATATAATACTTGGTTTTAGTTATTAAGTTTTCAGTAACCTTTGTTCCTTTATTAAGATCATTATCTTTTATAATGTCTTTTGTTTTCTTCTCTTTAATACCGGTTATGGTAACCTTATTAAGCTCGGGAACTTCTTCAATCTCAAATTTGAGATCTACTTTATCACCATTAATAGTGGCATATAGATTTATATCACTAAAAAGATCTAAATCCCATAGTTTTTTAATGACATTACTAATACGATCGCCGGGAAGATATACAAGGTCTCCGCTTTTGAGTCGCGTAAAGGCAATAACAGTTTGCTCGTTATATTGTTTTGCACCTACAACAGAGATAACCCCTATCTCGTATTGTTTACCATTAGAAACCGGTAAATCGTTTTGTGCTGTTGCTGTTGTAAAACTTATACAACTTAATAAGAAGGCCAAAATTAACCCTGTTTGTTTAGCCATCTGCTTAATTAATTTGCTCACTCGTCTTTCCAAATCGTCGTTCTCTTTTCTGATAATTATAAATTGCTTCGTACAGATGTTTTCTTGTGAAATCTGGCCAGAGCACTGGTGTAAAATAGAGCTCGGCGTAGGCTATCTGCCATAATAAAAAATTACTTATGCGTTGTTCACCGCTGGTGCGTATAAGTAAATCAACATCAGGCAAATCATGAGTGTACAAATGTTCCTTAATGACTGCCTCATTTATTAAATGTGGCGAAATTAGGTTATTTTTAACTTTAAGACTTATTTCCTGCACTGTTTTTATGAGTTCCTCCCTAGAGCCATAGCTGAGTGCAAGCGTTAATCGTAATCTTGAATTATTTTTAGTTTTTTCTATAACCTCGGTTAATTCACGTTGCGCTTTATCAGGTAAACTAGATAAATTTCCTATTGCGTGAAGAGATATGTTGTTGTCCTGAAGTGTTTTAATTTCCTTCTTTAAGGAGGAAACTAAAAGCTTCATCAAGGTGTCTACTTCGAGTTTTGGACGATTCCAGTTTTCTGTTGAGAAAGCATAGAGTGTTACGCAAGGAACACCAAGTTCTGCACAAGCCTCAATGGTTTCTTTAACCGCCTTTGTGCCTTTCTGGTGACCTTTAACACGTAATAATCCCTGGTTTTTAGCCCAACGACCATTACCATCCATAATCACAGCGATGTGATGGGGTAGTTTATCGTGATTTATTTCGTCTAAAAAATCCATTGTATATACTTAAAAGCCGCAATAACACGGCTGCCTTCCAAAGGTATAGGTTACTGTAAAACCTGTAAACATATACCAATCTTTATTATTTATGTTACCAAAATAATTAATGTTATCACCATCACCGGGATAGCTTCCATCTAAATTATCCGTAAATGTATAACGGGCTCCAATTTCTGCAGCAACTACTATAGATGTTGTCACTAATGCCTTAAACCCGATAACCATTGGGATTGCAATATTTCCTTCAGAACCTATATTAACCAGTGCATTTTGATCTGGGTCTAAGGCAAAATTGTCGTGGTAAAAGTAAGTAAAACCGCTATATAAATAAGGAGTAGCAGGTTTACTGAAACTTTTATGCATATCAAACTCCCAAAACGTGTATTCTATACCTAAAGAAGCTTCAATAAATGTAGAGTTAAATTTATAATCGCGCTGTTGCCTTCTTGCGTCATCACTATCGCTATCTGCAGCTTCTAAATTTGCAACCACGACACTGGCTCTAAATGCGTGACGCGGACTACGATTCCATTTTGCAATACCACCTATAAAAGGAGCGTTAGGAGCTATGTAATTTGATTTTCCTACATCACCTATAAAGTTAGTACCCCCGCCATACAAACCTATTTCATAGGTCTGGGCCTCAACAGCTAGGTGACAGAGCAAAGCAATTAGTAAAATTGATAAATTCCGCATAGGTTTTAAAAGTTTGCAAATATAGCAATATTGTTTACGCAGACTCAAAATGATTCTGTAGTCTTTTGGTAAACAAGATAAGAGCGTTTTTATTGCCTAGTTGCGCTTGTCTTCACCCCAAAGTAGTTTTTTTCTGAGGGTGGTTAAGAACGTGTCTTCTTCTAGAAGTACCAGCTTAATTTTGAATGGTGCTTTGGTAAGTGTGATTTCTGTTTCAATAGGGAGTGTGGCTATTCTCGAATCTAACGATACAAGATGCTCGTGTTCTCTACCACTTACTATTAATTTTATCTCTGTTTCGTCAGGAACTACAATGGGTCTTGCATTTAAATTGTGTGGTGCTATAGGTGTTATGATAAAACTAGAAGTCATAGGTGTAATTACCGGCCCACCGCAACTTAAAGAATAACCTGTAGAACCTGTAGGTGTAGAAATGATTAAACCGTCTGCCCAGTAATTTGTTAATTTCTCTCCGTTTAAATAAGTGTCTACAGAAATCATAGATGTTGAGTTCTTTCGGCTTACGGTTACTTCATTTAGAGCAAAGTTTAACTCTTCAAAGTTTTCATTAGGGCTGGCAGTTTTGATCGCTATTAGTGAGCGTTCAGAAATACTATAGTTATTTTTCAGTATTTCTTCAACAGAACTTACCAGTTTTTCTTTTTGAACAGTAGCTAGAAATCCTAATCGTCCTGTATTAATACCTACGATAGGTATGTTTAAATCGCGCACATAGGTGACGGTTTGCAGTATAGTACCATCACCCCCTATGCTAAAAAATAGATCATAACTTGTGTCTAATTCTTCAAAAGTGCTAAAGTGTGAATATGTTTTATTAATGTCGTCATTCTCGTGAATAAGACGTAGAAAGTTCTCTTCAATAATAACTTCGACACCTTTTTGATCAAGCAGATCGAGTAACTGTTGTACATAATGACCTGAATTCTCGTGGTAAAATTGACCGTAGATACCTACTTTCATATTGGGCAAGTTTAAACTTATATGTTTAGGTATTTTTCAAGGTATTGAGAGCGTTCCCTCAAATCTTTTATAAAGGCATCTTCCTGATGTTCTGAAATTACCACATAGCCATAGCGTCTAAATGCTTGAAGAATGGTATTAAAACTAGTATTGCCTCCTATCTTGATTGAGATTTGAGCAACCTCGTTTTTGATTTTTGAAATAAAAGCTCCTAATACTTTACCATCATTGCTTTCAACAATTTGGCTTATTTCGCTAAAACTATAATCGTGAATACCGTGTTCAATAACAAGAATGCTTCCGGGTTCATTAAGAAACGGAGTGTTATTAAAATAGGTCATCACATCTGCCAGTTCATAATATCCCAGATAAGCTCTCGTAGTTTCATCAAGAACAGGCATTAAATTTGTGTTATTTTGAGCAAAAGCTTCTAAGACATTAAGCCAGTTTGTATCTGTGCGCACAAAAAAGATTTCATACATATGTGCATTGTCTGCTATAACCCCATCAGCCTCGTGGCAATGTACATCATTTTCATTGAGGCATCCTACGTAAACACCTTCTCTAGTAATAGGTACGTGCGAATAGGTAGTTTGGCTAAAGAGTTCTTGCGCATCTCCCATAAGAAGGCGCTCATCTATAGGGTCTATATCTTTTATTATGAAGTCTGTTATTTTCATAGCTTAGGCTAAATGCAATTTAATTAAAAAAAAGTAAGGTGTTAGGCTGTGCTACTTCGTATTTTTGCAAGCAAAGTTACAATTATTGAAATGACAAAATTAAGTGTAAATGTTAATAAGATAGCCACTTTGCGTAACGCAAGAGGCGGTGATGTTCCTAACCTTATTAAAACCGTCAAAGATATAGAAGGCTTCGGCGCACAGGGTATTACGATTCACCCGCGGCCAGACGAGCGACACATACGGTATCAGGATGCTCGTGATTTAAAAAATGTGGTTACGACAGAACTTAATATTGAAGGAAACCCGGTAGAAAAGTTTATAAACCTAGTGTTAGAGGTGCGTCCAGATCAGGTAACACTTGTGCCAGATTCTGTAGATGCAATTACCTCAAATGCGGGTTGGGATACTGTAAAAAATAAGATTTTTCTGAAGGAAGTTATAGACGAATTTAGGCGTAACGGGATACGAACGTCGATATTTGTAGATCCTGTTCCTAAAATGATTGAAGGAGCAAAGCTTACAGGTACAGACCGCATAGAGTTGTATACTGAAGATTTTGCGACTCAATTTAAAAACGGACAGTTAAGCGCGGTTAAGCCTTATGTTGAGGCCGCTTTACTTGCTCAGGATTTAAATTTAGGTTTAAATGCGGGACACGATTTATCATTAGATAACATTCAGTTTTTTGCAGATAGTATACCAGATTTACTAGAGGTTTCTATAGGGCATGCACTAATTGCTGAAGCGCTTTATAATGGTTTAGAACAAACTATTAAATCCTATTTAAAAGCATTGTCATAAATGATTTTACACAGTAATATTTCTGGAGAAGGTAAGGCTTTTGTTATTCTACACGGTTTCTTGGGTATGGGCGATAATTGGAAAACACTAGCCGGTCAATTTGCAGATACCGGTTACGAGATGCATTTAGTTGACCAGCGCAATCACGGCAGAAGCTTTCACAGTACTGTTTTTAATTATGAAGCGCTTGCGGAAGACTTAAAAGCATACTGTGATTATAAAGGGTTGACAAAAATTATTCTTTTAGGGCATTCTATGGGCGGTAAAACTGCCATGTTGTTTGCTATGCGTTATCCAGAACTAATAGATAAATTAATAATTGCAGATATAGGTCCTAAAGAATACCCACAGCATCATCAACAAATTCTCGAAGGTTTACAGGCATTGTCAGCTAGTTCTGACGCTAGATCTTCACGTGGTAATGCAGATACTTTTTTAGAAGCCTATATTTCGGACTGGGGTACGCGCCAATTTTTACTGAAAAATTTATACTGGCAAAAAGATAAAACACTTGCTTTACGTGTAAATCTTCCGGTTTTAGTAAATGAAATAGAGGCAATAGGTGAAGCACTTCCTACGCAAACTATTTATGAAGGTGATACGCTGTTCTTAAAAGGAATGAAATCAAATTATATCACCGAAAGTGATGAGAATTTAATACACGCTCATTTTCCTAATGCTGAAATTATAGGTATTAAAGATGCCGGTCACTGGTTGCACGCAGAAAATCCCGAAGATTTTTACGACGCAGTTCTGAATTTTCTAAATTAGAAAGTTAGATACATAGAACGATTTTTTAATGGTGATTTGTTAATTTATTAAATAGTTAGGATTAATATTAGTCCTATTCTCAATGGTGTTTTGTAATTTTTAATTGAGAATGAAAATTTTATACGGTTAAGATTAATAAATTATTAAGAATAGTTATTACAACTCCCGAATTTTTCATAAAATTGCTTTCTCATATTTATTATGCATACATAATAAATATCGTGATAAACCTGCTTAAAATTTATAAGATTCCTAATTTTAAGCGTTCAAAATTTAGATTTTAATTTTTAAACCCCTTTAAAGCATGAAGAAAATTTTATTTACGTCTTTATTCTTGTTCTCTTTCGCGATAACGTTTGCGGGAGGCTATAGAGTAGGACTTCAAGGGCAAAGAGCTCTTGCGATGGGTCACACGGGTGTGGCTTATGTAAACAGTGCTGAGATTGCATTTTTCAATCCGGCAGGTTTAGTGTATTTAGAAAATAAGATAAATGTTTCAGCCGGTGGTTTTGGCGTTTTTTCTGATGTAGCTTGGCAAAACACAAGTACGGGTCAATATTCTAGTACAGATAGCCCGGCAGGTACTCCTTTTTACGTATATGGTTCGTATGCATTAAATGAAAGACTCAGTTTAGGTTTGGCAATTTATACACCTTACGGTAGTGGGGTAGAATGGCCTACAGACTGGGCGGGATCACATTTAGTTAATAATATTGATCTTGCTGCCATATACATTCAGCCTTTAGTTTCGTTTAAAATTAGTGATAAATTTAGTGTAGGTGGTGGTCCTATCTTTGTTACCGGTAGCGTTAACTTCAATAGAAATGCAGATAGAACATTAACAGATTTAGAAGGAAACCGATCTAATATCACTGTAGATGATTCTGGAGTTACAAACTGGGGCTGGTCTGTAGGAGCTATGTTTAATGTATCTGATAATTTTACGCTAGGTGCAAATTACCGTTCTGAAATCATATTAAAATCTACTGAAGGAACTGCAACATTTGCAAACTTCCCAGATTCTCCTTTAGTGCCTGCTAATGGTGATACAAGTTTCACAGCTTCGCTGCCACTTCCTGCAGAGTTAACAGTTGGTGCAACTTACGAGCGCGAAAAATGGGCGTTTAACGTAGATTATACTCGTACCTATTGGGATGTTTATGAAGATCTTGATATTGTTTTTGGTAATGGTCGCGAGTCTATAAATCCACGGAATTATAAAAATTCATCATTGTACAAATTTGGAGTAGCGTATGAAGCAAGCGAAAAATTCTCGTTAAGAGCTGGTTATTATTTTGATGAGTCACCAGTGCGTTCTGGTTATTTTGCTCCAGAAACTCCTCGTAATGATGGTAACGGATTTACTGCTGGGCTTTCTTATCAGGTTTCTAACAGCTTTGCAATTGATGCATCTTTCTTATACCTGCGTTTTAAAGAAATTGATGAATCCTATGATTATGTAAGTGATGGTTCTTCTTTTGGAGGTACTTATAAATCAAGTGCATTTGTTCCTGGGATTGGTTTAACGTATAAAATGTAAAAAATAGAAATGATGAGAAATTATATAAAATATATGGCGCTGTCTGCCGTGTTATTAACAGCGTGTGAGGCAGAGTTAGACAATCCTATCGAAGATGGTGGGGTTTATACAAGTGGTTCTGCAGACTTTTCAAATTTTGTTTCTGTAGGTAACTCATTAACTTCAGGTTATGCTGATGGTGCATTATATCTTACGGGACAACAAAATAGTTTTCCTAATATTCTTGCAGGTCAGTTTGCATTAGCCGGAGGTGGTGAATTTAAGCAGCCCCTGGTAAATGACAATCTAGGCGGGTTATTAGCGGGAGGTAATCAAATTACTGAAAATCGTTTTGTATTATCGGTAGGTGCCAGCGGTAATCCTGGTCCTGTACGCCTAAGCGGGTCACCAACTACAGATATCTCAAACGTACTTACAGGGCCGTTTAATAATATGGGTGTTCCTGGAGCTAAAAGCTTTCATTTAGTAGCGCCAGGTTATGGTAATATTGCCGGTGTTACTGCAGGAGCTTCAAACCCTTATTTTGTGCGTTTTGCTTCAAGTGCAAATGCAACTATTATCGCAGACGCTGCTGCTCAAAGTCCTACTTTCTTTTCGCTATGGATAGGAAATAACGATATACTTAGTTACGCAACCAGTGGTGGAGTAGGTGTAGATCAAAAAGGAAATTTAGATCCCTCTACTTATGGGGCAAATGATATTACAGATCCTCAGGTATTTGCAAGTGTTTATTCTCAGGAGTTAAACGCACTTACTGCAACAGCAACAGGAGGAGTAGTGTTTAATATTCCTGATGTAACTTCTATACCTTATTTTACAACTGTTCCTTATAATGCTATTCCTTTAGATGCTGCAACTGCAGCTGGAGTTAATCAGGCGTATGCACAATATAATGGTGGGATGGCACTTTATGCAGCAGGAGGAGCTATAACTGCAGCAGAACGTGATGCACGAACAATAAATTTTGTTGAAGGTCAAAATGCTGCTGTTATCTTAGACGAGAGTCTTACCAATTTACCAAACCCTGCAGCTCCAGGCACATTTTTACCAAAGCTTAGACAGGCAACGCCAGATGATCTATTCGTATTAACTGCCTCAAGCATATTAGGTACTCTTGCAAATCAAAATGATCCTAACAGTGTTATAGGTGTAGGCGCACCTGTAACTGATCAATATGTTCTAACTCCTTCAGAACAAGCATTAATATTTGCGGCTCAGGCATCTTATAATACTACAATTGCTGCTTTAGCTCAGGCTAATGGTTTAGCTTTTGTTGATGCTAAGGCAATTTTAAACCAGTTAGCGACAGGAGGTATTACATTTGATGGAGGGTCTTTAACATCAACATTTGCTACAGGTGGTGCTTTTTCTTTAGATGGTGTACATCCTACTCCTAGAGGTTATGCGTATCTGGCTAACCAGGCGATTCTGGCAATTAATGCAACCTATGGTTCAACAATTCCTACAGTAAATGTGGGTGATTATAATACAATTTCAGTAAGTCAAAGCAACTAAACTGTAATTATTTAAAATGCAATTTTGAAGAAATCGCTGCTCTAATGAGCGGCGATTTTTTATTTTAGGGTTAAATATTAAGATATTATGAAAACGCTTGTAAAATTAATTCTAACCGCTCTTGCAGTAATTTTTTTAGGGTATTTACTTCCGGGTGCCAGTGTAACTTCATTTATGACTGCGCTAATCGTGGCTATAGTAATTGCACTTTTGCGACTAATAGTAAAACCCATTCTCGTGGTTTTAACATTGCCTATAACCGTGTTAACATTTGGTATTTTTTTATTGGTTATCAATGCGGTTATTATACTACTTGCAGATTATTTTGTGAGCGGTTTTGCAGTAGATGGATTTTGGTGGGCGCTAATTTTCAGTCTTCTTTTGTCGCTCTTTCAATCGTTACTTTTTGCGTTAATTAAAGAAGAATAGAAGTCAACTGAACGCCAAAGCCTTAAAACTTTGTAAGGATGCAAAAAAGATGTACTTTTGCACTCCAAATTTTATAGGAAAATTCCACTAGAAGATGAATATTACACGAGAGAATATTGATGAGTTAAATGCAGTATTGAAGATAGATATTGCTAAAGAAGACTATAACGAGAAAGTACAAAAGGTACTTAAAGATTACCGTAAGTCTGCAAACATTCCTGGATTTAGAAAAGGTCACGTACCTATGGGGCTTGTTCAAAAGCAATATGGTAAGGCGATTTTAGTTGATGAAGTAAATAAGCTTTTACAAGATAGCTTACAGAAATATCTTACAGAGGAGAAGCTAGATGTTTTGGGCAATCCATTACCTAAAGATCAAGGAGATTTAAATTGGGATTCTGATGATTATTCATTTGAATTTGAGTTGGGCTTAGCTCCTAAGTTTGAAGTTGATCTTAAGCCAAAAAAGGCTATTAAAAATTATACAATAGTTGTTGATGAGGCAATGGTTGATAATCAGATAAAAACGATTCAGAAGCAATTCGGAAAACTTACAAGTAAGCAGGAAGTAGCTGCTACAGATGAGGTTACGGGTAGTTTTGTAAATGAAGAAGAAGGTTTTGATAAGAAAACCACTTTTGAAGTAGAAAAACTAAAGGGTAAAGCGAATACTTCAGCTTTTGTAGGAGCAAAAGTAGATGATGTTGTTACCGTTTTTACTAAGGGTCTATTTAAAGAAGCGGGTGATTACAGAACATTTTTAGGTTTATCTGAAGAAGAGGCTACAGAGAAAAACCTTGAAGTTTCTTTTAAGATTGAAGAAATCAATCACAGAGAAGCTGCAGACTTAGATCAGGAGCTTTTTGATAAATTATACGGTCCTGGTGTAATTAACAGCGTTACCGAATTAAAAGATAAAATTAAAGAAGAAGGAGAAGGTCAATTTAAACAACAGAGCGATCAGCAATTGCTTAATGATGTTACCGAAGCTTTAATTGAAAATACAAAATTTGATCTTCCGGCAGAATTTCTAAAAAAATGGATTCAGCGCAGTGGAGAGAAAGAACTTACTGCTGAGCAAGCTGAAGAAGAATATGCACGTTCTGAAAAGGGATTGCGTTACCAGCTTATAGAAGGCAAAGTTATTTCAGAAAACAAATTGCAAATCACCTTCGAAGAGATCAAAGCGTATGCTAAAGAAATGATCAAAGCCCAGATGGCTCAGTTTGGTCAAAATGATCCGGCAGATGAAGAGTTAGAAGGTATTGCGGCACGTATTTTAAGTAATCAGGATGAGGTTAAGCGTCTTTCTGAGCAGCTTATGAATAAGAAATTGCTTGATTTCTTCAAAGAAAATGTGAAGCTAGAAGAGAAGGAAGTGACCTTTGACGCATTTGTGAAAGAAGTTTACAACTAGTAATTCTCTGATATAAATAGTATATTTAGGCGTTTTAACTGTAAGGTTAAGACGCTTTTTTTTACTAAGGATATAAAGGTGTTACTCGCACCTTTTTTAATGAAATTTAATTTTAGGATTATAGTGAACCTAGAACTTTGAAAAGATAACTATGAATTACTCAGAAGAATTTAAAAAATACGCAGTTAAGGATCAGGGTATAAACAGCATGTATTATGATAAAATCATGAGCAGCATGTATCCTGTGGGGCTTACCCCAAATATTATAGAAGAGCGCCAGATGAATGCGGTTGCTATGGATGTGTTCTCACGTCTAATGATGGATCGTATTATATTTTTAGGTACAGGTATTAACGACCAGGTGGCAAACATTGTACAGGCACAATTATTATTCTTAGAGAGTACAGACGCTTCAAAAGATATTCAAATCTATATAAACTCACCGGGAGGTAGTGTTTATGCAGGACTTGGTATTTATGATACGATGCAATTTATAAAACCAGATGTAGCGACAATTTGTACAGGAATGGCAGCCTCTATGGGAGCTGTTTTACTGTGTGCAGGCGCAAAAGGTAAACGTAGTGGATTAACCCATTCACGAGTTATGATTCACCAGCCTATGGGTGGGGCACAGGGTCAGGCCAGTGATATAGAAATCACAGCAAAAGAAATACTAACCCTTAAGAAAGAGTTATACAATATTATAGCTAAGCACTCAGGACAGTCTTACGAAAAAGTCTATGAAGATAGCGATCGTGACTACTGGATGAAAGCAGATAAAGCACTTGAATACGGAATGATTGATGAGATTCTTGCAAGAGAATAACATTAGTTTAGTACTAGTTGAAGTGAATTAATACTGGTTTTTAAATAGGTATTTAAAAATCGAATTGAAGAATTATGGCGAAAGAAGAATTAGAATGTTCCTTTTGCGGCAGGAAAAAGCCGGAAACAAGTTTGCTTATTGCAGGACTTGATGCGCATATTTGCGATAGATGTATAGAACAGGCTCACGGAATCGTTCTGGAAGAAGCAAAAGACACTAATAAAAAAGGATTAAACAGCGATCTTACATTAAAGAAACCTAAAGAAATTAAAGAGTTTCTTGATGAGTATATAATAGGTCAGGACTTTACAAAAAAGGTCATGGCTGTTGCGGTTTACAATCATTATAAGCGGCTGCTGCAACCAGATTCTGATGATGATATTGAGATACAGAAGAGTAATATTGTTATGGTAGGTCAGACCGGTACCGGTAAGACGTTAATGGCTAAGACCATTGCAAGAATGCTCAATGTACCTTTGGCTATTGTTGATGCAACAGTATTAACTGAAGCAGGTTATGTAGGTGAAGACGTAGAAAGTATTTTAACACGACTATTACAGGCAGCAGATTATAATTTAGAAAAAGCAGAACGTGGTATCGTATTTATTGATGAGATTGATAAAATCGCTCGTAAGGGTGATAATCCTTCAATCACACGTGATGTAAGTGGTGAGGGTGTGCAACAGGCGCTTTTGAAACTTCTGGAAGGTACCGTAGTAAATGTGCCGCCAAAAGGGGGGCGTAAGCATCCAGATCAGAAATTTATTGAGGTTAATACAGAGCATATTTTGTTTATTGCAGGTGGTGCCTTTGATGGTATAGACCGTGTAATTAGTAAGCGTCTTAATATGCAGGCTGTAGGTTTCAGCGCAAGTAAGAGCGACGATGTTATAGAGCGTGATAATCTACTTAAATATATTATACCTAAAGATCTTAAAGACTTTGGACTAATACCTGAAATTATAGGAAGGTTACCTGTGTTAACACATATGGATCCTCTTGATGCTGCAACGCTTAGAGCAATTCTTACAGAGCCTAAAAATGCAATTATCAAGCAATATGAAAAGTTATTTCATATGGATGATATTGAATTTGAAATTACAACAGATGCCCTTAATTATATTGTTGAGAAGGCAATTGAGTATAAATTAGGTGCTCGGGGATTACGCTCTTTATGTGAAGCTATATTTACCGATGCAATGTTTGATCTGCCAAGTTCAGATATATCTTCTTTTAAAGTAGATAAAGAATACGCAGAATTTAAATTGGAAAAATCTACAATTAAAAAACTGAAAGCAGTTTCTTAATTTTAGATTGTAAATAAAAAAAAAAAGGGCTGTTACTCGAGTAACAGCCCTTTTTTTATGTGTTCTATTGATTACGGCTTCACCGAAAAACTATAAATATTCGGGTTTTTGCTCAATGCATTTTCGTTAGAGCTAAAATACCCAGTAGTTTCTGAGGTAGTAATAAAGCCAAATTCATCAAAAATGCTATTTATACTAGAGCCTAGATTTTTTGCTCTGCTATAGTTTCCAGAGCTTACATAACATTGAAACAAATCAAAACCTCCATAACTTTCTTTTCGGTTTGAGGCAAAATAGAGCTTGGTGTTGTTAACGTTTAATGTTGGGTAGTTTTCATCATGTTCACTATTAATAAAAGCTCCTAGATTTTCAGGTTTACCTACTATTCCATTTTTAAAAACTGTCACAGCATAAATATCATAACCACCGTAACCACCCGGCATATTACTCGCGAAATATAATTTTTTACCATCTGCACTTAACCAGGGATTTTCAATAGAGTATTTGCTATCTGCAAGAACAATTAATTTTTCATTTTGCCAGGATTTGGCAAATTTACTTGATCGTTCTGCAGTGTAGATTTGATAACTATTGGGTCGTTCGGGTGAAGTTTTTGTGAAAAAGACGCGGTTTTCATCTTTTGAAAAGGTGATTCCCCCGTGATTATCTGTTCCCATAAATGCATCTTTTAAAATATGCGGTTGTGACCAGTTATTATCATTTTTTGTAAATCCTATTAGCTTAAAATCACTTTGATCTAGTATGGTGGTGATGCCGCTTCTGGCTGATCCTATTTTGCGTTTTGACACTACAATAAGTTCATTCTGAAAAATACAACTAGCGTACTCAAAGGCAGCGGTGTTTAAAGAAAGCTCTTCGGTTTCAAAAGCAATATCTGCTTCAGCGTTATGGTTTATTTCGGGAGATGGGTTTGGTAGAATTGTATAAGCCAGATCGCCTTTTTTAGACTTACTTTGGCCCAGCAGTAACAAAGAGTGTAATGTTACTGCTAGCGTCAAAGTTGCTAACTTCTTAAAGTAAGCGTGATGTGAGTTATGATTTGTTAGGTTCAAGTTAGGAGAAGTTTAGAACGTAAAATAATTTTTTGGCTAAAGTGTTTTAATATTCGTTAAAAGTAATGGCCTATTAACCTAATGATGATAGGAGGAAGTGTTTAGCGTTAAGAGTTCGTCAACAAACTCTCTGGTGTTGCTTAACCGGGGTATTTTATGTTGACCTCCTAATTTGTTTTTAGACTTAAGCCAATCGTAAAAAAGATTTGTACGCGCATAATGTATAGTGGGTGGATTAAGAGTCATGTTGTTTTTGCGCTTTGCCTCATAATCACTATTAATTTCCTGAAGAGCGACGTCAAAAATGCGGTTAAATTGCTCCTTATCTTTTGGTTCAACTTTAAATTCTATAAACCACTCATGAGCTCCTTTTTCTTTATTAATCATAAAGATTGGGGCTGCGGTATAATCTATAATTTCAGATTGTGTTAATGCGGTGGCTTTCTTCAAAGCCATTTCTGCATTCTCAATGATTAACTCTTCTCCAAACGCATTAATATGATGTTTAGTGCGCCCACTCACGCGTATTCTATAGGGGTTAACCGAAGTAAAACGTACCGTATCGCCCACTTTATAGCGCCATAAACCCGAATTTGTGGTAATAACAATCGCATAGTTTTTACCTACTTCAACTTCAGAAAGCGGTATGATTTTTTCACCTGCCAGACCGTATTGATTCATAGGTATAAACTCGTAGAAAATACCGTAGTCAAGCATAAGCAGTAAATCATTAGAATCGTTTTGATCCTGAAGCGCAAAAAATCCTTCCGAAGCATTATAAATCTCGTAATATTTAAAATTAGGATTGGGAAAGAGCTTGTGATACTGTTGTCTATAGGGTTCAAAACTTACCCCACCATGAAAATAAACTTCCAGGTCTGGCCAAATTTCCATTAGCTGATTTTTACCTGTAGTTTCTAAAATATTATTTAACAATACCAGCATCCAGGAGGGTACACCGGCGAGGCTGGTTACTTTTTCTTCAATAGTTTCTTGTACGATGGCTTGCATCTTTACTTCCCAATCACTCATTAAAGAAACTTCATTGCCGGGAGTACTGCTAAATTCTGCCCAGAAGGGCATATTGTCTATAAGTATCGCAGAAAGGTCTCCATATGACGTGCCGTTGCTCTCATATAGGCGTTTGCTACCTCCTAATCGTAAACTTTTCCCTGTAAATAATTTTGAATCGGGATTGTTGTTGAGGTAAACACACAACAAATCTTTACTGGCAGCATAATGGCAATCCTCAAGAGACTCTGGGCTTACCGGGATGTATTTACTTTTTGCGTTTGTAGTACCACTACTTTGTGCAAACAGCTTAACAGGCGAGGGCCAGAAAATATTATTTTCGCCCTTGCGACCGCGTTCTATAAGGTCCTGAACGCCTTCATAATTGCGCACAGGTACTTGCTCTACAAAATCTGCATACGAGCGTATATCTTTAAAGCCATATTGTTTTCCTATTTCGGTGTTCCGGGCTTTTTGAATCAATTTATGTAATAGCTCAAGCTGAACATCGTGAGGATATTTGAGAAACAATTCCATCTGGTGGATGCGTTTTTTGAGAAACCAGCTGGCGATAGAATTGACTAAAGGTATGGGCATTTGTTAGTATATTTGAGCACTCATTCTTTGTAATTAGCGAAAAGCGCGACTAAAATTAAGTTTTTTTTAACTCAAACAAATCAAGTAAGATTATTTTTATGCAATATCAAGGAGTCCTCACAAAAATGCAAACCGAACTTGATAACCCTATTCAATATTATTTAGTTTTTGAAGATGATTTTATTCATGTAAATCAGCTCTTAGACAGGGAAATACGTATAGAATTTTTAAAGTATCAATGTTTGGCATGTGGGAAAAACAAAAAGATTTATCGACAGGGATATTGCTATGATGATTTTTATAAAGTGCCTCAGGCTGCAGACTGGATAATGCGCCCAGAATTGAGCAAAGCACATCTAGATGAAGAAGATCGTGATCTCGATTACGAGAAAAAAGTGCAATTGCAACCCCATATTGTTTACCTCGCAAACTCAAGTAATATCAAAGTAGGGGTAACCCGTAAATCGCAGGTGCCTACCCGATGGATTGATCAGGGAGCACACGAAGCAATTGAAATCGTAGAAGTGCCTAACCGCTATCTTGCGGGCATTACTGAAGTTGCCTTAAAGGAGTATATCGCAGATAAAACCAACTGGCGTAAAATGCTAAAGAATGAGATTGAAGATGAAGATCTTGTCGCTAAGCGTAATGCTTTAAAACAATACATACCTACAGAAGCGCTGGAGTATTATCTAGAAAACAATCAAGAGACGCATATAGAATTTCCGGTATTGCAATACCCTACAAAACTTAAAAGTCTCAACCTCGACAAAACTCCAGAGTATCAAGGGAAACTCAAGGGTATTAAAGGACAATACTTACTATTTGAAGACGGTACTGTTTTTAATGTGCGCAATTCAGAAGGTTATGTGGTAAGCATTTCTGTTTCTGCATAAATAAAATATACTTTTCTAAAGATCTAAGCTGATTTTGAATCGGCCTGGATAAACTTTTTTTAAATTTATACAACTAATTTGTTAGTTTAACTAAATAATTAGTTATATTTGAAGTGTTCAAGAACTACTAATCCCTAATTAGATACGTATTATGAAACAATTAACCAAGGCAGAAGAAGAAGTAATGCAGATCCTTTGGGATCTTAAAGAAAGTAACGTTGCAGCAATAATTGATGAAATGCCAGAGCCTAAACCGGCATATAACACAGTTTCTACCATTGTACGCATTCTAGAAACTAAAGAGTTTGTAGGATTTAAAAAGCAGGGTAGAGGTCATATTTATTTTCCGCTGGTAGCCAAGTCTGATTACAGTAGTGCTTCGATGTCAAAAATGGTAAACGATTATTTCAATGGGAGTTTTAAAAGCATGGTTTCGTTTTTCGTCAAGAAAAAAGAAATGAGTGCGGGTGAACTCGAAGCTATTTTAAAGGAAATTAATAAAGACGACTAATCATGATACGATATATACTTGAGGTTATTGTATTTCAGGCATTGTTTATTGCAGTGTATCAACTTTGGTTGCGCAAAGAGACGTTTTTTAATGTCAATCGCGCCTATTTGATAAGTACAGTGTTAGTTGCTTTTGCCTTACCGTTTATGCAGTTTGAGTTTTTTCAGAATCAAATTCCGCTACGCGAAAATTTGCAAATGCTCCCCGAAGTGTTTATTGGTAGGCAACCTTTAGAAAATAGTCCGTTGCTTGTAGCAGAACCCGGAATAGATTATGCGTTTATAAGTATCCTTATCTACGCAGCCGGGGCACTTTTTAGTGCAGGAATCTTGTTCAGAAAATATCAGGAGATCAAGAGGTATTTCCGCTTTAAAAGAAAATCTGACTCTAATGTGATCACCATTCCTAATAGCGATGCGGCATTTACCTTTCTGGGAACTATATTTCTAGGCGATAAAATTACTGCTGAAGCTAAAGCCCACATTTTGGCACACGAAGAAGTGCATTTAAAGCACAAACACGGGGTAGATCTCTTCTTATTTGAAGTTTTACGCGTTTTGTTCTGGTTCAATCCACTGGTATATATCTATCAAAATAAAGTAGCCGAATTGCACGAGTTCATCGCAGATGCCCACGCCACTAAGAAAACCGAAATCAAATCTTATTACAATCAGTTGCTCAATACCGCATTTGGTACGCAACATATTTCATTCATCAATACATTTTTCAATCATTCATTAATCAAAAAACGAATCATTATGTTACAAAAAAAATCAAGAAACAATGCAAAATGGAAATATCTGTTAGTGCTTCCTCTTATCGCCGGTATCTTAACCTATGTAGGTTGTACTGATGATAATGAAGACGCTCAGAATAATACGGCACTTACATTAGAAGAACAAGTTGCAGATTTGCAAGCCACCATAGATGCCAAAGAAGACCTTACAGAAGAAGAGAAAAAACTTCTACTGAAGGTTGGGATGGCAGGGTATATGAAAGGGAAGGGGATTGAAAAATCAGCAAGTACTAAGAAAACTTCCACTAATGAGGAAGAAGTCAATGACGTTCCATTTGCTGTAATTGAAGAAGTGCCCGTTTTTCCAGGCTGTGAGGGTTTAAGCAATGCAGAGCGTAAAGCTTGCATGTCTGAAAGTATTTCTGCATTAATCAATAAAAATTTCAATACCAATCTGGGTAAAGAACTAGGACTTACCGGCGTCAATCGTATTTATGTACGCTTTAAAATTGACACTCAGGGGAATATAGTTGATATAGCGTCAAGAGCACCTCATTTAAAGTTAGAAGAAGAAGCAAAACGTGTAATAAATCTTTTACCTCAAATGACTCCGGGCAAACAACGTGGTGAGGCTGTAAATGTTTTGTATTCTCTACCCATTGTATTTCAGGTGCAGTAACTCAACTTTATAAGTATCAATGAGCAGATTTTATCTATTTATTTTTTTACTAATTGCCAGCCAGGCCGAAGCTCAGGAAGTTTCGGCTTTGGCCGTTGCAGATAGTTTGTATGCAGTAGGAAATTACAGCGCGGCTATTGAAAATTATGAACGTATTCCGTCTAAAGAAGAATCTGTTTATTTAAAATTAGCACGTGCGCATCAGGCAAAAGGTACACTTGACGATGCGTTAATTAATTATGTAAAAGCTGCGAGTAGTACAGATGAAGTGATAGCAATGAATGAGTATGGTAAATTACTCATTACTAAAGGTAAGTTTAAAGAAGCAGATAGTGTTTTTACTAAATTGATTTCAGTATATAAAACTAATCCTGAATTTTATTACCAGCGTGGGCGTGCAAGCGAGAATATGCCCAGTGATATAAAGATTAACGCTTCAGATTCAACGCAAGAAAGAACTACGACCCTTTTTCCTTACCTGAAAGATTACCAAAAAGCAGTTGCACTTGACAGCACCCATCAAAAAGCACTTTCAGAACTGGCTACCTTTTATCTGAAGCGAAAAGATTTTAGAATGGTAGAAAAACTAGCTTTTAAAGCTCTGGAAAGTTACCCGACTAATGTAGAAATCATCGGCACACTGGCTCAAAGCTATTATTATAAAGGCTGGAATGAAGAAACCATAACCTGGTTTGAAAAATTGCTTGAACTCGGTCAAAGCACGCAGTTTATTCACGAGAAACTGGGCAATGCGTACTTTAAAGACCGTATGTATGAAAAGTCCATCGAGCAGTATTTAGAAGCTTTGGATTTTTCGCCTGAAGACTGGTATTTGCACAGTATCCTGAATAAACTGTACAATTACACCGAAGATGTTGATAAAGCCGAAATGCACGGCTTAGCAGCTTTAGAATTTAAAGATCTTCCTTTAAGTGACGAGCAATATACGTTGGCGCGTACCTACGAACTCAAAAAGGATTGGAAGAACGCGATGAAATACGTCAACTTTTCTCTGAAAGAAAATCCCAAAAATAAAAACGCCGAATACACCAAAGTTATCGTAGCCGATAATTATTATGAAGACCGGCGTGCAGTTTTAAAACTCTACGAAGATTTTATTAAGAAATACAGCGATAGTGAGTATGCAAAATACGACCCGGTACTGCGCCTCGCCCGCGAACGTCGCGACAAACTTACCCGCGAGATTTTTATGGCAGACGATGAGGAAGAATAACCTACTTGTCACATCGAGCGCAGTCGAGATGCCTTATTTCTTGTTTCAAATAATAATAACAATATCAATAATAATTGAAGCAGTTGTGTATTTTTAGCCATTCTAAAAAATTGGCTTTGAAAAACGTTCTATACCTATCTCTCATCTGTCTTTTTGCACTTTCCTGTAACTCTGAAAAGGGACTCAATTGTATTCAGGCAGAAGGTGACCGCATACTGAAAGAATTTACAGTAAGCGACTTTACTTCAATTATCGTTGAAGAGCGTTTGCAGCTTATTCTTAAAGAGGGGCCGGTTCAAAAAGTAGAGGTTGCAACTGGTGAAAATTTATTGAATGACATTGAAGTAAGTGTTACAGACGGTGTTTTAACGGTTTTAGATAATAATGGCTGTAATCTAGTTCGGGATTTTAACATCAGTCAGGTGTATGTAACATCTCCTAATATTGAGCAAATACGTAATGCTTCAGGATATGAAGTGCAAAGCGATGGTATACTCACGTATCCTTCATTGACCTTAATAAGTAATGACGGGGAGGAAGAAGATTTCTACCACAAAGACGGTGATTTTAGATTACAACTTAATGTGGGAGAATTAAATATTAGCGCAAACGGACTCAGTAATTTCTATATTTCCGGCGCAGTCGAGACTGCGAATATTGAATTTTTAGAAGGCGATATTCGTTTTGAAGGTGCTGATTTTAGAATACAGAACCTCAATATCTACCACCGCGGTACAAATAAAGTTATTGTAAATCCTATACAATCGCTACGCGGAAAAGTATTGAGTACCGGCGATCTCATCTCAGTAAATCGCCCACCTACTGTTGAGGTAGAAGAAACCTATACCGGCCGACTAATATTTCAATAGTATGAAGGTCTTTAGGGATTTCCGCTTAAACGTAAAACTCAAACGCTAATTTTTTAAACGTATCTTTGCAGCTTAAAACCTCAAAATACCATACGTTTGGAATCTCAAAATAACAATCCGTTAGCACCAGAATCACAAGAACCAAAATCGCATAAGGCCGGTTTTGTAAATATTATAGGTAACCCTAACGTGGGGAAATCTACGTTAATGAACGCTCTTGTAGGGGAGCGTCTTTCTATTATTACGTCAAAGGCACAAACTACGCGTCACCGTATTTTAGGTATTGTAAACGGGGAGGATTTTCAGGCGATTTTAAGTGACACTCCGGGTATTATTAAACCAGCTTATGAGTTGCAGGCTTCGATGATGGCTTTTGTAAAGTCGGCATTTGAAGACGCAGATGTATTAATTTACATGGTTGAATTGGGTGAAAAAGAATTGAAAGACGAAGCTTTTTTCAATAAAATAAGAAATACAGAGATCCCGGTTTTATTGTTGATTAATAAGATTGATCAGGGAAATGAAGAGCTTCTTGAAGCAAGTCGTACCCATTGGAAAGAACAGGTGCCTAATGCAGAGATTTTTGCAATTTCGGCTTTAGAGAACTTTGGAGTAGCTGAGGTTTTTAATCGCATATTAGAAGCTTTACCGGTATCACCGCCTTTTTATCCTAAAGATGCTTTAACCGATAAGCCAGAGCGTTTCTTCGTAAACGAAATCATACGCGAGAAGATTTTAATGCATTACAAAAAGGAGATTCCTTATTCTGTAGAAATAGATACCGAAGAGTTTTTTGAAGAAGACAACATTATTAGAATGCGTAGCATTATTATGGTAGAGCGCGAGAGCCAGAAAGGTATTATTATAGGCCACAAAGGTGCAGCCTTAAAGCGTGTAGGTATTGAAGCGCGTAAAGACCTGGAGGTTTTCTTCGGAAAAAAAGTACATATGGAATTGTATGTAAAAGTCAACAAAAACTGGAGAAGCAGCGAGCGTGAATTACGTCGCTTTGGGTATAATGGGAAATAGTGGCGGCGCCACACGTAATTAAATTAATATACAGCTCAACTGAGTGACGTGCTAAATTAAAAAGCCCCGCAATGCGGGGCTTTTTTTATTTGCTACTGGATGCCAGCCGGCGGTTAGCAGCAGCCACCACCATCGTAATGAAACGTGCTTTCACTAATAAAAATATCATCACGACCTAAAGAAGCCAGTGCACCTGCAGTCTTATCACAAACGGCCAATGGCTGATTTTTAACTAGCACGTGTCCTTTTTTGTCATCAAAATGATTTTCAGAACCGTAATAAATTGCCGCTTTACCGGTAAAGATACACGGGCCATCTTCAGGCATTGGATCTTTGATGGCAGCTACCTCAATAGATTCGATATAAATGAGTTCGTCTGTAGGATAATTTTTCGGATCCAGAATACGATAAGGTTTACGGGCACGAATTTCAATAGTACCAAAACCGGCATCAGTTAATGCTTTTACATATTCTTTGATAGGTAAACTTCCGCTGAGACAAAGTGCACGCAGCCGCTCGTCCTCGCGCAACGTTTCATTCATTTCTTGCTCACAGGTAGGATCGCTCATTACCAATCTACCTTGTGGTTTTAAAACACGGTACATTTCAGCAATAGCTTTCTTTAAATCTTCCGCCTTAAAAATATTGAACAGGCAGTTTTGAGCCGCTACGTCAATACTGTTATCTTCAACCGGAAGACTCAGTGCATCTCCTTTTTTAAGATCTACAAACTCACTTTTAAACCATGGATTTAGCGCTTCTGCTTCGATAAAATTTTTGCGAGAAGCTTCCAGCATTTCATCTACAACATCGACACCAATAACGCCGCTTTTTTGACGAGAGAAATAGGCGAACTGTAGCAGCTCCATTCCGCCGCCGGCACCAACGTATAAAATACGCGGATTGTTAGTGAGATCACGAGCATTTACTGTGCTTCCGCAGCCGTAATTCATCTCCTGCATAATCTTTGGGATTTTTAAACCCGGTAATTCCCAGATTGGGTTTGTGGTACAGCACAAGCCTACATCAGGCGTAAGTGCAGCATCACGATACACATTTTTGGTAGTTTCTAAATAGCTCATAAGTACATGTTTTTTTATGGAAACAGCTGAAGCCGTCGCCGGGTTAAAATCTTTATAATTGAATACCGAAACCCTGCAAACCGCTTTCATAAGGCGGCAGAATTTCGGTGTTGTCCCATATTCCTGTAATTAATGTACGCGCATATTCCTGCGGTAAAAAGTCATTTTGCATTTTGGCATTTGCCAGCTTGTAGTTGTAATCCATCGTATGATGCGAAAACCTCAACTCCCCATTTTGCTCTTCTAAAGTCGCGTACCAAACATTAGGAGTACCATCGTTTGCCGGCATCCCGATCACTCCGGGATTCAGCCAAAGCTTATCCTCGTTTTCATGATGAAATGGTAACCCGCAATGCCCTGCAATAATCACATCGGCCTGAGTGGTTTCAAAATTGGCTTGCTTGAGTTTCCAGTCGGTTGATTTGTAAACGAATTCTGATACATTAAAAAAATCGCCGTGAACAACGGTAATATCTTTTCCCGCAAAGTGGAAGTCGATATGATTAGGCAACGTTGCAATATAATCGAGTGAATTTTTACTGAGTTTACTTTGCGCATACGGAAACCACATTTGGGAGAAGCCATCACAGCGTGAACCTTTTCTGAAGTCGCAACCGCAATCTTCGGCACCATCTCGCAACTGAATTTCTACGTTGCCCAAAATACTGTGAGCGCCCCAAATTTTAAAGAGTTGCACGACTTCTTCCGGCTGTGCACAATAGCCCACAATATCGCCGGTACAGATACAATTTTCTGGTGGGATATTTTGAGATTCAGCAATCTGCTTCAGTTTTTCTAAAGCCTGAAGATTGCTGTACACGCCACCAAAAAGCAGTGCTTTTCCGCTTAGCGAACCTAAATTCACGCGATTATCGAGATGGGAATGCTTAGAGGCTTGCCCCGAAGTCAAAGGCTGTTTGCTTTGAGTTCCCTCCTGGCCTGACCTAAGCTGATTTACCACAGTTTTATCCATGCCGGAATCATATATAAAATTAAACATGAAAATATGCCCCAAATATTTACCCAAAGCAAATCTGCATAAGGGCCGGTGGTTAAAATCCACGATTTTGGGATGAGGTTAAAAATCAATAAAAATCCAAAGCCAATTCCACAAAAAATACTGAGGTAGAAACTGATTTTAGGCGCAGGTAATTTCCAGAAAAAGAAAATAGGAGTAAGGCCAATAACCATGGTTCCGGATATGGTGGTTGCCGATAAAATTTCAGCATCCAGAAATATCGGAATGGTTCCTAAAACCACCAGAATACACATGGCAATTCTACCCACCGAAATACTTTCGCCCAGTTTTAAATCAATCGCTGCCAGTTTAGAAAATGACGAAAACGTAGAGTCTAAAGTAGAAGCTGCTGAAGTGATCATTATAAAATTGATAATCAATAAAATAACCGTACCAAAAGCTTTACCCACTTCTACAGCAGCCTGACCCTGCATTCCCATTGACTTGGCGTAAATACCTATGATGCTAAAGAGAATGATACAAGCTCCGCCCAAAACGCTTGCCAGAAGAAAACTTCTTAGGGTAACTTTTGGCGAACTTAAAAAAGCACGGTCTGTTAAAACAGGATCGTGAAATGGATAACTGAAGGATTGTAACAGTGCGGCCAAAAGTAAATTTAAACCCATATCAAAGCTCCAAACACCGCTGTTTACGGTCTCACTTACCGTAAAATCTGTAGTTGAATAAATACTCGATAAAATCACAAAGAGCAAGATGCTGAATAATCCCATTTGAATTACATCGGTAAAAATTGAACTACTCAATCCCCCTTTTAACGAGTATGCCAGAGTAAGCAAGGTGAATACGATTATCGAAGCATAATAGGGCGTGCTGCCCATATCTCCAAAATAACTCCCTATTACCATTGTGTTACTCCAGACCTCGTTAAAAAGCCTTATAGCGATTAATATAGAAAACACACGCATGGCGTTTTTGCCAAATCGTGAGGTGAAAAATTCATGCAAACTTGTATATCCGCCCCGGGTGCGAATAGAGTAAATAAGAATACCTGCGATTGCAAAAGAGAGGTAATAGGCAGCATAGGCGACACCCCCTACTATACCAAACTCCAATCCCAGATTGGCTGCATTGGTAATACTCTTGGCAAAAATCCAGGAGATGATAAGGCTTCCGGTTAGCATAAACACATTAGGTGCTTTTTTGCGATGCGTAGCTTTAAAAAAGTCGTCTGTTGTTTTTGCCAATGGGGACAGGAAAAACAGTATCAAACTTGATACGATGATTAATCCCCATTGCCAGATTTCAATATTCAAATTGTTTATTTTTTATTTAAAGTTCTATTCATCCCACCAAACAGCTACGTCCAGACTGTTCCCATTAGTGGCTTGAGCGGCACTATTATAATTATCTGCATTTAAGGCTTCTTCCTCTGCGGGATACGGCATGCGCACAGGAATCAAACCGTCATTAAGACTTGCGGCAACCGGTTTAAAAGTAGGAAAACCGGTACGTCTCCATTCTACCCAGCCTTCATATCCATTTATAATATTGGCAATCCATTTTTGAGTGCTTATTTGCTGCAGCGGAGTCGTACCTGCTGCATTATAAGCAGCCGGTCCGGTTAAATAGTCTGCCGGTAAATCGGTTAGCCAATACTCAAAAGCTTGCTGTACACCTGTATTGTATAAAGTAGCTGCATCTGCCGTGATGTAGTTTTTAGCTGCTGCTTCTGCCAGAATAAACTGCGTTTCCCAACTCGTCATAAAATTGGCATTCAATTCTGAAGTGTTTTCTCTAAAAAGGGTTCCTGCACGGGAATAGTTCGCCGGTTCAATAGAGGTTTGTGAAGCGTTGATCCCGTTGATTAGTCCGTTAAAGGTTCCGGTAGTTGAGTTTGCAAACGGTCTAAAAAATACCTCGATACGATCGTCATTTAAATCGGTTAAGATTTCTTCCATAGTTTCAGAAAGGACGAAGTTGTTAAAATCTCCTGCACGCAGTTGCGCAAAGCGAAAACTATTAGGAGCACTGTTTGTAAAATCAAAAGTCGCATTGTCTGCATTGGTCATGATGTAGTTTCCTTCAGAAAAAATCGCTTCGATTTGTGAGGCTACATCTTCTTTACTAGAAATACGCATCAAAGCTTTCAGCTTTAGCGAGTTTGCAAATAGAACCCATTTATCCAGATTTCCGGAAAATAGAAGGTCGCCTTCTAGAGCCACTGCTCCCGTGTAAGCGTTTAAGGCTAAAATTCCCTTATCGAGATTATCCAGAATCCCACCTTCGGCTAGATAAATATCTTCCTGAGCATCGTAAGGAGCCGTAACGGTGCCATCAATCCCATTAAAGGCTTCAAAATACGGAACATCACCAAAAAGATCGGTAAGTCCCTGAGCCATATAGGCTTTTAAAATCAAAGCCGGACCTTCATAAACTTTAAAGGTTTCGTTGCTTTGGGCCTGTTTTAATAAAAGTTCGTTATCGCGCAGGTTGGTATAAAAAATCGGCCAGGGATTTCCTCCCAGCTGTGGTGATTTGAGTGCGTGGCGGTCAAATAAGTTAAAGTCTAACGCGGTGCGGTGTTGTGCTAGTAAATCACCGGCAGCAAAACCTTCGTAACTCATTTGTTCGCCAAAATCGTAGATCACCTGTCTCAATAAAAGACTGGGTTGCACGGTTACCGGTGCATTGGGATTGGTGTTTTTTTCTTCAAAATCTGCTGTACAGGCGGTGAAAAGTCCCAGACTTAGGATTAGAATTTTATAGAGTGTGTTTTTCATCTTTTAAACGTTTAGATAGCCTTTAAGGCTCTTAGAAATTAAATCCTGCTTTAAGGCCGATGCTTCTGGTTGTCGCATAACTCATATCTTCAACACCGCTCACAAAACCGGTACCTTGCACGGCAAGTTGCTCCGGGTCAAAATGTGGAATTTCAGAAATCGCAAAAAGGTTACGTCCTACTAAAGCGATATCAAGATCCACTCCTTCAGAAAGACCTAGAAAACCGTCTTTGAGTTTAAAAGTATATCCTACGGAAAATTGACGCAGTTTTAGAAAAGAAGCATCATACATGTTATTTTCCTCGTGGTTACGATCGTAAAATTGTCTGTAATAGGTTTCTGCGGAAACTGCTGTTGTATTAGGTACATATTGCGGATTGTCTGCTGTTCCCGTATTTATTACACCTTGAGGCACAATACCTTCTTCAGGGCGATTTGCAGTTTCTGCAAGTTGACCCCCTACCGTTCCTAAAGCACGCGTACGGGAAACGAGTTCGCCGCCTTGTCGCCAGTCAAATAGGAAGCTGAGGTTCCAGTTTTTGTAGGTAAAATTATTGTTCCAGCCCAGCATAAAGTCTGGCGTGTAATTCCCTATTTTCTTAAGATTGTTATCTGCAATATAGCTTCCATTAGCAGTTAAGATAAACTGACCGTCATCTGTTTTTTGATAACCGGTACCGTAAATGTCGCCTATTTGACCACCTTCTTCTACCTGAAACCAAACAGTCTGGTTGGCACTGTCGTAAATACGACTGAAAGCCAAGGTCAAACGCCCATCAGACTGCGGAAGACTTTCTACCCGAGAAGTACTGGTGCTAAAGTTGAAGGTAGTATTCCATTTAAATTCTGAAGTTAAAAGCGGTGTTGCAGCAAGAATAAGTTCTACTCCCTGCGTGCGTACTTCGCCGCCATTTACCACTTGCTGATTGTAACCCGAAGAAATAGCGATAGGCAATGAGATAATTTGGTCTCGTGTCAGGGCATTGTAATAGGTCGCATCCAGTTTGATACGATCTTTCAAAAATCGAATATCTGCACCCACTTCATACGAGGTGGTTTGCTCTGGTTTTAAGTTGGAATTCGGTATAAAATTTTGATTACTGAAGGTAGGCTGTCCTGCGTAAGGCGTTTGTGAAATAAATGCTCCCGAAGTCTGGTACGCCTGAGTGTCGTTACCCACCTGAGCCACACTGGCACGAAGTTGAACGTACGAGAATGTTTCCGGTAATTGAGCGACTTCAGAAAGAATAAAACTTGCTGATGCCGAAGGATAAAAGAACGAAGTCCCATCTACTGAAAATGGAGTTGCTAGGGCACTCGACCAATCGTTACGGCCGGTAATGTCTAAAAACAAGTAATCTTTGTAGCCCAGTTTTGCGATTCCGTAGAAGGAATTGATGCGTTTATTCGATTCAAACTGAAATACATCAATGGGTGACGCAGCATTATTCAGGTTGAAAATGCCCGGCTGTGCGAGGTTCACCGTTTGTGATTGCTTGGTCGAAGCTTTTTGATCCAGACGGTTTCCACCTAAAGAAACATCTAAAGAAACATCACCAATAATCTTGTTGTAATTCAATAGAAAATCAGTGTTGATCTCGCGGTAAAATACGTCGTGCTCTGCATACCCACCGTTTTTAAAACGGTTAGAACTAAAGGCTCTGCGCAATTGGCGGGTTTCTGAAGAATAATCCATCCCGGTGCGCACGGCTAAACTTAAATTATCTGTAAAATTGTGTTTGATAGACATATTTCCAAAAACACGATCCCGATTGAAGGAGTTTCGGTTTTCATACATCGTAAAAAATGGGTTGTCAAAATAAGTGTAGTTAAATGAATAATGCTGCACCCCTTCAAGTCCCGGTTGCCAGTAGTTGCGCAGGCTGTTCATATCTAAAGAACGCGGTCCCCAGGCAACCAATGAATAATTTACGTTTTCACTACCGTAGCCATTAGACGGGCGGTTGTCGCTACTTGAGTTGACATAACTAATCGAAGTATTAAAAGTGGTCTTCTCTGTGGGTTTAAAGTTAAGCTTGGTAGCCACTGTCTGTCGATCGAGATTCACTCCGGGAATGATAGATTCACTGCGTAAATCTGTAAATGAAATACGGTAGTTTCCTTTATCAAAACTACTGCCGATAGCCACATTGTTAATTGTGGTCACTCCGGTCTCGTAAAAATCTTTAAGATTATCGGGATGTGAGTTAAACGGAGTAGGGGTGATCGGTAACCCGCTGTATAATGAGGTATCTCCACCACGCACCACGCTTCCGTCAGGTAAGGTTACAGGAGAATCAAACTGTGCGATTAGTGTTCCCTGATCGAGACGAGGTCCCCAGGAATACGAGATAAGGTCATTAACGCCGCCACCCAGACCATCTACAAACGCAAACTGACCCGAGTTTCCCTGTCCGTATTTATTTTGAAATTCAGGAAGTTTAAAAGGCGTATCTACAAAAACCGAAGTGTTAATGCTAATTCCCAGTCCTTTGCTTTTGCTTCCATTTTTAGTTTCAATAATGATTACTCCGTTTGAAGCACGCGTTCCATAAAGAGCCGCAGCACTAGGGCCTTTAAGAACACTTACCGAAGCGATATCATCCGGGTTTACTTCCATCGCGCCGTTACCAAAATCAATTTCTTGAAAACCGGCAGCCGCTTCGTTAGTATTATTAAAAACCGTATTGTTATTAATGGGAGTACCATCTACAATAAACAACGGATTGTTATTAGAAAAAGAAGCTTCCCCACGAATGGTGATTTTAGAGGAAGAGCCCACGCCTGTTGCGCCTTGGGATATGGTAACCCCGGCAAGTTTACCGGCCAGGTTGTCTAAAAAGTTGGGTGCTTTTACCTCAGATACTTGTTCAGCTTGAATGGTTTGTACCACGTAACCCAGTTCTTTGGTTTCGCGTTCGAGACCTAAAGCAGTAATCACCACTTCATCAAGATTAGTAGTCGATTCCTGAAGAATTACATTGATTTGAGAACGTCCGTTTACCGTTTCGGTTTGTGTGATAAACCCTATCGCCGAGAAGCGAAGTTGTGTGGTTTTTTCGGGTATTGTAATGCTGTAATTTCCGTTTTCATCTGTAATGGTAGCGGCGTCTGCATTTACGGCAATAACATTTACAAATGGGATGGTAGTGCCATCAACGGCAGTAGTGACGGTTCCGTTAATTAAAGTTTGGCCTTGTACCCACGCGCATAGCATAAGCATAAGCCCCAAATAGAGGTGTTTCATTTTTTGTTTTTGGAATAATAAATAACTGCCGGTAGAGCGGCGTAGGATCGCAAAAGCGAAATAGATTTATGCGGAAAATAAAACCGGTGATCCTTTATTGAAGTAGTTACTTGCGTGAAAGGTTTCAACCCAAAAAGGCTGAATTAAAGGTAAGCTGAACGATTTTTCAAGAGCATTTAAAAGCAATTGACCTATCGTGTAATGTAACGATTTTTGTGACTGAAGCAATGCCTCAATATCTGCTACAGAATCGAGATCCTGAAGCCTGTCAAGTAGGATCGCTTCAATTTTTTTAGCGTGAACGAGCCTTAAAATACTTGAGGTTAAGGCTTCGGTTTGCCAGGGTAATTTTAAAAAAGAATCAGGATTAAAATGCGATTTTTTCAATCCCATCAGGTAAAAACCACCATCAGCTGAAGGTCCTAAAACAATAGGATTTTCTTTCAGGTGTTGATTGGCTTCGAGTATGTGGGTCGCCGTAAGATGCGGACTGTCATTACCAATGGTGATGATATTCTCAAAACCTAAGGCGTAGATTTCCTGAATTGCCTGTGTAAAACGCTCGCCAAAATTCGAACCGATTTGTTTTTCTTCGGAATAAATAAAATAAGGAAGTCCTGTTTTTTTGACCGTTTTGACAGCGTGCTTATTGAGCGCATCAAAAACCTGCACTCCATTACGGAAGCGTTTTTGCTTTGCATCTTGCTGCGCAGAACGCGCAAATAGTATTATGGCGGTTTTCTGGTCTATGGCCTTAAATATTAAGCAACAGTTCCCTGACAGCTACTCCCGGCACCGGCAGTACAACCATAGCAATGTTGCGAAATGATGATATTACGATCGTTAAGCAAATCTTCATTATAATCTGAAATATGCTTCACTTTACTATTTACTTTTAAGTCGAGCATCTGGTTAAAATCGCAATCATATAACCAGCCATCCCAGCTAATGGAAATCGTATTGGTACACATCACATTTTCTACAGCAGCAGGATTATACGCCTCAACCAATTGATACATATAATCTTCGTAGTTTTCTGAAGCAATCAGATAATCCAGAAAACGGGCGATAGGTAAATTGGTGATCGCAAAAAGGTTATGAAACTGAATATTGAAATCCTCGTACAATGCTTTTTTGAAATCTTTCTCCATCCCAGCCTGATCAGAAGGCAGATACGCACCATTAGGATTATAAACCAGATCTAGGCGTAAATCGCTATCTGGCATCCCGTAACCTACTGCATTTAACTCCTGCAATGCTTTAATAGAAAGGTCAAAAACACCTTCACCACGTTGTTTGTCTGTTTTACCGCGGGTCCAGTGCGGCATAGAGCTTACTACGTGAACGTTGTGCTTTTTGAAAAACTCAGGTAAGTCGTAGTATTTTTTATTGGCGCGAATGATCGTCAGGTTACTGCGCACGATAAAATCTTTGATTCCGGCTTTGCTGGCTTCTTCGACAAATCGTCTAAAATTAGGATTCATCTCAGGCGCACCACCGGTCAAATCAAGGGTATGTGCTCCTGTATTTTTAATCACTTCAAGACACTGCTCCATGGTTTCCCATGTCATTATTTCTTTACGGTCTGGACCGGCATCTACATGGCAGTGCTCGCACACCTGATTACACATATAGCCTACATTAATTTGTAGGATTTCGAGTTTTTTAGGTCGAAGCGGAAACTGATTAGTTTCCTTAATTTTTTCAGCAAAAGTAGGGAGTTCACCATCGGCAAAAATACCACCTGACAAAATCTCAAGTTGCTTATTAGCTTGAGCCAGGTCATCGTGACGTTTATGTAATGATTTTTTTGTTTTGGTAACAGACATAGAGGTTTTTTTTTCTTTTTCAGCAGGACTAAGATAGTATTAAGTTGATAGATATTGAATCTAACTTTTACATTTCTAGCTTATTCACTTTATTCATCATCATAGTGCCGTGCACTAAAGTAGCCCCGCTTTTAATTGCAGCGCCTACATGAATTGCTTCCATCATTTGTTCTTTAGTAACCCCACGTTGTAGTGTATCTTTAGTGTATGCATCTATGCAATAGGGGCACTGTTCTGTGTGTGCAACGGCAAGAGCAATCAATGCTTTCTCTCGGGCGGTAAGAGCGCCTTCTTCAAAAACTTTTCCGTAGTAATCAAAAAATTTAGTACCCAGTTCTTCACTCCATTCGGTGATTTTCCCAAATTTTCTAAGGTCTGCGGGATCATAATAATTGTTAGCTGCCATTTTAATGTTTTTTAAGTTATGAGTTTGCAATAACTACACAGTAGTTACGGTTTTTATTAGCTTTTGGTTTTAAAACCAAATTAAAATTTTAAACCCTCGTGGTTAAACCTGCGAGGGTTTGAACATTAGTAAATTAAAATTCTGGCGAGATGGTTTATAGTCTTTCTATAAGTTCTTTAAAAAGAACAACCATATCTGATTCTGCTTTACCTGCTGCAGCCATAATATCTGCGATATCTACAGGTTGTAAATTTTCAGGATCACACTCATCTGTAACTACACTTAGAGCTGCGACCGGCAAATCTAAATGGTTTGCGACAATTACTTCAGGAACAGTACTCATACCTACTGTGTCTGCCCCAATAATTTTTAAGTATCTATATTCTGCGCGTGTTTCTAATTGTGGACCAACGACCGCAACATAAACTCCCTCGTGTAAAGTAATGTCTTTTTCTGATGCGATTTGTTTTAAAATATCACGCATTGCAGTGTCATAAGGTGCGCTCATATCGGTAAATCGAGAACCTAATTGTTCTACACCTTTAAAGGCTAGTGGAGATCCTCCTTGCAGGTTGATATGGTCTTCAATGAGCATAATCTCTCCTTTTTTAAAATTGAGATTTATGGCTCCTGCCGCATTGCTAATTAATAATTTCTGAATACCCAATTCTTTCATCACGCGTACAGGGTAACTCACATCTCTTAGCGTATAACCCTCATAAATATGAAAACGGCCCTGCATAACAATTACTTTTTTACCGCCTAGTGTACCGTAAATGAGTTTTCCGGTATGAAATTCTACAGTAGCAGTGGGGAAATTAGGTATATGATTATAACTTACTGAACTTATAATGTCAACCTGATCTACAAACTGACCAAGACCAGTTCCTAAAATTATGCCCACTTCCGGAGCTTCAAATCCGCGACTTTTTAAAAACTGCGCAGACTCTTCTATAAATTTTTTCATTTTAAATATTATTTCAAGTGTTGTGGTAAAAATGGGAAAAATGCTTCAATACCTTTAATATCTTCGTAATAATCTACATCATTACGAGTAGGCAGCAATATAAAAGATTCTTCTTTTAAATTTGCAAGCGTGTCTTTAAGAACAGTTTCGATACCCCAGGTTTTATCCTGAAAAAGTTCAGGTTTTAAGAAGGTCATCCCGATTAAATAATAACCGCCGTCTTCTGCAGGGCCTACTACAAAGTCGTGATCATCAAGTAGAGCAAATGCTTTTTCCAGATCTTGTTGAGAGAGATCATACATATCACTTCCTATAATAATCGCTTTTTTATAGCCTGCTCTAAACGCTTGGGCGAAAGCCTTATTCATACGCTCGCCTAAGTCTTTACCGTGTTGCAGTTTTTTAGTGAATTTATCATCATCCCAAAAATCTCCGGAACGTATTTTTTCAGAATAAAAGACCTGTTTGTCTGCAGTTAAACCAGTTGTTATTGAGACGGTGTGCGCTAATAAAAATTTATAAATCTCTAGAGCAGCTTCATCACCTACGCCGCCAGCCAGGCGTGTTTTAACCTTGCCAAGTTCTGGATTACGAGTAAAAATTAATAAGGCACGGTCTGATGTGGGAAAATGAAATTCTGCCTCAAAGTCTTTGTTTTCGTCAGTATCTTTTTTGCTAAGTAAGCCCATTGATGTTTGTTAGTTGATTGTCTTCAAAATTAATGAACAGCAATGCCTGTTTTTAAATAATCTTCCCAATTTTTTGAAAAAGTATGAACCTTAATGGTTGGTTTGTTATTTGAATCTTTTAAATCGTAACCGGCATCTTTCCATGCAAAAATACCTCCGTAGAGATTATAGATGTTACCTCGCATTTCTTTATTAAGTATCTCACCATAATCTTCACTGCGTATACCCACCGTACAATAAACAACTATAGATTTTTTTGAGTTTATATAATCTTTAAGCAACTCTTTTTGAGGTTTTTCACCCACCCAAATTGCTTGAGGTAGATGGCTCACGTCAAACTCTTCTTTTTTTCGAGTGTCTAAAATTATATAGGTGTCTGATTTCATCTTCAATTCCTGAACAGAAATATAAGGTACACTTTGCGAATTGTAAGTTTGTAACAACTTATCTATAGATTTTTTCTGACCAAAAAATAAAATAGGAGTCAGGAGCAGAAATAAGGTAATTTTTAGAGTAGACATTCTGAAATTTAGGTAGCGTATAAGACTAATTTTATTATAAAAACTTACGAAGAAAAGGAAAGATTGGTTTAAAAAGGACGCAAGTATAGAATAAAAGCTTTATTAGAGCAGTAAACCGAAACAATTTAAACTTATCCTGAAGACTTATTGTGGCAATACATTTTTATATATTTATCCTTATAAAATAATATCTGTTGATTACAATACAACCTTTTGATAAAACACAAGACGGTCGCGCTGTCTTAAGTATACAGTTAAAAAATGCTTCTGGCATGGAGGCACACTTTCTCTCTTATGGAGCGATACTTCAAAAATTAATTGTTCCTACAAGTACCGGTTCTTTTGAAGATGTTGTTCTGGGATTTGAAGATCTAAAATCGTATGAAGAAGACACTTCGTTTATAGGTCAACTTGTGGGGCGTAATGCAAATCGTATAGCGCTTGGAGCGGTTGCCTTAGATGGTAAAAAAGTGTCGCTTTCGGCAAATGAGGGTAATAATCAATTGCATGGTGGTTTTGAATCCTTCGGAAAAAAGCTTTGGGAAGTTGAGAATCTTGGCGATGAGGTGGTTTTTAGTTACACGAGCATTGATGGTGAGGAGGGATTTCCCGGAAATCTGAAAACACAGTTTTTTGTTAAGCTTCAGGAAGATAATGAATTGGTAATGCGTTTTGAAGCAAAAACAGATAAAGAAACGATTGTAAATTTAACCCGGCACGAGTATTTTAACCTTGAAGCAGGGGATAGCGATTCTATTAAAAACCATTATTTAAAAATTAATGCGTCCCATTATTTGCCAAAAACACCAGCGAATGTTCCTTCGGGAGAACTAAGAGCTGTGGCAAATACAGCCTTTGATTTACAAAAAGAAACCCATTTAAAAGAAGCGATTGCGGCTATTGAAGGGGGCTATGACCACAATTATGTTTTAAATCAAAATCGAGGTCAGCAACCCGCAGCTATCTTAATGAGTTCTGATAAAAAGCTACAATTGCATTTACATTGTACACAACCCGGCTTGCAATTTTACAGTGCAAACGGGATGACAAATTTTAAAGGTAAGGGAGTTTCTTTAAAAGGACCTTCGGTGGCGTTGTGTTTAGAACCTCAGCATTTTCCAGATACGCCTAACCACGATAATTTTCCTACTACGGTACTAAAACCTAATGCCGTTTACGAGCATCAAATACGTTATAAATTTTACTATGAGTGATTCTTATATTATAGCATTTGACCAGGGCACCACAAGCACACGGGCAATTTTATTTGATCGTGAGGGTATTGAGGTTGCGATTTCTCAGAAGGAACTTAAACAATACTACCCGCAATCGGGGTGGGTTGAGCACGATCCATTAGATTTATATAATGATCAGAAAGCTGCTTTTGAAGAGGTTCTTTCTAAGGCAAATGTGCCTTTAGATGCAATAAAAGCAATAGGAATTACAAACCAAAGAGAGACCACAGTTGTTTGGGATAAGCATACGGGAGAACCGGTATATAATGCCATCGTCTGGCTCGATAAGCGTACCGAATCTATTTGCGAAATGCTGCGCGAACAGGATCTTGCGCGGTATATTTTAAAAAATACGGGTCTGGTTATAGATAGTTATTTTTCGGCAACCAAGATAAAATGGATTTTAGATAATGTTGAAGGTGCGCGGGCACGTGCAGAAGCCGGTGATTTGCTTTTTGGTACTGTTGATAGTTGGTTGATTTATAAATTCACGGGTAGACACCTTACAGATCATACCAATGCCAGCCGAACGATGCTTTTCAATATTAAAAACCTTGACTGGGATGAAGAGCTGTTAGAGGTCTTAGATATACCGCGTAGTATGCTTCCGCAGGTTCAGGCTTCCTCTTCAGACTTTGGTACATTAAAATTTAAGGAACATTCTTTTCCTATTTACGGAGTAGCAGGTGATCAACAGGCAGCACTTTTTGGGCAGGGAGGTTACAAGTCTGGTATGGCAAAAAGTACCTATGGTACGGGTTGTTTTATGTTACTCAATACGGGTAAGAAGCCTTCGTTTTCTAAAAACGGCTTAATAACAACATTGTGCTGTACGCTGGAAAACGAACCGCACAAATATGCTCTTGAGGGAAGTGTTTTCGTAGGCGGAGCATCGGTACAGTGGTTGCGGGATGCAGTAGGATTAATAGATAATGCTTTAGAAACTGAAGCGATCTGTAAAAGTATTCCGCCACTTAAAGATTTGTTTTTTGTGCCTGCATTTAATGGGATGGGGGCTCCTTACTGGGATAGTGATGCAAAAGGAAGTATACAGGGATTAACATTTAATACCGGTAAAAAGGAGCTTATAAAAGCTACCATAGAGGCGATGGCCTATCAGGTAAGCGATCTTCTTAATGCAATGATAGAAGATAGTGGCAAACAGCTTAAAGAATTAAAAGTTGATGGCGGTGCCTGTGTAAATAATTACCTAATGCAGTTTCAGGCAGATATCCTGGATACAAATGTAGATCGCCCTAAAATGCTTGAAGTTACTGCAATGGGAGCTGCTTTTCTGGCGGGAATTAAAGCCGGAATCTGGACAAAAAAGGACATTGCTTCAGTGCGTAATGTAGATACTATTTTTGAGCCAAATATGGATGTGCGTACGCGTAACCATAAAAAAGAAGGTTGGGAACTGGCTGTAGCACGCACACGTTCTGGCTACGCCGAAACTATTGAGAAAGAGAAGGCTCCGCTACGTTTTAGTATTATAGACCGTAAGCGCTATATCAAAAAAGCAAAATCTAAAAAGTTTGATGTTGTAATTATAGGCGGAGGTGTTACCGGTGCAGGTATCGCACTAGACGCAGCAACGCGAGGAATGAGCGTTTGTTTAATTGAAAAAAATGATTTTGCTTCAGGAACCAGCAATAAAAGTACAAAGTTGGTTCACGGCGGTTTACGCTACCTTAAACAAATGGAAATAGGTCTCGTAAAAGAATCGGGAACAGAGCGCGCTATTGTGCATAAATTAGCGCCACATCTTGTAATCCCAGAAAAAATGCTCCTGCCCCTTATTGAAGGTGGGCAGTATGGTAAGATTTTGACTTCTCTGGGGTTAAAAGTTTATGATTTACTGGCAAATGTAGAAGGTGATGACAAACGGCGTATGCTTACTAAAGAAGAGACGATAGCACGTGAACCTATGCTTGACGAATCTACATTGCTGGGAGGTGGCTATTATGCTGAGTATAGAACAGATGATGCCCGACTTACAATAGAGCTCATTAAAAAAGCAGCAGATTTTGGTGCGATTTGTCTCAATTATACAGAGATGATTGACTTTGTCTACGATCATAAAGGCAAAATCACCAGTGTAACATGTAAAGATCACAATACCTCAAATTTATTTGAAGTTGACGGTAGAACATTTGTTTCTGCAGCCGGACCCTGGGTTGATAAACTAAGGGTAAAGGATGAGTCGATGAATAATAAACACCTGCATCTTACTAAAGGGGTGCATCTTGTTTTTGCAAAAGAAAAGCTGCCGGTACACCAGTCACTTTATTTTGATGTGCCAGATGGCAGAATGATATTTGCTATCCCTCGTGGTAAAACCACCTATGTAGGAACTACAGATACTAACTATTCGGGTAGTTTAGATCGGGTTGTGGCTACACAAGCAGACATTAATTATTTGCTAGATGCAGTTAATCAAACATTTCCAGATATACATTTAGAGGAGTCTGATATCCAATCCAGTTGGGCAGGATTACGCCCACTTATTCACGAAGATGAAAAAGATCCTTCAGAATTGTCAAGAAAAGACGAGACATTTATAAGCCAAAGTGGTTTAATTTCAATAGCCGGCGGAAAGTTAACCGGATATCGTAAAATGGCAAAACGGGTTAGCGATACCGTACTAAAGCAGCTTAAAGACAAATACGCAGGGAAGTTTGAAGAATCGAGAACAGAGCATATAGCACTCACTTCGTATGCGATGCGCAATTCTAAAGAGGTTGCAAACTATCAGAAAAAATTAGCCGATACGCTAAATGTTATGGGCATTGATGATGCAGAGTACAAAGCCTGGTATTTAACTACTACCTACGGAAAGCAAGCGGACCTAATCAAAAACAAAATAAACTATTTTAGAAATCAAGATGCTAATGATCGTCTGTTACGCGCAGAATTATGGTACAGTGTCTATTATGAGATGACTAATAGTCTTGCAGATTTTTTTGTAAGACGTACAGGGAGACTCTACTTTAATATAGATACGGTTTCTCAATACCGCCAGATTGCAGTTGAAGATTTTGTGAATTATTTAGATTGGACAGAGTCACGAGTCGTTCTTGAAAACACAAAACTTGATGAGTTAATATATGATGCAACACACTTTTACGACACAGAATTTAAAGACTAATTTTTAGCGTATATGACTGTTAACTTTGTAATTAAAGGTTATTTTTACGCTTAAATCTACAACTAATGGATAAAGGATTTTTAATAGATATGGATGGGGTTATTTACAGTGGTAATGACTTGATTCCGGGAGCAGATACATTTATAAAAACATTACAGGATCGGGGGATTCCGTTTTTGTTTATGACTAATAATAGTCAACGCAGTCCAATAGACGTTGTCAATAAATTAATCCCAATGGGGATTAAAATTAAGGAAGAAAATGTATACACCAGCGCCATGGCAACAGCGTGGTTTCTGGGCTTTACAAAACCTAATGGTACAGCATATGTTTTAGGAGAAGGTGGGCTATTATCTAGCTTGCATCAAAATGGCTATTCACTTGTGACACAGGATCCCGATTATGTCGTAATTGGCGAGGGGCGCAATTTTACTTTAGAAATGGCAAATAAGGCCGTAGATATGATTCTTGGGGGTGCAAAACTTATTGCAACAAATTTAGATCCTTCACCTATGAAAATAGGCTGGTCTAACCTGGGTATCAAAGCGATTGTGAAGATGATAGAAGAGGCAACGGGAAGAAAGGCATTTTCGGTAGGAAAACCCAGTCCTGTAATGATGCGTGCAGCCAGAAAAAAATTAGGGCTTACCACAGATCAAACTATCGTAATAGGGGATACTATGGATACGGATATTCTAGGCTCTATACAAATGGGATACAAAACGATTCTTACTCTATCTGGTGTTTCTAAGGCTAAGCATATTAACAATTATGCATATGCGCCTGATATGATTATAGACTCTTTAAAAGATTTTAATATTGACGAAGCTTTAGAAAAGCTAAGCGTTGAAAATAACATTTCAGAATTTTGAAAATATTAGTGACAGGAGGTCTTGGTTTTATAGGTTCGCATACGGTTGTAGAGTTACAGAATGCAGGTTATGATGTAGTCATCATTGATGATTTATCAAATGCATCAGAATCTGTTCTAGACGGAATACAAAAAATTACAGGTACAAAACCAGACTTTGAAAAAATAGATCTTCGTGATCGTAATGCCGTTTCGACATTCTTTAAAAAACATTCAGATATATCTGGTGCTATTCACTTCGCAGCTTCTAAAGCTGTGGGAGAGAGTGTAAACAAACCGCTTTTGTATTATGAAAACAATTTGAGTTCATTAATATATCTATTGCAAGAGCTTACAAAAAAAGATACAGCTAATTTTATTTTTAGTTCTTCCTGTACTGTTTATGGGCAGGCAGATGAGTTACCTATAACAGAGAAAGCTCCTGTGAAACCTGCGGAATCTCCTTATGGTAATACCAAGCAAATAGGTGAAGAGATTATAAGAGATACGGCTAAAGTTTACGAAAATTTTAATGCTATTGCTCTGCGCTATTTTAATCCTATAGGTGCACATGAGAGTTGTGAAATAGGAGAGTTGCCTTTAGGGGTGCCGCAAAATTTAGTGCCTTTTATTACACAAACTGCTGCAGGATTACGCAAGGAGCTTTCAGTTTTTGGAAATGATTATCCTACAAATGATGGTACTTGTGTTAGAGATTATATTCACGTAGTAGATCTTGCAAAAGCACACGTTATGGCGTTAACGCGACTAGTTGACGGCAAAAATGAAACTAATTATGAAACTTTCAATCTAGGTACGGGTACCGGTAGTTCTGTACTTGAGGTAATACATACTTTTGAAGAAGTTTCTGGCGTTGATTTGTCATATAAAATTGTTGACCGAAGAGAAGGAGATGTAATAGCTGCTTACGCAGACACGGCAAAAGCTAACGAAGTTCTGGGTTGGAAATCGCAGCTTACATTGGCCGAAGCTTTAAAATCTGCCTGGAATTGGGAGAAAAAAGTTAGAGGAATTGTCTAACTAAAAAAAAGCCTTATTGATACAACAGTAAGGCTTTTTTTATATTCAGTAAAAAGTATAGATCGACTTTTAAACAGTAATTCTTCGGGTACTGTTTCTAACTACAAGTTCGGTTTCAATAACCTCTTGTGAGGGTGCTTTTGCTACTTTTCTATTGATATTTTCTATTGCGATTTGTATTGCTTTTGAACCCATAATTTCAGCTTGTTGCTTAACTGTGGTTACCGAGGGGAAATAGTTTCGTGCTAAATTACCGTCTGTAAAGCCTATAACACTTACATCATTAGGCACCATTAATCCATTTGTACGCAAAGTATTCATCGTATAAATTGCACTAGATTCATCTGTAGTTAAAATGCCATCTATAACGTTATCGCTAATAAATGTGCTGAGATCTTCTTCAAGATTAATAAGACTTGTATTAATTATTTTAGGTAAATTATTTCCGTTTGCTTTAATAGCATCTTCATATCCTGCAAGTCGTTTTTTGCCTACTGAGGTTTTACTTAAACACGACAAGAACGCCACATTTTTACAGCCTATTTCTAACAAATAAGAAGTAGCATCATAAGCCCCTTTATAGTCATTAATAACTACACTGTCACAATCTACTAAAGAACTCACACGGTCAAACATCACTAACGGAATATCATAATAAAGAATGTCATTGAGATGTTCTATTTCTTCAGTCTGCTGGGTTTCTGAAGTAAGACTTATAATAATGGCATCTACCGAAACATCACAAAGCATATTAAGACTTTGTCTTTCTTTTTCAAGCGATTCGTTAGATATACATGTAACTAAATTATAACCATTTTTTCGGGCTTCTTCCTCCATACCCATAAGCACTTTAGCAAAAAAGGTATGTAGTATATTAGGAATAACCACCCCTAGGGTCCTCGTATGGCTATTCTTTAATCCCCTGGCCATCGCATTAGGTCTATACTTTAACTGGCGTGCAGCATTTTTGACAACAATTTTTGTGGCCTCGCTAATTTCTTTACTATCTGCCAGTGCTTTTGATACGGTTGAGATCGAAAGATTTAAATGTTCAGCGATTGCTTTTAAAGTTGTCTTTGTTGCCATTGTTATAGGTTCGTATAATGTGTGTCTGCTAATTTACGTAAAGTTTCTGCAGCCATCTCAGCAGTTATATCTCTTTGTGGAGTTGCAAACATTTCATAGCCTACCATAAATTTTTTAACCGTTGCAGAGCGCAGTAACGGTGGGTAAAATGACATATGAAAATGCCAGGATTCCCAATCCTGACCGTCTGTAGGTGCTTGATGTATACCAGAGCTGTATGGAAAAGATATTTTGAAAAGATTATCGTATTTTATGGTAACAGCTTTAATAATTTTTGCATAATCTAAACGCTCCTTTGCATTAAGACTTAAAATATTACGATGTTGTTGCTTAGGAGCGATCATAACCTCATAAGGCCAAACTGCCCAATAGGGAACAAGTGCTATAAAATATTCGGTTTCAAAAATTATGCGTTCTTTTAACTCAAGTTCTTCTTTGATATAATCTCCTAAAAGACTGGAGTTATTATTTTGCCAGTACTCGCGTTGTTGTTTGTTTTTCTTAACAACCTCTTGTGGTATTGTGCGTTGTGCCCATATCTGACCGTGTGGGTGTGGATTACTACAGCCCATTATAGCACCTTTGTTTTCAAAAATCTGAATATGATTGATATCTGTTTTCTCACTAAGTTGTTTAAACTCGCGTTGCCATAATGCAATAACATCATCAATTGCTTCCACTTGCATAACGGGAAGTGTGAGCGAATGATCTGGTGAGAAACATACCACTTTACAAATACCGCTTTCAGACTCAGCTTTTAAAAGACCCGATTTAAACTTTTCTGCCGGAACATCATTTTTTAATGCTCCAAAATCATTAACAAAAGACCAGGGCTTTTTATACTTTTCATTTTTATGACCTCCTGCACGTTCGTTACCGGGGCATAAGTAACAATGGGGATCATAACTGGGTCGAACCTCGCTGGTTATTTCTTCTTCTTTTCCCTGCCAGGGGCGCTTTGTTCTATGCGGAGAAACAAGGACCCATTCTCCTGTAAGTATATTGTATCTTCTGTGTGAATTATCATTAAAATCTACCATGGGATTTATACTTTTTTATTTTAAACACGCTCTCCACCGTTTGAAGGCATTGCTGTGAAAGCAGTTAAATTAAGACTGAATTTTTTGTAATATGCTTCTTTTGCTGATGCCACGTATTCTTCAACCGCATCTTGATGAATGAGGTTAATAGTGCAACCACCAAAACCACCGCCCATCATTCGGCAACCTAAGATCGCCTCATTATCTTTAGAAAATTCAGTTAAAAAATCAAGTTCTTTACAACTCACTTCATATTTATTTTGAAGCCCGTCGTGCGAAGCGTACATCAGTTTTCCAAAAGTACATAAATCATTGTTTTCTAATGCGGTAGCAGCTTGAGTAACTCGTAGATTTTCTTCAACTACATATTCGCATCGCGCATAGATGGTAGCGTCAAATTCAGATTTATATTCTCTAAGTTGTTCTAGAGAAATATGGCGTAGCGAATCGATCTCGGGATACCATTTTTTAAGCAATGCAACTCCTTTTTCACACTCTTCTCTGCGTACATTATATTCGCTAGTAGAGAGACTATGCGAGACATTTGTGTTTAATAAAAGAAGTTTATAGGGTTCTATAGCAAAAGGTAACAACTCATATTCTAAGCTTTCGCAGTCGAGTTTTATAACATGGTTTTCTACACTCATTACAGATGCAAATTGATCCATAATACCACATTTTGTACCTACGTAGTTATGCTCAGCTAATTGAGAAAGTTTGACGATTTCTAATTTAGTCAGCTTGAGGTCAAAAAGCTCGTTAATACCCATAGCGAGGCCACACTCGAGTGCTGCAGAAGAACTTATGCCTGCTCCCATAGGTAGGTTACTTAACATTAAACAATCAAAACCTTCTAATGATTTGCCTAACTTTTTGATTTCTTCCACTACACCTATAATATAATGCGTCCACTCAGCATCATTAAGGTTAGTATTGTTTATGTCAAAATTATAAGTCGTGTTATAGTTTAAACTGCTGATGCTACAAAACGATTTTGAACCATTTTTTCTTAAATGAAATTGAATCGTTTTATCTATTGCTGTGGGCATTACAAAACCATTATTATAGTCTGTATGCTCACCTATAAGATTCACTCTGCCTGGAGAGTTAATCACAACATCTGCTTTAAATTGACCTATCTGGGCAAGGTATTCTGGAGATTGCGCCAGTGAATATTGATTTTGCAAAATATTTTTTTATTAGAGTTAAATAGAGTCAGAACAAAGATACATAACTTTAAGCGTATATTGTACATTTAAAGTTATTTCATACTATTTTATAGAAAATGGTGTAAAATGACGCTTAAGATACGGGATAGCGTATTTACTAATGATTTTAAGTGTTTAAATGAACACTTAAAAACGTGTAAATTTTATTATTCAAAGGGTCAATTTGTCACCTTAAATTCATGTAGCATTGCTCAAAATGCGTTACTTTACACCTCGATAAAATAATTACATCGTTTTCTTATAACTGTCTAAAAATGTGCGAAAACGATTTTTTAAATTCTAACCATGACTATAATTTCTTTTTTAGCATTTACAATTTTAGTGGCTCTGGTATCCTGGCTTGCGGTAAGAAAGCAAGACGAAAGTACTTCAGACGGATATTTTTTAGGCGGCAGAAGTTTAACTGCTGGTGTTATTGCGGGATCCTTATTACTTACAAACCTTTCGACAGAACAAATCGTAGGTCTTAATGGAAGTGCCTATAAAGACGGATTGTCTGTAATGGCCTGGGAAACGCTTGCTGCGATATCAATTGTGGTTACCGCTATTTTCTTACTTCCGCGGTATTTGAAAGGAGGTTTAACTACAGTTCCTCAATTTCTAGCGCAACGTTTTGACGTTTCTACAAAAACCATTACCTCTGTTTTGTTTCTATCTGGTTATGTGGTAGTGCTACTTCCGGTAATTTTATACTCGGGATCTGTAGCTTTAAGCGGAATGTTTAATGTGCCAGAACGTTTAGGCGTGTCTGATACCACGGCTTTAGTTATTTGTATCTGGGGAATTGGAATTATAGGTTCTATATATGCCGTTTTTGGAGGTTTGAAAGCAGTAGCCGTTTCTGATAGTATCAATGCAGTTGGTTTAATTATAGGAGGGGTTTTAATTCCGGTTTTTGGTTTGATGGCAATAGGTGACGGAAGCGTTATGAATGGTCTTACAGTATTAGTAGATTCTGACCCTGGTCGATTTGACTCTACCGGTGAACCTGGTCAGGAAGTGCCTTTTTCTACCATTTTTACAGGTATGATGCTTGTGCAATTATTTTACTGGGGTACAAACCAGCAAATCATTCAGCGAGGTCTGGGAGCAAAAAACCTTGCAGAAGGTCAAAAAGGACTTTTATTAGCTGCATTTTTAAAAATATTGGGGCCTATCATTTTAGTATTACCGGGTATGATTGCTTACTATTATTTTGAAGGAGGTCTTTCAAGTAGTGATTTAGCTTATCCTGAATTAGTGCGAGCGGTGTTGCCAAAACCATTAGTAGGTTTCTTTGCAGCTGTACTTTTTGGAGCGATATTAAGTTCATTTAACAGTGTGCTCAACAGTTCGGTTACCTTGTTTGGTATAGATATTTACAAGCAGCATGTTAATAAGGAGGCTCCTGAAGCAACCGTAGTGAAATACGGAAAAATATTTGGGGTGTGTCTTGCTTTAGCCGCGATGTTTATTGCACCATTTATAGCAAATGCAGGAAGTTTGTTTAGCTATCTGCAAGAGATAAACGGTATTTACAGTATTCCTATTTTTACAATAATCGTAGTAGGTTATTTAACGAAGAGAGTTCCTGCAATAGCAGCAAAAATTGGAATTATTAGTGGGTCATTAATGTATATAATTAGTCAGTTTGTATTAAAACCTAAATTGATAAATGATGCAGTCGAAGCAGCAAAGGCTAGCGGAATTACAGATGCAGAAGCTCTACATATGGTTGAGGTAGGTGCATACCCGCATTATCTGCACGTAATGGCTATGCTATTTATAGCAAACATTGTGATTATGCTCATAATAGGTAAATTATATCCTCGGAAAGAACCGTTTGTACTAGAGTATACGAAGCAGGTTTCTATAGAACCTTACAAGTATGTAAAACAGGTAGGTATTGTAATATGCTTAATTGTAGTAGGTATTTATATATATTTTGCGAAGTAAAAGAGTAAAAACCTATAAAAAAAGCCCCATTTCGGGGCTTTTTTTATAGGTTTAAGTCATTCATCAATAAAAAATTAGAAATATCATGTTTAGAAAAGTATTCGTCATTCAGGCGGTAATAGCCTTATTTGCTTTTTCCACAAATGCACAAACTACCCAGAATGTTTCCGTAGAAAAGTCTATTTGGGGTGTTCAAACCGGGTTACTAGGAATATGGGGAAATAATGAATCAAGACTTTCAGAAACTATCGCATTGCGCTCAGAATTAGGTTTGAATGGAGGTTTTGCCGCGGGTACTTTTGTAGAAGATGGTTTTCAGTGGGTGTTAGCGCCTACTCTAAATATTGAACCCAGGTGGTACTATAATATGAGAAAGCGGGCTGCTAAAGGGAAAATAACAGAAAAAAATACAGCTAATTTTTTCGGTTTAAAAACTGCCTATAATCCTGATTGGTTTTTAATAAGTAGTTCAGCAAATAATTCTGTAATAGAATCGCTAACGATTACCGCTCAATGGGGAATTGAGAGAACGCTCTGGCAACATTTCACGTATGAAGTAGGTCTCGGTTTGGGTTATGGAGTTGAATTTTGGAAGCAAAAGGGTTTTTCTGAAAATGAACACCTTATTGTAGGTAATTTACTTTTGCGCTTGGGATACACGTTTTAAAAATGCTTTTAAAATAAAAAAGACCCGATAAAGGGTCTTTTTTTAGTATTAACGTATAAATCTATTTAGAATCGAGTAACCCTCGAGAGATTACAATTTTCTGAATCTCTGAAGTACCTTCGTAAATCTGTGTGATTTTTGCATCACGCATAAGACGTTCTACGTGGTATTCTTTTACAAAGCCATTACCACCATGAACCTGTACCGCTTCTACAGAAACATCCATAGCAACTTGAGAGGCATATAACTTTGCTCTGGCGCTTGAGATATCATAGTTGTTGCCTTGATCTTTATCCCATGCAGCTTTCATAACCAGATGACGGGCAGCTTCAATAGAGACATCCATATCTGCAAGTTTAAATGCGATAGCCTGGTGGTTGCAGATTTCAGTACCAAAAGCTTTACGCACTTTAGAATAATCGCGTGCCAACTCATAAGCTCCTGCTGCGATACCTAGAGCCTGCGCAGCAATACCTATGCGACCACCACTAAGCGTTTTCATGGCAAACTTAAAGCCAAAGCCATCTTCACCTATTCTATTTTCTTTAGGCACTTTTACATCGTTAAAAATTAGAGAGTGTGTATCGCTTCCTCTAATTCCTAATTTTTGCTCTTTAGGGCCTATTTCAAAACCTTCCCAGCCTTTTTCAACAATAAAAGCATTTATTCCTCTGTGCTTCTTGTCTTTATCAGTTTGCGCTATTACCAGATAATAATCTGCAGAGCCGCCATTTGTGATCCAGTTTTTTGTACCATTTAAAATATAATGGTCTCCTTTATCGATTGCGGTAGTTTTTTGAGAAGTAGCATCACTACCGGCTTCGGGTTCACTTAAACAGAATGCGCCTAGTTTTTCTCCTGTAGTAAGTTGAGATAGGTATTTTTCTTTTTGAGCCTGAGTTCCATATTGTGAAAGCCCATAATTAACAAGGCTGTTATTTACAGAAACAATCACAGATGCAGAGGCATCTATTTTAGAAAGTTCTTCCATAACCAGTACATAAGAAATAGTATCCATACCGCCACCGCCAAACTCGGTAGGAGCCATCATACCTAAAAATCCCATATCGCCCATTTTTTTAATAAGCTCTTTAGGGAAATGTTGTTTTTCGTCGCGCTCTATAACGCCCGGTAACAATTCGTTTTGTGCAAATTCACGAGCTGCATCTCGTATCATTACGTGTTCTTCACTCAAGCTAAAATCCATAACCAATTTTTGATTAATAACTAATTTTTCCTTTATACCTTAGTCTGCAAAATAGTCTATTTACTATGCTTGCATAGTACTTTGCAAAATAAGTCAATTTTATTGTAGAAAATTCAATAAATAAAATTAAATATGGTGAAATTTACGATTTTAATAGAAAATATCTAATATATTAAGAATAGTTATAGTTAAAGAGCCTTGAATAGTACAAGATATACAGTTTTAGGAGTTATGAGTGGTACCTCGCTTGATGGGGTTGACCTTGCGTATATACGATTTACAAAGAAAGATAACTGGGAATATGAGTTACTTGATTGTGAGACAATCGCCTACGAGTCTTCCTGGGTGGTGCGATTGCGTGATGCGGTAAGTCAATCTCGAGATGCATTACAGGAGCTCGATTTGTTATACACAGAATATCTTGCAACACTTATAAATGATTTTAGAAAACGACACCCATTAAAAGATCTTGACATCATTGCTTCTCATGGGCATACCATTTTACATCAGCCAGATCAAGGTTATACCTATCAGATAGGTAATTTGCCACAGCTTGCGAAGCTTTGCAACATATTAGTGGTTTGCGATTTTAGAGTTGAAGATGTTGCATTAGGCGGTCAGGGGGCTCCTTTGGTTCCTATAGGGGATGCATTGCTTTTTAATAACTATGGAGCTTGTTTAAATATAGGTGGCTTTGCTAATATTTCTTTTTCAGAAAATAATACGCGTATCGCATATGATATTTGTGCAACAAATATTGTCCTAAATAGTTTAACTATTAAGTTGGGCTTTGATTTTGATAAAGATGGTGAGATTGCGGCATCGGGAACAATTGATCAGGCACTTTTAGATAAATTAAATACCCTTCCGTTTTATAAACAGAACTATCCAAAATCATTAGGTCTAGAATGGGTAAAAGCTACTGTCTTTCCTATTTTGGAGCAATCAGGATTAGCTATTGAAGATCGTATAGCAACTTATACAGAGCATATGGCTGTTCAACTAGCTCATGTTCTTAAAAACTGTAAAGCTATAACACCATCAAACGGAGTTTTGGTTACCGGTGGTGGTGCCTATAATGCGCATTTAATGCAGCGACTCGAAGAATTATCGGGCCTAAAAATTACAAGGGCAGCTCCTAAAATGGTAGAATTTAAAGAAGCGCTCATCTTTGGTTTTATGGGAGTTTTGCGATTGCGTAACACTATCAACGTGTTGCGTAGTGTGACAGGAGCTTCTAAAGATCACTGTGCAGGAAAGCTGTATTCACCTTAATTTAATACGAAAACTATAGGGAAAACCGCCTAAGTAGTTATATTTGTCAACCTTCTAAATTATTTAATGAAAGAATTACTAAAACGTTACGAAACTAAAGAACCAGAGATTGTTTTTCACTGGAATGACCCCGAGACCGAAGCAGAAGGCTGGACGGTGATCAATTCGTTACGCGGTGGTGCTGCCGGTGGTGGTACGCGCATGCGAAAAGGTCTTGATCGCAATGAAGTGCTTTCGCTTGCTAAAACTATGGAAGTTAAATTCACAGTTTCTGGCCCGGCAATAGGTGGTGCAAAAAGTGGAATTAACTTTGATCCTAACGACCCTCGTAAAAAAGGAGTTTTAGAGCGCTGGTACGCTGCAGTGTCGCCATTACTTAAAAGTTATTACGGTACCGGTGGCGATCTTAATGTAGATGAGATTCATGAGGTTATTCCCATTACGGAAGAAAGTGGTGTTTGGCATCCGCAGGAAGGTGTTTTTAATGGCCACTTTAGACCTACCGAAGCAGATAAAATTAACCGTATAGGTCAATTACGACAAGGTGTAATTAAAGTATTGGAGAATCAAAACTTTTCTCCAGATGTATCCAGAAAATATACTGTTGCAGATATGATCACCGGATATGGTGTTGCTGAAGCGGCTAAACATTTTTACGATATTTATGGTGGAAATATCGAAGGGAAAAGAGCTGTAATACAGGGTTTTGGTAATGTAGGTTCTGCCGCAGCTTACTACCTGGCGCAGCAAGGCGCTAAAATTGTGGGAATTATAGATGCCGCAGGCGGACTTATAAAAGAAGAAGGATTTTCTTTTGAGGAAATAAAAGAGCTTTTTCTAAATAAAAACGGAAATAAATTACACGCAGATAATTTGATTCCCTTTGATGAGGTGAATGAAAAGATCTGGACTATTAAAACGGAGATATTTGCACCTTGCGCAGCATCACGCCTGGTTAAAAAAGAGCAGATAGATGCGATGATCAAAGCTGGTCTTGAAGTGATTTCCTGTGGTGCAAACGTGCCATTTGCAGATAAAGAAATTTTCTTTGGTTCTATTATGGAACATACCGATGAGCAAGTTTCGGTTATACCAGATTTTATATCTAATTGTGGTATGGCACGTGTTTTTGCTTATTTTATGGAGCGTCGTGTACAAATGACCGATGAGGCCATTTTTAGCGACACCTCACAAACCATACGCGATGCCATTCAGAATACATACAATCACAACAGCAGTAATAAGAATATTAGCCGCACCGCATTTGAAATAGCATTGCAGCAGCTTATTTAAATAATCATTAACCAACAACTAAACACACATGTTAAAATATTTTTTGGGTAGCAGCCCACGCTGGTTTAAGTTAGCTATGGTAGCTTTCTTAGTTTTTAATGTTTTTGCTTACTTCACACTGGGACCTATGGTAACAGCCTGGATTTTTATAGGCGAATTCATCTTTACACTTGCAATGGCTTTGAAGTGTTATCCACTTCAGTCTGGAGGTATTCTTGCTTTAGAGGCTTTAATATTAGGACTTACCACCCCTGATGCCGCTTATGCAGAAGTTGCTCAAAACTTAGAAGTGGTATTGCTTTTAGTGTTTATGGTAGCGGGTATTTATTTTATGAAGCCGATGCTGATGTTTATTTTCAGTAAGGTGTTTACTAAAATAAAATCAAAAGCTGTTCTATCTATGCTATTTGTTTTCTTAGCAGCTTTGCTTTCAGCCTTCTTAGATGCTTTAACTGTAACTGCTGTATTAATAAGTGTTGCGGTAGGTTTTTATGGAGTTTATCACAAAATACATTCTAGCGCAACTGCAGATTATGATGAAGATTCTGTATTAGATAGAAAAGCTTTAAGTGGAGAGACTTTAGAGCAGTTTAGAGGTTTCTTACGTAGTTTGATTATGCATGGTGTTGTAGGTACTGCTCTAGGTGGTGTTTGTACACTGGTAGGAGAGCCTCAAAACTTATTAATAGGTGAGAAATTAGGTTGGGAATTTGTTGAATTTTTTCAGCGTATGGCACCTATCACGATACCTGTATTAATTTGCGGTTTATTAACAACTCTTATTCTTGAAAAGACTAAAACCTTTGGTTTTGGAGCAAAACTTCCTGATGTTGCCCGTACTATTATAGAAAAATATACCGAAGAGGAAGATGAGAAACGAACTCCAAAAGAAGCTTTTGGTCTATGGGTACAAGGAGTTTCAGCGATACTTTTAATATTAAGTTTAGCATTACACTTAGCTCCTGTAGGTTTTATAGGTTTATTCTTAATCGTAGTACAAACTGCATTTATGGGTATTACAGATGAGCACAGTTTAGGTAAAGCTTTTGAAGAAGCATTACCATTTACAGGTCTTTTAGTAGTATTCTTTGTAATTGTTGCGATGATTCACGATCAGCATCTATTTACACCTATTATAGATTATGTATTAAGCCTTCCTGTAGATGCACAGCCCTCTATGTTTTATTTAGCAAATGGGGTATTATCGATGATTAGTGATAACGTATTTGTTGCTACGGTTTACATTAATGAAGTTCAGGTTGCTTATGATGCAGGTAATATAACCAGAGAACAGTTTAATCACCTGGCAGTAGCAATTAATACAGGAACAAACCTTCCTAGTGTTGCAACGCCTAATGGTCAGGCAGCATTCTTATTTCTTCTAACTTCTTCACTGGCACCGTTAATTAACTTGTCTTATGGTAAGATGGTGAAGATGGCATTACCTTATACTATTGTTTTAGGAGGTGTAGGATTAGCAGGAGTTTATTTTCTACTTTAAGCATATAATTAAAATCTAATTTACTCGTTAACCATATAACTAATTAATAAAAACTATGCTTACACTCTTGTTGCAAGAAGGTGCAGATACGCTACCATCACTTGCTGCCGAAGAAGAACCGGTAGAAAAAACCCTTTCTCTTTTTGACTTGTTAATGAGCGGTGGCCTTCCCGGTCAGATCATTATCGTTGTTCTTTTTGTTTTACTTTTTGTAGCAATTTACATTTACTTTGAGCGTCTTTTTGCAATTAAAGCAGCTTCCCAGATGGATAGCAACTTTATGAATCAAATTAAAGATAACGTTGCTAATGGTAATATAGAGGCAGCAAAAATTTTATGTGCACAGCAAAACAGTCCGGTTTCAAGATTAACAGCAAAAGGCATTAGTCGTATTGGTAGTCCGTTAGAAGATATTAATACCGCTATAGAAAACTCTGGTAAGCTTGAGGTTTACAGACTAGAAAAAAACGTGAGTGTATTAGCCACGATTGCAGGAGTAGGACCTATGATAGGTTTTTTAGGTACTGTTATAGGTATGGTATTGGCATTTCACCAGTTAGCAACAAGCAGTGGTCAGGCAGAAATGGGTAACCTTGCAGAAGGTATTTACACAGCTATGACAACTACCGTCGCAGGTCTTATAGTGGGTATCATAGCATATATGGGATATAACCATCTAGTAGTGCGTACAGATAAAGTAGTACACCAGATGGAGGCTACAGCTGTTGACTTTTTAGACATGTTAAACGAGCCGGCATAATATGAATCTACGCGGAAGAAATAAAGTAAGCCCTGAGTTTAGTATGAGCTCCATGACAGATATTGTATTTCTGTTACTGGTTTTCTTTCTGCTAACGTCACCGGCAATTACGCCAGATGCATTAGATCTTATTTTACCAAAGGCTAAAGGAAAGACCAGTAACCAACAGAATCTATCGGTAAGTATTACTAAAGATCTTGATATTTATGTGAATAAGGAGCGTGTTACTCAAGCTAATCTTGAATCGTTTATAAATAGCGAATTAGTGGGGGTAGAAGATCCTACGATTATATTAAGGGCAGAAGAGGGAGTTCCTATAGAAGAGGCTGTAACCGTTATGGATATTGCAAACCGTAACAAGTATAAGATTGTTTTAGCAGTAAGGCCTAACTAATTATAGGGCGTTACGGCTAAGGCCGTCAGGCTTTCGGCTGTATCTTTTTTAATCTTTTTAATGATAAAAAAAGGATGCCGCCTCTATCCTTAACGCAAACAAGAGCAGCATTTATAACATAAATAATACCCTTAATAAATCGCCATATTGAGCTTTTTAAACACAAAATATAAACGTAAATCCTTTACCATAACAAGCATTTTGTATGCATTGTTATTGGTTGTTTTATTTTTTGCAGGATTAAAATATTTAGATCCACCACCAGAAAGTGGTATTGCTATTAATTTTGGCACTTCAGATGTAGGGTCTGGTACAATTCAGCCCACAGAGGCGATTCAATCTGCTCCTCGTAATGCAACGCCAGAACCTCAAACGCAGCAATCTACAGAGCTTAAAGAGGAAGTAGTTACCCAGGATGTTGAGGAAGCTCCCGTAATTAAAAACGAACCCAAAAAGGAAATCAAAAAACCGGTTACTGAGCAGCCTAAAAAGGTGGTGACAAAACCTGTTGAAGCTAAAAAACCAGATCCTAAACCAGATAAATCTACTACAGATGCGCTTTCAAGCATTCTTAACGGACCAAAAAGTAATGGTACCGCAAGTGGTGGTGAAGGTGATGATAATAAGGCAGGTGATAAGGGTGATCCTAACGGCGATCCTAATGCATCGAGTTACTACGGTACAGGAAAAGGACTTGATGGTGATGGTAATTACCAATTGGGAGGGCGTAAAGCCTTAAGCAAACCTAAACGTGTGCAAGAATGTAATGAGGCCGGTATTGTGGTTGTGAGCATAGAGGTTGATCGTAATGGGAATGTTATTAAAGCAACTCCAGGAGTACGAGGTACAACAAATAATAGTAGATGTTTATTAGACCCTGCGCGAGCTGCTGCAATGGCAACAAAATTTAATGGAGATACAGATGCTCCATCACGCCAAATAGGCAAAATCGTCTATAAGTTTAGCTTATCAGAATAATGAATTACGATGAAACGCTGCACTGGATGTTTGGGAGACTTCCCATGTTTCAGCGTCAGGGCGCTGCAGCTTATAAAAATAATCTCGATAATATTTTACTTCTAAGTGAGCACTTAGGAAATCCTCACAAGCATTTTAAGAGTATCCATATTGCCGGTACAAATGGCAAGGGCTCAACGAGTCATATGATTGCATCTGTATTGCAGGAAGCGGGCTATTCAACAGGGTTGTATACATCCCCTCACTTAAAAGATTTTAGAGAACGCATTCGGGTTAATGGCGTGATGGCAGAAGAGTCATTTGTAATTCAGTTTATAGAAAAGCATAAGCAGTTTCTCGAAGCGAATGAGCTGTCATTTTTTGAACTTACTGTAGGAATGGCTTTTCAATATTTTGCAGAAAGGCAGGTTGATATAGCTGTTGTAGAAGTAGGACTGGGTGGGCGGCTTGATGCAACAAATATTATAACGCCACTACTTTCAGTTATAACAAATATAGGCTTAGATCATACTGCCTTTTTGGGTACAACTTTATCGCAAATAGCCGGAGAAAAAGCAGGAATTATAAAAAATGGCATTCCGGTAGTTATAGGTGAGCGGCAAGACGATACAACAGCCGTTTTTAAAGCTAAAGCCTTACAAAATGAAGCTCCTTTATATTATACAGATGAGTCACATTATCCGGAATTAGAGAGTGAGTTAAAAGGTAGTTATCAGCAAAAGAATAAGCAAACTGTACAAAAAGCAATTGAAGTTTTAAATAACAACACAGATTTTAAAATTTCTCAAGTTGCATTAGAAACAGGTATAAAACGTGTAGTCACAAACACTGGTCTGTTAGGAAGATGGCAGGTTCTGCAAGAATTTGGTCCTAAAATTATTTGTGATACCGGTCATAACGCCGAAGGTTTGATGTATGTCACTGCGCAGCTAAAAGAGGAGCAATTTAATCAGCTTCATATTGTATTAGGAGTAGTGTCTGACAAAGAATTGAGTACTGTACTGCCGTTATTTCCTAAACACGCGCACTATTATTTTAGCAAACCGGAAGGGCCTCGTGGTCTTGATGAGTCAATTCTACAAGAAAAAGCTGCGCATTTTGATTTGCAAGGAAATAAATATGAAAATATTTCAGAAGCTTTTAAAGCGGCAAAACGTACTTCAAAACCTGATGATCTGATATTTATAGGCGGAAGTACATTTGTAGTTGCAGAAGTGATTTAATTATTTTTAGAAAAAGTGTTTGGTATATTTAAAAGTTGGTTTATATTTGCACCCGCTAAAGGGCAATTAGCTCAGTTGGTTCAGAGCACCTCGTTTACACCGAGGGGGTCGGGGGTTCGAATCCCTCATTGCCCAC
>NZ_JBGQOK010000006.1:0-319745 GCF_052119605.1 Leeuwenhoekiella sp. W20_SRS_FM14 | reverse complement strand
GCAATTAGCTCAGTTGGTTCAGAGCACCTCGTTTACACCGAGGGGGTCGGGGGTTCGAATCCCTCATTGCCCACAAAGGTTTCCAGAATTGGGAACCTTTTTTTATCCCTTAGCAAGAAATAGCAACCAGGCACTGTTTGGTATTTTTAATAAGGTTTTACAATTACGCCTCTATTAGGGCAATTAGCTCAGTTGGTTCAGAGCACCTCGTTTACACCGAGGGGGTCGGGGGTTCGAATCCCTCATTGCCCACAAAAGGCTTCACAGAAATGTGAAGCCTTTTTTTATTGAATAAATTTAGGATAAGAATTTGCCGAACCATCAGGACTTCTTTTCATCCCAATTTCATAATATAAAATAATTGAATTCTCAACTAAAAAGGCTTCCGTTTTTAGGAAGCCTTTCTGCTGTGATTTTCTGTTATTTTTTATTGTGTTCCATTAAATAGTTAGTGAGAAGTGTGTACAAGTGCCGTCTGGTATTTTCGCCTTCGTAAATGCCATGAGATCGGTTAGGATACGCCATCATCGTAAATTGCTTATTGTTTTTGATGAGTTCATTTACAAGATACTCCATATTCTGATAATGCACATTGTCATCGCCGGTGCCGTGTACGATAAGTAAATTACCTTCCAGATTTTTTGCAAAAGTAGCGGGCGAACCATTTATAAAATCTTCTTTATTTTCCTGCGGAAGTCCCATATAACGTTCTTGATAAACATTGTCATAAAATAGCTGATTGGCCACAGCTGCAATAGCCATTCCTGTTTTATAAATCTCAGGATATTTAAATATTAAATTGAGCGTCATAGAGCCACCACCGCTCCATCCCCAAACTGAAACACGGTCGGCATCCAGGTAATTCCATTTTTTCAGGAGCTCTTTAGTTGCCATAGCCTGATCGCGGGCATTGATAATACCTACCTTGCGGTAGATAGATTTGCGCCATGCGCTGCCTTTTAGCGATGGTGTACCTCTATTATCTAAATTGATGATGACGTATCCTTTTTGGGCTAAGAATATATCGTAAGTGCCTATCCACATATCTGTGGCCATTTGCCCCCAGGGTTCACCATACACGTGAAAAAGAACCGGATATTTTTTTGAAGCGTCAAAATCTACAGGCTTTGTAATTCTGCCTTCTACGACAACATCATCTTCTGTTGTAACCTGAAAAAAGCTAGTTTCCGGAAGCTTCAGTTTTGCTAAATTTTCTTTTAATGCTGCGTTCTCGACCAGTGTTTTTATAGTTTTATGATCTGGCAAACTTATTAAGCGCACCGTTGTAGGTGTATTAATATCTGTATGACTGTGAATAGCAAAATTTCCGTTAGGAGCGATTTGATACGTATTTACGCCACTATATTGTTTAGGGGTTAGGCATTTTGGAGTTCCTTTTCCGTTTAGAGATGCGGTGTATAAATAGCGTTGGGCAGGATTTTCCGGCGAAGCCGAAAAATAAACACTTTTATCTGTTGCAGTGTAGAATGCAGCAACATCATATGCTCCCGGGGTTAGTAATGTTTTAGTTCCTGTTTTAAAATTCACTTTGTAAATATGACGCCACGCATCATTTTCAGTCATACGTAAGAAGGCCGATTTGTCTGGTGTAAGTAACAGGTCGTTTTTGCCCCATTGATTTGCAGAAATGTCAGGATAACCTAAATCAACCCAGGTTTCTTCAGTTTCAGTGTAGACGGTTTTTAATTCTTCCGTAGCAGGAGCATAGATATAAATTACAAGCTTATTTTGTTTTCGGTTTAATTGCTGAATTAAAAGCAAATCATTGCTTATCCATTGTATTGCCGGTAAATAATGTTGAACAGGATCTCCCGGAATAGGAATCCATTTAGTTTCCTGAGTATTTGTATTAACAATTCCTAACCGGGCAGACGATGGGTTATAGCCTACCTTAGGATACTGTAGAGGTATAGGCTGTGAATAAACCGAGTCTGTAGTGTTTATCATATAAAAAGTTTCAATCTCTGAAGCATCGAGTTGCCAGTAGGCAATTTTAGAGGCGTCTGGACTCCATCTAAAACCGTCGCGGGCACCAAATTCTTCCTCATACACCCAGTCAAATGTGCCGTTTATGATATCACCGGTGCCATCTTGAGTGAGTTGTAATACCTCGCCGGTTTTAAAGTTTTCTTTGTAAATATTAAAGCCAGAAACATAGGCGACATAACTGTTGTCTTCAGAGAACTTCGCAAACATTAAAGAAGATGCCGGAAGCTGCGTTCCCAATTGTTTGAGTTTGTTAGTGTCAAAGTCATAAACCCAATAGTCACCTTTGGTGTTAGAGCGCCATACGCGGCTTGTATTTGTAAAAATGAGTACTTTGCTTTCGTCTTTAGAAAGACTAAAATCTACAATAGGCAAGCTTGTTGAAGCAAATGCTGGTGTTAGTGTAGCTGCATTTAAATAGGTAGCTTGCGCGTTAGTTTTACTGCTGTATTTTATAAGTTCATCTGCGCCAGATGCATTTTGCTCAACCGTTATAAAAGCATCTCCGTTATTGATCCAGAATATAGGTCGGGCACTTTCTGAATTAAATTCATTTGAGGTATAAATACGATCTAGAGATAACATGCTCAGGTCATTTTCTTGAGCTGTAAGCTGAAAGTTGAATAACACCACGAGTGCTAAAGCAAACCAGATAATTGTTTTTTTCATAAACTAAAAGTTTCTAAGATTTTCTATAGCTTCTGTGGTTTTTGCAAGAGGTTCTCCTAAAATTGTACTTCCGGTAGCTGTTATGACAAGGTCTTCTTCAACCCGTACACCACCAAATGTTTTAAACTTTTCTACCGCATCATAATTTACAAAATCAGTATACATTCCTTGGGCTCTGCGCTCATCAATTAAAAAAGGATTAAAATACAAACCAGGTTCAACGGTAAGTACGAAGTCTTTTTTTAATTCTTTACCTAAACGCAACGACTTTAGACCAAAGGCTGTGCTTTTTTTAAGTTCAGGAGTATACCCTACATATTCTTCGCCCAGATTTTCCATATCGTGTGTGTCCAGCCCCATCATATGACCTAAACCACATTGAAAAAACAACGTGTGAGCGCCTGCGGCAACCGCATCATCTGCATTTCCTTTCATAAGTTTTAGATCAATAAGTCCTTCAACTAATTTTTTTGAAGCCAGAAGATGCACATCAAGAAATTTAATTCCCGGTTTTAGGGCGGCTATTGCTGTATTGTGTGCGTGAAGCACCACATTGTAAATATCTTTTTGAACCGGACTAAAACGCTTTCCTGCCGGAAAGGTACGTGTCATATCACCTGCATAACCCATCACATTCTCTGCGCCACAATCACATAAAACCAGATCACCATCCTTAAGAATTGTTGTAGAAGCGTGGTTGTGCAAGTACTGCCCGTCTTTAGTTAAAATTATAGGAAACGAGGTGTTGCCGCCTCCCGCGATAGCAATTGCCTGTAGCTTACCGGCAATCTCCATCTCACTCATACCAGGTCTGGTATGTTGCATCGCAAATTTATGCATAGCTGCGGTCGTGTTAACAGCCTGCTCAATCTCTATAAGTTCTTCTGGGGTTTTCAACTCGCGGAGCGCAACAATAGCTCTTATAAGTGCAACAGATTTTCTGGTTTCTAATTCGCCTAACGGAATATTTAAGAGTTGACTAAGTTCTATTTTTTGAGCAGCACGATAGGGTGGAAGGTAATGTACGTTTTGACCTTTCTTTATTTGAGAACTGATGTACTTTGAAAGTTCAGATTTTGATTTGACTGTGCTGAAACCAGATTTTTGAGCAAATGACTCTAAGGGTTCTTTGGCTCCTGTCCAGACCATTTCTTCGGCAGTAGGATTGTCGCCAAAAAGAATCTCATCATTATCATCTATGTTTATTACAAAGTATAAATCTGGAATTTGAGTGATTCCTGTAAAATAAATAAAAGTGCTGTCTTGTTTAAACGCATACCAGTTGTCTTTGTAGTTCATTGAACTTTCACCATTACCCGGAAAAATTATTAGGCCTGAGCCCAGTGATTTTTTTAAAACAGAACGACGCTGTTTGTAGGTGTCTTTAGAAAACATAAAGCTGTATAGTTTGTAAGGAGTTGCAAACTCCTTTGTGATTTAAAATAAAAAGTGATTTAGAGCGTCAAATTATCAAATAGATACTGAAGTTCTTGGTATATATTGACTAATTCTTGTCTTTTATTAGCTAATTCGTTTAGCTGTTAAGTCTTAAGTTCTATTAGAATTTTATCTCGCGAGTTTTATAGGAAACACCATACGTTAATAACTATAATAAAAAGGACATACTAAATACGCTTGAAAGAAGTTCTCTATAAAAATCGCATACTTTTAAAGAGACTTAATGAATCAAAAAAGTTTGTTCATTTTAAAGGAAAAGGACTTTTTATAGTTCTGTAAGGATATCGTATTAGAAAAATTTATATGAACGTAAAATTCTATCTAAATTACTTAAAATGCATTTTAGCGATATTATTTGTTTTTTAACCTAAATTTGATTGCATTAAACTGAATATCCCCAACTTATAATGATTAATAAAAAATTCTTCCTCTGGAGTACAGTTTTAGTACTCTTAATTTCCCTGTCATTATCTACTCATAACTTTGATTCTCAAAATAAGGTAAAATTACCTACTGCAGTTAATGTGACCAGTGTAGCAGACGGAGTGAGTAAACAAGAGAAAGAGCTTTTTAAATTGCGTAAAAATGCTATTAATTTGGCGATAGCAGATTACTTTAAAAAAGCTATTGATCAACAGCTAATCGTAGGAGCAGGCGTAAGTGTAGTTTTAGGTGATTCAATAGTGTTTAATGGAGGATTTGGGATGCGTAGCTTTTCTAAATCAGATTCAGTAAATGCACAGACGGTTTTTAGATTGGGTTCGTTATCAAAAGGATTCACAGGAGTTCTAGCCGGTATAGAAGTAGCAGAAGGTAACTTAAGTTGGGACGACAAGCTTGCAACGGCTTTGCCGCAATTTCATTTAAAAAATAAATTGAATGAGCAGGCTATAACCCTATCTAATGTTTTGTCTCATACAACTGGAGTTCCTTATCACTGCTATACTAATCTTGTAGAGGCAGGACTTGCAATGTCTCAAATTGCTGAAAAGTTTAAGGTTATAAATGCCATTTCAAAACCGGGAGATCTGTATAGCTATCAAAATGCAATGTTTGCTTTAAGTGGTGAGATGATGCAGGCCGCTACCGGGCAGAGTATTCAGCAGTTGCTTCAGAATAAAATTTTTAACCCCTTAAATATGAAAACGGCATCTACAGATTATGATGCGATGATTAATACAGATAATTATGCGTTTCCTCACAAAAACACAGCAAAAGGGTGGATGCAAATTCCGGTAAATAAAAAGTATTACAATGCGGTGCCTGCAGGTGGTATAAATGCGAGCGCAGAAGACATGGCAAAGTGGATGCACTTTTTACTGGGTCACGAAGAATCTGTCTTGACAAAATCTGGCTTACAATCGGTATTTACTCCACAAATAGAAATGCTTGATGGTCGAAAGTATTATCAGCGTTGGAAAGGGCATTTGAAGTCATCTTACGCTTATGGGTGGAGAATACACGACTTTATAAATGCAGAAACCGGGGTTGAAACCAGTATGATTCATCACGGAGGCTCTGTAAGTAATTTTAGAAATGAAATCGCCCTTTATCCTTCAGAAGATTTTGGTGTTTGCGTACTTTTTAATAGTATGACTCCTTTAGCTACTTCGGTAATCCCAGACCTACACGATATTGTTCAAAATATAATGAATATGCCGGCAAGTCAATTTGGCTTGTCAGAACTCGTAAGCCTTTGAAAACAAAAAGCCGTTAGATCTCAAACGGCTTTTTGTTTTAGAATCAATTCTTATTTAATAGTGTAGCTTAGGGCTTTTAGAGTGTCATTCTTCGGGCTAATTCTCAGGTTCCCCGTGTTGCCGGTCTTTTTGAAATAGGCTCTAAGTTTTCCGTTATGGGTAAATTGTGTAGTGTCAGTAAACGAGCGATGGCTACTTTGGTCTGCATTCTCAACCCCTAATAGAATCAGGGAGTCATCAAGAGTGAAATTGACTTCCTCATCTTTCTCAGTTATAAGCGTTCCATTCTTATCAACGAGTTCCAAATCAATTATTATAACAGAAGGGTCTTTGATGACTTTTGGTAAAGCAGCTGTTGTAAGCTTTATTTTTTTCAATTCGCGCGGTGTTTCAAGAAGGTTGCGAGCCACTACGATTCCGTTAACATAAGCACGGGCTTCAAGCTTGCCATCCTGATACGGGACTTTAAAGAAGGGCATAGCATCATCAGCATAGATCACCTGCTGCTTACCCAAAGATTTTCCGTTTAAAATCAGTTCTATTTCTTCGGCATTGCTGTAGAATGCCACGAAAGTGGGTGTTCTTTTATCACCAGACCATTCTGCTTTCAAATTGCGCCGTTTACGGGCATTTTCTTCGGTATTTGCAGTGGCCAGATAAACCATTGGCTTTTCACTCCACAAACTTTGTCTGAAATAGAAATCAGGCTTAGGTTTTCCTGCAAGATCCAGAATTCCGGCCTCGCTGCCTCGCTTTGGCCATGGGCGCGCTTCGCCAATAAAATCAAATGCCGTCCAGATAAATTGAGAAGCGATATACGGATTGTCTGTTACAGCTTTCCAAGCGGAGTAAGCATCTCCATTTTCACTGCCGTAAATAATTCGATCGGGATATTTTTGATGATCTTCGGCATAGCGGTATTCCTGATAATTGTAACCCACAAGATCTAAGGATTCGGGATACGTGGTTTCATTAGACATAGGTACACCGGCCAGAGCCGCGGTAATGGGTCTGGTGGTGTCAATTGCTTTTGCTGCGGCAACCAGTTCTTTAGCTAAAATGCCTAAGGCATCTGCTGACGGATTGCCGGGTTTAAAGCCCCGTCCAAAAATCTGCGGATTTCTTCCGGTATCCAGAACCGGATGCGTGTAAGGATCATTAGGATAATCAATCTCGTTACCAATGCTCCACATAATGATGGAGGGTCTGTTGCGGTTGCGTTTGATCATATCCTGCACATCGCGTTTTCCCCATTCGGCAAAAGCTTCAAAAGAACCGTCATTACCAGGTGTGCCTACATTCCAACCTTCGATCCACTTGTTTTTACCGCGCGCCCATTCGTCAAAGGCTTCGTCCTGTACCAAAAAGCCCATCTCGTCACAAAGCTCATACAGGTAATCCTGATGCGGATAATGACTCATACGTATGGCGTTGCAACCTAAATCTTTTAGGGTTTGCAGGCGTTCTGCCCATACTTCTTTAGGTACAGCAGCTCCCAGGGCACCGGCATCGTGATGTATGCAAACCCCTTTCAGCAGCATATTTTCCCCATTAAGGGTAAAACCGCTATTGGCGTCAAAATGAAGACTTCTGAAACCCATCTGCTGCGTTTGAGAATCTATGATTTCTCCATTATCAAGGAGGTTTAAGGTTAAGGTATAACGATTGGGATGTTTTGGAGACCAAAGTTTTGGGCTTGTGACCATTCCTTTAAACACAATAGCTGCGGAAGTATTAACATCAGCCTCTGCCGGAAAACTTTCGGTATAAGCCGTATTTCCGGAGGCATCTGTAAGAACAGCCTGAACTTTCAGATTAGCCGAAGCATTTGCTGTGTTTTGAAATTGGGCAGTGACTATAAAACTAGCCTGTTCTGAGCTTACTTCGGGCGTTGCAAAACCGATTCCCCAGGTTTTGAAATGTACAGGGGCTTTGGTTTTAAGATACACGTTTCGGTAAATGCCTGAACCGGTGTAGTAACGGGAGTCTGCATACTGCGTATGATCTACCCGAACCAAAATCTCATTTCCGGTCCGCTTGAGGTATGGGGTAAGATCGTACTCAAAGGCAATAAAACCATTGGGTCTTCTGCCTATCCACGTCCCGTTGATCCATACATCTGAGTTTTTGTAAACACCGTCAAAATAGATCGCATAGCGTTTATTTGAGTCATGTGAATCGATATCAAAGTATTTGCGATACCATGCGATGCCTCCGGGTAAAAACCCCGTTCCACTCGCCCATTGTGCATCAAAGGGTCCCTCAATACTCCAGTCGTGCGGCAACGTCACATCGCGCCAGTTTGCGTTGTCAATTTGTTTTTCTTTTAGATCGAGATCCCCTTTATGAAATTGCCAATCTTCATTAAAAAGACTTTTGCCTTCTTCAGAAGTCTGTGCTTGAGCCGATGCACTGCAAACTAGCAAGCAGATGCAAGCAGCAAGTGTTTTATATATAAGTTTTGTTTTCATCGTTGACCGGTTTAATTAAAAAAAGGGAAGGAAAATCATTCCTTCCCTTTATGTGGAAAAATCAATACGGCGTATTAATAGCCGGGATTTTGCTTCAGCTTACCACCTGATGCAGTAATATCACTAAGCGGAATTGGGAACCAATAGTGTTTCTCTTCAAACTTCTTGCCTTCAAGGGCAATCCCGTCTTCGTAGGTAAGGCTTCCGTTTGAAGCTCTGGTAATCTCTATAGATTTTGCAGGTTTGTTTTCAACAGCCATCGCGATCATCCAGCGACGTACGTCAAAATAACGATGCTCTTCATAAGCTAATTCCACACGTCTTTCCTGCTGCAGTGCTTCACGCATTTGATCTTTTGTAAGTCCGCTTAACGCAGGCATACCTGCACGCTGGCGTACCGCGTTTACGGCATCGTAAACAGACTGATCAGGGCCGGCAGCTTCGTTTTGTGCTTCGGCATAGTTAAGCAGAATTTCAGCATATCTAAAATACCTCCAGGGAGATGCACCCATATTATTCCAGTCGTTAAGCGTGATGTCTTCCTGAATAAATTTACGCATTAAGTAGCCGGTGGGAGAGGTGTTCCATGGCTCATTTCCGTCGGGGCTATCTTTTCCGTTAGGTACAAAAGACTCGTAAGCACGATCTCTAAGTATAGAACCGTTATAGACCACAGTAGCATAAAAACGAGGATCGCGGTTTACGTACGGGTTTTGCGGATCATATCCGGAGCCTGCGTCCTCAATATCAGAACCGTCAATCATTTCAAAATCATCTACCAGGTTTTGCGTGGGGCAGTTACCTCCCCATCCACCAGAACCGTTTGGTCCGTTCATACGCTCTGTAGGAATAGCGCGGCCACCGCTGTTGCTGGCAGGCATATAAAAACGCATAAAGATGTCTTCGCTGGTCATTGTGCGGGTAACAAACAGTTTTCTGAAGTTTTCAGAAGGATCTGAATCCAGATTGGTAACCAGGCTAAAGCGATTAAGATCCATTACGTCGTTTGCAGCCTGTGCGGCTTTAGTCCATTTTGCCGTGTCATCAGCACCGTCTGTAAATAACGGACTCGCCGCATAAAGCATTACTCTTGATTTAAGGGCCATTGCTGCGGCATCTGTAGCACGAGCACCGTTAGATTCCGGTAGTAAGCTTATGGCTTTGTCAAGTTCGCTTTCTATGTAGGCAACCACCTCATCTATGGGTTTTCTGTCATAAAGCGCATCAAAATTGCTGGTAAGCTCATATACTTCATCTCCCATTAATGGGACTTCGCCAAAACCGCGTAACAATTCAAAATACCTAAATGCACGTATGAATCGCAATTCACCTACAAGTAAATCTTTGGTTTCCTGATCAAAAGGAGAGGCCTCGGTATCAATATTGGAAAGCGCCAGGTTTACCTCGCGAATATTGCGATAACTACGCCCCCAGGTGGTGCTCATAAACCCGTAGTTACTGGGGCTCATCTGACCGCGTTGTACCAGGTAGGTTGCGTCATCATTGCTGTATATCGCCTCATCAGAAACCGAAGCCCACATCGCCCAGTGAAAACCACGGCCAAAACCCGCAGGTGTATCCCCGCCGTTGTGCCCGGGCTCTTTGTCTGCGAGGCGTACGCCCGTATAAAGACCTCGTACAAATGCTTCGGCTAATACAGGGTCTGCCCATACGGCCTGGTCTGTCAAACTGGTGCTTTCTACATCCAGCAAGTCCTGATCACAGCTCAAATGAACTAATGAAAGACTTCCCAGAGCTAACATCATTATATATTTCTTCATCACTTAAAAGTTAACGTTAATTCCTATGTTATATGTTTTCAATTGCGGGTAAAACTGCCCGTTATTGCTGGCTCCTTCAGGGTCAACATCTTTAGATTCGGTAAAAGTGACCAGGTTGTAACCACTGGCGTAAACCCGTGCTGAAGTTATTCCTAAAAAGGAAAGACTGCTTTCGGGCAGGCTATAGCCCAGTTCCAGGTTTTTAAGCCTTAAGAAAGACGTGTTTACCAGCCAGAAATCATTTCTGAATAAGCCTTCATTTATACTTGAAGAAGTACGCACATCAACTCTTGGGTAGCTCCCGTTAGGGTTTGTGGGGCTCCAGCGGTTGTCTGCCCAGGTGCTGAAGAAGTTTCCTACCTCTCCAGATTCAGGTGCCACGTACTGTACCGAACGTGCCTGACCTTGCCATAATACCGTCAAATCAAAGTTTTTATAATTGGCTCCTAAAGTTAAACCGTAAACAATTTGCGGAACATTTGTTAATTCCTGACGCACGCGGTCAAGCTGAGTGATTTCGCCGTCCCCATCTACATCGTGGTAGATAAGGTCTCCCAGTTGCTGACCGGGAAGGGTTACATTATTATCTAAATCTTCCTGTGTTCTAAAGATACCAATTGCTTCGTAAAGCAATTCAGAACCTAAAGGTTTTCCTCTTGATAATTGATAATCTGGAATACCCTGTGGGTCGTCTAAGAATACAACTTCATTCTTATTAAAGGTAAAATTAGCATCGGCAAAGAAATTGAACTCGCCCCAGGTTTTATCATATCCTAAAACAGCTTCAAAACCACGATTTTTTACTTCACCTATATTTTCCTGTGGAATTATTGCATCCAGACCAAATTCATTTACAATACCTGATACAAAAGGTAAGGAGCCGCTACGTGCGGTTAACAAATCGCTACGCACTTCGTGGAAGTAGTCAAGCTCTATACTGAAGTTGTCAAACAAATCTGCACTTACGCCAATATCCAGTTTACGGGCGGTTTCCCAGGTGATTCCTGGATTGGCGAGCTGGTTGATGATAAAAATAGGCAATGGCGTTCCATTTGGATCTACAAAATCTGTAGGACGTAAAGCGAACGTATTTAAATATTGAAACGGATCGATTCGATCATTACCCAGCAAACCATAAGATGCTTTCACTTTTAAGTTTCTTACGTTTTCAGACTTAAACCATTCTTCCGCAGAGATTCTCCAACCTGCAGAAATACTTGGGAAAAAGCCGTAGCGATTTCCAGCTGCAAAACGGGAAGAACCGTCGTATCTCGCCTGTAATTCTGCTAAATATTTTTGGTCATAATCATAAGAAATACGGCTAAAGTAGTTGCGACGGGTAAAACGCTGACTAAAACCACTGTTAGTACTTTGCTCCGGTTCACCACCGCCCAAATTAAATTCAGGGATTTCAGCAGAGATAAATCCACTGCGGAAAGCATCAAAATAGCTTCGGTCGCTTTCTTGTTGCTCATAAGCGATAAACGAATTGATGTGGTGCAGACCAAAACTGCGCTCAAAGTTGAGACGTATGTTTGCCGTTTGAAGTTGTCTGTTATCCTGAGCCTGAAGCAATTCAGGAGTTCTGGAATCAGGACCGGCAATTACCTCATTAAATGAAGGCGGGTTTGTGCTGTTGTCGATCTGATAGACTGTAAAGGGAATTGCAAAGCGCTTGCGGGCTGCAAAGCTTCGGTCTTCAGAATAGAAACCTTTAATAGACAAACCTTCAATAGGCAGTTTGTAATCTAAAGTAATTGTTGAGTTTAATACCGTTGTGGGTTGTACATCGGTTCCCGGAATTCCGGTAGGGATGATAATAGGGTTTTGTCCCTGCTCAACACCAGCAGAAGGTAATCCGTTAGTGTAGCGGGCCGGTATAGTAGGATAGGTTCTGTAAATTGCTCTAAAGATGTCACCGGCACTACGCGTAGGGAAAATACGGTCTTCCTTGCGGTAGTTGAGGTCAACGCCTAAAGTCAGGTTTGAAGTTACATCAACATCCAGATTGGCGCGCAGGTTTACCTGCTTGTAATTGTTGATTCCGTTTTTATAGATTCCATCCTGATTGGTACGACCTAAAGAAGTGAAATACCTGAAATTCTCACCACCTCCTCTAATAGAGACATTTTCGTTGTCCTGTAAAGACCAATCACTGATGGCCTCATCAGTCCAGCTGGTGTTCGGGTATACATCGGGATTACTTCCGTTAGCAAAAAGAGTGATTTCTTCTTCGCTATAAATCTGATTCATGCCTCCGCTTGGATTCCGGTAGAAATTGATCTCATTAAGAATTCGGGCATACGTAGGGGAATCTGCCAATTCCGGTAAGTTTGCCGGAGTAGAGAAGCCCTGATTTGCAGTTACGCTGAATGTGGGTTTGCCCAGTTTACCACGTTTAGTAGTAATTAAAATTACACCGTTTGCTGCCTGCGCCCCATAAATAGCTGCGGAAGCATCTTTAAGTACGGTAATGTTTTCCACATCATTAGGGTTAAGACGCTCTAGACCGCCCAGACGGTTTGGAATCCCATCTATTACCACGAGGGGATTGTTATCACCCGTGGTGCTGATACCGCGTATACGTATCGTGGCGCCGTCAGCTCCGGGTTCTCCTGAACGGTTGTTGGCTACAACCCCAGAAAGCCTTCCGGCAAAAGAGTTTGATAGGTTGGGTTGCGGACTCTTAACCAGTTCTTCGCCTTTAACGGTAGAAACCGATCCGGTCAGGGTGGTTTTAGACTTCTGCCCGTAACCTACTAAAACAACTTCGTTGAGTTCTGCAACGTTTTCCTGCATAGAAACATTAATCGTTGTTTTGGTTCCAACAGTAATTTCCTGCTCATTAAAACCTACGTAAGAAAAAACCAGAATGTCCTGAGGAGTTGCAGTGATGCTGTAATCTCCGTCAAAACCGGTAACTGCACCCGTGGTGGTGCCTTTAACTAGTACACTGACTCCGGGTAAGGGAGTGCTATTCATATCAGTTATTACACCGGTTATTTGTTTTTCCTGTGCAGAGACACTTAAGGAAAACAGAAAAAGCAGCATGCTGTAGAGAACAGTGGCCTTTTTAGTCAAATAATAATTAATCATACATTCGTATTTTAGTTGTTTTACAGAGGTCTAGGCGCTTACGTAATCGTTTGCGCTGACTATACAATTTTCTGACAATTTTATGTTAAATGACGGGTGGTAGCTGTCATATTAAGGGGTACAAAATGGTATTTATGTAGAATAAACCCTTATCTTTAGTAATGTGACAAGATTTCAATACTGAAATTGTAGATTTGATAATTGTTAAGGATATCATAAATCAGATGAAACTACTCAACTTGCTTTTTGCGGTTTTTCTCAGCTGTACCCTCTACGGGCAAGTAGGCTGTAAGCCTGTGGAAAATATTGATGAGCAACTCACTTTTTTCAATTTTGATTTATCAAGTGGGATTTCAAACAGTTACATAAATAGCATTGCACAGGATGAATCCGGTTTAATCTGGGTGGGTACAATTGATGGTCTTAACCGGTATGACGGTCATGATTTTAAAGTATACAGACGCCGCAATACAGATACAACCAGTTTATATAACAATTATGTAGAAAAAATTACCAGTCAGGGTAATGGAGATTTACTCGTATTAACTGATGACGGTTTAGACTTCTACTCAGCAGAAACCGATTCTTTTAAAAAAGCACGCGCATTTGACCAGCCATCAGACAATTTGCGAGTGGTTGTAAAAGGAGCGGATGGCACTTTCTATGTAGGTTACAGCAACTCTGGGGTGCACGTTTTTGATTCGGATTATAAGGAGCAGGCTGCGTACAGACATCAACCCGGAAATCCTGAATCACTCAGTAATAATGAAGTGTCGAGTATGTTGATTCAGGCTGATTCTATACTTTGGGTTGGTACCTACCGTAAAGGCTTAAACCGCATTGATTTAAAGGAAAAGACTGTAACGCGCGTATATTTTGAAGAATTACCTAAGAATCAGGAACAGGCCGGGGTGCAGGCGCTTCATTTAGATGAAGACCAAAATTTATGGATTGGTTCGCAAAACGGGCTTTTCGTTTTGCGTAATGACGGCGTAATTCGGGCACTGGGAACCGGTCCTAAGGCTGCGCTAAGCGATGAGGAGATTTTATGTTTTGAGGAAGATAATCAGGGCCGAATGTGGATAGGCACTCGTAACGGAGGTCTCAATATCCTGAATATGAAATCGTTTATTGAGGATCGCGGGCAACCTCAGGTATTGCAATATTTACCACGCAGAGACGGAAGCAGTGTTTTTAACCGCTCAGTTTCGGCCCTTAAACTGGACCGTGGCGGTAATATGTGGATAGGCACCAGTAACGGACTCAACTTTGTAAATCCCAAAGGGGAACCCATTAAGCTCATCAACGAAGAATCATCAGTACGAGGCCTGTTGTCTCACGATAGAATAGCCTCTTTGGCCAATAGTCGTGACGGCAATGTTTACATAGGTACAGATGGGGGAGGGATCGACCTGTACAACGCATCAACAGGAAAAATAAAGGCTTTTGCCTCCAGCGATAAATCTGGGCTGAGCAATGATTATGTGCTGGCTCTTCGCGAAGATTCAAAAGGGCGCTTATGGGCAGGGACTTACAAAGGAGGGCTCAATAAATTGCAAAATGGAAACTGGTCACATTACCTTCAGGAAAGCCAGGCTGTCGGTAATGATGTGCGCGCGATTTTTGAAGATACTAGCAAGAATATTTGGGTAGGTACTAACCGCGGAGGCCTATACAAATACAATGAGGAGAAAGACGCATTTGAAGATGTTGAAATATTAGGTAAACTTGATATCAGAGCGATTGCTCAGGATAAGCAAGGTAATTTCTGGATGGCTACCTACGGTGATGGCATTTTAAAATACAATCCCTTAACCCGGCAGCATGTTTTTTACAATTCACAGCGGCTCAGAGGGCTGCCGTCTGACATCTTTTTCTCGCTTATTCTATTGAATGATCATGATCTGCTTGCAGGAAGTCGTTTTGGCGGACTTGTACATTTTGATACCCGTAAAATGAGCTTTGATGTGATTAATGAAGAAGACGGGCTGCCTAATACTACAGTAAACAGTATCGTAAACTACACAGATGAGGAAGTGTGGCTGAGTACAAATAACGGCCTGTCTTCATATAATCTAAAGAGCCGCAAATTGGTGAATTTACTGGACCCCAGAGCGGTTCAAAAAAGTGAATTTAATATAGGAGCATCGCTTAAAGACCAGCGTGGTAATTTATGGTTTGGCGGGAATAAAGGCCTGAATATTTTCAACCCCAAAAATCTTTCTGGGGAAGTCAAGCAATACGGTATTGTATTTCAGGACTTAAGTGTTAATAATAAGCCTGTGAGTATACAGCCTCATTTGAAAGACGCTTTACTCACTAAAAGTCTAAACGATCTGGAAGCGCTTAAAATCAGCTACAGGGAGAAATTATTTTCACTCCATTTCACTTTAGTGAAATATCCGTTTTCACAGGATGTGAGATATGCCTATCTGTTAAAAGGATACAGCAATAACTGGGTTGAATTGGGAACTACCGGTCTTATCAATTTTACAAACCTTCCTTCAGGAAAATACAACCTGATTATAAGGGCAACCGAACAATCAGGCACTGTAACCACGCGCGAATTACCGTTGACGATCGTTCCGCCTTTTTGGCTTACGATGCCTGCATATTTGCTTTATTTTACCATTGCAGTGGTTTTGATTTATCTTGGCTTTAAGTATTATTCTGAACGCCTGAAACTCAAAAACTCCCTGCTTTTTGAAAAGCGGCAACGCAAACTTGAGCACGATTTTAATGAGGAGCGTATGCGCTTCTACTCCGGTTTTTCTCACGAGCTTAAAACACCATTGACCCTTATTTTAGCTCCGCTAGAAATTTTGGCTCAGGAGCTTAAAACCACCCGCCACAATGCGCGAGTTGATTTGATTAAAAAAAATGCAGCAGAACTACTGGCATCTATAAACAGACTGCTCGATTTTAGAAAGACCGAAGAAGGCCTGAGTACGCTGCACGTACAAACCTATAATTTGGTTGAAGTACTTGAGGAGTGGTTGCAATTGCACGCCAATGCAGCAGAGCTGAAAAATATCAACCTGCGTTTTAAGGCGGATGTGACTCATTTAGATGTTACAAACGATATTGATAAGCTTCAGATTATATTCAACAATCTGATGAGTAACGCGCTGAAATATACTTTAGATGATGGAAGCGTTATGGTAAATCTTTCGGTCCAAGAAAATATGTATAGAATAGCTGTTCAGGATTCTGGGGTTGGGATTTTGCCGGAAGAATTTGAGCATATTTTTAACTGGTTTTACCATTCAAACAGTACAGTCAAGCGCAATGGGTCAGGAATCGGCCTTTCGCTTTCCAGACGTTTTGCCGAATTGCATGAGGGTAATCTCACTGTGGAGAGTAAGCCCGGAGAAGGAAGTATATTTACCATTGAGGTACCTTTCGACCTTTCGCAGATCGCCCCCGAAAAAATAAGATATACTTCTACAGAGATCTCTTCAGAAAAGCAACGTGAAGGACCTACCGCCTACGTTCGGGAGTTTAACATAAAAACCTATGATAAGAAAGCAATTCTTAATGGGGATAAGGAGCGTGAATTGATTTTGCTGGTAGAGGACAATCCAGATATACTTACGCTCTTAGATGATATTTTAAGTGAGCATTACGATCTGCTACATGCTGAGAATGGTGAGGTGGGGATAGCTATGGCCGGAAAATTTTCACCAGATTTGATTATTACAGATGTAATGATGCCGGTAAAAGATGGAATAGACTTATGCCATGAGCTCAAGTCAAATTCCGGGACTTCTCATATTCCCATAATTATGCTTTCCGCTAAAACCGATACAGCTGTAAAAGTGAGTGGTTTTAAAGAGGGAGCGGATGATTACCTTACAAAGCCTTTTGAGCCTCAGCTAATCAAGGCACGTGTACGCAATTTACTTGATAGCAGATTGTTATTGCAAAACTATTTTAAAGGAGCAGGAAGCAAGGAAGAACTCAGTTCTACCGAAACACGAGTGCTTGATAAGGAAAAAGCCTTCCTCGCAGATTTTGAACAGGCAGTGTTGAAGTTTAAGGATTCTGAAGGGTCAATTATTCTGAAGTTAACCCGCGAACTCGGGATGAGCAGAACCTCGCTGTACAAGAAAATTACAGTTCTTACCGGTGAAAACATCAACAGCTACGTACGTATCATCAAGGTCAATAAAGCAAGTCAGCTTATGAGCGAGGAGGGTTACAGTGTATCTGAGGCCGCTGCTGCTGTAGGCTTTAATAGTCCTAAATATTTCCGTAAGATATTTAAGGAGCAGTTTGGTAAACTTCCGTCTGAGTTTACCACCTCATTTCATAAATTACTTTAACACATCAACCGAAGCTTCTTGCGTTTTTATCAGTTATGAAGTGATTTTTCGAGAAATTCATAAGATTTCGTGTGAGAACTGTCAGGTTGAGAAATACCCGCACAATAAAATTATAAAATACGTTAATCCTTTGTTTAACGAACAGGTATTGGTTTAAATTAGGAGATTCTTTAGTATTTTAACAAACAAAAAGTTATGCAAAAACCCAACGAGCGATTAAAGGGACAGACGGCTATAGTAACAGGATCAAGTTCTGGTATTGGAGCAGCAGTGGCAATTGCATTAGGCCGGGATGGGGCTAATGTTATTGTTAATTACAACTCCTCAGATCAGGGAGCAAAAGAAGTTGCTAAACAAATTAATGAAGATAGTACCTGTGGTGAAGCTATTGTTGTACAATGTGACGTTAGCGAAGAAGATGAGGTGCAGCAGATGTTTAAGGAAACCATTAGTAAATTTGGTACCGTAGATATTTTAGTTGCCAATGCAGGCTTACAAAAAGATGCTCCGCTACACGAGATGACGCTTGAAGACTGGCAGTTGGTTATAGATGTAAATCTCACCGGGCAGTTCTTATGTGCTCGAGAGGCGTTACGCGAATTTATGCGAAGAGGTATGCGACCGGATGTCTCAAAATCTTTAGGTAAAATTATACATATGAGCTCTGTTCATCAAGTAATTCCGTGGGCAGGACATACTAACTATGCAGCTTCTAAAGGTGGGCTAGTTATGCTAATGGAGAGTATTTGTCAGGAATATGCCCCTTTAAAAGTAAGGTGTAACAGCATTGCGCCGGGTGCTATTAAAACGCCAATTAATAAAGAAGCGTGGCAAACACCAGAAGCTTTGCAAGAATTAAATAAATTAATACCGTATAAACGCATAGGCGTGCCTGATGATATAGGAAGCGCAGCTGCATGGCTGGCATCAGATGAATCAGAATATATTAATGGCACTACTCTTTTTGTAGATGGGGGGATGACGTGCTATCCAGGATTTACAACAAATGGCTAAGAAAAATACAGAAGAACAAAAGCGCCTTGATGCACACTATTCAGATAAAGAAGACTGGTTACACTGGGGGCCTTACCTAAGTGAACGACAATGGGGTACCGTAAGAGAAGATTACAGTGCCGGAGGTGATGCCTGGGGTTACTTTACACACGATCAGGCTCGTAGTCGGGTTTATCGCTGGGGAGAAGATGGTTTAGCAGGTTTTACAGATAGATATTGCAATATTTGTTTTGGTCTTGCTTTATGGAATGGAAAAGATAAAATCTTAAAAGAGCGTCTGTTTGGTCTCACGGGTCCTGAGGGTAATCATGGCGAAGATGTGAAGGAATTGTATTACTATTTAGAGAATACACCCACGCACTCTTATATGAAGCATTTATATAAGTATCCTCAGAAAGAATTTCCGTATGGAGAGTTAGTGAAATCTAATAAAAACAGAACCCGGAAAGAACTTGAATATGAACTTCTAGACACCGGCCTGTTTAATAAGAATGAATATTTTGATATAGTTACCGAGTATGCAAAAGCAGGTCCAGATGATATTTGCATAAAAATTTCGGTAACAAATCGCAATTCTAAAGAAGCAGAATTACACGTGTTGCCTACATTATGGGTGCGTAATTTTTGGGATTTTAGAGAAATGCCCTTTAAACCTTCAATTCAAAAAAGTAAAGCAAGAAAAAATCCTTCGGTACATATTAAACATCCTTACACAGGAGAATATAATTTTTTCTTTCAGAAGCCAGATCATTTGTTGTTTACTGAAAATGAAACCAATGAAGAGAAGCTGTATTTACAGCCTAATGATCACCCGTATAAGAAAGATTTTTTTCACAATACTGTAGTTAAAAACGATTATCGTTTAGCAAAAAAGAAACAAGAAGGAACCAAGTTTGCACCGCATTATAGCCGTAAATTAAAGGGAGGTGAAACTGTAGTTTTTAAATTGAGATTAACCTCTGGCGAACCCAAAGACGCTTTTGATAAAAATTTTGATCAATTATTTGTAACCAGGGCGCAGGAGTGTGCAGACTTTTATGAGGGTATTAAGTCTGTAGCTAATCCTGAAGCTAAAAATATTCAGCGACAGGCATTTGCCGGGTTATTGTGGTCAAAACAATATTACAATTATGAAGTAGAGCAGTGGTTAAAAGGAGATCCTAAAGTGTCTACACCACCTAAAGAGCGTCAACATGGGCGCAATAGTACCTGGAAAACATTACGTAATCACGATATTCATTTAATGCCAGATGCCTGGGAATATCCCTGGTATGCTGCCTGGGATAGTGCGTTTCATTGCATTACAATGGCCTATATTGATCCTGATTTTGCTAAAAAGCAATTGCTGCTGTTTACAAAAGAATGGTATATGGCGCCTAATGGCCAAATTCCCGCCTATGAGTGGAATTTTAGTGATGTAAATCCGCCTACTCAGGCTTTTGCAGCTTTGCAGATTTTTAAAATAGAACGGGACAGCGCGGGAAAATCTGATATAGATTTCTTGAAACGTATCTTCAATAAACTCTCGTTGAATTTTACCTGGTGGGTAAATCAAGAAGACAGAAGACAAAATAATGTCTTTCAAGGGGGCTTTTTAGGTTTAGATAATATTGGAGTATTTGACCGAAGCAGTGGTATTCCCGGCAATGCACATTTAGAGCAGGTAGATGGTACCTCGTGGATGGCGTTGTATTGCTTAAATATGTTAGAGATAAGTATTAAAATAGCTCTAGAAGACAGGTCGTACGAGGAGATGTGTACTAAGTTTTTTGGGCATTTTATCTTTATAGCTGAAGCACTTAATAAACGTAGTGAGAAATATGCAGGAACCTGGGATGAAGAGGAAGGGTTTTTTTATGATAAGTTGGTATTTCAAGACGGGACCTATCAACCCATAAAAGTGCGATCTATTGTAGGGATGATGTCATTAGTAGCAGTACTGCATATTAGTAAAGCAACGCTAGATAGATTACCTAATTTTAAATACAGCGTTGACTGGTTTAGAAAATACCGAATGAAAAACCTAAAGTATATGGTTATTCAGGAATTTTCTGATGAATCTGATCTATTGCTGGCACTGGTTCCTAAAGACCGACTACAGATTCTATTAAAAACTATGTTTGATGAAAAGGAGTTTTTAAGTAATCAGGGAATACGATCCCTTTCAAAAATACACGAGACAACCTATTCAATAGATATTGCAAATACGAGTTATGATATAAAATATGAACCTGCAGAGTCAGAATCTTCTATGTTTGGGGGCAATTCTAATTGGCGTGGACCTGTATGGATGCCGTTTAATTATCTCTTTACAACTGCCTTAAAAGAGTTTAGAGATTACTATGGTAGTGATTTAGAGTTAGAATATCCTACCGGAAGCGGTAACATAATGGGATTAGAAGCGATACGCAAAGATTTAATGAGACGCTTAATTAGTATCTTTCAGGAAGATGAGCACGGTGACAGGCCTGTAAATGCTTTACATAAGGAAACGTATAGAGATCCTAATTTTAAAGACCTTATTTTATTTTACGAGTATTTTCATGGAGATACCGGTAGGGGTATAGGAGCTTCTCATCAAACGGGATGGACTGCCCTTGTCGCAAATATGATAGACGAGATTTATTAACTTAATTGGTATACAATGAAAACTGCTTGGTACCTAATACTAGTACTTTTTACAATGAATTTAGCTTCCGCACAAAATTTTAAATTTAATAAAGATCACGATGCCCTATTGGTAAAAGACCTTGATAAGGCAGCTTCATTTTACCGGGATATACTGGGATTAAAGGAAATTGACAATGCAGGTCTTGGTCCTAAATTCAAGTGGTTTGAATTAGAAAACAAAGTGCAAATACATCTAATTGAAAGTGAAGAATTATTTAAACCACATAAAGGTGTGCATCTAGCTCTTAACGTAAATGACCTTGATGGTTTTATGGCTTTCTTAATTGAAAAGAAGGTTCATTTTGAAAATTGGTCCGGAGAAGAAAAGGTAACTAATACCCGCCCAGACGGTGTGCGGCAAATTTATTTTACAGACCCTGACGGATACTGGATAGAAGTAAATACTAATAAATTATAGAATAAAAATACGCTACCTAAATTATGGATTATTTTCTTATCGTAACTATTCTGGTAGTTCTTGCAGCAGTTTTTGGTTACATCAATGTTCGGTTTTTAAAATTGCCAAATACCATAGGTTTGATGTTAATTACACTACTGTTTACGGTAGCGGTTGTTATTCTAGGTACAGTAAACGATACATTGCTAAATGCTGAGAGAGCTATAATTAAAAGTATAGATTTTGAAAGTGTTTTGCTAGATGGTATGCTGAGTTTTCTGCTTTTTGCAGGAGCATTGCATACTAATTTTGAACAACTTAGAGTACAACGTTGGCCAGTTTTAGTATTTTCAACAATAGGTGTTTTAACTTCCACATTTCTGGTAGGGGTCGCTCTTTACGGGGTAACTGCATTATTGAGTTTACAGATTGATTTTATATACTGTTTACTTTTTGGAGCTTTAATTTCTCCTACAGACCCTATCGCAGTTTTGGGAATACTTAAAAAGGCAGGAGCACCTAAAAATTTAGAAACAAAAATTGTTGGCGAATCTCTTTTCAATGATGGCGTAGGAGTTGTTGTGTTTCTTACGCTATTTAAAATTGCGGGTTCTACTGAATCTGTTTCCGCAGGAGAAATAGTAAAACTATTTGGGTTAGAAGTTTTAGGGGGTATAGGCTTAGGTCTTGCTATAGGTTGGGTTACCTACAGGCTCTTAAAGTCTATAGATGATTATGATATTGAAGTTATAATTACACTTGCAGCCGTAATGGGTGGTACTGTTCTAGCTCAGCAACTTCATATGTCTGCGCCTTTAGCGATGGTTACTGCAGGACTTCTAGTGGGTAATGATACCGCACGCAAACATACGATGTCAGAGCTTACACAGACTTATGTAGATAAATTTTGGGAGCTTATAGATATATTACTCAATACCATCCTATTTGTTCTCATAGGTATGGAAATGCTAGTGCTTACCTTAGATTTTAGTGCACTAGTCGCCGGTCTTATTGCTATACCTGTAGTTCTTATATGTAGATATCTATCATTACTACTGCCTATAACATTTTTTGAGAAGCATCTTAATTTTGCACCTAAAACTAATTTAGTAATGACGTGGGGTGGTTTGCGAGGAGGAATATCTATAGCACTTGCACTTGGTTTAACAGCAGATATGCACCGAGACTTATTTCTAATTATCACTTATGTTATTGTCATATTTTCCATATTAGTTCAAGGTTTAACTGTAGGAAAAGTGATTGAAAAATTAGGGTTGAGTACACTCGAAAAATCAAAGTAATTTTTTTTGTAATCCTTAACTTACATAAAAATCATTTTATTTATTTAAATGCCGATTATAAGTAAATATATCAGCCAAAATGATATATTTGAAATAAATAATATTGAGGGTGATGAGCACCTTTTTTTAATTGTAGCGGAATAATGCTCATAAAGTAAAACTGAACATGCATTCCATCTTTCAATGGAAAAAGTGCTTAATTATAATCTTGTTGTCAACTTAAAAAAGATAATTTCTATATTCTTAGAATATTCTATATCTGCAAGTTCTAATGTTTAAGGATAAATGGTGTAATTAGTTATAATTATAAATTGATTTATCTTATTTAAGAAAATTGTTGTTTTTAATAATACACATAAATTAAATATAAGTTAGGCGTAATCAATTTTAAAGTGCATTTCTTACTTAAATACTTATAAATAAAGGGATGATTAACAAGGGTTTTCTTAAGTGGATTTAATGTTATTAAAACACTTTTAAATATTTTAATAATTATTAATTATAATTTTATATTTTTGTACAAGTATTTTACATTAATTTGTATGAATAAATAGTAATGTCAGGATTGGGTTTAGGGACTCGTTCAGGGATGAACATAATTTTCTGGCAATCAGGCCCCCGAAAGGGGGCTTTCTAGTTTCTTATTCTGCGCTTTCAAGTCCTTCGTTTATACGCTCTTCTATTTCTTCATTAGTCTCTTCATCTAATTCGGGTTTTTCTATGATTTCTTCGGTTTCAAGCCAGAAAGTAAAGAACATAGGGTAATGGTCTGAACCCACGTGCGGTAAACGTTTCATCTTATCTACCACAACATCTTCAGAATGAAATAAGTGATCTATCGGAAATCGTAAATACCAGTAATCTGCATGAAAAGTAGGGAAGAGTCCTCGGCCTATTCTAGGATCTATTAAACCGGTCATTTTAGCAAATAATCTGCTTACTCTAGACCATACTACATCATTTAAATCGCCACAAACAATCACAGGACTCTCTAATTCCCGCACTGCTTTTCCTATTATTAGAAGTTCAGCATCGCGTTCTTCTGATGTTTCATTTTCAGTAGGACTGGGAGGAGCAGGGTGTACGCAAATAAGATTTATAAACGATTCATGATTATAATAAACCTTTGTAAATATAGATGGGATATCTTTTTCAACAAGATAATTTACTTGAGTGTCCCCTAACTCATACTTGCTATAAAGATGCATACCGTAAAAATTATCTAGTGGTACAGGTACCATATGCGGATAGTTTTCTTCAAGAGATTTTAATCCGTTTTCCCAGTTTTTATCGGTTTCCATCACCAGTAACAAATCTGGTTGATGTTCTTCAACTTGCTTAATAAGCTTATCGTAATCTGTATTTGTTTGTAAAACATTAGATGTGAGCAGGCTTATTTGTTGAAGTTTTTCAGGCTTTTCAGGCTTTTTGTCACGTATAGGATAATAGTGCGAGTATGGGAATACTTTATAAATTTGAAATAAAAGCGTTAGGATAAGACAAACCGCTACAATATACTCCCAGGTAGCTTCAGGAAAAGCAAATACAGCAATTAATAAAAGAACTAAAAGTTGTAAGAAACTGGTTTGAACCCGTATAAAATCCCAGCCGCGTATTACCCAGTGTGTTCCCTGCGTTAGAGGCAGTAGGGCAATGACAATTAAAAAAAGCGCAAAAGCATAAAATACCATAATATGTTGTTAGCTGGTGAGTTCTTGAAAAAGTTGTTCTAATGAACGATTCTTTTTTGTAAGCTGTAAGGTTTTAAGACCATTGTCGTGTGCGAAATCAAAAATTACCGGTCGCATATCTGTTATAGTTTCAAAAGTAATTTCATAAACAAATCCTTTTGTGTTTTTAACCGAAATTGCTTTAGGGAGTTGTAGTAAAGCCACTTCTTCAATACGATAATCAAATTCTACCTCTATAACCTGCTCCTTATCATCTTGAAGATTATCAAGTTTTTTATCTGCTACAATTTTTCCCTTATTAATTATTATCACACGATCGCAAATCGCTTCAACCTCTTGCATAATATGTGTAGAGAGTAAAACGGTTTTAGTTTTACCAATAGTTCTTATTAGCGATCGTATTTCTTTTAACTGATTGGGATCTAAACCTGTTGTAGGCTCGTCTAAAATTAAAACTTCGGGATCATTTATAAGTGCGGCAGCAAGACCCACACGTTGTCTGTAACCTTTACTTAGCTGTTTGATTTTTTTAGTGATTTCAGGAGTTAAACCGGTAAGCGTTATAACTTCCTCAATGCGCTCTTTTGGGGCATTATTAAGATCTGCCTGAAATTTTAAATATTCTCTAATATACATTTCAGGATATAACGGATTATTTTCCGCCAGGTAACCTATACTTTTTTGAACTTCAAGCTGTTGTGTTTTTGTAGAATAGTCATTTACTAATGCCTCACCTGAAGTCGGCTTTAAGTAGGTGGTAAGTATTTTCATCATCGTACTCTTACCGGCTCCATTAGGACCTAAAAAACCGGTAATCTCTCCTTTCTGTATGCTAAAGGAGATTACATCAAGCGCTTTTTGCATTCCATAATTTTTTGAGATGGCATTTACCACAATAGACATAGGCTGCGCATTTTATTTTTGGTTGGGTGGCTAAAATTAAACAAATAGGCAACAGCCTTATCTTTCTAAATACTTAAAATACGTAATGATTTACTTAATAATTTGGAGAGTTTGATTTAACAAAAGCTTTATCACTAAAAAAAGGATGTTTTTTAAAGGTCTAATTTGATTTAGTCTAATAAAATGAGCTATTTAATTGATTATCTGTAAAAGTTAGTTACATTTTAATAGATTCCTAATTATTTAATTACTTTAGCACCGTAAAACAGAAACAACACATGTTCAACGTACCTTACTTTTATAACCGTTATTATTTCTTTTTCTTTCTGAGAGAAACGGGACCGCTATAATCGTATAGTATTGATATATCATATAGGTCCCGATTTAAAAAATCGGGACTTTTTTTGTTTTAAACTGAAACTTAAAAACTAAATACGCATCTGTGAAACATAAAGTAGCCATACAGGGAATTGAAGGATCCTTTCACCATAAGGTAGCTCAGGATTTTTTTAGCGAAGATGTTGAGGTTGTGGCTTGCCGCAATTTCCAGGATGTGGTTAACAGTCTTTTAAAAGGTGAAAGTACAGATGCAGTAATGGCAATAGAAAACTCTATCGCCGGAAGCATCATACCTAATTATGCACTAATAGACTATCACCAGTTAAATATTGAAGGCGAGCATTATTTGCCTATAAGTCAAAATTTAATGGCGATGCCTGGGCAGACTCTCGAAAATATTAAAGAAGTATGGTCTCACCCCATGGCCTTATTACAATGTAAAGATTTTTTTAAAGATAAAAGTAACATACGCCTTGTTGAAGATGATGATACAGCAGGAGCGGCAAAACGCATCGCCGAGGGTCAATTGACAAATGTAGCAGCAATAGCCAGTGTCACTGCAGCAAAAATTTATGGTTTAGAGATTTTAGCAGAAAACATGCAAACCATTAAAGACAATTCAACACGCTTTTTTATTCTGAATAATAATGGGCGTACAGATACTGATGTGCCTGATAAAGCTTCGGTTAAATTTTTGACAGATCATAAAAGAGGCAGTCTGGCAGCGGTACTTAACGTGATGAGTGATTGCAAATTAAACCTTACAAAAATACAGTCGTTACCAGTTATTGAAACGCCCTGGGTATATTCTTTTTTTGTTGATGTGACTTTTAAAGAGTATAAAGATTTTGATAAGGCAAAAAAATTATTGGCTATAATGGCTGCAGAGTTTAAAGTTCTCGGAGAATATAAAAATCGGAAATAATGATTATAGAATCGGCTAAACGTTTACAGCAGACTTCAGAATATTACTTTTCGCGTAAGCTTAAAGAGGTAAGAGCGCTTGCAGCGGCAGGTAAACCTATCATAAATATGGGTGTAGGTAGTCCAGATTTGCCACCTCCGCCTCACGTTATAGATGCGCTCACGCAATCTTTACTAGATGCGCCGGCACACCAGTATCAGAGTTATAAGGGTTTGCCTCAACTTACAAAAGCGATGAGCGACTTTTATGTGAGTAAGTATGCAGTAACCTTAGATTCTGAAACAGAGATTTTACCCTTAATGGGGTCTAAAGAAGGTATTATGCACATAAGCATGGCATTTCTTAATCAGGGTGATCAGGTTTTAATACCTAATCCCGGTTATCCTACCTATTCTTCGGTAACTAATTTGCTTGAGGCTGAGCCTGTGTATTACAATCTTGATGCGGCAAATAACTGGATGCCTAATTACGAAGAGCTTGCTAAGTTAGATTTGAGTAAGGTTAAGTTGATGTGGGTTAATTATCCTCATATGCCAACAGGGGCTAAGGCTACTACAGCAGATTTTGAGAAATTAATTGCCTTCGCAAAAGCTCAAAATATTCTTTTGATTAATGATAACCCGTACAGCTTTATTTTAAATGATAACCCTGAGAGTATTCTAAGTATTGAAGGAGCAAAAGAAGTGGCGCTTGAGCTTAATTCTTTGAGTAAGTCATTTAATATGTCTGGCTGGCGCGTGGGAATGTTGCTGGGTGCAGAAGATTATATAAACGCAGTACTAACCGTAAAAAGTAATATGGATAGCGGTATGTTCTACGGAATTCAAAAAGGTGCAGCAGCGGTTTTAACTGAAGGGGAGCGCTGGTTTAATGAACTTAATTCGGTTTATAAATCAAGGCGAGAGCTTATGTGGCAACTTGCAGATGTTTTGGGATGTACGTATGATAAAGAGGCAGCGGGTATGTTTATCTGGGCAAAACTGCCGGAAGGAGCATCAGATGCAGAATCTTTTATAGATGACATTCTTTTAGAGAAAAGCATATTTATTACCCCGGGAACTATATTTGGCTCACAGGGAGCAGGATATATACGTTTTTCGCTTTGCGTAACAGAAAATAAAATTAGAGAAGCGATTAGCAGGTTTTAAGCTTGCGGGGTATCAAAGAAGTTAAGAATAGCAATAAAACAAGTCAACTTGGAAGATTTTAAAAACATATTTGTTTTAGGTATAGGCCTTATAGGCGGTTCTATTGCGCGCGATTTAAAGCGCATATTACCAGAGAGTACAATTTATGGTATAGACAGTAGCGATAATCATTTAACAGAAGCAGTAGGTCTTGGTGTGATTGATCATTCCTCAAGATTTGAAGCATTAAGCCAGGCAGACCTTGTTATTCTTGCAATACCGGTAGATCAGGCTAATTTGTTTTTACCGCCTGTTCTTGATGCAGTAGCAGACAAAGCGCTGGTTATAGATGTAGGCTCTACTAAAGGAAGCGTTTGCGATGCCGTACGCAACCATCCGAAACGCGCTAATTTTTTAGCAGCACATCCTATCGCAGGTACAGAATTTTCTGGACCTTCTGCAGCAATAGAAAATTTGTTTAAAGAAAAAACAATGATTCTTTGTGAGATAGAAGAGACAGACGAAGTATTGCTGGCTAAGGCAATGCAGTTGTTTCAAGTTTTAGAAATGCGTATTCGCTATATGAATCCGCATTCACACGATAAACATATTGCATACGTATCACATTTGTCGCACATAAGCAGTTTTATGCTGGGCAAAACCGTAATTGAAAAAGAGAAAAACGAAAAAGATATTTTTGATATGGCGGGTAGTGGTTTTGCTTCTACAGTACGACTAGCTAAAAGTAACCCGGCAACCTGGACCCCTATTTTTAAAGAGAATAAGGCTAATGTTTTAGAAAGCCTAACCGAATACATAAACAATTTAACACATTTCAAAAACGTTCTTGAAGCCGGCGACTATGAGGAGGTTTATAACGAAATGGAAAATACAAACCACATAAAATCAATACTTAAAGGATTATCGTAATTGGCAAAATGCCGTAAATTTGTAGGATATGGAAAACAAGAAAGAACTTAGAAACTGGTTAGATGCATTCAATCTGGATCATCCTCTGGTAATTGCAGGACCTTGTAGTGCAGAGACCGAAGAACAAGTGCTAAAAATAGCACACGAATTAAAAGATACAGACGCAACTGTATTTAGAGCAGGAATCTGGAAACCGCGTACGCGCCCGGGAATGTTTGAAGGAGTAGGAGCTTTAGGTTTAAAGTGGCTTCAGAAAGCAAAAGAAGAAACCGGTATGCTTACAACTACAGAAGTAGCAAATCCAAACCATGTAGAACTAGCTCTTAAGCATGATGTAGATATCTTATGGATAGGTGCACGTACTACTGTTTCTCCATTCAACATTCAGGAAATTGCAGAAGCTTTAAAAGGCACAGATAAAGTCGTACTTATTAAAAACCCGGTAAACCCAGATTTAGCATTGTGGTTAGGAGCTGTTGAGCGCTTTTATACGCAAGATGTTAAAAATTTAGGCGTAATACACAGAGGATTCTCTACGTATGAGAAAACCCGTTACCGTAACAACCCTGAGTGGCAGGTTGCAGTAGATTTACAAGATAAATTTCCTGATTTACCTCTAATTTTAGACCCTTCTCACATTGCAGGGCGTCGTGATATTATATTTGATTTGTGTCAAACAGGTCTTGATCTTAATTACGATGGTATTATGGTTGAAACGCATTACGATCCTGATAATGCGTGGAGTGATGCTGCACAACAAATAACCCCTTCTACACTGGTTCAAATTATGAAAGATTTGAAAATACGTAAGGAAGAAGGTACTGCTGCAGAATTTAATAATAAATTAAATACATTACGTACTCAAATAGATGTTGTAGATCATCAACTTATTGAAAGTCTGGGTAAGCGTATGAAAATTGCAGATTCTATAGGGGAGCTTAAAACGCAAAATAACGTAGCGATACTTCAATCTAAACGATGGAATGAGATTTTGGGAGCAATGATCTTAGAAGGAGAGAAAAATAACTTAAGTGAGGAGTTTATTTTACGCGTGTTTAAAGCGATTCACCAGGAATCTATTAATCACCAGAAGAAAATTTCGAGAATGGAAGAGGCATAATCTTCATAGGATTGAAATAAAAAAAAAGGCGCTCAACGAGCGCCTTTTTTTTTATTTCTAAATTTTGAGACTATTTTGTGTATGCCAGTCTTCTTGAGGCTTTACGCATTAAAACATTTATGAGATCGTCAGAATTGCTTCCAAAGCTTCCGGAAACTTTCTTGTTGTAATTCCATAGTAACTCGCCATCTGCTGCATTGTTAATATTCATATTTACAATCGCAGAATTTGTACTTCCCCAGAATCCTATTAAAAGGCCTAATGCAATAGAAGCCCCTCAGACATAGGTTTGTTAGTATCGTAAGTGCCAGATATGATGGCGTCAACTTCCAGAATTTGAGCAAGTTCTTCTGGAGTATAGGTTTCTATATTTTCTGCATTGATGTTTTGCTTCAATAATAAAGCTTTTGTACGTGATGGTTGTTGCACATCTATCGCAAGGGTTCCTCGTTTTTTACGTTTAAGAAACCAGGAGTACATAGCGTCCTGAAGACTTTCAGCTTCGCTTAATTGCATCTCTTCCAGTTGACCGGGCTCCAACTTTTCCATCTGCTTGGGACGTAATTCTATTTTTGTTTTAAAAGGTAGAATAGCAATGTTTTTATGGTCTTTGGCTAGCTCGTCAAACTTTGGATTTTCATATAAATGCGTTTGAGACTGGGCGATAAATCCGCTTAAAAAAGTAACTAGAAAAAGGAATTGTGTAATTTTTTTCATATTTGAGGTTATTGTTTGGTTCGCAATAACCACAAAACTAATGACTTTTCAAATTAGTATTATTCAAAATTATTTTATAAAGGCGTTTTATGACTTTGACTCAATCTCTTTCATTTTTTAATCTAAAGCGCTCTACCGCTAATGTATTTTACGCTTTAACTATTTGAGTTCTTTAAAATAAAGTAGTTTTACAAACTCATTATTTAAAAATAATTTTTGAAAGGAACGGTTTACAAATCTACCGGAAGTTGGTACAGCGTTAAAACAGAAGACGGCACATTTTACGATTGTCGTATTAAGGGGCGCTTTAGAATGCAGGGTATAAAAAGTACAAATCCTGTGGCGGTAGGCGATACGGTTGTGTTTGAGTTAGAGCAGACCAGTGATGCTGTAACGGGAGTTATTAAAGATATAGACAAACGAGAAAACTACATCATACGTAAATCTGTAAATCTGTCTAAGCAGACGCATATAATTGCTGCAAATATAGATCTGTGTTTTTTAGTAGTTACGCTTAACAATCCACCTACATTTACCGCTTTTATAGATCGTTTTTTAGTTACATGCGAGGCTTATCATATTAAAGCTGTTCTGCTTTTCAATAAAGTAGATACGTTAAATGACGAAGAATTTGGCGAGGTTAAATATCTTGCCGAAATGTATCGTGAAATAGGGTATACCTGTATTGGTGTTTCTGCAAAAACCGGTAAAAATGTAGATCAGGTCAAAGAATTAATGCTGGGTAAAACCAGTATGTTCTCGGGGCATAGTGGTGTGGGTAAATCTACGCTGGTCAATGCACTAGAGCCTTCATTAGATTTAAAAACTAAAGAAATAAGCGGTCAGCATATGCAAGGTCAACATACAACTACTTTTGCAGAGATGTATGATCTTACATTTGACGCCCGTATAATAGATACTCCGGGAATAAAAGGTTTTGGAGTTGTTGATATTGAAAAGGAAGAGTTAGGTAATTATTTTCCTGAATTTTTTGCTTTAAAAGATCAATGCAAATTCAATAATTGCTTACACCTTGAAGAACCTAAATGCGCAATAAAAGAAGCTCTTGAAGATGACCGATTAAGCTGGTCACGTTATCAAAGCTACAAACAGATTATTGAAGGAGATGAGGAAAATTACCGGCGTAATGTTTATGATCAACCTCAGCCCTAAGTTACATTCCCTAAATTTAAAGTATGCGAGTAGTTATTCAGCGGGTAAGCGAAGCTTCAGTAATTATAGATAATGTTATCAAAGGAGAAATAGCTTCTGGCTTTATGATACTTCTGGGTATTGAGCCTAATGATAATGAGTCTGATATTGACTGGCTAACTTCAAAGATATGTGGCCTTCGCGTTTTTAGTGATGCTGAAGGTTTAATGAATGAAAGTATTATTGATCAAAATGGCGAAATACTTTTAATAAGTCAGTTTACTTTATTTGCATCTACCAAAAAGGGAAATCGCCCTTCATTTTTAAATGCTGCAAAACCCGAAATTGCAATTACACTGTATGAAAATTTTGTAGGAGCACTTTCTCAGAAGCTTGGTAAACGGGTTAAAACAGGTGAATTTGGCGCCGATATGAAAGTCTCCATTATTAACGACGGGCCGGTAACTATTACAATTGATTCTAAAAACAGAGAATAGTTTAGGAAAATATTAAGATTTTAGTATATTGCTAAACAATATACATATTATCAAAAAGTTATTTTTCCTCCTAATTGTTTGCCCCCTACTTACATTTAGTCAAGAAGTAAACTTCTCAGCATTAAATGTCGACTCTGCCCTTTCTCAGGGAGCAGACAGTGTAATTATACACGAAGAAATCACCTTAGATCTTTCAGAAGAAGGCACTTTAAAAACTTCAGTTTATAGAGTTGTTACCGTTTATAATAAGGCTGGTTTATCTGATGTGAAAGCCTATGCTAGTTACAATAACAATTCTAAAGTTTCTAAAATTGAAGCAGTTATCTATGACTTACTGGGCAATGAAAAGCAAAAAATAAAAAAGCGCGATTTTAAAGATGTGAGTGCAGTAAGCGGCGGAACGTTGTATGCAGATAGTCGTATCATGTATTTAGATTATACGGCAACTTCATATCCCTATACGGTAAGTTTTGTTTCAGAAACCGAATCTAAAACCACTGCTTTTCTCAGAGAATGGATGCCCGTCTCCCGGTATGAAAGTGGAACTCAATTCTCACAATTTACTGTAATACATAATCCGGAAAATACCCTAAGATCAAAATCTACACGCCTAGAGGAGTATGATGTTACAGTAGAAGAAACAGCAGGTAAAACCGTTTGGACGGCACGTAATATTACCCCGATATCACAAGAATATAATTCTCCTGCTCTCGATAAAAGAATGCCACGTGTAAAGTGCTTTTTTGATACGTTTTATTTAGAAGGAGTACCCGGTATTGCCGGCAATTGGAAAGATTTTGGTAAGTGGATGTATGATGAATTGGTTATAGATACACAAGATCTCGATGCAGCGACTATAGCGCAAGTGCAAGAACTTGTTAAAGATCTACCAGATGAGGAGGCTAAGGCAAGAGCTATTTATCAACTTGTACAGGATAAGGTAAGGTACATTAGTGTGCAGGTTGAAATAGGTGGTTGGAAACCTATGAATGCTTCAGATGTACAGCGATTAAGTTATGGCGACTGTAAGGCTCTAAGTAGCTATACACAAAGTTTGCTTAAAGCGGCGGGTATAAAATCTTATTATACCATTTTATACGGTGATACTGGCAAAGAGTCATTAGAGACAGATGTTGTTGCTATGCAGGGTAATCACGCAATTTTGGGTGTACAGCTTGGAGATTCTATTAAATTTTTAGAATGTACCAGTCAGGAAACTCCATTTGGTTATATGGGTTTGTTTACAGATGACAGAGACGTTTTATTAGTAACCGAAGAAGGTGGTAAGCTGGCACGAACTACAAAATACGAGCAGGAAGATAATCTCAATAAAGTCTCAGCAAAATTTATTTTAGACGCCGCAGGTGATTTATCGGGTTCTATTTCCAGAACCTCTGACGGAATTTATTATTCGGCCCGAATGCAGTTAGACACTAAGAATGATAAAGATCTCAAAGATTACTATTACAATACTTTTGACGGTATAAAGAATCTGTCGGTATCAGATATTAGTTTGCAAAATGATAAACTGGCAATTAACTATAAAGAAGACATGAAAATTGAAGCATCTGGATATGCTTCAAAAATAAACGAGAATTTTTTAATTGAAGTAAATCCCTTTGCGATTACAAGAGATGCAATACCGCCACGTTATGTAGATCGAAAATCGAATTTTATAATTCTAAGAGGCACGGTGCAAAAACAGGAAGTTGAAATTGCGCTTCCTCAAAATTTCACAGTAAATAGTCTTCCTGAAGATATCGAAATTACTGAAGAATTTGCCTCCTACAAGGCAACCTACAAAATCAAAGAGGGTATGCTATACTATACCCGCATTTTAAAATTAAATGAAGGAGAATATTCGGTAGGTGTTTATAATGCGTATCGTGATTTTTATAAAAACTGTGTGCGTTTAGATGGTCAAAAATTACTAATTGAAAAAAAATAAAATATGCATAAAACTACATTATTCCTGTTTTTTCTAATTACAACAGTAAACTTTGGTCAGGACTTTAGATTTGGAAAAGTTTCTGTTGAAGAACTCAAAGAAGAATCTCACGCGCTTGATTCTGATGCTGATGCAGCTATTTTATTTAGAGAGCAATATTCTCACATTGATTACAGTCAGAATAACGGTTTTACACTCACAACAGAAATATATGAGCGTATTAAAATTTATAACGCAGAAGGTTTTGAATGGGGTACTCATGTGATTCCAATATATCAGGGAGGAGGTGATAATGAAGAAGACATTAATAGTCTTAAAGCAGTAACCTATACGCTTGAAAATGGAAAAGTAGTTGAAACTAAATTACAGAATGACGGTATTTTTAAAGAAGTACGTAATAAGTTTTACAACGTAGAAAAGTTTACAATGCCTAATCTTCAGGCGGGTTGTATTATAGAATTTAAGTATAAGCTTGTATCCCCGTTTCTATCAAATATTGATGAAATACGTCTTCAGGAAGATATCCCTTTAAACAAAGCAGATATTCGTTTTTACAGCCCAGAGTGGTTGGTGTATCAGATGCATCGTAAAGGATTACAACCTTTTAAAGTAGAGGAGTCGAGTAAAGCTGCAAAATTAAATTATGTAGTACGTGTTGATCGCAATGCCGGCTTTGCAACCCTAAGTGGCAGTCAATTACAAAAGAGAAATACCACGCAGAATCAAACTATAGATTATCAAGCTAATAGTTATTCAATTAATGTTGAAAATGTACCCGCAATGAAAGATGAGGTATTTTCTTCTAATATTGATAATTACAGGTCTGCAATAACCTTTGAACTGGCCTATACTAAATACCCCAACGAACCTTTTGAGACGATTACCAGTACATGGGAGGCTGTATCAAAAACGATTTATGATTCTGAAAATTTTGGAGGTCAGTTAAAAAACGATCGGTTTTATGCTGATGATGTAGATGCGGTTATATCGGGCTCAACAACTTCTGAAGAAAAAGCAACGCGAATCTATGAGTTTGTTAAACAAAAAATGAATTGGAATAAATATATAGGTATTTATGCAGATGAGGGTGTGAAAGATGCTTATAAAACCGGAGTAGGTAACACTGCAGATATAAACTTATTATTAGTAAGTATGTTGCGGTATGCGGGACTTGATGCAAACCCTATTATATTAAGTACACGCGATAATGGAATTCCTCTTTTTCCTACCCGTAATGGTTTTAACGATGTAATTGCCGGAGTTAAACTTGATGAGAACGTAATTCTGATGGACGCTACTCATAAAATGGGAGCCGCAAATTTGCTTGAGGAAAAGCTTTTAAACTGGAATGGTAGATTAATACGTGAAGATGGTACGTCAGAATGGGTGAGTTTAAACCCTACAAAACATGCATTAGAAAATACCATGCTCAATTTAGAAATAACAGAAGATTTAGCCATTTCTTGTAGAGCACGTAGCCAATACACGGGTAATTACGGTTTGTCTTACAGAAGAAATTATAGTGGAAAAAGTGACCAGGAAAGTCTGGAAACTCTTGAAGAACGGTATTCGGGGATTGAAATTAATGAATTAGAAATTAAAAATATAGAAGAAGTTTACGAGCCTGTAGAATTGAATTATAGTTTTGAAATGTTAGATGGTATTGAAGAAATAGGAGGTAAACTCTACATATCGCCATTTCTACATTTAGCAACACAAGAAAATCCCTTCAAGTCTGAAGAGCGCAAACATCCTGTAGATTTTATGTACCCGTGGAAAGATAGATTTATTATAAACATTAAACTTCCTCAAGGCTATGTGGTAGAAAGTCTTCCTCAAAATGAAATCGTGAATCTTGCTGAAGATTTAGGGGTATTCAAATATTTAATATCTAATACAAATGGGTATGTGCAGGTTTCTTGTGAAATGGCATTAAACTCATCTATAATTACCCCGCAATATTATCAGGATTTAAAGAAGTTCTATGAACTTATCGTCTCTAAGCAAAACAATAAGATTGTTTTATCTAAAGTATAAGATGTGAGATTACACAAATTTAAGTTTTGCCTGGCAGCTATTATTTTTTTAAATACGCTTTGTGCGCAAGAGTACAAGCTTGATAAAATTTCTGAAGAAGACCTAAGTTCTAGAATGTATGAGAATGATTCTACAGCACCCGCAGTTTATATTGACAAAATAAGGGAGACTTATCTTGATTACGATTCTACACTTAAAAATTGGGTTTTTATAAATGAAATTACAGAGCGTATTAAAATTCTAAATACCAGCGGTCTTGATTATGCCACAAAACGAATCAAATTATATAAAAAAGAAAAAAGTGAAGAAGAAGTAGAAGATGTGAGCGGTTTTACATATAATTTAGATGATGGGCAGATTAAAAAACACAAGCTTACAAAAGAGGCAATTTTTGAACAGGAAGTAAGCGAAAATTTTAACGAGACCAGTTTTACGCTTCCAGATGCACGTGTAGGCAGTATTATAGAATGGAGTTATAAGACGATATCTCCTTTTTATAAAATTGACGATTTAATACTTCAGGAGAATATACCGGTGTTAAATTATTATGCTAAAGTGCGTACACCGGGTATGTTTTCATTTAGAAGAATTAAAAAAGGATATTTTACTATTGAACCTCAAGAATCTGTTAAGAAAAGAACTCTGGGGGTTAGTTATAATCCTAAAGGAGCTTATGGTTCCAGCCTTTCTACTACAAGAAATATGAATATAACATTTAGTGAAATCACCGCTGAATTTTCAAAACAAAATATCCCAGCTTTAAAGAAAGAGGTGTTTATGAACAACCCTGAAAACTACAGAATGTCTGTAGTCTATGAGTTGGTTTCAACAGAATTTGATAAAGGAAATAAAAGAGCGTATGCCACCACCTGGGAAGAGGTTGCAAAATCAATTTTTAAGTCGGTTAACTTTGGAGGGCAATTAGAGCGTACGATTTACCTTAATGATTTAGGAAAAACAATTACTGTCTCTAATACAAGCACCGAAGATAAAATCACAGCATCTTTAGAAGCCATCAAAGGTAAAATGACGTGGAATGGGGATTACGGGAAATATACAGATCAGGGTTTAAAAAAAGCCTTCACTTTAGGTTCTGGTAATGTTGCAGAAATTAATCTTATGCTTGTAGCTCTTCTCCAGGAGGTAGGAGTGAATGCAAACCCTGTTTTAGTAAGTACAAAGCAGTACGGTATTCCTAACTTTCCTACCTTAGAAGGGTTTAATTATGTTCTGGCAGGTGTGCGGGAGGGTGGTAAAACGATTCTGCTTGATGCTACAGATAAATTAAGCGCGCCTAATATCCTGCCCACGCGTGTTTACAACTGGTATGGCAGAATGATTAATAAAAATGGTATTTCTCAGGAAATAGATCTTTTTGAAGATTTAAATTCAGCGACGCATATCTTTTTAAATGCTACATTATCTGAAGAAGGCTCATTAAGTGGAGAGCTTATCAAACGGTATATAGGTATTGAAGCTTTAGATTTTAGAGCTAAATATCACGATACCGATGTGAATAACTATACTGATAAGCAGCAGGAAAAACTAGGCTTAGATGCAATTAGCAATTATAATCTAAATAATCTTAAAGAATTGTCAGAGCCCATAGTAGAGACTTTCGACTTTAAGAGAGAAGCTGCTGTAGATATTATAGGAGATAAAATTCTCATAAGTCCTTTATTATTTTTTACGGAAACTGAATCACCTTTTAAATCTGATGAACGCCAATATCCCATAGATTTTGAATATCCTTTTTTACGCGATATTCGTATTAATATAAAAATCCCTGAAGGTTATGAGGTAAACAGTTTGCCTGAAGCAATGCGTATAAGTTTGCCTAATGAAATGGGAGATTTCTTTTATTCTATAGTACATACATCGGGGACATTGCAAATTATGGCACGTTTTAATGTAAAAAAGCATTTTATAGATAGTGCATATTATTTTTCTTTAAAAGAATTTTTCAAATTAAAAGTAGCTAAGGAAAATGAACGTGTGATTCTTCAAAAAATCTGACCTGTTGCTAATGCTTTGTTAGGCTTTTTTGATTCTTTAAGTGATTAGTTTTTTACTTTACCTTATTTTAGCGTCTTAAGTAAGAACAACCCAATCATGAAAATCGATAATGCTCAGTTAGCTGTTGACGAGTGGATAAAAACTCACGGAGTTCGCTATTTTAATGAACTTACTAATATGGCTCAGCTTACCGAAGAAGTAGGCGAAGTTGCGCGTATAATCGCACGTCGTTATGGTGAACAAAGCGAGAAAGAGAGCGACAAAAATAAAGATTTAGGAGAAGAACTGGCAGATGTTCTATTTGTAGTGCTTTGTCTGGCAAATCAAACCGGAATAAATCTGCAGGACGCTTTTGATAAAAAGCTTGACTTAAAGACAAAGCGAGATCACGATCGTCACCATAATAATGATAAACTGAAGTAATCGCACTTTCCTAATACACTACAATTTTGATACTTAAATTAGAACAAAAAAGTCCGCATTTATCGGGTGAGGTACGCATAACAGGTTCAAAAAGTGAGAGCAATAGATTGTTATTGCTTCAGGCCCTTTATGGCAATTTTGAGATTAATAATCTTTCAAATAGCGATGATAGCGAGGTGATGCAAAAAGCTTTAGCTTCCACAGAAAAAACAATAGATATTCATCATGCGGGCACGGCTATGCGATTTCTAACCGCCTATTTTGCAGCTTACGAAGGTAGAGAAACCTTACTTACAGGTAGCCAGCGTATGAAGGAGCGTCCTATAGGGCTTCTGGTAGATGCGCTTAGAAGTTTAGGTGCAGATATTACTTATGTAGATGCAGAGGGTTTTGCGCCTTTATTAATTAAAGGTAAAAGACTTACTGAAAATAAAGTATCATTAGCCGCTAACGTGAGTAGCCAATATATATCTGCGCTTATGATGGTGGGTGCTTCATTTGAAAACGGTCTGGAGATAGAATTACTGGGTAAAATAACTTCGGTACCATATATAGAAATGACGCGTTCTTTATTAACCCAACTTGAAATAGAAAGCAGTTTTGAAGATCAACTTATATATATAGCACCGGCTCAAAATGTGACTGTTGCGCAAATGACAGTAGAGTCTGACTGGAGTAGTGTTTCCTATTACTACAGCCTGGTTGCACTTTCAGAAACTGCAAAACTTACCTTATCAAGTTATAAAAAGGAAAGTTTGCAGGGCGATGCTGTTTTAGCAGAACTTTATACAAAACTTGGTGTAAAAACTACTTTTCTAGAGCATTCGATTATTCTGGAAAAAGAAAAAGATGCTCAACTGAAGCACATATCTTTTGATCTTGCAAACAGCCCAGATATCGCTCAGACAATTGCAGTTACCTGTTTTGGTCTGGGTATTTCCTGCGATTTAACAGGACTTCACACTTTAAAAATTAAGGAGACAGATCGCCTTGAGGCCTTAAAAGCAGAACTGAGTAAATTAGGTGCAACTATTGAAGTGACTGATAAATCTCTTCATTTGAAAGCTGGTGGAACTTGTGTCGAAAATGTGACCATAAAAACCTATCAAGACCATAGAATGGCGATGGCTTTTGCTCCTTTAGCATTAAAAGTCCCAATTATTTTTGAAGATGCTGAGGTTGTAAACAAATCATATCCTGATTTTTGGGCTGATTTTAGAGGGCTGGGCTTCAAAATAGAACAAGTTTAGACTAATACTAAATTAAACCGTGTTTTACTTGACAACCCCTACCTTGAGGTTGTATATTTGCACGCTATTTTAAATACCTAAAAAAGACATCCCATGGGAATGAAACTTTCGCATTTTAATTTTGATTTGCCAAACGAGCTGTTAGCCGAATATCCTGCCGAAAATAGGGATGAAGCACGCTTGATGGTTCTTAATCGTAAAACTAAGACTATAGAGCATAAGCTCTTCAAAGATATTATAGATTATTTTGAGCCCAATGATATTATGGTTCTTAATAATACAAAGGTTTTTCCTGCACGCCTTTATGGAAATAAAGAAAAAACCGGTGCTCGTATCGAGGTTTTCTTATTAAGAGAACTTAATTCAGAGACCCGCCTGTGGGATGTTCTTGTAGATCCTGCACGTAAAATACGTATCGGTAATAAACTTTATTTTGGTGATGATGAGAGTCTTGTTGCTGAAGTAATAGACAATACAACTTCTAGAGGTAGAACTTTACGTTTTTTATATGATGGTTCATATCAGGAGTTTAGAAATAAACTTACAGAATTAGGAGAGACACCACTACCTAAATACATTAAGCGTGAAGTAGAGCCCGAAGATGCAGAGCGTTATCAGACTATTTTTGCAAAAGAAGAAGGTGCTGTTGCTGCGCCTACAGCTGGTTTGCACTTTAGTAAGCACCTATTAAAACGTCTTGAAATTAAAGGTCTAAATTTTGCTGAAGTTACACTTCACGTAGGTTTGGGTACCTTTAGTGCTGTTGAAGTTGAAGATCTTTCTAAACATAAGATGGATAGTGAAGAGGCTTACATCAAGTCGGAAGCTGTAGAAGTTATCAATAAGGCGATAAGTGAAAAAAGAAAAATTTGCGCAGTAGGTACTACCGTAATGCGTACTTTGGAAAGTGCAGTAAGTTCTAATCGTACGCTAAACGAATTTAGTGGGTGGACTAATAAATTTATTTTCCCTCCTTATGACTTTAGTATTGCAAATTGTATGGTGACTAATTTTCATACACCAAAATCTACGCTAATGATGATGGTGTCTGCTTTTGCGGGTCATGATTTTATGAAACAAGCCTATGAAGAAGCAGTAAAAGAGAAATATAAATTCTATACTTATGGGGATGCGATGTTAATCATCTAATTCTAGTTCTAGTTATAATTAAAAAATCCCCGGCAGTAGTGTCGGGGATTTTTAGTATAAAACTTAAGGCTTAGGTTATAGGAAGCAGCTTGTTAAATAGTAACTTTACAGCGTGATACAAACTAAAAAAGATATTCGAGCATTATCCCGTGATGAATTGAGGGATTATTTTGTAGCTCAGGGCGAGAAGGCTTTTAGAGGCAATCAGGTTTATGAATGGTTGTGGAGTAAAGGAGCACATTCTTTTGATGATATGACAAACCTGTCTAAAGAAACCCGTAGTTTCTTAGATACGCACTTTGTGATTAATCACATCAAGGTAGATCAGATGCAGCGCAGTAATGATGGTACGATTAAAAATGCTGTAAAACTTCATGATAATCTTACTGTTGAATCTGTATTAATACCTACAGCCAGTAGAACTACAGCTTGTGTATCTTCACAGGTGGGATGTAGTTTAAATTGTAAATTTTGTGCTACAGCACGTTTAAAACGTATGCGTAATTTAAATCCTGATGAAATATTTGATCAGGTAGTGGCGATAGATCAGCAAAGTAAACTGTATTTTGGAAGGCCGCTTTCTAATATCGTATTTATGGGTATGGGAGAGCCGTTAATGAACTACAATAATGTCATTAAGTCTATAGAGAAAATAACATCTCCAGATGGCTTAGGAATGTCTCCAAAGCGTATTACGGTTTCTACTTCTGGTGTTCCAAAGATTATAAAGAAGATGGCAGATGACGCCGTTAAATTCAATCTTGCTGTTTCGTTGCATTCTGCTCTAGATGAGGTGCGTACAGATATTATGCCTTTTAATGAGCAAATGCCTTTAATAGAGCTTAAAGAAGCACTCCAATATTGGTATATTAAAACTAAGAAGTTTATAACCTATGAGTATATTGTTTGGGGTGGTATAAATGATCGGGATAAAGATATAGAGGCGTTAATCGAATTTTGCCTGGCAGTACCAAGTAAAGTAAATTTGATCGAATACAATCCTATAGACGACGGTCAGTTTCAACAGGCAGATCCTGAGATCATAAATCGTTATGTTGCAAAACTTGAGGATAGAGGAATAACGGTAACGGTAAGACGTTCACGTGGTAAAGATATTGACGCTGCCTGCGGACAACTCGCAAACAAAAACGGATAAACAATTAAATCTTTGGTGTCATTTATAGATTTTACTGAAGATTTTTTAAAGCATATAATAACATAAAACACCAGTGAAAGTAGTCGAACAGATTAAGCAACCTATTGCTCACGAGATGGAACTCTTTGAGCAGAAGTTTTCGCTTTCGATGAAATCAAAAGTGCCGCTTCTCAATCGCATCACCCATTATATTGTTAACCGTAAAGGGAAACAAATGCGACCTATGTTTGTATTTCTGGTGGCCAAAATGCTGGGAGACGAGCGCCTAAACGATCGTACTTATCGGGGTGCTTCTGTCATAGAATTGATACATACAGCTACACTTGTGCACGATGACGTGGTTGATGATAGTTACCGCCGGCGTGGTTTTTTTAGTCTGAATGCACTGTGGAAAAATAAAATTGCTGTTTTAGTAGGTGACTTTCTGCTTTCAAAAGGCTTACTACTTTCTATAGATAATGAAGATTTTGATCTTTTGCAGATTATTTCGGTTGCAGTACGCGAGATGAGCGAAGGTGAATTACTTCAGATTGAAAAAGCACGCAACCTTGATATTACTGAAGAAATTTACTTTGAAATCATACGTCAAAAAACAGCAACATTAATAGCTGCTTGTTGTGCAATGGGTGCTTGCGCCGTGCACGCAGGTAAAAAAGATGTGGAGGCTATGCGTAAATTTGGAGAGCTAATAGGTCTTGCGTTTCAGATTAAAGATGATTTGTTTGATTATGGAACACAGCAAATAGGAAAGCCTACCGGTATAGATATCAAAGAGCAAAAAATGACCCTTCCGTTAATTTATGCTGTAAACAATAGTGATAAGAAACAACGTAAATGGCTTATCAACTCGGTTAAGAATCACAATAAAGACAAAAACCGCGTAAACGAGGTGATTGATTACGTGAAAAAATCTGGAGGTTTAGATTATGCCGTAGATAAAATGGTCTCCCTTCAACAACAGGCATTAAGAATGCTTAATAAATATCCTGAATCTCAATATAAAGATTCACTTATTCTTATGGTGAATTATGTAATTGAACGTAAAAAGTAACGCGTTTAGTTTACAAGGGTAGTAGCACTATAAATCTTCAAAGTGCTTATATAAAGTCGCAGGCCAATTTAAAAATGTCTTTATCTGCAAAGACTTATTTTCAATTGTTTTATTGTGGACTTCATTATGTTTTATTTTACAATTGGTTGTTGGTAATGAGCAATCTAAAATTAAATTCAATTTTTTTTTAATCTCAGGCAACCATTTTATTAAATGCTGCGTCTTTATAAGTGAAGGCAGTTTTAAAACCCTCTTTTGTGAAAGTCATTTCATTTTTTAATAACGAGAAACAGCTTATAAAGAAAGCAGCTAACGGAAATCGTGATGCGCAGCGAACACTTTATAATTTGCACGCGCCAAAAATGCTTGGGGTATGCAGGCGGTATTTAAAAGATGTTATGCAGGCAGAAGAAGCAATGTGTAATGGGTTTTTAAAAGTATTTAAAAATCTGGAATCCTTTAGAGATGAAGGCAGTTTTGAAGGTTGGATGCGCCGTATAATGGTAAACGAGTCAATCTCCTACTTAAGGAAAGAGCAAAAAATTGTTTTTACTGAATATTCTGAAGAGATTAATGACGCGACGTATAGCCCGCAAGACAGTGACCTTGAAGTTGAGCATATTCAGTCTTTAATAGATGAATTACCAGAGGGATATCGCGCTGTTTTTGTGTTGTATGCCGTTGAAGGTTTTAAGCATCAGGAAATAGCAAAAATGTTGAGTATTTCAGAAAGTACTTCTAAAACTCAATTGTTTAAAGCTCGAAAACTACTTCAGTACAAATTAAAAGAATCTAATCTATACCTGTATGGCACCGATGAAATTTGAAGAAAACATACGCGAGAAGCTTGAAAAACGGGAGATTAAACCTTCGCCTCTTGCCTGGGAGCGTATTGAAAATGAACTTAATCATTCTGCAAAGCGGAAAAATAAAAGAAGTTACGGTTGGTTAGTTATGGCAGCTAGTTTTGTAGGAATATTAATACTGGCAGGAACGTTATTTTTTAAAAATGAGATTCCACAAAATCAACAGGTAGTAGAAATTCCCGTAGAAAAAACTACAACCGAAGACAACTTGCCAGAAAACAAGCTTACTGAAAAGCAGTTGCCTCATACAGCTAAGGAGGCAGTTGCTGAAGTAGAAAGAGAAGATGCAGTTAAAAAGGTGGCTATACTTCCTGAAAATTCAGTTGTAGTTAAAAAGAATACTGAGGCTGTAGCTTTGTCGCAAAAGACTACAAAAGAGACTAGTTTTGATGCTCCTATTCAGAATTATATTAATGAAGAAGTAGATCAGCTGCTTTTAAAAGTACAGCAGCAGCAAAACACCGGTGTAGCTTATTCTGATGTAGAAATCGATATGTTATTGCGCGAAGCGCAACGTGATATAATTACCGAAAAACTATTTAAAAATGCTCAAAATGAAGTAAATGCACAGGCATTACTTTATGAAGTGGAAGAAGAGTTAGATCCCTCCTTTAGAGACCGCATATTTGAAGCACTTAAAGATGGTTTTTTAAAAGCTAGAGAGGCTGTTGTATCTCGCAATAATTAATATAAATATTCATTCATCAATCTTTGGGAAGCTAATCTCCGTCTATGACGGAGAGCGGTGACCTGAAACTAAATCAAAAATTATGAGAATTTTACTTTTACTTTTTATCGTTGGGCTAAGTTTTATGCCACAGCTAACATTCGCACAATCTGAAGAAAATACAGAAACTGTAAAACAACTTCAAATTAAAAAAGAAGAGGTTGTAAATCAAGAAAAAGAGGCTTTAAAAACCGAAGTGCTGGCCATTAATAAACGCCTTGCAAATAATGAAATTACAGAGGCGCAAGCAAGCGAATTGAAAAAAGAAGCCGCTAAAAAGCACGCCCGTAATATAGAAGATAAGCTTGCTATTATAGAAAGTCAAATAGATCTTTTAGAGCGTAACGAGGGTGTTGATGACGTTAGCGTTTTTGGTATTTTTATAGGCAAAGACAAGCTCAAATTAGGTGATTCTAGTGAGAAAGAGGTGGTTTATGATCGTCGCACCACTTCAGATCTGGTTCTTGCAATAGGCTTTAATAATGCTATAATAGAAGAGCAGGAGTTAAACGATTCTCCATATAAAATAGGGGGTAGCCGCTTTTTTGAATTGGGAGTTGCATGGAAAACACGCGTGTTTGATAACTCCAACTTTTTGAGACTAAAGTACGGGTTTAGTTTTCAGTTTAATGGGTTGAAGATTGATGATAATCAATATTTAGTGGAGCAGGGAGATCAAACCGTTCTAGAAACCTACCCTATAAATCTTGACAAAGCTAAATTTAGAATGGATAACCTGGTATTTCCGGTTCATTTTGAATTTGGGCCTTCAACTAAAAGAGAAGGTGATAATTACTTCAGATATTCTACAAAAGATAAATTTAAATTGGGATTAGGTGGTTATGCCGGCTTTAATTTATTGACTATTCAAAAGCTGAAGTATGAAGAAAACGGCGAAGATCGTAAGGATAAGTTTAAGCAGAATTTCAACACTAATAATTTCATATATGGTTTGAGTGGTTATGTCGCTTTGGGAGATGTAGCGCTTTTTGTGAAATATGATTTGAATACCATTTTTAAAGATAACCCGATTGAGCAACGCAATATTTCCGTGGGTTTACGATTTGATATGGACTAGTGTCTGCAGCACTTGCAAAAAAGATTAATAAGACCTGTGCGATAAACTTCTTACAGGTTTTTTATTGTGTAAATTTGTAGGCTTTATTTTAATTATAGTACGCGTTAAATTATATAGAATAACTTCTTTGATCTCAAAAACCACCATAGATAATGTGTTTGAAACTGCTCGTGTAGAGGAGGTTATAGGTGATTTTGTAAATCTTAAAAAATCGGGTAGTAACTATAAGGGTTTGAGTCCGTTTACAGATGAGCGCTCTCCCAGTTTTATGGTGTCGCCGGTTAAACAGATCTGGAAAGATTTCTCAAGTGGAAAGGGAGGTAATGCGGTTGCTTTTCTAATGGAGCACGAGCATTTTACCTATCCTGAAGCCATTAAATATCTGGCTCGAAAATATAATATTGAGATTGAAGAAACCGAGCAAACAGATGAGCAAAAAGAGCAGGCAGATGAGCGGGAGAGCATGTATGTGGTTTCAGAATACGCAAAAGATTATTTTTACAAAACACTTTTAAATACCGAAGCTGGCAAGGCCATTGGTCTCACTTATTTTAAAGAACGCGGTTTCACTTCAGAGACTATAGAAAAATTTCAGTTAGGATATTCACCAGATACCTGGGATGCCTTTACCAGTGAAGCGATACGCAAAGGCTATAAGCTAGAGTATCTCGAGAAAACCGGACTTTCTATAGTTAAAGAAGAAAAGCAATTTGATCGCTTTAAGGGAAGAGTAATGTTCCCTATTCAGTCTTTAAGCGGAAGAATTTTAGGTTTTGGAGGGCGTATCTTAACAAATGATAAGAAAGCAGCAAAATACCTAAACAGTCCTGAGAGTGATATCTATCATAAGAGTAAGGTGCTTTATGGTATTTATCACGCAAAGCAAGCTATTGCTAAAGAAGATACCTGTTATCTGGTTGAAGGGTATACAGATGTGATACAAATGCATCAGCTAGGTATTGAGAATGTAGTTTCTTCATCAGGAACTGCACTTACACCAGAGCAAATACGCCTTATAAATCGGCTAACGCCAAATATTACGGTGCTTTTTGATGGGGATGCGGCCGGTCAACGTGCATCGCTAAGAGGAATAGATTTGATCCTTGAGCAGGGGATGAATGTTAAGGTATGCAGTTTTCCTGAAGGAGAAGATCCTGATAGTTTTTCGCGTAAAAATACCTTAACCGAAGTTCAGGATTTTTTAAAGGATAATGCTAAAGATTTTATACAGTATAAAGCTTCTCTACTTATGGAAGAGGCGCAGGGTGACCCTATAAAAAAGGCAGGTCTTGTGCGGGATATGGTAGAGAGCATTGGTAAAATTCCGGATGTAATTAAACGGGAAATCTACATTCAGGAATGTGCCCGTATTATGGATATTAAAGAAGATGTGCTCTTTAATACGCTAGCACAAATTCTAACTAAGGGACAAAAAGAAGCTCCTGCTCCTACTAAGCCTGGTGCAGGGCAAATGCAGGTTGTTGAAAAAAAGAAAGCCGAAACAGTTGATCGCCAGTTTATACTAGAGCGTAAGCTTATAGAACTTTTATTACTCTACGGAAATCAAAAAATTAAGTTTGATGATGTTATTGTAAAAGAAAATGAAGATGGAGATCCTGTTGAGGAGCCGGTTGTATTAGAGCTTGATGTGTATGAGAAAATTTATCTTGATCTTCAGGAAGATGAGACTGAGTTTGCAAATGAGCAGTTTAGAAATCTTTATGTTAAGTTGATTGAAGCCTTGACGCAACAGCGGGAAAATTTTAAAATTGAAACATTTATCAATACCGTAAACCCAGATGAGGGGTCATTAATTTCTGATATCATCTTAAACGAAGATAAGTATGTTTTACATAGGTGGGATACTCAGGAAATCTTTGTAAAGCTTAAAAAAGAAACGGTAGCGCAAGTAGTGTCGCAAACCGTTCTTTATTTAAGACGTTTTTACATTACTCAAAAAATAGAACAACTTGCAGAAGTTGTGAAAACACCCGAAAATTCTTCTATGGAAGTCCTGATGGATATCAAAGATTATCAGGAGCTGAATAAATTTATAGCCCTAAAATTAAATAGGGTAGTTTAAAATTAAAGATCTGAAGTTTGAAGTAACCGTGCCTGTTGAATAAGTTCAGCAAGACTGCCGGCATCTAATTTTTTCAGTAAACGAGTTTTATAGGTGCTTACCGTCTTTTCATTGATATCTAGAGATTCTGCAATGTCTTTATTGCGTTTTCCTGAAGACAATAGATTAAGAACTTCGGTCTCCCGTGTAGAAAGTTTTTTGTAGCGATATGCAAGCGAATTGTTTTTAGAAGGGTCTGTATTTGATAACATTTCTACCAGTGCATTATTCAGGTAAATACCACCACGAGCCACTTGTGTTACAGCTTTTAATACGGTAGCAGAATCTACGGTCTTGCCTACGTAACCCATTGCACCCGCCTTAATAGCACTTAGTGCGTACATTTCTTCAGGGTGTGTACTAAAAATCATAATTTTTAATCCCGGAAAATTTCTACGTAATTCTTTAATGGCAGATAAACCTTGTAGATTAGGTAAATCAATCTCCATAACGACGAGATCAGGAACTTGATTTTCTAATGAGGCTGCCAGGTTGTTTCCATCAACAATTACATCTAAAATCTGGTGTTCTGTATTGCGTAAAATATGAGACAAACCATCTGTAATAATGGGATGGTGATCTGCTATTGTAAGTGTAATCATAAGATGGAAAAATTCTTCTAAACAGCTAAAATAGTATGATTTAATTGATCTGCAAATGCTTTTCGGTGTAAGAATAAATTTACAGGTTCAACGTCATTATTCTTTCAAATTGGCAGGAATTTCACAAACGGGAATGGGTTCCATTTTATGTTTGTTAGCATTATTATAGCGCTTGTAAATCTCAAAAGCTTCTCTTTGACGTCCCTTAAAATCTGATGCCGTATGGCCCTTCTCATCTTCAAGCATAGCCCACTCGAGCTCGTCATAACTTGCGCCTATTTGATCTTCATCACTACGATCATCTTGCCATAGTCCATCTGTAGGTTTAGCAACTTGTATGCTTTGAGGCACACCCAGAGCTTTAGCAAGTTCATATACTTCACTTTTCATAAGATTAGCAATAGGACTAAGATCTACTCCGCCATCGCCATATTTTGTATAAAAGCCTACACCAAAATCTTCCACTTTATTACCAGTGCCGGCAACCAGATATTTGTGAATACCTGCAAAGTAATATAACGTGCTCATACGCAAACGTGCTCTTGTATTTGCAAGGCTCAATTCTAATTCTGGACTGGCTGATATTTCAGGAAGTGCAGCTTTAAAAACTTCAAAAGTTTCGGTTAAATCTGTATTAACATCACTCACATTTGCAAATCGTTTTTTTAATTGTGCAATATGCTCCTTGCCTCTAGTTACATGAGCCGGTGGTTGATGTATAGGCATTTCAACACATAATGTGCGTAATCCTGTTCTTGCGCAAAGCGAAGAGGTCACAGCACTATCAATACCGCCGCTAATACCTACTACAAATCCATTAATATTGGCATTAATGGCATACTCTTTTAGCCAGTTTACAATGTGATCAATTACTTTTTCAGTTTGCATAAGAAACAGATTTATTAGATGTAAATACTACCTTTGCGGCGCAATTTTTTGTTATGGTGAAATTACTAAATTTTAAAAAGTTTATTGGAGCGATGTGGGCTATACTTGGTAGATTTAGCATTTTTTTAGGGCTTTTATTATTTTTAATTACCGCTTGTAAGAAAGATGCAAAATTACCCGATGAAATTTCTAAAATAGCAATAGATGTCCAGGTAGATAGGTTTGATACTAAGTTCGCCAGTGTAGATTCTGCCGGTTTAAAAAACTTAATTGCTGAGTACCCCTATCTGTTTCCCACAGATTATCCTGATGATTTTTGGGTGGCTAAAATTAAAGATACGATTCAGCTTGAACTAAATACAGAGGTTGCCAAAGCATTTCCTGATTTAGATACTTTAGAGCTTGAGTTAGAAAATCTTTTTAAACACATTAAATACTATTATCCAAAATTTACAGCTCCTGAAGTTGTCACCATAACATCAGATGTGTCTTATAAGATGCCGGTTATTTTAACAGACAGCTTGTTGCTTATAGGTCTAGATAATTATTTAGGTTCAGAACATCCTTTCTACAATGGAATACAGCGTTTCTATACCCAAAATTTTAGAAAAGAGCAGATAGATGTAAACGTTGCAGATGCATTCGTATTAAAACTAATAAAGCATAAAGGTAATCACAGGTTTCTTGATGAAATGATTTATCACGGAAAGCGACTGTATATGATTCAAGAGCTTTTGACCCTAAAACCGAAACACGAGATTATAGGTTATACTCAAGATCAGTATAACTGGGCTGAGGCAAATGAAGTTGATATCTGGAAATATTTTGTAGAAAATCAATTGCTTTTTGATACAGATAGTAAATTGTTAAGCCGCTTTATAAACCCGGCTCCATTTTCAAAGTTTTATCTAGATTTTGATAATGATAGTCCGCCTAGATTAGGGCGTTATATTGGCTGGCAAATAGTAAAGCGCTATATGGAGCGCAATACAATACCTTTGCAAATGCTTCCGGAAAAGAATACAGATGAGATTTTTGAGAAAGCAAATTATAAACCCCGTAATTAATAACGGTTCATGAAAACTGAAATTAGAATAAACGTAGAACTAGACGCGAATCGAGTACCTGAAAAAATATCGTGGAATGCTCCTGATGGTGGTGTTGCAAATGAACCCGCTAAGGCTTTAATGCTTGCCTTGTGGGATGCAAAAACACAGGAGGCAGCTCGTATTGATTTATGGACAAAAGATATGCCCGTAGATGAGATGAAGGTATTTTTTCATCAAACATTAGTGAGTATGGCTAAAACTTTTCAGCGTGCAACAGATGATGAGAAAATGTCTGCAACGATGATGGATTTCTGTGATTACTTCGCAGAAAAATTAGAATTGAAAAAATAAATGTGAAACTTATATTTATTTATAACGCCAACTCCGGGAAGCTAAATGGTTATTTGGATAGTCTGCATAAAGTATTAAGTCCTAAAACTTATCCTTGTAGTCTTTGTGATATCACGTATGGAGTTTTAAAAATAAAACCGGAGTGGCAATCTTTTAAGGAGAACACAGATTTGGATTTAGAATTTTATCATTTAGATGAGTTCAAAAATAAATTTGGGCCCGAGGTATTTGCAGGTTATGAGTATCCCCTAATTCTCGAAGAAAGCAAGAGAACATTGAGGGAGTTTATCTCAAAGGGTGAATTAGATAAATTAAAGAGCGAGAAAGAGCTTATAAGGTTAATTAATTTAAAGACTACTCGTCTTTAAGCTGCTCGTTTATAGATCCTATATATTCTAGAATTTCTTCTTTACCTGCAGAATTAGAGGCGCTGCTTACAAAATAGTTGGGCATTTCTAACCAGGCACCCTCTAGTAAAGCCTGTTTGTAGTTTTCAATATTACGCTCCAGTGCTTTTGGTTTTAATTTGTCTGCTTTGGTAAATATAATAGAGAATGGTATTTGTTTTTCACCCATATACTCTATAAACTCTTTGTCTATAGGCTGAGGATCGTGTCTGCAATCGATAAGTACAAAAGCCGAAACTAACTGTTCACGTTCTTCAAAGTACTGCGTGATAAATTTCTGGAATTCTTTTTTAGCTTTTTTAGATACACGGGCATAACCATAACCGGGTAAATCAACTAAATACCAGGAATCATTAATAACAAAATGATTTATAAGCTGGGTTTTACCGGGTCTTCCAGACGTCTTTGCTAAATTTTTACGATCGGTAAGCATATTTATTAAGCTAGACTTACCTACGTTTGACCTACCTATAAAAGCATACTCTGGCATTTTATTTTGTGGACATTTTGCCACATTAGAGTTGCTTACAAGAAATTCAGCAGATTTAATTCGCATGGTCTGTTTTTAGTAATTACGGTCTTTAAGCCACTGAGATAAAATCTCATTAAATTCAATTGGGCGCTCCATCATCGCTGCATGCCCACATTTATCTATCCAAAATAAATCAGAATCTGGCAGTAGTTTATTAAAATCTTCTGCAACCTCTGGTGGTGTAACATTATCATTACGACCCCATATTATACATGTAGGCGTAGTCATATGTGGTAAATCCTGAGCCATATTGTGACGTATTGCACTTTTTGCAATAGCTAAGGTTTTGATAAGCTTATTGCGATCATTTACAGTCTCGTAAACTTCATCTACAATTTCTTTAGTAGCAACAGCGGGATCGTAAAATACATCTTCAGCTTTCTTCTTTATATATTCGTAATCTCCACGTTTAGGATAACTTTCTCCCATCGCACTTTCATACAAACCAGAGCTGCCTGTAATTACTAATGCTTTAGTAGCTTCAGGATAAAGTTTTGTATGTATTAATCCTATATGACCACCTAAAGAATTACCTAGTAAGATAGGATCTTCATATCCTCTTAGCTTAATAAATTCATTTAAATAGTTTGCAAATGTTTTCACCCCGGTCTTGATGAGGGGCATAGAGTATAAGGGCAATTCTGGAATTACAATTTTGTAGCCAAGCTTTGAAAAATGTTCAGTGACTTCATCAAAATTGCTGAGCCCGCCCATGAGTCCGTGAAGAATAATTATAGGGGTTCCTTCGCCTGCTTCTAGGTAGGTGAATTTTCCCTCGGTTTTTAATTGGTGCTTCATAATTGGTCGGCAAGAGGCTTTCGCACAAATATAGACATTTAGACTAAAATCAAAATTTAAATATAAAGGGATTGTATAAGTATATCTGGGGTTTAACAACAATGAGTTTGCTAACAGGGATATAGCCTACTGTTAAGATTTTGGCAATAGTCAACAAGTGGGTAGACTTATTAACAAAGTGGGAGATTGTGGGAGATTGTGGTAATAAATTCTATATATTTGAAGTTGTAACTATTAAAACCTACAGTATTAGTGCTCAGCCTAATAGGGACATATGAATGTAAAGTTGATGCTAAAGGACGTCTTATGATGCCTTCTGCGTTAAAAAAACAGCTTGCAAAAGAGTTGCAGGAGGGCTTTGTAATAAAGCGTTCTGTTTTTAACTCATGTCTTGAGTTGTGGCCTATGTCTGAATGGGAAGTGATGATGAAAAAGCTAAACGGTCTTAATCGTTTTGTTAAAAAGAATGTAGAGTTTATAAGACGATTTACTGCAGGAGTTAAGCTTATTGAGGCAGATGCAGCCGGCAGATTACTTATTCCTAAAGACTTGATTGCGTTTGCTTCAATTTCAAAAGATATCGTGTTAACCTCAGGTGGAAACATAATTGAGATTTGGGATTTAGAAGCTTATGAAGTGGCTGTAGGTGATAATGATGGTGACTTTGCCATACTTGCAGAACAAGTAATGGGAGATCAAAATGATATAGTAGATGAGTTATCATAATCCGGTATTATTAAAAGAAACAGTAGACGGCCTGGCTATAAAGCCAGATGGTATCTATGTAGATGTGACGTTTGGTGGTGGTGGTCACTCCAAAGAGATTTTAAGTCGTCTTGGTGAAAACGGAAAATTATTTGCTTTTGATCAGGATGTTGATGCTCTTGAGAATAAAATAGAAGATCCAAGATTTACTTTAATTCACGAAAATTTTCGATTTGCAAAGCGCTTTTTAAGATTTTACGGTGCGGCTAAGGTAGATGGTATATTGGGTGATTTTGGTGTTTCTTCTCATCAATTTGATGTTGCAGAGCGTGGTTTTTCAACGCGGTTTGATGCTGAGTTGGATATGAGAATGAACCAGAAGAGTAAGCTCTCTGCTTACCATGTGGTAAATGAATATGCTGAAGAGGATTTGAGTAGGGTTTTATTGCAGTATGGTGAGTTAAGAAGTGCTCCTAAAATAGCACGTACACTTAGTTCTGCGCGCAAAGAAGCACCTATTAAAACTACGGAAGCTTTAAAGAGTGCGTTAAAACCGTATTTGCCACTTAATAGAGAGAATAAGGTTTTGGCTCAGGTGTATCAGGCAATTCGTATAGAAGTAAATCAGGAAATCGAAGCGTTAAAAGAGTTTTTAAGTCAGACTGAAGAGCTTCTTAAGCCCGGCGGAAGACTTAGTCTTATTTCGTATCACTCTTTAGAAGACAGGTTGGTGAAGCGTTACATTCGTAATGGATTGTTTGAGGGTGAGCCCGAGAAAGACATGTTTGGCAATTTTACAGTGCCTTTTAAAAAAGTAGGAGGTCTTATTGTTCCTGGTAAAGCTGAGATTAAAGAAAATAATAGAGCACGTAGTGCGAAGTTGCGTATAGCTGAAAAAGTATAGAGCATTTTGAAGCAAGGTATTTACAACATATTAAAAGGTAAGTTTCTTTTTAGCGATGATGCGATGAAGAACTGGCGTATGATCATATTCCTGTCATTTCTGGCAATTATTATGATTGGCAGTTCGCATCGTGCAGATAAAAAAGTACACGAGATATCACGCCTGAGTGCAGAGGTAAAAGAATTGCATAGTGAGTTTGTAGATGCTCGATTAGAAGCGCGCAGATCTAAAATGGAAAGTGTGGTGACACGTAAAGTGTCTGATAGAGGGCTGGCACCATCAATGACGCCGCCTAAAAAAATTAATGTAATAAAAGCACCTTAAGTTCTAATGGCGACTAGCGAAAAGAACATATTAAACCGGATGTATTTAGTGGCAGGAGCTATGTTTCTCTTTGCCTTTTTTGTTGCGTTTAAACTTATTAATATTCAGGTTTCTGAAGGTGATAAGTATAAAGCTTTAGCTGAAGCTCGTACAGAGCGCATGTTTACTATTCCTGCAAATAGAGGAAACCTGTATGCTGGTGATGGTAGTTTGCTGGCAACTTCGGTTCCTAAGTATGATATCCGTTTTGATGCATTGGCACCTACGCAGGCAGATTTTGAAGAACATGTACAGGGTCTTGCAAAAGGCTTGTCTGCAGAATTGGGTAAGCCGGTTGAGCATTATATAAGCACGTTACGTAAGGCGCGTGTTAATAAAAACAGATACTTATTATTAGCGAGAAACCTGGGGTATTCAAAATATTTAGCAGTAAAAAAACTTCCGTTGTTTAACAAGGGTCCTTATAAAGGCGGTATCATAACTGAGCAGCGTACTGTAAGAGAACACCCATTAGATAAAATTGCCGAACGTACTATAGGCTATGATCGTTTAACCGAATATGGCAGATACAGTGAAGCAGGTCTTGAAGGTGCTTTTGGGACATATTTAAGAGGGAAAGAGGGTAAGCGTTTAAAGCAGCGTATTGCTAAAGGACAATGGAAACCTATAGGTGATGATAACATTGTAGAGCCACAAGATGGGTATGATGTAATCTCTACAATAGATGTAAACATTCAGGATATTGCACATCACGCTTTGCTAGAATCTTTAGAGAAGTTTCAGGCAGATCACGGTTGTGTTGTAGTAATGGAAACGAAGACGGGAGAGGTGAAGGCGATTTCTAATCTGGGTCGTATGGAAGATGGCGGCTATTATGAAGATCGTAATTATGCGGTGTACGAGTCTGCAGAACCGGGATCGACCTTTAAGTTGATGTCTATGGTGGCTGCTTTAGAAGATAAAGTAATAGATAGTAGTGATGTTGTCGACACCGAGAATGGTCGCGTTAAATTTTACAACCGTACGGTTTATGATTCGCATTGGGGAGGTTATGGTAAAATAAGTGCCGCTAAAGCATTTGAACTTTCTTCAAATACAGCATTTGCAAAAATGATTAATGAAAATTATAAAGACGACCCTAAGCGTTTTCTTAAGCGTCTTTATAATATGGGTCTTAATGATAAATTAGGATTAGAGATAAAAGGAGAAGGAGCGCCACGGTTCCCATATCCGGGTGATGCAAACTGGTACGGTACAACATTACCCTGGATGGCTTTTGGTTATGGAGTTTCATTAACACCACTCCAAACACTTACATTTTATAATGCCATTGCTAACAATGGTGAGATGGTAAAACCCCGGTTTATTAAAGAGATAAAAAAATGGGATGTTTCTGTAGAGAAATTTGAAAAACAGGTAATTAATCCGGCGATTTGTTCACAGACCACTATTAATAAGGTAAAAGATATGATGCTGCACGTGGTAGAGCGCGGTACAGCAAGTAACATCTATTCTAAAGATTTTTCGATGGCCGGTAAAACAGGAACGTGCCAGACAGAATACTGGTTAGAAGAAGGTAAATACATAGCTTCATTTGCAGGTTATTTCCCAGCAGATGATCCTAAGTACTCCTGTATTGTGGTTATTCACAAACCTAAAAAGAGTTTAGGGTATTACGGAAATATTGTTTCGGCACCTGTATTTAGAAAAATCGCTCAAAAGATTTACAGCGATACCCCCATAAGTGATGAGGTAAGATTAGCCGAAACAAATACAAAACCTGTAGTTTCTGATTATGAAGGATATTACAAAATGTCGCAAAACAAAGCGCAAACCATACCTAATGTTAAGGGTATGAGCGGGATGGATGCAGTATCTATTCTTGAAAATCTAGGATTGCAAGTAGAATATAGAGGTAACGGTAAAGTGAAAGAACAATCTTTAAAAGCCGGACAAAAACTGAGTAAGAACCAAAAAATCATTTTACAGCTGTCGTGATTTTATTAAAAGACATATTGTATAAAGTGACCTTAGAGTCTGTAACGGGCAATCCTAATGTGCCTGTTAACGAGGTGCATTTTGATTCACGTAAAGTGGGCTTAAATGATGTTTTTGTGGCTGTAAAAGGTACGCAAAGCAATGGTCATGAGTATATAACAAAAGCAGAAGAGCAAGGTGCGATTGCAATTATTTGTGAGGATATGCCTTCTAAATTTGTAAATGGGATAACGTATGTGCAGACTTCAGACTCTGCTAAGGCTCTTGCTATTATCGCTTCTAATTATTACAACAATCCGTCAGAAAATTTAAAGTTAGTGGGCATTACCGGTACTAATGGTAAGACTACTATAGCCACATTATTATATCAGCTTTTTACTAAAGCAGGTTTTAAAACCGGTTTACTTTCTACAGTGCGTGTTATGGTTGCAGATCAAGAATATGCTGCCACTCATACCACACCAGATTCACTTACAATCAATAAATATTTAGCAGAAATGAATGCTGAAGGTATTGAGTACTGCTTTATGGAAGTTAGCTCACACGGTATTCATCAAATGCGCACTGAAGGCTTGCGTTTTGCAGGAGGAATCTTTACAAACCTTACGCACGACCATCTTGATTACCACAACAGTTTTGCAGAATACAGAGATGTAAAGAAATCATTTTTTGACAAGTTACCTAAAGATGCGTTTGCGCTTGTAAATATAGATGATCGCAATGGGCAGATTATGCTTCAAAATACGCAGGCAAAAAAAATAACCTACGCTCTTAAATCATATGCCGACTATAGAGCACAAATTTTAGAAAATCAGTTTACCGGTTTATTACTTAAGGTAAATGAGACTGAAGTGTGGGTAAAACTCATTGGTTCTTTCAATGCTTATAACGTACTGGCTATTTATGCCGCAGCAGAGTTGCTGGGTTTAACACAGATTGAAGCACTTCAGTATTTGTCTGAATTAACCAGTGTAAGCGGAAGGTTTCAGTATTTAATTTCAGCAAAAAAAATAACGGCAATTGTAGATTATGCACATACGCCAGATGCATTAAAAAACGTGCTTGAGACGATTAATGACATCCGTACAAAAAATGAAAACCTGATTACGGTTGTAGGCTGTGGTGGTGATCGTGATCGCACTAAGCGTCCTGTTATGGGCAAGATTGCAGCAGCTTTAAGTACAAAGGTAATTTTCACGAGTGACAACCCACGTAGTGAAGATCCTGAGGCTATAATTGAAGAAATAGAAAAAGGTGTAGAACCTCTAGATTATAAAAAGACGCTTTCAATTACGTCACGAAAACAAGCTATTAAAACGGCTTGTCAAATGGCAGAAGAGAATGATATCATCTTAATCGCCGGGAAAGGTCATGAAACCTACCAGGAGATAAAAGGAGAGCGAACCAATTTTGATGATTTCAAAATTGTGCAAGAACTGTTAACTGAACTGAATAAATAAGTCAAAAACGCATAGCGCGTAATTGAATTTTTAAAAATATGCTGTTTTACTTTTTTGAATATTTAGAGCGTACATACAACTTCCCTGGAGCAAGTCTCTTTGGGTTCATTACGTTTAGGGCGGCTATTGCGATTTTAATGTCGTTAGCAATCTCGACAATTTGGGGAAAGCGCATTATTGTTTATTTACAACGTAAACAACTGGGTGAATCTATACGAGATCTTGGTTTAGAAGGTCAGGTAGAAAAGGCAGGTACTCCTACAATGGGAGGTTTAATTATAATTCTGGCAACGTTAATACCAGTTTTATTGCTTGCTAAACTCGAGAATATTTATGTCATTCTTTTAATTGTAACCACGTTATGGATGGGGGCCATTGGTTTTATGGATGACTACCTAAAAATCAAAAAGAAAAACAAAGAAGGACTTCAGGGAAAGTTTAAAATATTTGGTCAGATAGGACTGGGTGTTATTGTAGGGGCAACCATGTTTTTTCACCCGGGAATTACAGTAAAAAAAGAATTAGCAAATAACCCGGTTCAACAAGAAGAGTTAGTAGATAGCAGCGCGCGTGAATTTTCTTCGGAAGAAAAAGCATTGACTACAACTATCCCGTTTGTCAAAAACAATGAGATAGACTACAGTATTCTGGTAAGTTGGTTAGGTCCAGATTATTTAAAATACTCGTGGTTGCTGTTTATCCCTATTGTAATTTTTATTGTGACAGCAGTTTCTAATGGTGCCAATCTCACCGATGGTATAGATGGACTCGCAGCGGGTTCTTCGGCTATAATTGTGTTGACCCTGGGGATTTTTGCATGGGTTTCTGGTAACATCATATTTAGTGATTATCTAGATGTTATGTATATCCCGAGATCTGGGGAGATGGTAATTTTTATTACCGCTTTTGTAGGAGCATTAGTTGGTTTTCTTTGGTACAACACCTATCCGGCCCAGGTTTTTATGGGAGATACGGGGAGTTTAACCATTGGTGGGATTATCGCAGTAATCGCGATTGCGATTCGTAAAGAATTACTAATACCTATACTTTGCGGAATTTTCTTCATGGAAACCCTGTCAGTAATGTTGCAGGTGAGCTGGTTTAAATACACCAAGAAAAAATCTGGTGAAGGGCGTCGTATATTTTTAATGTCACCCTTGCACCATCATTATCAGAAGAAAGGGATTCATGAGAGTAAGATTGTTACCCGTTTTTGGATTATAGGTATTTTACTAGCCATTATCACGATTGTAACCTTAAAAGTAAGGTAGATGAAACGGTTAGTGATTTTAGGAGGTGGAGAGAGCGGAGTAGGTACCGCGATTTTAGGTAAAAAGCAAGGGTTTGAAGTTTTTGTATCTGACTTCGGGAAGATAAAAGCTAAATACCGCGACGTTCTTAAAGAGTTTGAGATTGAATGGGAAGATGGCGGTCATACCGAAGCTAAAATCTTAAATGCAGACCTGGTTATGAAAAGTCCGGGGATTCCTGATAAAGCACCATTAGTAAAAGCCGTGGTAGCTAACGGAGTTTCGGTGATCTCAGAAATTGAGTTTGCTGCGAGATATACTAAAGCTACTTTGGTAGGTATTACAGGAAGCAATGGTAAGACCACCACGACTATGCTTATGGCGCATATTTTAAAGCAGGCAGGTTTAAAGAGCGTGGCTGCCGGAAATATAGGTGACAGTTTTGCAAAATGGGTTGCGGTAGATGATCAGGATTATTATGCCCTCGAGATTAGTAGCTTTCAATTAGATGGAATCACCAGTTTTGCGCCGCACATCGCCATACTCATGAATATTACGCCAGATCATCTGGATAGATATGGGTACAACTTTGAAAATTATATCCGGTCAAAATTCCGCATAGCGGAAAATCAAACCGAAAATGATTTTTTGATTTACGATGCAGATGACCCCGTGATTACAGAATGGTTAGAAAAGCACCCGGTTAAATCAACACTGATGCCTTTTTCAATATCAAAAGAACTAAAACAAGGAGCGTTTTACGCTAACGAAGAAATAAACATATTAACTGACGATACGAGAATGACTATGTCAACAAAAAAATTAGAAATAAAAGGTGCTCATAATACTAAAAATGCAATGGCGGCAGCGACAGCTTCTCGACTACTAAGTATTCGTAAAGCTACTATACGAGAATCTTTAGAAGGTTTTCAAGGTGTAGAACATCGCTTAGAACACGTATTAAAGATTAATAACGTGTCTTATATAAACGATTCTAAAGCAACTAACGTAAATGCTACATTTTATGCCTTAGACAGCATGAGTGCACCTACAGTTTGGATAGTGGGTGGTGTAGATAAGGGGAATGACTATAAAGATCTTTTTCCCTTAGTGAACGAAAAAGTGAAAGCTATAATTTGTCTGGGTGTAGATAATGCCAAATTGTTTCACACCTTTGGTAACATGGTAGAAACTATTATTGAGACCGAATCTATTTCTGAGGCGGTTAAAATCGCATATAAGTTAACAGATAAGGGAGACAATGTGTTGTTATCACCGGCTTGTGCAAGTTTTGATTTGTTTGAAAATTACGAAGATCGGGGTAGACAATTCAAAAATGCAGTAAGAAATTTATAAAACTGAATCTTTAATTAGAAACTAAGAAGCTAAGTTGAGTACATCAAAAAACATATTTGCCACTTTAAAAGGAGATCGCTCTATATGGGCTATCACTGCATTTTTGGCGTTGTTTTCTTTTTTGCCGGTATTTAGTGCTAGTAGTAATCTTGCTTATTTGTATGGTGGTAATGGGGATACATTCCCGTATTTATTACGTCATTTTATGCATTTGGTTCTGGGTTTTGCGATTATTTATGGCATACACAAAGTGCCCTCGCATTATTTTAAAGGCCTCTCAATTATAGGTATCCCTATCGTGATTATTCTTTTGATAATTACAATGGCTCAGGGTACGGTGATAGACGGCTCTAATGCCAGTAGATGGATTAAAGTGCCATTTGTAGGAATTACATTTCAAACTTCTACGCTGGCTTCAGTTGTATTGATGATTTATATAGCACGCTATCTTTCTCGAATTAAGGATAAAACAATCACCTTTAAAGAGAGTATTTTGCCGCTTTGGGTGCCTGTTGCGCTTATTTTAGGAATGATATTACCGGCTAACTTTTCTACTACAGCAATCATATTTGTGATGGTGTTGACACTGGTTTTTCTGGGAGGATATCCCATCAAATATTTATCGATTATTGTAGCCACAGGTTTGCTCGCATTAACTTTATTTATTCTCGCAGCAAAAGCATTTCCGGGAGTTTTTCCTAACCGCGTTGATACGTGGATTAGTCGTATAGACAGTTTTTCTGATGATGAAGACAGCGAGGGTGATTACCAGATTGAAAAAGCAAAAATAGCAATTGCAACCGGTGGTCTTGTAGGTATGGGGCCGGGTAAAAGTATTCAGAAGAATTTTTTACCCCAGTCATCTTCAGATTTTATCTATGCGATAATTGTTGAAGAATTTGGTCTAATAGGTGGGTTAACGCTTTTAGTAATGTATTTACTATTGCTTTTTAGAATACTTGTTATTGCAAATAAAGCCCCAACCGTATTTGGTAAACTGGCTGTTATAGGGGTAGGTATTCCTATTGTTTTTCAGGCATTAATCAATATGGCTGTAGCGGTAGAATTATTTCCGGTTACGGGACAAACATTGCCGCTTGTAAGTAGTGGTGGTACTTCAATCTGGATGACCTGCTTAGCGATAGGCATTATACTTAGCGTAAGTGTAAAACGAGATGAAGTGCGAGTTAAGGAAGAAGATGAGATGAATCCGCTTGATATTTTAAGCGAAACGATTTAAAAGACATAAATAAGATTTGAAAAACTATAAATTCATACTATCAGGTGGCGGAACCGGCGGGCATATTTACCCGGCGATTGCTATTGCAGATGCTTTAAAAGAAAAATATCCGCAAGCGGAATTTCTCTTTGTAGGGTCTCAGGATCGTATGGAAATGGAAAAAGTACCGGCAGCCGGTTATACGATTGAAGGATTATGGATTGCAGGTTTGCAACGTAAACTCACCTGGTCAAACATAATGTTTCCATTTAAATTAATGAGTAGTTTGTTCAAGTCTGCTAAGATAATTAGAAGGTTTAAGCCTGATGCAGTAATAGGAACCGGTGGTTTTGCAAGCGGACCGTTACTGGAAATGGCAACACGTTTAAAAGTACCCGCTTTAATTCAGGAGCAAAATAGTTTTGCAGGTATCACCAATAAACTTTTAGCTAAAAAAGTGCAGAAGATTTGTGTAGCTTATGAAAATATGCAGCAATTCTTTCCGCGGCAAAAAATTGTAATTACAGGTAATCCTGTGCGTCAGGATTTACTAGATATAGCTTCTAAACGAAATGAAGCACTAGAAAAATTTAAGCTTGATAGCTCTAAAAAAACGCTTCTAATTCTTGGTGGGAGCTTAGGAGCTCGGGCAATAAATAAATTAATAGATCAGGAATTACAATTTATTTTAGATAAGGACGTACAGGTTTTATGGCAATGCGGTAAGCTTTATTTTGAAGAATATAAAATTCACAATACTGGTAAAAACGTGCAGGTTTTACCTTTTATTGATAAGATGGATTTTGCATATGCAGCTGCAGATGTAATCATAAGCAGAGCCGGAGCGGGTTCGGTTTCTGAACTGGCACTTGTGGGAAAACCGGTGATTTTTATACCATCACCTAATGTAGCAGAAGATCATCAAACTAAAAATGCAGAAGCTATTGCTGCTAAAGATGCTGCTATTTTAATCAAGGAAAGCGAACTGGCAACAGTTTTTAAAACTGAATTTTCAAAGCTAGTTTCAGATGAAGACAGACAGCAGGTTTTGGGCTCAAATTTTAAAAAATTAGCATTGCCTGAGGCCACTCAAAAAATAGTAAACGAAGTAGAAAAGCTACTTAATAAATAATAAAATAAGAGCATTGAATAAGTTAAACGACATATCTAATTTTTACTTTATCGGCATTGGCGGTATAGGTATGAGTGCGTTAGCTCGTTATTTTAAAGCAGCGGGTAAAAACGTTGCGGGTTATGATAAAACACCTTCAGGTATTACTTCGTCATTAGAAAAATTAGGTATTGCTATTACGTTTAAAGATTCGGTAGAAGAGATTCCTTCTATATATAAAGATGCAGCGCATACACTCGTGGTTTATACACCTGCGGTGCCTAAGAATCACGCGGGCTATCAATTTTTTATTCAGTATAATTTCAACATCTCAAAACGTGCAGAAGTACTGGGGATGTTGACTCAGGAGAAGTTTTGTCTAGCCGTCGCAGGTACTCACGGTAAGACGACCACAAGTGCTATGTTAGGCCATTTAATGGCAGCTTGTGAGTTGCCGGTAACCGCATTTTTAGGTGGCATCGCAGAAAATTATCAAAGTAATTTAATACAGCAGGGAGAAGAGATTGTTGTGGTAGAGGCAGATGAGTTTGATCGCTCATTTATGCAGCTTTATCCTAATATTGCTGCCATTACGTCTATGGATGCAGATCATCTCGATATTTATGGAGATGCAGAAACCCTACAGCAAAGTTTTAGAGATTTTGCAGCACAGGTAAAAGAAGACGGAATACTCTTTGTAACCAATGGCTTGCCTTTAGCAGGTATTACAGTAGGAATTGAAGATGACGCTGTATATACAGCAATAAATGTAAAAATAGAAAACGGAGCGTATCATTTTGATCTAAAACATCCTGATGGTTTGCTTAAAGATTTGGCGCTTAACCTGCCTGGTAGACATAATTTGTCTAACGCGATAACAGCTTTGGCGATGGCTTTAAAATACGGCTGCCCTGCCGAAAAGCTCGCCAAAGCGCTATTCGCATTTAAAGGGGTTAATCGCAGATTTACGTATAGAATAAATACAGCAGACCACGTGCTTATTGATGATTATGCACATCATCCTACAGAAATTGATGCAGTGCATAATGCCGTACGCGAGATGTATCCTAACAGACGGGTTTTAGCTGTTTTTCAACCGCATCTTTACAGTCGTACCCGCGATTTTATGGAGGAGTTTGCACGCAGTTTATCTCAGTTTGACGAATTGCTTTTATTAGATATTTATCCTGCTCGCGAAGAGCCAATAGTGGGAGTTAATTCTCAAGAATTAATTAATCTAGTTACCAGTCCTAGAAAACAACTCGTGAGTAAGAATGAGCTTGAGGAAAAAATGAGAGCGTCTAAGGCAACTATTAAAGTAATGATGGGAGCCGGCGATATTGGAGAAGAGATATTAAAAATCACTAAAAAATTCAGTAGATGAAAATAGGGTGGTTTTATATACGTATGATCGGTTTAGTGCTAATAACGCTGTTTTTAGTTGCATTTTCGCACAAGCGTAATGCAGACCGAAAAATCAAGGAGGTAAAGGTGAATTTTGAAGCCGGAGCCAATCTATTTATCACTGCAGAAACGGTTGATAAATTGTTGATACAAAATGGAAAACCTCTGGAGGGACAGCCTAAAGATATTCTAGTTTTGAAAAATTTAGAGGCAACGCTAGATTCGCACGCAATGATTTCTGATGCAGATGTTTACCTAACCTTAGATGGGGTTTTAGGTGCAACGGTAAGGCAACGAAAACCACTAGGTCGCGTGCAGGCACAAAAACCGTATTATATAGATGAGCAAGGTGTAGCAATGCCCTTATCTTCTAATTACTCTGCTCGAGTACCCTTAATTGAAGGAGTTTCAAAAGAGCAGATAGGTGAGGTTTACCCTTTATTAAAATATTTACAGCAAGACGATTTACTTGCAACGCAAGTGATAGGTATAAGCCGAAATCAAAATGGAGACTATAGTTTAACGCCTCGGGTGTTAAACTATAACATCAGTTTAGGAAAGATTAAAGATTTGCAAAGCAAGTTTGCAAACTATAAAGCTTTTTATCAAAAGGCGATTAAAGACAATAGTCTCACCGTATATAAAAATATAGATCTGCGGTTTAAAGGGCAGGTAGTTGGGACAAAATTTTAAGTTATGGAGCAGAAAGACATAGCAGTAGGATTAGACATTGGTACTACCAAGATTGTCGCTATGATAGGTCGTTATAACGAATATCATAAATTAGAAATTCTGGGAATCGGAAAATCTAAAAGTCTTGGTGTGCATAGGGGTGTTGTAAATAACATTACACAAACCATACAGTCTATTCAGCAGGCGGTGCAGGAAGCAGAGAGTGTGTCTGGCATGAAGATTGAAGATGTAGTCGTAGGTATTGCAGGGCAACACATACGTAGTTTGCAACATAGTGATTACATAACCCGCGCAGATTCAGATCAGGTTATAGGGCCTCGAGATATAGATATGCTGTGCAATCAGGTACATAAACTGGTAATGCTTCCGGGAGAGGAGATCATTCACGTGCTTCCACAAGAATATAAAGTAGACGGTCAAGCCGAGATTACACAGCCTATTGGGATGTATGGTGGCAGACTCGAAGCAAATTTTCACGTGGTTGTAGGTCAGGTTAGTAGCATACGCAACATAGGTCGATGTGTAAAAAGTGCCGGTCTTAATCTTGATAAAATTACATTAGAGCCTTTAGCTTCCGCGAATGCGGTATTAAGTCAGGAGGAAAAAGAAGCTGGTGTGGCTTTAATAGATATTGGTGGAGGTACAACAGATCTTGCCATTTTTAAAGATGGTATCATTAGACATACAGCCGTAATTCCTTTTGGAGGTAATGTGATTACTGAAGATATTAAAGAGGGCTGCAGTATTATTGAAAAGCAGGCAGAGCTTCTTAAAATTAAGTTTGGTTCTGCGTGGCCGGGAGAAAATAAAGACAACGAGATTGTTTCTATACCTGGATTACGCGGTAGAGAGCCTAAAGAAATTACGCTTAAAAACTTATCTAAGATCATTCACGCACGCGTCGTAGAGATCGTTGAGCAGGTATATCTCGAGATTAAAAATTATGGTCACGAGGAGCAAAAGAAAAAACTAATTGCTGGTATTGTTTTAACAGGAGGTGGCTCTCAGCTTAAACATTTAAAGCAACTTGTAGAATACATCACAGGGATGGATACACGTATAGGTTATCCTAACGAGCACTTGGCGGGTGATAGTGATTCTGAGACCACAAGTCCCTTGTATGCAACTGCTGTAGGTCTTGTAATGAATAGTCTTGAGCATCGCCAAAATGAACCCGAAGCACAACAGGATACAGCAATTGTAGAAGAGGAGGTGCCTGTAGTAGAGCCAGAAGTACAACTTGATCAAGATGAGGAAGAGATTGAGCAACCTAAAGAGAAGAAAATACGCAAAAGCATCTTTGATACCTGGGCCGAAAAGTTCAAGGATTTCTTGGATAATGCAGAATAAAGAATTGAAAAAGAAAAACATCCAACTAATAAACCGGTAAAACGATATATTATGAGCAACACAGATTTTGAAAACATTTCGTTTGATTTACCAAAAAATCAGAGCAACGTCATCAAGGTAATTGGTGTAGGAGGTGGTGGTAGTAATGCCATTAACCATATGTTTAGTCAGGGAATAAAAGGGGTTGATTTTGTGGTTTGTAACACAGACTCGCAAGCTCTGGAAAATAGTCCGGTGCCTATACGCATTCAGCTTGGTGTAAGCCTTACAGAAGGTCTTGGCGCCGGTGCAAATCCTGATGTAGGTGAGAAGGCGGCTATAGAAAGCTCTGAAGACATTAAAAGAATGTTGGGAACCAACACAAAAATGATCTTTATTACGGCCGGTATGGGTGGTGGTACAGGTACCGGTGCTGCTCCTGTCATTGCAAAGATGGCCAGAGAGCTAGACGTACTTACTGTAGGTATCGTAACAATTCCATTTCAATTTGAAGGAAAAATGCGTAATGAGCAAGCTCAATTAGGGGTTGAGCGTTTACGCAGTCATGTAGATTCACTTATTGTAATTAACAATAACAAGCTGCGTGAGGTTTATGGTAATCTTGGTTTTAAAGCTGGTTTTAGTAAAGCAGATGAAGTACTTGCTACTGCATCACGTGGTATAGCAGAAGTAATAACACATCACTATACCCAAAACATTGACCTTAGAGATGCAAAAACCGTATTAAGTAATAGTGGTACTGCCATAATGGGTAGTGCAAATGCAAGTGGTGGCAGTCGTGCTCAGGATGCCATTAGAAAAGCATTAGACTCTCCATTATTAAATGATAATAAAATTACTGGTGCTCAAAACGTATTGTTGCTTATCGTTTCTGGTACCGAAGAAATCACAATAGATGAGATTGGGGAAATCAACGATCACATTCAGGATGAGGCTGGCCACAGTGCCAACATCATTATGGGTGTAGGTGAAGATGAAAGTCTGGGTGATGCAATCTCGGTAACTATTATTGCTACGGGTTTTAATGTAGAGCAACAGAATGAAATCGTAAATACCGAAACAAAGAAAATTATTCATACTCTTGAAGACGAACAACGTGCACAGCACGAGCTATCTCCAAAGAGTACCGGTACGCGCTTAAATTTTGATGCTCCTGCTCCTAAAGAAGCTGCAGAACCAGAGAAAAAACCTATCGTACATACCCTTGATGATAGTGATGACCCTATAGATTTAATGGTGAATCAAAGCAAGAAAGAGGTTGAGAAGCCCAAAATGGATTTAATCTCTACTACAGATCTTATCCGTAATATTCAGGTTATTTATGAAGAAGTTTTAGATTATTCTGCTATAGAACCTGAGCCAGATGATCTTGATCTAGATTTTAAAATTGTAAGTGTTGAAAAGCCTACAAGAGATACTCAGGTAAACCTTTTTGAAGAAGAAGAGCAGTTTACACTATCATTTGATCTTCCTCTTAATGATAAGCCAAAACAAATTACTCCAGAACCTAAGACTGATACTAAAGAAAAGGAGATTGTTTACAGCTTAAGCGATGATGTTAATGATATTGAAGTTAATAATCCTGTAGAGATCGTTTCAGTTACCGAAGTTAATGAACAAGGTGAGAAGCGTTATAGTCTTGATGATTATATGGAGATGGAAGAGCATTTAAATAGTGCAAAACCACAACAACCGGTAAAGCCGCAAGCTCCTGTAAAAAGGGAAGAAGAGCCTGTAGTTTTTGAACGCAAGACAGTAGAAGCTAAACCTCGAGTAGAAGTAAATGAGGAGGATGAAAACCCTATGAATACTCCTATATCAGAACTGCTTACTGAGCGCGCTGCAGAGCGTAAACGTATGATGAAAGAGTTTAACTATAAGTTTCAAAATAATCAATCGCGTATAGACGAGATTGAAAGACAACCAGCTTATAAAAGACAGGGTATTGATTTAAGTCAAAATCCAAGTTCTAATTCTAGTTTGTCACGTACCTCTTTGAGTAAAGATGATAACGACGAAATACAGTTAAGAAGAAACAATTCTTTCTTACACGATAATGTTGATTAATATATAGATAAATCATTATTTAAAACCCTAATAGATCTCTGTTAGGGTTTTATATTTTAATAATAGTTATAGATTTAAAAGATCTTTTAGCTTTAAAAAAAAGTGGGGATAACACATAATAATAGCTATCTTCGCACTCCCGAAAAACAGAAAACTATGAGCTTACAGACAGATGTAATGACGGCTATGAAGACAGCGATGAAAGCAAAAGATCAAAATGCTTTAGCTTCTTTACGTGCTATTAAATCTGCAATTTTGACTGCTCAGACAGAGAGTGGGGCAAATGCAGAGTTATCTGAAGAGGAAGAGATTAAAATGCTTCAAAAGTTAGTAAAACAGCGTAAAGACAGTGCTGCGATTTATATAGAGCAAGATCGTGCAGAAATGGCACAAGAAGAGCTGGCTCAAGCGGCTGTTATTGAACAGTTTTTGCCAGAACAACTTAGTGAAGAAGAAATTGAAAAAGTTGTGATAGCTGTTATAGAACAAACAGGAGCTACTGGTATGCAAGATATGGGTAAGGTTATGGGGTTAGTATCTCAAGAACTTGCCGGGAAAGCAGACGGTAAAACAATATCAACAATTGTAAGAAAAAAATTAGCTTAAGAGTTTTCGCTTTCGCGGAAAAATGGCCTCGTGGCGCAACTGAATAGCGCATCAGATTTCGGCTCTGAGGGTTGGGGGTTTGAATCCCTCCGGGGTCACTAAAAAAAAGAGATAAATATCCAATATAGGATGTTTATCTCTTTTTTGTTTTTACAAAATTCTTTAATTCAATATAGCTAAAATACCTTTAAATTTGTTTGTCTGTAGTTTACATTTGTAAGAAATTTATTTAATTATAAATATTTATTTTAAGTATATTTTTTTTATATATCGATAATACTTGTATTTAGTCTTAAGATTTTATAATTGTAAGATTTGTTTATGCGAGATAGTTCTACACGAGATTATAATTCATTAAGATATATAGTGTAACCTCGCTCTAGTATCAGCAGTGCTAAGTTGTTCAACGATTCTCTATACTTCACTATTCACAGCCCGTTTAGTACGAATTCTATACGCTACTGTACTCATAGGGTTTTATTTGATACGACTTAAAAAAGGGAAAAAAATATTCCATTTGGCATTGATTTTTTTTGGATGCGAGATGTTTGCGCAATTTATTACGAAGCTAGTCTAGGGGTATTCTTTTATTTTGGTTTAGGAACTGTTGCGTACTTGCTGCTTTTTTTCAAACAATTAAAAAATTTGATGCATTTGAAGTTTGAGGTTCCTTCTATCATCGCAACTGGTTTATTTACCCTTGCATGTTTTATAATTTTATTTAATCTAAAATATTTAATTGGTGATGCCTCTGAAGGATCTATTTTAATTTATTATTTCTACTTTTTTTGGTCAAGTATCATAGTTCTCATTTTGCTTTCTATATATTATTACTACAGAATGGGTAGTCTTAGGGCACTCGTCTTTTCTTTTGCAATATTTAGCTTAATGATTTCTGACGTATCTTCATATTTTGGTTACTATCTAGGAGTAAATCCACTTTTTTTAATCACAGGGGTTTTCTATATTATAGCTTTAGTTTTGCTTATAAATTTTTTAGCTAGACCATCACTTATTTCAAAAGAGAATAGAATTGAGAACGATCTATTTTGAATAATTTAAAGAATTTGAAATTATATTTTATGGCTATAGATTTAGCATTGTTTTATAATTGTTTAAATCATAAATAAATAGATATGGAGAATGATAGTTTTAAGAAATAATTATGTTAATTTGAAGTCAATTTTATTAATAATAAAAGATAAGTGTTTTCAATTCGTAAGTATTTTAAGCTAGAGGTAATAACCGTAGTATTATTAATTGTTAATCTAGCTGTAACACATTTTTTAGAGTTAGATACCTTCAGGCTTGTACGTCTATTTTCTTTAAGTATATTAATAGGTTTTTATCTTTATAGACGGCATGTTAAAAGTGTGTGGGTTATTTATGCATTCCTTTTTTTTCTAATACGTGACATTGCTTACCAATTTTTTGAAGTTTCCTGGGGTGCAGAGACCTATATGACATTTGCTACATTGGGTTATTTCTTACTCGTATTAGATAGAGTCCCTTTCTTTAGAGGTACCAGGTTTAGTCTTTTTGCTGTTATTTTTGGTTTGTTACTGGTTGTTGCAAATGGAACTATATTATTTGAATTAGGAAATATTGTCTCAAACCACGTAAACAATAATATAGAGCTTCTTTTATTTTATCTATATGGTGTTTCTCTAATTACCCTTATTCTATCAGCCTACTATTACAACCATAGATTAAATAGCATGCGTTCCCTACTTTTTTTAATGATGGTTTTTTGTTTTGTAGCATCAGATATTGCGTCATGTTTAGCTTACTATATTGATTTGCAAGGATTGTATTATTTAGATCGTACAATGTTTATTTTAAGTATGGCGTTATTGGTAAACTTTGGTCTCAATATTAAAGGTGCAGCAAGGGAAGAGGTAGATTTTATATCTCTTCAGGAGTAGTTTATTGTTTAAAATGTACGTTTTTTAATAATTGAGTGTGTAGAGCAACACTTAATATTTGTAAATAGCTTAAATTGAGGTTAGAAGGAATCCATATCTAATAGAATTATTATAGATGGGAGTGAATTGTGCAGCAAATGAACTTAAAAAGAAATCTACCTGGTTAAACAAATTGGTTTACTTGGGTGGGTTTTTGATTATTTGCAACGTGCTTTCGGTGATTTATTTGCCAGTAATTACAACACGATATTTACGCCTTATCTCCTCTGTAATTATTCTCTTGTATTATCTTTTTTTACTTCCAAAACATAACCTATTCTTCTTTTTTGCAATTACGGCTTTTATAATTAGAGATTATTTCTCAATCTACTACGAGTCGCAGATGAGTACCTATCTTTATTTTGTTTTTGGCTTTTTAGCCTATTCTATTTTAATTATTAAGCAGGCTAGAAATCTTCGTACGTATAGGGTACAACTCCCCTCAATACTTTCGTTATTTTTATTTGCGATTGCTAGTTTTTTCATACTAATTTTATTAGAGACTTTAGTGCAAGAAAATTTTACAGGTTCTGCTACAACCTACTTTTTCTACAGTATGGGAACCAGTATTATATTTTTATTATTTATTGCCATTTACTACCATTATAGATTGGGTAATTTAAGGTCGCTAATTTTTTCGTTTAGTGTTTTCTCGTTTATGCTATCTGATGCTTTGTGTTGCTTTGCCTATTATATGGATTTATATAATCTTTATATAGGTGTACGACTATTCTATATTTTGGGGTTAATTCTTCTTACCAATTATGCAGTAAATACAACATTGCGGCAAAAAGAACTGAGTCTCAAAGACGAGCTACTGTAAATTATAAATAACATTTAAACTTAAATTTTACAAATACGCATTCTTTGATTATTCATTAATTAAAATTGCTATACAACCCTTATTTTTTTGCGTAAATTCGCAGGCAATTAAAATTTCTCATGTTAGAACGATTAAACTTTATAAAACAACGCTTTGACGAAGTAAGTGATCTTATTATTCAGCCAGATATTATTTCTGATCAGAAGCGTTATGTAGAGCTCAATAAAGAATATAAAGATTTGCGCGCCATAATGGATGAGCGTGATAACTATATTAAGCATATACAGCGCATAGACGAGGCTAAGGAGATTATTGCCGATGGTAGTGATCCTGAAATGACGGAGATGGCAAAGATGCAGTTAGAAGAGGCAGAAGAGGCTGTTCCGGCTTTAGAGGAGAAAATTAGATTTATGCTGGTTCCTAAAGATCCTGAAGATTCTAAGAATGCAGTGATGGAAATTCGAGCAGGAACCGGTGGTGACGAAGCGAGTATTTTTGCAGGAGATATTTATCGTATGTATATGAAGTACTGCGAGAGTAAAGGTTGGAAAACCAGTACTATAGACTATAGCGAAGGTACAAGCGGTGGCTTTAAAGAAATTCAGGTAGAAGTAACGGGAGAAGATGTTTATGGTACGTTACGTTTTGAAGCTGGTGTTCACCGAGTTCAGCGTGTACCACAAACCGAAACCCAGGGTCGTGTGCATACCAGTGCGGCTACTGTAATGGTTTTTCCAGAAGCAGAAGAATTTGATGTTGAGATAAACCCTAAAGATGTGCGAATCGATTTTTTCTGTTCGTCAGGTCCAGGAGGGCAGTCTGTAAACACTACCTACTCTGCGGTGCGTTTGACGCATTTACCTACCGGTTTAGTAGCACAATGTCAGGATCAGAAGTCTCAACACAAGAACAAAGAGAAAGCCTTTAAAGTTCTTCGCTCTCGTTTATACGATATGGAGCTTGCTAAAAAACAGGAAGAAGATGCTTTAAAGCGTGGATCTATGGTAACTAGTGGAGATCGTAGTGCAAAAATACGTACTTATAATTATCCTCAGGGTCGTGTTACAGATCACCGTATAAATCTTACGCTTTATGATCTATCAAATATTATAGATGGCGATATTCAACGAATTATTGATGAGCTTCAGCTTGTGAGTAATACAGAGAAATTAGCCGAAGGTGGCGATGCAATCTAATCTGTAATTCTAATTAGAAAATAAACTCCCTTGAATAGTCAGCAACTTATAGATCAGATAAAAAAGAAACGATCGGTGCTTTGTGTAGGTCTGGATACAGATTTAGATAAAGTACCGAAACATTTACTGACTCTAGAAGATCCTATTTTTGAGTTTAATAAAGCAATTATAGACGCAACGCATCAGTATACTGTTGCATACAAGCCTAATACGGCTTTCTATGAGGCATACGGTATTCAAGGATGGCAGTCACTTGAGAAAACTATCAATTATCTCAATACAAACTACCCTGAAATTTTTACAATAGCAGATGCTAAGCGTGGCGACATAGGTAATACTTCCAGCCGTTACGCTAAAGCCTTTTTTGAGGATTTAGGCTTCGATTCGGTTACTACCGCTCCTTATATGGGTAAAGACTCAATTGAGCCCTTTTTGGCATTTGCCGGAAAGTTTACAATAATGCTCGCCCTCACATCTAATCCCGGGGCATTTGATTTTCAAACCCAGAAAGTAGATGGGGTAGAACTTTATAAAAAAGTGCTTGAGACTTCTAAAACCTGGAAAAATAGTGACCGATTAATGTATGTAGTAGGCGCGACTAAGGCAGAATATCTTGCAGAAATTCGTAAAATAATACCAGACGCATTTTTGTTAGTTCCCGGTGTAGGAGCGCAAGGCGGAAGTGTTGATGACGTTTTTAAATATGGAGCTAACGCTAATGCGGGTCTTCTTATAAACTCATCTCGCGGAATTATTTATGCTTCTACCGAAGAAAACTTTGCTGACGCTGCAAACGCTGAAGCAAAGAGATTGCAGGAACAAATGTCCGTTCATCTTCAAAAGTTAAGCTAAACGCATAATTTTGGCGCTATGAAAGATCAATTAGGGCGTCTCATTCAAATACGAAAACCGCCTCAACGTATTATTTGTTTAGTGCCAAGTTTATCTGAACTCTTAGTAGATTTAGGTCTTGGTGAATTCCTTGTAGGTATAACTAAGTTCTGCGTACATCCTCACAATTTAAGAACCGAAAAAACAGTTGTTGGAGGTACTAAAACCATTCATAAACATAAAATAGCCGCTTTAAATCCTGATTTTATTCTCTGTAATAAAGAAGAAAACACAATTGATATTGTTAAGACCTGTGATGATTTAGCACCTGTTTATGTATCAGATATAAATAGTTTTGAAGACTTGTATGTCTTTCTTTCTCATCTGGGAGCGCTCTTTAATATTCAAGAAAAAACAGCTTCTTTTATTCTTGATATAAAGAGTAAACGCGAAGCCTTCCGAAGAAAAACAGCTGATTTGCCAGAGCGCAAAGTTGCCTATCTTATTTGGAAAAATCCTTTAATGGTTGCAGGGCGTGACAACTTTATAAATGTGCTTTTGCACGAGTTAAATTTGAAAAATATTTTTGAAGTTAATAAGGGGCGTTATCCACAAATAGAAAATGCAGAATTGAAAAGTGCAGAATTGGTTTTTCTTTCTTCAGAACCATTTCCATTTACAGAACAACATATTCAAGAATTTCAAAATTTTACCGATGCTAAAATTAGTTGTGTAGATGGGGAGTATTTTAGTTGGTACGGCAGTAGGCTTTTAAAAGCATTTGATTATTTTGAAAAGTTACTCAAATCTTTAAATTAAAAAAGCCATCTGAGAGGATGGCTTTATGTAGTTTCTAAAGTCCGTAATTAGAAATACGTATCTCTTCAGTTTCCTGAGCCGTTTTAAAAACATCCCAGTCTTTTCCCTGAGTACGTCTGGCGCCTAGAATGTTTGCAAATTGTCCTGCTTTAACAGGGTTGTTATATTTAGCAAAACCATATGCAAGTCCGCCTGCAAAAGAATCTCCGCAGCCGGTTGTGTCTACAACTTTAGCTACTTTAATTGATGCGATCCAATCTTTTTTAAGTTTTCCATTTTCTAACTGATATAAAATGCAGCCTCTAGAATCCATAGTTACATAAAAGAAGGAAACACCTTTTTTAAGAACGTGCTTTGCCAGATCATCTAAGTGACCGGTGGCGTTATCATCATATATTGATGGGATCTCGTGCTCGTATTCATTAGCGAAAGACATGCATTGTGATTCTTCAAGATTCATTTTTAAGACATCAATATACGGGAGCCATTCATCCTGATCAATCCAGAATTTACGATGCCTGTGTCCTTTTACATCCATCGCTGTTGTAGCGCCGTGTGCATCAAAAATAATTATGCCCTTGCTGTGTTTCTTAATATATTTTAAAGTGCTTAAACTTATCTCAAAATCTGTAATAGGCACAAAAACAAAAGCATCTGCGTCAAGATGCTTTTTGATATGCTTAGGGCGTATGGGATTCATACAGGCAAGCTGTTTTTCTTCCCGGTTATTTTGATCTTTAAAGTCAAGTAGAATTACTGTGCCACGGTCTTCTTTACTATTAATTCCGGCGAGATCAATATTTTTAAAATCTTTAAATTCAGTTGCAATGCCTTCACGATCTTTTTTATGAATATTAGAAACCGGAGTAACGGTTCCTTCAGTATTTAAAAGTTTTGAAAGGGCAATAACAGGATGTGTTACGCAGCCGTAACGCATAATAATATCATTCTCATAGGTTGAGATGGTATCTCTAGGAATAGGTCCTGCTACAACTATTTTTAAAGGTTTTGTCATAAGATTAATCTTGTAGTGCAAATACTTTTTGAAGTAACGTAGTGGTACGTGCGGCAGCGTTTGTTCTAATATCTTTTTCTTCTAAAGCAATCATAGTATAAACTCCTTTAAGCGCCTCATTAGTTACATAATCTGTTAGATCTGGGTTAACATCATTAGTAAGCGGTAACGCATTGTATTTTGTAATCAGGTTGCTCCAGATTTTATCTGCTCCTACTTTATTAAATGATTCTTTAATAATAGGATTAAACTGTGCATATAATGCGGTGTTTGTTTTACTCTCTAAATAGGAGGTTGCAGAATTGTCTGCTCCTAATAAGATGTTTTTAGCATCATTAAACGTGATTCCTTTTACTGCATCTATAAATATGGGAGTCGCTGTTCCTACAGCATCCTCAGCAGCACGATTTAATACTTTTAAACCTTCGTCTGCCAGGCTTCCAAGACCAACACTGCGTAATGTATTATCTACTTTTTGCAATTCTTCAGGCAGTAGAATTTTCACTAACGAGTTCCCATAAAAACCGTTTTCCTGCGTAAGTTTTGTTACTTGTTTATCTATACCAAAATCTAGCGCCTGACGTAAACCGCTCGCTATAGTTGTATTGTCTACACCTACCTGATTGGGCAAATTATTTACTACAGATTGTAGTTCTGCGCATCCGCTTAAAAAGAGTACGGCAACTAATGCAATTATTTTTTTCATGGAGTTAAGTTAGGTTTTTCTTGGTTAATTTTAAAATGCAAAAGCACCGAGGGTCACTTCCTTTTATGGGTAATACCACGCGCATAAGCCGTCTATGACTAGCTGGTTAAGAAAAAATAACAGTCTTGTTTCCGTAGACCAGTACTTTATGTTCTATATGTGCTTTTATGGCTCTGGCTAAAACAATTTTTTCTAAGTCTCGACCTTTCAATATAAAATCCTGTACCGAATGTACGTGAGAAACACGCACAATTTCCTGCTCGATAATGGGGCCTTCGTCAAGATCTGCGGTCACATAATGACTGGTGGCTCCTATAATTTTTACACCGCGCTCAAAAGCAGCGTGATAGGGTTTAGCGCCAATAAATGCCGGTAAAAAAGAATGATGAATATTTATAATCTGATGTTTAAAGTTAGCAACAAAATCGTCAGATATGATTTGCATATAGCGAGCTAGAATAATAAGATCAATATTATGATCCCGTATGGCTTGTATCTGTTCAGCTTCGGCTTGCTCTTTTGTGTCTTTAGTAACGGGAATGTATTTAAAAGGAATGTCAAATCGCTTTGCCACAACCTCAAGATCTTTGTGATTGCTTATAATCAAAGGTATTTCTACTTCGAGTTCACCTGAAGCGTTTCGGCCTAAAAGATCATAGAGGCAATGGTCGTATTTTGAAACAAATAAAGCAAGTTTCGGTTTATAAAGAGCATCGTAGAGCTTATACGTGAGCTGGTAATCCTCTTCAAACTTTGCCGCAAACTGATTTTCAAATTCCGTAATTGTAAAATCTGCGTGGTCAAACTCACACTCAAGTCTCATAAAAAACACGCTTTGTTGTCTGTCTACGTGTTGATCGAGATAAACAATATTTCCACTTAGTTCAAGTATATATTGGGTAATTGTGGTTACAATACCTTTGCGATCGGGGCAATTAATTAAAAGTGTAATTTTCTGCATAATTTATCAAGCTAGATTAAAGCTAATCTAGAAAAATATGTGTCAAATTATTATATAAATAACACAAAATAAAACGGTCTTTGTTGTCATTTATTTAAATTAGTACCAGTTTTAAAGTTAAATATTACGAATGAAACAAATAACACCCTATAAGCCTAATCATAAAGTACGTATTGTAACTGCAGCTTCGCTCTTTGATGGGCATGATGCGGCTATAAATATAATGCGTCGCATCATACAAACTACCGGAGTTGAGGTAATACACCTGGGGCACGATCGTAGTGTTGAAGAGGTTGTTAATACCGCTATTCAAGAAGATGCACACGCAATTGCACTCACTTCTTATCAAGGAGGGCATAACGAGTATTTTAAATACATGTATGATTTGCTTTGCGAAAAAGGAGCAGGGCATATTAAAATATTTGGCGGCGGCGGCGGCGTAATTCTGCCGGAAGAGATTGAAGAATTAATGAATTATGGGGTAACCCGTATTTACGCTCCAGATGATGGTCGTGAAATGGGATTACAGGGTATGATTAATGATCTGGTAATGCAGTCAGATTATGCGCTGGGCGATTCTTTAAATGGAGAGTTTGATAAGTTGAGTGCTCAAAACGACACGGCCATTGCACGTATTATCTCTGCTGCAGAAAACTATCCTGAGGTTGCGAAGCCAACACTTGATTTAATTCATGAAAAAAACAAAGAATCAAAAACACCGGTTTTAGGAATTACAGGAACAGGTGGTTCTGGTAAATCATCGTTAGTAGATGAGCTGGTACGCAGGTTTCTGGTAGATTTTCCAGAGAAAACTATAGGTATAATATCAGTAGATCCTTCAAAACGAAAAACCGGAGGAGCACTTTTAGGAGACCGTATACGTATGAACGCTATTAATTCTCCTCGTGTTTATATGCGTTCGTTAGCTACGCGTCAAAGCAATCTGGCACTTTCTAAACACGTACAGGAAGCTGTTGAGGTTTTAAAGGCGGCTGAGTACGATTTAATTATTTTAGAAACCAGCGGAATAGGGCAAAGCGATACCGAAATTTTAGACCATAGCTCGGTTTCTTTATACGTAATGACACCCGAGTTTGGAGCTGCAACACAGCTTGAAAAAATTGACATGCTTGATTTTGCAGATCTGGTTGCCATAAATAAATTTGACAAACGGGGAGCACTTGATGCGCTGCGTGATGTTAAAAAACAATATATGCGTAATCATCAATTGTGGGAAACCCATCAAGATGACTTACCTGTTTTTGGAACCATAGCATCTCAATTTAACGATCCGGGAATGAACCAACTCTATAAATCTATAATGGATGAGTTGGTAGCTAAGACTGAAACTGAACTAAGAAGTAGCTTTGAGATTACAGACGAAATGTCTGAAAAGATATTTGTAATTCCACCGGCGCGTACACGCTATTTATCTGAGATTGCAGAAAGTAATCGTGCCTATGATAAAACAGCAATAGATCAAGCAGAGGTTGCTCAAAAGTTATATGGTATTTTTAAAACCTTAGATACGGTTACCGGTGTGACTCCGCAGTTAGATAAAGCAGGTTTAGTTTTAGATGATAGCGGTACAGATTCAGATTTAGCAAAGCTTCTTTTAGCAGAGTTCGATAAGGTAAAAATGGATCTTGACCCGTATAATTGGGAAGTAATCACTGGCTGGGCAGACAAAGTAAATAAGTACAAAGAGCCTATTTATAGTTTCAAAGTACGCGATAAAGAAATTAAGATTGAGACACATTCAAAATCGTTGTCTCATTCTGATATCCCAAAAATAGCATTACCCAAGTATCAAGCCTGGGGAGATATTTTAAGATGGGTCCTACAAGAAAATGTACCAGGTGAATTTCCTTATACGGCTGGTTTGTATCCTTTTAAGCGTACAGGAGAAGATCCTACGCGAATGTTTGCAGGCGAAGGTGGTCCTGAGCGGACTAATCGTCGTTTTCATTATGTAAGTATGGGATTGCCTGCAAAAAGGCTTTCGACTGCTTTTGACAGTGTGACGCTTTATGGAAATGACCCCGATCACCGTCCTGATATTTATGGGAAAATAGGGAATGCAGGCGTTTCTATCTGCTGTCTTGATGATGCTAAAAAACTGTATTCTGGTTTTGATTTGTCAAACGCAATGACTTCAGTGAGTATGACGATAAATGGTCCCGCACCTATGTTGCTGGGCTTTTTTATGAATGCAGCGATAGATCAAAGTTGTGAAAAATATATAAAGGAGCATGATCTAGAAGATGATGTAGAAAAAACTATTGCAGCTATTTATCTGAAGAACGGTCTAGATCGTCCTGTGTATCAGGGCGAACTTCCTGAAGGAAATAATGGTTTAGGGTTGATGCTTCTGGGAGTAACAGGAGATCAGGTATTGCCTAAGGAGGTTTATGAAAAATTAAAAGCAGAGACAATTCAACAGGTGCGTGGAACCGTACAGGCAGATATATTGAAGGAAGATCAGGCGCAAAACACTTGTATTTTTTCTACGGAATTCGCATTGCGTTTAATGGGTGACGTGCAGGAATATTTTATTGAAAATCAGATACGTAATTTCTATTCGGTTTCTATTTCTGGATACCATATTGCTGAAGCTGGAGCAAACCCTATTACACAATTAGCTTTTACCCTTGCTAATGGGTTTACTTATGTAGAGTATTACCTAAGCAGAGGTATGGATATCAATAAATTTGGTCCTAACCTATCTTTTTTCTTTAGTAACGGTGTAGATCCTGAATATGCGGTTATAGGTCGTGTAGCTCGTAAAATCTGGTCAAAAGCTTTAAAATATAAATACGGAGCAAACTCAAGAGCGCAAATGCTGAAGTATCACATTCAAACTTCAGGGCGCTCGTTGCATGCGCAGGAAATAGATTTTAATGATATACGTACCACGCTTCAAGCTTTGTATGCGATTTATGATAATTGTAATTCACTGCATACAAACGCCTACGATGAGGCGATTACTACACCTACCGAAGAAAGTGTGCGTCGGGCAATGGCAATTCAGCTAATAATCAATAAAGAATTAGGTCTTACTAAAAATGAAAATCCTATTCAGGGAGCGTTTATTATTGAAGAATTAACAGACCTTGTTGAAGATGCGGTATTAAAAGAATTTGACCGAATCACAGAACGCGGTGGTGTTCTTGGTGCAATGGAAACTATGTATCAACGCAGTAAAATACAAGAAGAGAGTTTGTATTACGAAACGCTTAAACACAATGGTGAATTTCCGATTATAGGTGTAAATACATTTTTAAGTAGTAAAGGTTCGCCTACTGTAAAACCTATGGAAGTAATACGCGCTACTGAAGAAGAAAAGCAAGCACAGATTGCAACGCTTACTAATCTGCATAAAGCTTATGAGAATGATGCAGAAGCGATTTTAAAAAGCGTTCAGGAAGCAGCAATTCAAAATGAAAATATGTTTGAAAGGCTGATGGAAGCTACTAAGATCTGTTCATTAGGGCAGATTACAAATGCTCTTTTTGAAGTAGGCGGGCAGTATAGAAGAAATATGTAAGCGATAGTTCTAATTGCGTTAGCGAATCTGGAATTAACCAGCATATACGCATCATAAAAGGTCCCATAGTTGTGAAAAACTGTGAGGCCTTTTTTTATCAATTTAAGGGTGAAAAATGCGTGAAGGATAGAAGTGTAAAGCCCGCAGCCAAGCGCTAGCAAAGGTGAGGACTTGCAACGTATAGCCTGACCCGAAGGGACACGCCCTAATTATTTAAATAAATATTTTTTGTATAACAGCTTGAATATTTTTTAATCTTCAAAATTGAAATCGTCAGGGTCAAATGACTCATCGTCATCTACATCAGGATCGTTATAATTAACGCCCGGCGGATTAAAGAGTCCCCAACGGTCTATCATGTAATTAAAAGGATCAAAAGTTTTTACCCACTCTGCAAAAAGAATTCTAAAGGCTTCAATTTCATTACGCAACAAGTCTAAATATTCGGTTTCTTTAAAGCCATACATTTCTAAACCGGTCATATGTGTATCAAGATCCTGCGCAGATTTACGAATTAGGCAGGCTTTTTCCATCTTAATATCGTAAAGATCACAATTAAAAGCTCCGGCTATTTTTGAAGGAATCACAGAAGCATCTTCTCTAATGTATAATGCCTGACTTCTTAAAATCTCCTGGTCTAGTTGCGCTTCTAAGCTTGTCTCGTAAGCCGCAGCAATCTCTGCAATTCTATTTGCTAACTTCAATATTTCTGTAGCTTTTAAGTAAAGCGCCGAATTTTTATAGTTATTAGAGGAATTAAAATTGTCTTCTAAAGACATACATTGAGATTTAAGTCATTGATTAATGACTGTAGATTAAAGGAATAGTAGCCCTGTTATTTGAAAGCGGACATAACACTTTAAATTACAATAAAATTTATACTTAAAAAAGAGGATTTGACTAGAGTGTCATCATCCATTTGTGCTGAAGTTTTCTAAATTTTCTTACTTCTGTACGCAGCAAACGCACAAAATCTTTACCGCTGCTTTCAGCACGCTCCAGGCGTTCACAGGTTGCATATAAACTGGCAGTAAGGCGCTCTAATGATGCAGCATATTTAAGACGATCATCTTGAAAAGTCTGACTTTCTGCCTTAATGATCTCGGGTGCTAAAGAATCTGAATGCCGTACAATGTCGCCTGTAAAATAAACGTAGGGATTCTCACTTCCGTTAGATTCTAAGGGAGCAAGATCATATATCAGGTAATTTGAAATTGAGCGCGAAAGTCTCAGTATTTCAATTGCTTGATTGTATAAACGTGTATTTCTAGGTGTTGATGACATAGCTTAATTGTGTTCCAAATTTAGCAGTATTCATAGATTAATATATATAGATTTTAAAGTTTTAAGTTATATTTACTTTAATATTTAAAGAAAATAACCCAATTTTATTTAAAAATGCATATAGATTCAACCAACTGGAAAATTTTACAAACACTGCAGAAAAATGCACGTATTAGCAACAGTGCTTTAGGGCGTGCGGTAGGAATTACATCACCTGCTGTTGCAGAGCGTATACGTAAAATGGAAGATGCAGGTATATTAATAGGTTATAAAGCCGAAATATCTCATTTTGAATCAGGTCATCAGTTAAAAGCCATAATCACGCTACGCGCTTTTATGGGACGTCTTAAACCCTTTTTAGAGAAAGTGCATGAGTTTAGCGAAGTGCTCAATTGCTATCGCATTACGGGTAACGAGAATATTTTATTAGAAGTAGTACTCTTTGATCAATTTCATCTTGAAGAATTCATAGATAAGCTCATAACTTATGGGGAGACTAAAACCCATATTGTGCTTTCTACAGTAATTGAAAACGCACCCATACGTACGCGTAGAGAAGACCGAAAAAAGAGTTGATTTATAAAGTGCTCAAATACCAGATGCTGAACGCAATTAATAAAATAATACTCACGATACTAAATACATTTAACAATTTACCGGGTCTGTGTTCTTGAGGAACTGTTTTACTATTCATCACAAAGAAGTTTGCGATAGCAAAAAAAGGAGCAGTTAGGAATGAAAGTATAGTAGCTATTTCAACCAGCTTACCCATCTCACTGGTAAGAAAAAATAAGATGCAGCTGGTTCCTAATATGAGAATTAAAAGCCAGATGGTATAACTTCCTTTAATCGTTTCATCGCTTATTAATTCTAAGGTTCTCGACATTGCTCTAGGTGAAGCGTCTAATGTGGTGAGCGTGGTGCTAAACATTGTGGTGAGTGCTGCGATACCTATTAGAAAAAATGCCCAATTACCCAGACTACCGGTATACATATCTATGAGTTGCTTAGCAAACAGGACGCCACTTCCACTAAATTCGATGCCACTATTGTGCATCACGAGAGCTCCCAAACCTACAAAACACGTCCCAACGATTATAGTGCCCAGAAAACCAATATTAAAATCAAAAACAGCAGATTTTCTGGTAAGTGTTTCTTCTTTGGCTTTCTCTAATGACCAGAGCGAATGCCAGATTGAAATATCTAGTGGTGCGGGCATCCAGCCCATAAAAGCTATAAGAAAAGCAATGCCTGCTGCATCTGTAGGTAATACTTGAGTAAATGCCACTTGCTGATGTGGTTCAAACCCTGCAATTGAAACGGCGATTAATGTGCTAATAGTTAATGTGATTACGATAACTTTCATCAAATTATCTAGAAAACTGTATTTACCCAGTAAGAGAAGTGTTGCGCAAATAGTGGTTATAATTAAACTCCAGGTGGTAATATCCCAATCTATGCCAAAAATATAGGTCGCAATACCGGCAGTAACGATAGTTACAGCGGTTTGAATAGTAAACATGGTAAGCAAATTAATTATAAAATAGAAGATTAGAACAATCTTACCAAGCTTACGATAGCCGTCTAATAAACTCGTGCCCGTCGCTGCCGCGTACCTTGGGCCATACTGAAAAAACGGGTATTTTATAATATGTATAAGAACTAAAGCCCATACCAGACCAAAACCGTAATCAGCACCAGATCGCGTGGATTGTACCAGATGGGAGACCCCAATTGCTGCACCCGCAAACAAGAGGCCTGGACCCAATTGTCTGAGAAGATTTTTCATTTAAAATTTGATTTTTTCTCAATTAAGTCTGAAAGTAATCGGCGTGCACGTAGGAGCTTAACTTTTACATTGCTTAAGGGTTCTTCAAGTGTTTTAGCCATTTCTTTGTAGCTCATTTCTTGAAAGTACCTCAAATTGATCACCTCTTGATAATGAGGTTTTAGCTTTTTGATGTGTGCTAATAGCTCTGATAGATTCTGCTCTGTAATAAGAGAGTCTTCTGCAGTAGGATTTTTATCGACAACACTATTAAGTTTAAATTCTTTATGTACACGTTTATGCTCGCTGCTTTCTTTACGCAGCAGATCTAAATGAAGATTTTTAGAAATCGTAATGAGCCAGGTGCTAAATTTATATTTACTATCGTAGGTGCTTAGCTGATTAAAGGCTTTAGAAAATGTCTGTATAGTTATTTCTTCGGCTTTAAAATCATCTTGAGTACGTTTTAGTTGAAAAGCGTATACGTAGTGCCAGTGCGCATTAAGTAAGTAATTATAGGCGCTTTGACTGCCAGATTTGGCATCTTTAATTTTACGGTCTAAGAGTTCCTGGTCTAGTTCCAACGGTGGGGTTTTACCAATGTATTTGAAATAAAGATAAGCATTTGAAGGCTTATTAAAAATGGCTCCAGGATAGGGATTACCGGAATGAGTCTATTTTCTTTTAATTTAATGGCTGTTTTTGATGTGACAAACCAAACCAAAATAATACGTAAAAGTGCTAAAACGCAAACCAGTGTAAAAAATTGTTTTAGGATTAGGAGTGCGAAGAATAGTATAAAAAATAAAAACTGAGAGACATAAAATAAACCCAATTGGATTTGATGTTTCATTTTATATTCTTTTGCGACATCGGTATGTCTGCGTTTTTGTATAAACCATTCTTTCCAGGTTTTTTTAGGCTCAGAATAGGTGAATGATTCCGGAATAAAACATGTAGCTACATTAGTGGCTGTGGCATTTTGATTCACAAATAAATCATCATCGCCGGCCTTTAGATGCAGATGCTTTTCAAATCCGTTTCCTGTATTAAACGTTTTTTTAAAGTAGCTCAAATTGCGACCTACGCCCATATAGGCATTATCGTGGGTGGCATAACTAAAATATTGCATCGCAGTTAAAAGCGTTTCAAAGCGAATAAGTTTATTGAGCCATGAATTTTTATAGGATCTATAACCACTATAACCCAAAACAAATGTCTTGGTGTCATTTAAATTTTCAGTCATTAAAGTGATCCAGTACGGGCTGTTAGGTATGCAATCTGCATCAGTAAACAAAAGTTTTTCAAAAGATGCCTTGGCTATTGCTTGTGTAATTCCTGCTTTTTTTCCTGTTTCCGACTTTAAGTCGATAACTTTTATACAATTGTGAAAACCTGCGTATCGCCGCATCAATGCTAAAGTAGCATCTGTAGAATGGTCGTTGACCAGTATAATTTCAAAAAGAGGATAATGTTGATTTACAAGTGACTGTAAAAGTGAGTCTATATTGTGAGCTTCATTTCTTGCACAAACTATAATGGAAACTCCTTCATTTTGAATAGGATGATTTTTAACAAAGACACCTTTGGTATAGCCGAATTTTAAAAAGTAGAGATAATAGCAACAGTTAACTAGAACAGTGGCTACATATAAAACTAGTAGTAGCTCACTTATAATAGGTAATTGTAGCACAAGGTATTAAGAAGATTTAGGTGCGCAATCGCCCATTTCTTCAGGCATTTTACCACACATACCACAAGCTTCACCACTTTTATTTAAAAACGGATTCTGGCTTGCACAGGTTCCTGCAAATTTACCATCTTTTTTTGCCCAAATCTTAATAGCAATACCTGCAAAGGCAAGTCCTAAAAGTACAAGAGTTATCAGAAGTAATTTCATAGCTTAAATTTGAACTGCAAAGATACGACCTTGAAGAGAGAGCCCCAAAGTATTTACCATTCACTATTTAGTTAAAATATCTAACATTAAGTTGCTTTATTTAACTAAAGATTAGTAGGCTGCGCAAAATTTGAATGTTAATTATTGATACATTTGATCTTCACAAACCATTAAAAATAAAATTATGAAATTTAATAAATCTCTTGTATTTATGTTACTTATGGGCTTTGTAATAGCATTTAGCTCTTGTGAAGACGGTAAGAAAAAAGATCAAATTAAGCTTGAAGAGCAGGAGGCAGAAATGGCCAAAGCCGAAAGTGATGCAAAAGAAGCTGAGATGAAAGAAGCTCAAGCTAATGAAGAGAAAATGAAGGAAGAAGCCAGAACTAACAGTATTGCGGGTAAAGCAATGGCATCAAGAGATCTTGATACGCTAGTAATAGCCCTTAAAGCTGCTGGTCTTGCTGATATGTTATTAGCTGAAGGTGATTACACAGTTTTTGCGCCAACAGATTACGCATTTTCTGAATTGAAAAAAGGAACTTTGGAAGACCTAGTAAAACCTGAAAATAAAGAAATGCTTATAGGTGTTTTACAATACCACGTAGTTGCAGGTAAAATGAGATCTGAAGATTTAGGTAAAGCTATTGATGCTGGTAACGGTAAAGCAGAGCTTACCACTGTAAAGGGAGATAAACTTACTATTATGCGTGATGGTGATCAGATTGTAATTAAAGACGGTAAGGGTAAAAAAGCTCAAATTGTTTTAGGAAATATCGACGCTTCTAACGGGGTTATACATGAGGTTAGTAAAGTATTGATGTCTAAATAATTTTAGATTTTAATATATAGAAAAGCCCGCTCAGCATTTGCTGAGCGGGCTTTTTATTTTTACAAGCGCTATGGTTATTCTATAATATTTACCTCAGGCTCTATAACGATATTGAAAAGATCACGAACTTCTTTCTGAATTTTTATGGCTAAACTCCAGATATCATCACCACTCGCTTCCCCATAATTTACAAGTACCAATGCTTGTTTTGTATGTACACCGGCATCCCCAAAACGTTTTCCTTTAAATCCGGCTTTTTCTATAAGCCAGCCGGCAGGAACTTTAATTAAATTCTCAGATACCGGATAAAATGGCATTTCGGGATAAATACGTTGTATTGCTTTAAATTCAGCGATATCAATCACAGGATTCTTAAAAAAGCTACCACTATTACCTAACACCTTAGGGTCTGGTAATTTTGAAGAACGTATATGGATTACAGCTTCGGCAATATCTTTAATGCCGGGCTCTGTAATGTTTTGCTTCTCAAGAATCTCCTGTATTGCTCCATACTCGGTATGCAGCGAATGGTTTGTTTTAGTAAGTTTAAAGACTACCGATGTGATTACAAAAATGTCTTTAGCCTCACTTTTAAAAATAGATTCTCTGTAACCAAATTTGCACTCAGAATGTGTGAACTTTTTAGATTCTAGTGTACTGCGATTTAATGCCGTACAGGAATCAAAAACATCTTTTAATTCTACACCATAAGCCCCAATATTCTGAACAGGAGAGGTGCCGGTATTTCCGGGAATCAGAGCGAGGTTTTCTACTCCTCCATAATTATGATTAACGCAATACATCACAAAGTCGTGCCAATTCTCACCAGCAGCAACTTCAAGCCAAATGTGCTCCTCATTTTCTTTTACTGTAGCAATTCCTTTCAATCCTATTTGAATCACCAATGCCGAAACATCATTCTTCAGTAACATATTACTCCCGCCACCCAGGATAAATTTACGATCAACAACCTTTGTGCTTAAGGCTTCTTTTAATTCGGCAATTGTAGTTACTGAAACAAAAGAACTGGCTATAGCATCTATACCAAAGGTATTGTAATTTTTAAGAGAAACGTTTGGCGTTATTTTCATTAATCCTGGTACTGTTTTAGCGCTTCTTTTAGCAAAGCAACAGCTTCAATTAAATCTTCTTTTTTAAGAACATAAGCAATACGTACTTGATTGAGTCCTTCACCTTCGGTAGAGTAAAAACCTGCAGCAGGAGCAACCATTATCGTTTTGTTGTTATGCTCAAACGATTCTAAAAGCCAGCGTGCAAAGTCGTCTGAATTTTTAACAGGTAATTCTGCGATGCAATAAAATGCGCCTTTAGGGTTTGCAACACGTACGCCGGGAATCGCTTCTAAACCGGCTACTAATGTATTTCTACGATCAACGTATTCTGATATCACTTCGTCAAAATAAGATTGAGGTGTGTCTAATGCAGCTTCACTTGCAATCTGAGCAAGTGTAGGAGGGCTTAAGCGTGCCTGAGCAAACTTCATAGCAGTTGCCATCAATGTTTTATTACGACTCACGATGCATCCTATTCTCGCACCGCACATTGAGAAACGCTTAGAAACAGAATCGATCATTATTGTATGCTCATCTATAGTGCGTTGATTTAAAACCGAGTGGTGTTTTAAACCATCATAAGCAAACTCTCTATATACCTCGTCTGCAATTAAAAACAAGTCGTGTCTTTTAACTAATTCAGAGAGTTGGTCTAATTCATCCTGACTGTATAAATAACCGGTAGGGTTGCCTGGGTTACAAATAACAATAGCCTTAGTCTTAGCTGTAATTTGTTTTTCAAATTCTGAAATAGGGGGCAATGCAAAACCGCTTTCAAAAGAAGAAATTACAGGCTTTACGGTAACACCTGAGGCAGTTGCAAAACCATTGTAATTGGCATAAAAAGGTTCGGGAATGATGATCTCATCACCGGGATCTGTAACACTTCCCATTGCAAACATAAGAGCTTCAGATCCGCCGGTAGATATAATAATATCTGATGCAGTAACATTTATGCCTTGCTTACCATAATAGGCTGCTAGTTTTTCGCGATAACTTAGAAAACCTGCAGAATGACTGTATGATAAAACTTCAATATCTGCCTCTTTTACAGCATTAAGAGCGGCTTGAGGGGTTTTAATATCAGGTTGACCTATATTTAATTGGTGTATAGTTACTCCTCTCGCTTCTGCAGCTTCTGCAAAAGGTACGAGTTTACGTATAGGTGATTCAGGCATAGATAGCCCCTTGTGTGAAATCTTCGGCATAAAATCTTTTTTTTTAGAACTGCAAATTTGCAAATTATTAATGAGAAAGTAATTTGAGTACGTTTATAATCACACACCTTTCTAGTGAAAAGCTAGCTCGTTATAGTTGCTCATAGGAAAATTTATATGAGATAAACTACTTTAATTACTTGACAATAAGTTTAGATCACTTTAAAGCATAAAAAAAGCGGTCATTTTGACCGCTTTTTAATTTAGAGATTCACCAGTTTAGTTTGCAGCTGGTAAAAGATTTCCTTTAATCTTTAAAGTATAAGGCTCTGCAGATGCATTTGTATAAACAGTTATTGTTTTACGTATAGGTCCTGGAGCACGATTTGTATCGTATTTTACTTTAATTACATTGCTTTCACCGGGAGCGATAGGATCTGTTGGTGGGCTTGGTACTGTGCAGCCGCAAGTCGAGTATGCTTTAGAGATTACAAGTGGAGCATTACCGGTGTTTGTGAATTTAAATTCACGTGTGCCGTCTGCGCCATGTGCAACATCGCCGTAATCAATAACATCTGATTCAAAAGCAATTTCAGCTTTCTTTTCTTTAGCTTCTTCTTGTGCCTGAAGTCCCATAGTCATAAGGCCTACGGCAAGTATTAAAACTAATTTTCTCATAATTCTAAGTGTTAATGAAGTATAAAAATAAACTTATTAAAGAGTTTATACAAAAAAGTAGCTTTTTTTTAAGAGATAACCCCTGTGGGCCGGTGTGAAAAGTACTTTTTGCAGTAATTTAATTAGATTTATTTAATTCCTCGGTTCTTTTAAAATACTTACTATAATAAGTACTTTTGCTTCTTAAGACAAAAATTAGACCAAGAATGGCATTAGCTTCAAAATATAGTTCAAAAGACGTAGAACAAAAGTGGTACGACTACTGGATGAAAAATAATTTTTTTCACTCAGAGCCTAATGAGAAAGAACCCTATACCATAGTGATACCACCACCTAATGTAACGGGAATATTGCATATGGGGCATATGCTAAATAATACCATTCAAGACGTTTTAATACGCAGAGCACGACTTAAAGGCTTTAATGCGTGTTGGGTGCCAGGTACAGATCACGCCTCTATAGCTACTGAAGCTAAAGTTGTAGCAAAACTTAAGGCAGAAGGTATAAATAAAAGTGACCTTACCAGAGAAGAGTTTTTAAAACATGCCTGGGAATGGACAGACAAATACGGAGGAACAATATTAGAGCAGCTTAAACGCTTAGGTGCATCTTGTGATTGGGAGCGTACACGTTTTACGATGGATGACACGATGTCTGCAAGTGTGGTGCAAAGTTTTATAGATCTTTACAATAAAGGGCTAATTTACCGAGGGCATCGTATGGTGAATTGGGATCCTGAGGCAAAAACAACCTTGTCTGACGAGGAGGTTATTCATGAAGAACGTCAGGGGTTTTTATATTATTTAAATTATAAGCTAGAAGGTAGTGATGAGGTTTTAACTATAGCTACAACACGACCTGAGACAATTTTTGGAGATACCGCAATTTGTATAAATCCCAATGATGAGCGTTTTGCGCATTTACGCGGTAAAAAAGCAATTGTACCTATAGCAAATAGAGTTATACCTATAATTGAAGATGAATATGTTGATCTAGAATTTGGTACCGGTTGCTTAAAAGTCACTCCTGCACATGATGAGAATGATAAAATGCTGGGGGATAAACATAACCTGAAGGTCATCGATATTTTTCACGATGATGCGTCTTTAAATTCCTTCGGAATGCATTATGAAGGAAAAGATCGTTTTGTAGTTCGTGAAGAGATTGTAAAAGAACTTAAAGATCTGGGTGCTCTGGTTAAGACCGAAAGTCACATAAACAAAGTAGGTACTTCAGAACGCACAAAAGCGGTAATTGAGCCTAAGCTTTCAGATCAATGGTTTTTGAAGATGAAAGACCTGGCAGAACCTGCAATTAAAGCAGTATTAGAGACCGAAGAGATAAATCTTTTTCCGAAGAAATTTGACAATACCTACCGTCACTGGATGGAAAATATAAGAGATTGGAATATCTCGCGTCAATTATGGTGGGGACAGCAAATACCGGCGTTTTACTATGGTAACGGTAGAGAAGATTTTGTAGTAGCTAAAAATATTGAAGAAGCTTTAGTTTCCGCGAAAGCGAAAACTGGAAATGATACCTTAACCCTTGCAGATTTAAAACAGGACGAAGACGCTTTAGATACTTGGTTCTCTTCCTGGTTGTGGCCAATGAGTGTTTTTGACGGTGTGGCAAATCCAGATAATGAAGAATTTAAATATTACTATCCTACAAATGATCTAGTTACCGGTCCAGATATTTTATTCTTCTGGGTAGCACGTATGATTATGGCAGGGTATGAGTATACGGGTGAGAAACCATTTACAAATGTGTATTTAACAGGTCTCGTACGTGATGCAGAGCGCCGTAAGATGTCTAAATCATTAGGTAATTCACCAGATGCGATGATGCTTATTGATAAGTATGGTGCAGATGGTGTGCGGGTAGGGCTATTATTGAGTGCTTCTGCAGGTAATGATTTGCTTTTTGATGAAGATTTATGCCAGCAAGGTAAAGGCTTCATTAATAAAATATGGAATGCTTTTAGACTTATAAAAGGTTGGGAAGTTGATGCAACTATAGAACAACCTGAGGCTAGTCTGAAAGGTTTAAATTGGTATGCAGAGCGTTTTAAAGAAGCCGGTGTTGAGATTGAAGACCATTTTAGCAAATACCGTATAAGTGATGCATTAATGGCTACCTATAAGCTAGTTTGGGATGATTTCTGCAGTTGGTTGTTAGAAATTGTAAAACCTGAATATGGTAAACCTATTGATAAGAAAACTTATGATATGGTGATTGATGCTCTAGAAAACAATCTGCGCATTTTGCATCCGTTTATTCCTTTTGCTTCTGAAGAAATATGGCAGAATATAACAGCTCGTACGCCAGACGAAGCATTAATTATAAATTTATGGCCAGAAGTTGAAGCCGGAGATAAGGAGTTGTTAAATGATTTTGACCTGGCGACTCAAGTAATAACAGGAATTCGTGCCATACGTAAAGAGAAAAATATATCGTTTAAAGAAGAATTAGAACTTTATGTAATGAATACGGAAGGCTTTACAGATCGTTTTAATGGTATTATTAAAAAGTTATGTAACCTTTCAACTATTGAAGCTACAACGGTTAGTAAAGACGGTGCTCTGTCTTTTAGAGTAAAGGCAAATGAATATTTTATTCCGCTAACGGGAGCTATAGATGTTGAAGCAGAAATCGCTAAAATTGAGGAAGAATTAAACTATACCCGAGGGTTTATAAATTCGGTAACTAAAAAATTATCAAATGAGCGTTTTGTAAGTGGTGCACCAGAGCAGGTGGTAGCAATTGAGCGTCAAAAACAAGCAGATGCACAGTCTAAAATCGATGCCTTAGAAAAGAGACTTGCAGCTTTGAAATAGAATTAAATCTTAGAATAAATAACTAGTTAATCAGGAATATATTTAGCAACAAGCTTAATGTATTCCTTTTTTTTATTACACTATTTATTCATTGGCAATCTCAATAGCTTTCTCTAAAATTTCATCACGGCCGTGTTTTAATCCGTTAAGGGTTTGTTTGACTACCACATCTATTTTCACACCATTTCTTTGACTTTCTGTACTATCCGGGTAAATAACTCCATTGCCAGACATTTTAGTTTTAAATCCGCCGAGATAATCAAATTTGACAACATCTCCATCTGCGCCAGCTGTTTGATTGCCAACTGTTACTACATTATCTGCTGTTTGAAATGCCATAGTTGTAAATTCAGAAAGACTTAAAGATCCTTCATTTACCAATACTATAACTTTACCTACAAACGCTTTTTTACTACCATTTGTCCTTAAATTAGTTTTGACAAATCTCGAAGGATAGTTTATATCGGGACAATAATATGTGGCGAAATGTTTCTTTTCTTGATTTAAGTATTCAGAAAATTTGTAATAAATAAACGAGGGGTAGTTTCTTAAATCAATTATTAGTGCGGTCTTATTTTTAAACGATTTAAAAATATCTTTAATGTCATCTTCTTTAACATTAGCCATATTAATATAACCTATCGCATCGCTTATAGATTTTGATTTAATCGATTTTGGATTGCTCCTGTAATTAAAATCATCAAAATCGTATCTTTTTGATTTAATGGTTCTAACAGAATTATTTCTGTTAATCGTTAAACTAATAGTATCTTCTAATCCCTTAAATATTTTGATGTATGCAAGTTTGAATTTGATATTAGAATTTGAGCCTGCAACATATTTGAGATTCTTCTGTGCTTCATTTTGAACATCTATATCATTCAATTTTAAAATGACATCTCCTAGCTGCAAGTTGTTGAGTTTAGCTAGAGAGTCATTATAAAAACCTGAAACAACCGCTTTACTGTCTATATGTGAAATTTTGATAGGTAGGTATTTTGACTTTTCTTCTGAAAATGTTATTGAGGCGTGGGTATCATCTAATTTTGCGATAAGTTCTTGTAAGACTAAGTGATATTCTTTTTTATTAGGGGTATTTCTTATTTTAGGGATCATTTCTTTCAAAACGGAATCCCAGTTTTGATCTGTTAAGTATTTATAAGGATAGAAGTATTCAATTATATTCCAGTATTTAAATAACCCCAACAGGCGATATTCTTCACTAGGATAATCAAAATTTTTATATTCTGGCTCATTAGTAACTTTGATATTACCAACAGGTTGTTTTTCTACATAAAAGTGATCTCCTTGATTTCTATTTTTCTCTATATATTTAAGTTTTAGGGAGAGTGATTTATTAAAATAGACGGAGTCTTGCGTCCATGATAAATCAAAATTCTTATCTAAATAAATGGTATTAGAATCACATTGTTTGCATCTTTCAATAACTCCCAAGCTCTCAATCCAATTTAGATAAACTTGAGATAGTGATTCCTTATCTGTAGCTTTTAAAACTATAGGGAGTTGTTTTATAAACTCTTGATCCCAATTGTATTTACCACTACTTACCTCGGGATGATAATATTTGAGAAATCCGTAAATTTTTGCAAATGATGCTAATTTTTCAGTTTCTGAAATAGTTTCTTGAGCATTCAAGAAATTAAATACAAATACAAATAATAAAAGCGAAATTGTTTTTTTCATAAGAGTAGCAGCGAAAAAAACAATGTAAATTAATCAACTATATATTTAGCCACAAGCCTAATGTATTCCTTTTTGGCTTCAGTAGCCGAGAGGCCTTTAATTTGAATTAAAGCATTGTATTTAAAGGCACTTCTGAGATCATTTTCCTTTAAATTTTCTACAGGAATAAGTTTGCTTTTATGATTGCCTTTTTTATAATAGGCGTAAAGTAATAACTGAATATCTGGTGGTAGTGCAATCTTTGTATTACTGGCTCTTTCAGCAGCATTCTGAAAATCTTCATCCAATTTTTCTTTACTCAAAACGATTTACTTAAGAGTTGCTATTATACTTTGTGAACCCTTAACCTTCTGATTTAATTTTACAGTTAAAGGTGTGCCTATGGGTAGGTAAATATCTACACGTGAGCCAAATTTTATAAAGCCACTGTCTTCGCCTTTTATAGCATCATCACCTTCTTTAGCATAATTTACAATACGCTTTGCCAGTGCACCGGCAATTTGTCTATAAAGTACGTCGCCAAAACTTGTTGAGCGAACTACAACAGTTGTGCGTTCATTTTCTTCAGAAGCCTTAGGATGCCAGGCAACAAGATATTTACCGGGATGGTATTTGCTATAAACTACTTTTCCGCTAACGGGATATCGCGTAACGTGAACATTTAGAGGAGACATAAATACGGAAACCTGCAGACGTTTTTCTTTAAAATACTCTTTTTCAAAAACTTCTTCAATTACTACAACTTTACCATCTACTGGAGAAACAACATCTTCTGTACTAACATCGGCAATTCTGCCCGGATTTCTAAAAAACTGTAGAATTAAAAGTAAAAATACTACTAAAGTTGCGTAGCAAACGTATTGAAGCCAAACAGGAGAAACCCAAGTTTGCGTACTTATAAAACCTATTGCTACGATTACAATCGTAATTATAATAATTGTGTAACCTTCTTTATGAAACATATTCAAAAACAATTAAAACCAGATAAATAAAAGGACTCGCAAATAATATACTGTCTAAGCGGTCGTACAGACCACCGTGTCCGGGCATTAACGTACCGCTATCTTTAACACCGGCTTCGCGTTTTAATTTAGATTCTATTAGATCTCCAAAAGTTCCTAAAGTGCTCATAACCACAGCTAGCGAAAGCCAAATATTAAAATTAAGGCTTCCGGTAAATTTATGAATAAAATAACTGGCAATACAAGCGAAAACAAGGCCTCCAAAAAAGCCTTCGATGGTTTTCTTAGGAGATATACTTGGAAACAGTTTATGTCTTCCAAAACTCTTACCTACGATATAAGCAAAAGTGTCATTTGTCCATATTAAAATAAAAAGACCGGCAACGGTATATGGAGAAAATTCGTCTCCGTGAGAAGGAAGCAGGGTTAGAAATACAAAACTTGAAATGATGTAAAAAATAGTTATATGTAATTTCTGAAGCTTTCCATACTTTCTAATCTTTTCACTAAATAAATTTTTCATTAAGTAAAGACCGGTAGCTACCGTAAATCCCAATAGAATTAAGGTGGTGATCTTTGATACTTTGTAATAACTAAAAAAAAGTATAAATGCTATTAGAATGAGGTAAGTGTACCAGAACTGAAAACCTATTAATCTAAGAAACTCCCGTAAGGTTATAATGCCAAATAGTAAGAATAAAAGTATATACCATTTTTCAGAGTAGAGAATTGAAAATAGCAGTATAATGACATACAAAAGGCCGGAAAGTGCTCTTACAGTAAGTTCGCGCATACTATAAATCTTCTAGTAGCAATAAATACAGATTTTTTGCACTGCTACCGTAAGACATAAAATCTTTAGGACCCTCTTTAGGTTCAAAGTTTTTTATGGTTGTAATATTGGTAGGTATATAACCGGTATTTTTCTTTTTAATACCTCTAAGACCTTCACCAATACTATTTACAATCTGGCTGGTTGTTGCAAAAATCACAAAATTTTGAGGGAGCTCTTTTAGCTTTTTCTCCTTAATTTGGTTGGAGGAGATAAGTAAACTACCATCATCTGCAATTAAATTTTCACAGGTCGAAAGCATAAATTTTGACTCGGTTTCGGTGCCGTACTTCAAATTGTAGTTAGTGAAGAGATTTTCTAACTTCTCATCAAGGCAATATACATCTTGCTCATACCAGTCGTTTTCCAGTAAGATATTGTCAAAACTTTCATGCACTTCTTCCATATCTACACAGTATAAAAATTTACCGCCATTTAATATGAAATGTTTTGTAAAACGCTCATCAGCAGGAGCGCTAACATCTGGCATATATTTACCGCGCTCAGATTTTGAGGTTCCTGGCTTATCAGATTCTTCTGAATTTTTCGGTTTAAAAATTTTATCGAAAATACTCATAAATGAGTGTGTATGCTTATGTTATATGGTGTTTATCAAATATAAAAAATCTTAACTCAACAAAGCGTTAAGTTAAGATTTAAAATTTTTGGCACCAGAGTAATTTAATTCTCGCTTACAGGAAGTGTATTTTCCTGTATCTGTTGTTCAGTGCCTTCTGGTTTATCATAAGGGCGCTTTCCAAATATTTTTTCTAAATTATCTTTGAAGATCACCTCCTTATCTAGTAGTACGGCAGCAAGCTCATTTAGTTTGTCTTTGTTTTCTTCAAGAATAGTTATAGCTCTTTGATATTGCTCTTCAATAATTTTTGAAATTTCTTTATCAATTAATTCAGCTGTTTTTTCGCTATAAGGCTTACTGAAGTTATATTCATTTTGACCTGAAGAATCATAATAAGTTAAGTTACCAATGGCATCATTTAAACCGTAGGTAGTAACCATCATACGGGCTTGCTTCGTTACTTTTTCAAGATCACTTAATGCTCCTGTAGAAATTTTATCAAAAGTAACTTTCTCAGCGGCGCGACCACCCATAGCGGCACACATCTCATCAAGCATTTGCTCAGGGCGTACGATTAAACGCTCTTCAGGTAGATACCAGGCAGCTCCTAAAGAGCGACCCCGAGGTACAATAGTTACTTTAACTAAAGGTGCTGCGTGTTCAAGCATCCAGCTTACCGTTGCATGACCCGCCTCGTGAAAAGCAATTGCTTTTTTCTCTTCTGGAGTAATAATCTTATTTTTCTTTTCAAGACCACCTACAATACGATCTACCGCATCTAAAAAGTCTTGACGGCCTACTGCAGTTTTTCCCTGACGTGCAGCGATTAGAGCAGCTTCATTACAAACATTGGCAATATCAGCTCCCGAGAAACCTGGAGTTTGCTTTGCCATAAATTTTGTGTCAAGTTCATCTGCAACTTTTTTAAGTGGTCTTAAATGCACTTCAAATATTTCTTCACGTTCACGTACATCAGGAAGATCTACATAGATCTGACGGTCAAAACGACCTGCACGCATAAGTGCTGTATCCAAAACATCTGCACGGTTTGTTGCAGCAAGTACAATAACATTTGTATTTGTGCCAAAACCGTCCATTTCGGTTAGAAGTTGGTTAAGTGTATTCTCACGTTCATCATTAGAACCGCTAAAATTTGCTTTTCCTCGCGCTCTACCTATAGCATCAATCTCATCAATAAAGATTATAGCAGGAGATTTTTCCTTAGCCTGTTTGAATAAATCTCTAACACGAGAAGCACCTACACCCACAAACATCTCAACAAAATCTGAACCGGAAAGTGAGAAAAATGGAACTTTAGCTTCGCCGGCAACAGCTTTAGCTAATAAAGTTTTACCTGTTCCCGGAGGTCCTACAAGCAATGCTCCTTTAGGAATTTTACCTCCTAAGTTAGTATACTTATCTGGGTGCTTTAAGAAATCTACAATCTCCTGTACTTCTTCTTTTGCGCCTTCAAGACCTGCAACGTCCTTAAAGGTTGTTTTAACATCTATTTTCTCGTCAAAGAGTTTTGCTTTAGATTTCCCAATATTAAATATCTGACCACCTGCACCACCTGCACCACCAGATGACATTCTCTTCATGATGAATATCCAGATTCCTATAATAATTGCTATAGGTAAAAGTGTGATTAATATATCACCCATTATATTACTATCTGGAGGCAGTACCTTTCGAGAAATATAGATTCCCTGATTTTCTTCGATCTTTGAAAGTTGATCTGTTAAATCCTCTAGAGTAGCATATCTATATTCATAATTAGCGCCAGAATCAGAACTCAATAACGACATTCCGTTATCTGTTGGTTTAGCGTGAATTTCTTTCTTAGCAGCCTCTTCGGTAAGGTAGATGTATGCGATTTGCTTAGATTTATTAATATCTATACGCTTAACATCACCATCTTTAGCGAAGGTCATTAATTGATTCTCAAGTATCTCTTTAGGATTACCATAGTCAGAACTACTGCTAAAAAAATTTAATGCTAAGAAAACTAGAATTATTGCGGTATATATCCACCAGGCACTAAACTTAGGTTTATTAGGAGCCGGCTTTTTTGATTTATCTGCCATCTATGTGTTTTAATAATTTGTTTCGATTGATGTTACTTTGGCATCTCCCCAAAGGCTTTCAATGTCATAATATTCTCTAATGTGTTTTTGGAAAACGTGTACAACAACATTCACATAATCCATAAGCACCCATTCAGAATTTTGCAATCCTTCTACATGCCATGGTTTATCTTTAATTTTCTTGCTTACCGTTTTTTGAATTGAATTTACAATGGCAGAAACCTGAGTGTTTGACGTACCATTACAAATGATAAAGTAGTCGCAAACCATGTTTTCTATTTCCCTAAGGTCTAATATATCAATATCTTGACCTTTTACCTCTTCAATCCCTTCTAGAATAGTTGTTATTAGTAGATCTGTACTTACTTCTTTTTTGGCCATTAAATCTTTTTTAGTCTGACAAAGTTATTACAAATTTGTCTGATAGTGTTTTTTGTAATAACATTTAAGCTATTCATTTATTTCATGAAGATAGTCAAACTTAATGCCACAACCTCAACTAATACCTACTTGCGGGCATATACGAGAAAGCTTGACATTGAGGATGACACGATCGTGTGGGCCACTGAGCAAAGTGCAGGTAAGGGGCAACGCGGTGCATACTGGGAATCTGAGAAAGATAAAAACCTCACTTTTAGCGTGTTTAAAAGGGTTGAAGGACTGCGTGTAGATAGACAATTTTATATTACGATGGCAACATCTTTAGCTATTTATGAAGCGCTTCAACAATTGGGAATTAATCAACTTTCTGTAAAATGGCCTAACGACATATTGGCAGGCAGATCTAAAATTTGCGGAGTGCTCATTGAAAGTGTTATTCGCAATGGTCTTTATGCTGTGATTATTGGCATAGGAATTAATGTTAATCAAAAGATTTTTACACGTGCACCCAGAGCGACTTCAATACTTCTAGAGACCGGGAAATATCATGAGCCAGAGGAAATTATGAAGATATTAATCTCAAAATTTTATCATTACGTTGATTTAATTACAAATGGTGATTTAGCATTACTTAAGGCAGAATACGAGTCTAAACTCTTTAGAAAAGATAAAGCTTCAACCTTTGAATTACCCAACGGTGAACTTTTTACCGGCATCATTAAAGAAGTATCTAAAACAGGAAAGCTCATCCTCCAGGTAGAAGATGAGCTTTTAAAAGAATTTGATCTTAAAGAACTTAAGTTACTTTATTAAATGTTTTGTAAGTTGTCTGTAAGTGTTTGAATAAATTTTGTGATAGGGGCTTTAATCATCATAGACATCATCGCGTTAAACTCTCCTTTAAATTCAAAATAAGCTTCACTACTTTGATCTGTTAGTTCTTTAATGTTCGCAGTTAGGGTAAATGGAAGTTTTTCACTCGCAGCACCCAATACTACTTTATTAAAGGGGACACTGTTTTTTAATTCTAAAACAATATCAGGCATTCCTTTCAAAGCAAATAAGAAGCGTTTATCACTTAGGATTTCAAATTTACTAATGCTATCTGGCATCAATTGTTTATAATTGTTGACATCATTTAAAAAAGCAAATAGTTCTTCAGGGCTTTTGTCAATTGTTTTTTTAGGGCTTTCTATAAACATAGTTATGTATTAAACTGTAATATAAGTTTAGTTATTATTAATTATACCGCTGCCTCCCAGGTGTGTGGAGAGAGACGCCATGATTGCAATGTAAGTTTTTCTTTTTCAGAAATGTATCGTGTATCTAATGCCTGCTCAAGTAAATGCTCGTAGTCGCTTAAAGTGTACAGATCTAAATTATAGTTTTTAAAATTTTCAAGAGCTACATCAAAACCATAAGTAAAAATGGCAAGCATTCCTTTAACGTTAGCACCAGCTTCTTTTAGAGCATCAACAGCCATAAGACTACTTTTCCCTGTGCTTATAAGGTCCTCAACCACAATCACTGTTTGTCCAGAATCTAATTTACCCTCTATTTTATTTTGTCTTCCGTGTTTTTTAGCCTCAGGACGTACATATACAAATGGTACATTTAGATAGTCTGCAACCAGCATTCCTATACCTATTGCTCCTGTTGCTACACCTGCAATTACATCTGGTTTCCCATACAAATGTTCAATTTGCTGCGCAATATTCTCACGTAAGTAGTTGCGTATCTGGGGGTAAGAGAGTGTGATGCGGTTATCGCAATAAATGGGAGACTTCCAACCGCTAGCCCAGGTGAAGGGATTTTGTGGTTGTAATTTAATTGCATTAATTTGCAATAACAACTCAGCCGTTTTTTTGGCTGTTTCCTTTTTTAAAATCATGGTACAAATGTATAAAGTTTTTGTAAATGATGTGCCCATTATACTTTCAACTGAAAAGTATATTGGTGCAAATTACACATCAATTCCTTTAAAACGTGCAAAAATTAAAAGCATTATTAAACAAGTAAATCTAGGTGATCTTACGCACATAAATTTGTACCACCCCAAAGGTGAAAAATTACTCAAGTTTTTAAAGAAAAAGCTCCCTTTGGTTATCGCCGGTGGCGGAATGGTTTACAATAAAAATTCAGAAATTTTATTTATTAAGCGCAATGGTAAATGGGATCTTCCTAAGGGCAAATTAGAGAAGAACGAGACTATTGAAGAGTGTGCCATACGTGAGGTTGAAGAAGAAACAGGATGTAAAGACCTGGTTTTAGGTGAACACATTACAACTACCTACCATATCTTCAAACGCAATAATAAATTTAAGTTGAAGGAAACCTACTGGTATAAGATGACCACAACTTTTGAAGGTGCTCTAGAGCCACAACCTTCTGAAGGGATAAAAAAAGTGTGTTGGAAAAATTTTGAAAAATCTCAAAAGGCACTTTCTAAGTCTTATGAAAATATAAAACTCCTGTTCCCTAAAGAATATTTACTACTCAACCCTAAAGATCGGGTAGCGTAGATGCGCTTTTTCATAATTAGGAGATTTCTTATGAAGCCATTCTAATTGAGCATACCAATTTTTACTGAAATCTTTATCTACCTGTTTTTTAGTTTCAAACTCTTGTTTTAAGTCTGGATTACCATCAAGCAATTCCTGAGCTTTGTCTTCCCATACGTAAGGAGAAAAACCTTCTTTTTGCTGTAAAATAGTGTCAAAATAATTCCAGTTAAAAAACGAGTCAACGGCTGTAGGTTCTAATGTCTCTAATAAGTAGCGTAGTCCTGATTGCGCGGTCTCTACCAAATAATCTCCTTTTCTAAAATTGATGTTTTCTGTGCTTTTGTCAACCTGTGTTGCTGAATGTAGATAATGACCTTCATAAGGTGTAGATCGTGTGCTATAATCTGCAATATGATAAACAGTAACCGCCATTGAAGTGTCTTTTTTTATGGTGGTGTATCTAATTTTATTTTCTCTAAGACGTGTGATTATATCACTGTAAGCTTGGGGAACAATATACATTTTAGGAATTGTGATCGAATCAGTTGGTTTTATATAATTGTAATAGGTCACTTCTTTAGAAAAAGGAGCTTCCCGATCATATTTTAAACGGTCTAAACCGGTTACGGTACTTGTAATCTGCTTGCCTTCAAAACCTTTAAAATCAAACATTGTAGTTCTTGAGCTGTCTATAGTGAAGTTAGTAACATAGTGTTTACCGCTGTAGTTTCCGCTTTTATAAAGAGAATCAATTTCAAAACGCATTTTTTTGATCCTGGCAGCATCTTTAGATGCGATGTTTAGCATGGCTTTCATAAGTTCATAAGTACCTTCAACTCTAGGCTTGTAAGGTTTAAGCATATGTGTTTCTACCATCATTCCTAAAGTATTCCATAAGGTAGTGTAGCCTGTTGAATATCTTGGGTAATCCATAAACTGAGAAAAGCCGGTTTCAGGAACTTCATTAAAAACATTAACATAAGGAGTAATAGGCCAGCCATTTGCTTCTAACTCTTTTTCTAACTGTGGATGCATCTCTGTGTTTAGATACGCACCTAGTTTTCCTCCAAGTTTGTTGTGTTGCGTAAATAAATGGGTTAGTACATACTGGTAATCTGCACCATTACTCACGTGGTTATCTATGAATACATCGGGATTTATTAGGTGATAGACTTCAGCGAAACTGCGTGCATTTTTTGTGTCGGCTTTTATAAAATCTCTATTTAGATCATAATTACGCGCATTACCTCTAAACCCGTATTCCTCAGGGCCATTTTGATTAGTGCGACTAGTATTGTTGCGATTAAGGGCTCCTCCCACATTGTAAACAGCAATGGCTCCAACCCAAATATTTTCAGGAGTTTTTATTTTTCCACTAGCTAAATCCCTCATCATCATCATTGTAGCGTCTATACCATCTGGCTCACCGGGATGAATACCATTATTTATAAGCACTCGTAATGCATTCTTATTTTCAGAAAATTCAGACTCCAGACTTCGGTCAGGATTGTAGGTGATAAGTGTTAATGGAAATCCGCTATCTGTCTCACCTATCTCGTAGGTTTTTATAGCAACATATGCAGAATCTAGCTGTTTGTAGTAAGATATTACATCAGCATATTCAGGAGTTTGTGTCCCTTCGCTTTTTTCAAATTGAGTTTCTAAATCAAAATCTTCGGGTTTTGGTTTCTCAGCACAGGCAATAAGTGCAACCACTATAAAACTGAATAGATAAATTTTCATTTGATAATAGAATTAGAGATTTTAAAAATAAGAATAAATCTAAGTTTGAGATTAATCTATGGGTTCACGTGTAAAAAAGGGGCGGTATTGATTCACCCTAAAATCAAAAGTGGTAAATGAAGGATTTACATCTTTCTGTAATTGGTAAGCTTTCATACTCCCTATGGCTCTATTAGCAGCGCCCGAAGGAGCTGTAAGTGATACGGTTTTAATGCTTCGATTTTGAAGTTTGAATTGATGAATACGTGGTACAGTTGCAGAGACAACTTCTAATTTGATCCCGTATTCTTTTGCCTGTCGGCGAAAAAAATATTCAGGACCATTTTTACTGTTTCCACCGGTAAATAGTAAGGTGTTAATTTGCGAAAACTCATGGAGATAGCCCATCAAATCACGCAGTTCTACAGCCTGCATCCCGAGATCTGATGCATCAATTTTCTCGCGTTTTGCCGAAGCTACAATATCACAGACTCCAATTTTTTGTTTTTTGAGAAAATTGAGCCGTTGATCTATGGCAAATGTAGAATTGTCATAAATCAGATTAAGATTGAAGATATGATCAAGTATGGGCCATAACATTCCATTTTTACTTCCGTAGCAGAAATCTACATCCTCTTTTAAAAGTTCGCCTGTTGTAAAGCGTGGCGGTGGCAATGTTCCCACAATAAGTGTTGTGGCTTCTTCAAGATTAAATGGGAGATACGGGTGAATATGGTTAAACATTTAGTGGCTCTCTTTCCATTTTATACCACATCCCAGGCTTGGCTTTTGAAGTTCGTTTTGCTTGCGATTATTAAAGATATTATCTAATGCCTCTCTAAAATCTCTTCCGTTTACGGGGATGCCATTGCCGGGGCGGGAATCATCAAGCTGACCTCTGTATACCAATTTTAATGCTGCGTCAAACAAATAAAAATCTGGAGTACAGGCGGCATTATACGCTTGAGCAACTTCCTGACTCTCATCGTATAAATAAGGAAATGAATAATTGTATTTATGCGCAGTATCGCGCATTAGCCAGGGGCTGTCTTCTGGATATTTCTCAACATCATTACTGCTTATGGCTACAAAGCCAAAACCTAAAACCCGGTAATCATTTGCGATACGTACAATCTCATCATTCACATGTTTAACAAACGGGCAGTGGTTGCATAAAAACATAACAACCGTGCCTAGTTCTCCAGCCGCATCAACTAAAGTTACATATTTATTAGTTAGGGGGTTTAGCAAAGAAAAAAAAGGAGCGATGGTTCCTAATGGAAGCATATTAGATTGTGTTCTTGCCATAATGCGTGTAGGTTTTTAATATACCAGATTAGTAGTAAAAGGAGTATAAAGTTACAAATACTAAAGTTGTTTTAATTTTTTGGGTGCTCAGTAACCCCTTTGTAACTTTAAAATTAAATCTAATGATTATGAAAAATACATATAGTTCGCTTTCAGTAGCAATAGAAGATTTACAAGATAAAGGATACACGGTAGACTTTAACCTTGTAGATGAAGGTATCGAATCGAAGCACCTTAAAAAAACCTGGACGGCAGCTCAAATAGAAGTAGAAGAGGCTTTTAGATTTGAAGGGATGACTAACCCCGGTGATAATAGTGTTCTCTACGTAATAAATACAAAAAGTGGAGAGAAAGGGTTATTAGTAGATGCTTACGGTGCATACAGTGGTCAAATTTCTCAAGAAATGATACAAAAATTGAAAATTGAATACTAATGCAAAATGATCTCAGTTGGTCAGAATTTGAGCGCGTCGAAATGCGTGTAGGTACAATCTTAACAGTTAGTGATTTTCCGGAAGCTAATAAGCCGGCATTTCAATTGCAAATTGATTTTGGTGATAGTATAGGAATTCGTAAAACTTCAGCTCAAATAAAAGCCAAATATGAGCGTACTGAATTAGTAGGTAAGCAAGTAGTTGCAGTAGTTAATTTCCCAAAGAAACAGATTGCTAATTTTATGAGCGAGTGTCTTATTTTAGGAGCTGTTGATGGTAGTGCTGTAACTTTACTAAGTCCTGATCTTCCTGTTGAAAATGGATTACGCATAGGTTAGTCTTTGCGATAGCGATAGCAGCGGCATCCTTTTTTGAGCCTGTGGCGAAAAAAAGATACAGCGAATAGCGCGGTGCTCTAGCAATCGCCAAAAAACTAAAAAACCCACAATTTTACTAAAATGTGGGTTTTACTATTTTTATATACCAATTATTCTAATGTTCTCCACTACGCGTAGGACTGAGATCTTGCGCTTCTTCGGCAGTATATAATCTGGATTTGATTACAAAGCGTATTCCTAAAGGAATTTCTAAAGAAAAGCTAGAACCTCTTCCCGGAGTGGTATCTATAGTTAACTGAGTATGTTTCCAATTTTCAAATTGATCTTTAGACATAAAAAAATCGCATCCGTGTACGGTTCCCAGATAGACATCAGTTTCATTAATCATAAGATCACCTTTAGGAAAACACATAGGTGAGGAGCCGTCGCAACAGCCGCCACTTTGATGAAACATTAACTCACCGTGCTGCTCTCGTAATTGATCTATAATTTTTTTTGCTGCCGCTGTGGCAGATACACGTTCTGTCATAGGTTTTAATTTAGAAAAAGCCCATTGCTTTTTTGTCATAAGAAATCAGCATATTTTTTGTTTGACGGTAATGAGATAACATCATTTTATGGTTTTCACGTCCTATACCAGACTTTTTATAACCACCAAAGGGAGCGTGAGCAGGATAATTATGATAGTTATTTACCCAAACACGACCGGCTTTAATGCCTCTTGAGATCTGGTAAGCTTGATGTGTATCACGGGTCCAGACGCCTGCACCAAGACCATATAAAGTATCATTAGCGATCTCAATAGCTTCTGCCTCATCTTTAAAAGATGTTACACAAAGCACAGGGCCAAAAATTTCTTCTTGAAAAACGCGCATTTTATTATTGCCTTTTAAAATAGTAGGTTGAATATAAAAACCACCTTCAAGTCCCTCGTTGTACGCTGATTCTCCACCACAGAGTACTTCTGCGCCTTCTTCTTTACCAATACTTATATAGTTTAAAATTTTCTCGTATTGGTCGTTAGAAGCCTGAGCTCCCATCATGGTATCAGGACTTAACGGGTGTCCCAGTTTGATGGCTTTTGTACGATCTACCACGCGTTCTAAGAATTTTTCATAAATACTTTCCTGCACTAGTAATCGAGAAGGACAGGTGCAAATCTCACCTTGATTTAGAGCAAACATTACCGCACCTTCAAGACATTTGTCAAAGAAATCATCATCTGCATCCATAACGCTTTCAAAGAAAACATTAGGAGATTTACCTCCTAATTCTAATGTAACCGGTGTGATATTTTTAGAAGCATATTGCATAATAAGTTGGCCGGTTGTGGTTTCTCCTGTAAATGCAATTTTATCTATACGTGGGCTAGAGGCGAGAGGTTTTCCGGCTTCAGCTCCAAAACCGTTTACAATATTAAGTACCCCTGCCGGCAAAATACCTTCAATTAACTCCATTAATATAAGTATACTCACAGGAGTTTGTTCTGCCGGTTTTAGAACTACGCAATTACCTGCGGCAAGAGCAGGAGCAAGTTTCCAAACAGCCATTAAGATTGGGAAATTCCAGGGGATAATTTGACCTACGACACCTAATGGTTCTGTTATATTGAGGGCTACAGTATTGCTGTCTAATTCACTAACGGAGCCTTCTTCTGCACGTATAACCCCTGCAAAATACCTAAAATGATCTACAGCAAGCGGTAAATCTGCCGCACGGGTTTCACGTATCGCTTTACCATTATCCCAGGTTTCAGCCCGAGCAAGTGTTTCTAAATTTTGCTCCATCACATCTGCAATTTTAAGAAGTAAATTACTGCGATAGGCTGCAGCAGAGCTATTCCATTGTGGGGCAGCTTCCCAGGCCGCGTCTAGAGCTTTTTCGATATCTTCTGCAGTAGAGCGCGGTATTCTTGTGAAGTTTGCGCCATCTACAGGTGATACATTGTCAAAATATTCACCTTTTACAGGAGCTGTCCATTTTCCTCCTATAAAGTTTTCATATTGATCTTTAAATTTAGGCTTCTCGACAACGTTTGCGGAAGCAGTCTTTACATCGCTCATAATGATTTTTTTTAGTTATAGTTTAAATTTTTGAGTTGTGCTTAGTAGGGGAAATGGTAGTGCACTTTTTAGTCTTCTAAAGTTAAAAATCAGTTTAGGAAAACGACTGACCTATACTATTAAAACAATGTACTATTCTATCAAATAGTGTTAATGTGTTAAAATATAGCTTCTTAAATTGTATATTTAGTATTGTAAGGGGTGTTAATCTGAGGATGTTATATTTTGAATATGCAATTATCTGAATCATTTTTTAAAAACAGAAAGCTTGAACATCTGGTCGAAAACCAGACATCATATACGTTAAATCATGCGGCTATGCATGTCTTTGAAACACATGCACAGGCAGAACGGGTTTTGTTACAGTTTGATAAGCCGGTTTTAGCAAGTATGCTTCGCGGAAAGAAAATTATGCACCTGCGCGATCACAATGGTTTTGATTTTTTACCTGGAGAATCACTCATCTTACCTGCAGACGAATTGATGTGTATAGATTTTCCTGAAGCTCAGGAGCGTAACCCCACGCGATGTCTGGCAATGGCGATTGCAGATGATAAGATTAAAAAGGTTGTAAACCTTATGAATGAGAATCTTACTAAAGACGATGGCAGTGAATGGAGCCTAATGGATTATAATTTTCATTTTACAAATGATACCGGCATTTATCAGATTTTACAACGTCTCCTATTCCTGTTTACCGAGAATCACCCTTCTAAAGATTATTTTGTAGACAATATGCTTCAAGAACTTATCATACGTATTCTGCAAACAAATAACCGTAAAATTTATACAGATAAGGCTTTAAAATTAAATAGTAGTAGCAGGCTTACCTCTATTATACAATATATAAGAGATCATCTTAATGAATCTCTTTCCGTAGAGCTGTTAAGCAAACAGGCGTGTATGAGTGAGTCTAACTTTTATAAGGTTTTTAAAAATGAACTGGGCATTTCTCCTATTGATTATATAAATACAGAGCGTATAAAGTTAGCGGTAAGCTTACTTCAGAATCCAGATCGTAAAATTAAAAATATATATCAGGAATGTGGCTTTGAAAGCCGCTCCTATTTTAATAGAGTGTTCAAACGAATGAAAAATGTGTCTCCTGGTGTTTTTCAGACTTCAATGACCAGCCATTAAGATGTTTCTTCTTTAAAGCTGCGCATATTTTGCAGGTATCCTGAGAGTGATTTGCTAGATTGCTGCTGTATTTTTAATTTCATAACATTAGACCATCCCAGAATTAAACCTTTAAACCCAATCGCTTGCCGTGACCAGCGCCAAAGGTTAAAATGATCTGTATGTTGTAATATTTTACCGTTTTGAAAGTAAAATGTTCCTACTACGTGATTTACAACTTTACGTTTTTTAGGGCCAAATAAGTACGTGGCCGTCCATTTTGCACTTCCGTTATAGTCGTTAGCTTGTATATCACTATAACTTATCTCCAGATTACTTCCACCACGTTCTATAAGCATAAACCACATTGCTCGTGCCCGATCTCCTTTTATATTGCCAAAAGCGGGATCTGTAAACGTGATGTTTTTACCATAGCAGGCGGTCATTTTCTCAGGGTCGTGAGCTTTAAACGCACTGTAAAATGTTTCTAGAACTTCTTCGTTAGGATGCATTGAAAAGTAGTATTGAGCGCTTTTTTACGCATTTATTAAAACGCAAGGTAGTTAGAAAAGCGGTTTTATTTTAGCTCTATTTTCATAAAGCATCCCTATATTAATTATCATTAGAATAACCGCCATTAATAAACCTTCTGGCATATTTACAATGTGGGTTAAAACAATTCCTACCATAATGGGAAAAATCATAATATAACCTATAGCCTGTGTGCGGGGTATCATTACAAGTATTCCTGCTATAATCTCTACAACTGCTATTAGCGGTAGTAACCAGCCAAAACTCATTAGTGCTGCAAATAAATCTTGCGCTTCCTGAGGTAAATCTTCTGGCATAGGCATATAATTAAAAAATTTGTTGAGACCAGAATTGATAAAAAGTAGTCCAAAAAGAATACTTACGATGTTAATAATTTTACGTTTCATACAAATGTTGGTTGATTCTTAAAGATTAGGTTAAATGCGTTAAAAATGTTTTGTGTAATTTTCTAGAGCTAATTATAAATTTAGGATTTAAACAGATTAATTGTTGATATTCAGATCAAAAGATTTGTGTTTTATCAAATGTTTGAGGTAATTTGAATGCGTATCAATCGTTGTAAATAGTATTTACTTATGGAAACATAAAAAGTATAAATTATAATTATACCAAAAATAGTTTAAAATTGAAGTTCTTTATACTCTTTAAAATGTAAAATTCAATCTAATATGGAAAATCAAAATAATCATGATCATGGCGCAGACGGAAAAGTCTGGGATGTGAATGACTCAGAAGCAAAATGTCCTTTTTTAAGTGGTGAAATGCATCACACTACCGGAGGAGGAACAACAACCCGAGACTGGTGGCCAAATCAGCTCAAATTAAGTATTCTACGACAAAATTCAGAATTGACTAACCCAATGGATCCTGATTTTAACTATGCTGAAGAATTCAAATCTTTAGACTTAGCAGCTGTTAAACAGGATTTACACAATCTTATGACAGATAGCCAGGACTGGTGGCCTGCAGATTATGGTCATTATGGTCCGTTTTTTATACGTATGGCGTGGCATGCTGCCGGTACATACCGCATACAGGACGGTCGTGGGGGCGCAGGTTCTGGGCAACAGCGCTTTGCACCATTAAACAGCTGGCCAGATAATGCAAACCTTGATAAAGCACGTTTATTGCTTTGGCCTATTAAGAAAAAATACGGCAAAAAATTATCCTGGGCAGATTTACTTATCCTAACCGGTAACGTAGCTCATGAGTCTATGGGATTAAAAATGTTTGGTTTTGCAGGTGGTCGTGAAGACGTTTGGGAACCGGAAGAAGTATACTGGGGAGCAGAATCAGAGTGGTTAGGTAATGAAGATCGTTATGCTAACGGTGATTTAGAAAAACCATTAGGTGCTGCGCATATGGGACTTATTTATGTAAATCCAGAAGGGCATAATGCAAATCCAGATCCTGTGGAAGCGGCTCATTACATTCGAGAAACCTTTGGTCGTATGGCGATGAATGATTATGAGACCGTAGCGCTTATTGCCGGTGGTCATACATTTGGTAAAACACACGGTGCTGCAGATCCTACTGTTTACGTAGATGCAGAACCTGCTGCTGCAGGTATCGAGGCACAAAGTATGGGCTGGAATAACAGATATGGTACCGGTAAAGGAGCAGATACAATCACAAGTGGTCTTGAAGGAGCCTGGACAGATACCCCAACACAATGGAGTCATACCTATTTTAATAACTTATTTGGTTACGAGTGGGAGTTAACAAAAAGCCCGGCAGGAGCACATCAGTGGAAACCGGTTAACGACGGTGGAGCAGGTACTGTACCAGATGCGCACGATCCTTCTAAAAAGCACGCGCCTTTTATGTTGACAACCGATCTTTCTTTGAAAATGGATCCTGAATATGAAAAAATATCAAGACATTTTCATAAGAATCCACAGGAATTTGCAGATGCCTACAGCCGCGCATGGTTTAAATTAACGCACCGTGATATGGGGCCTAAAGAGCGGTATTTAGGACCAGAAGTTCCGCAGGAAGAATTAATATGGCAAGATCCAATTCCTGCTGTAGATTATGAGTTAGTGAATGATGAAGATATTACAGGTTTAAAATCTTCTATTTTAAATAGTGGACACTCAGTTTCAGAATTAGTTGCTACAGCCTGGGCTTCAGCTTCTACCTTTAGAGGTTCTGACAAGCGTGGTGGTGCCAATGGTGCACGCGTACGTTTAGCACCTCAAAATAGATGGAAAGTGAACAATCCGCAGCAATTACAGTCTGTTTTAAATACACTAGAGGGTATTCAAAATGATTTTAATACTGCGCAAAGCGGAAACAAAAAAGTTTCTCTGGCAGATCTTATCGTTTTAGCAGGTTGCGCAGCTGTAGAAAAAGCAGCAAGTGATGCAGGATATTCTGTAAATGTACCATTTAGAGCAGGTAGAGCAGACGCTTCAGCAGAACAAACAGATGCAGAAGCATTTGAAGCTTTAGAACCTGTAGCAGATGGTTTTAGAAACTATTTAAAAGAAGGTGTAAAAATTACTGCTGAAGAATTATTACTAGATAAAGCTAACTTACTTACGCTTACAGCTCCTGAAATGACTGTATTAGTAGCAGGTATGCGTGTATTGAACACTAACTTTGATGGTTCTAATAAAGGAGTGTTTACAGATAATCCGGGAACACTTACAAATGATTTTCTGGTAGCTATTACAGACCTGGGTACAACCTGGAAAGCGACTTCAGACTCAGACGCAATCTTTGTAGGTAGCGATCGCAAAAGTGGTGAAGTTAAATATACAGGAACCCGTGCAGATTTAATTTTTGGATCTAACAGTGAGTTAAGAGCACTTGCTGAAGCGTATGCTGCAGACGATGCTAAAGAGAAATTTGTACACGATTTTGTTAAGGCCTGGGATAAAGTAATGAATTTAGACCGTTACTAATCTCTTGTAATTTAAGATGTGTAAAAGGCGACCCAACGGGTCGCCTTTTTTAGTTTTACACTGTTATAGTCCTATTCCTGAAAAGACCAGGCTACAACGCGGCTTGATTTATTGCCGGTTCCCATGGGGATGGTTTTTAATTGTTTAACTTCAGCTTTTCTAAGCTGTTTATAAATACGTTTTAAATTGTCTTGCTTAGAGACTAAAGTGGTAAACCATTTGCACTGTGTGCCTCTGGTTTTACTCTGCTTAATCATTATTTTAATAAATTCTGCCTCACCACCTTCTGTAATTAATTCGTTGCTTACACCTGCAAAATTTAGTTCGGGTTTTGAGTTTTTAACACCTGTAAGATTTTTTGTTTTTCTACGGGTTCCTCGTAATGCCTCTTCTTGAGATGCGTGAAAGGGTGGGTTGCACATTGTAAAGTCAATAATATCATCAGGATTTAGAATACCATTAAAAATACTATCTGCATTTTTTTGTAGGCGCAATTCGATTTTCCCTTTTAATGAATTGTTAGCTTCAATGATTTTTTCTGTGGAAGCAATAGAGTTTGCATCTATATCTGTAGCAATAAAACTCCAGTCATATTCAGTTACACCCAGAATAGGATAAATTAAACTCGCTCCCGTTCCTATATCCAGTCCCTTAATTTGATTTCCTTTTTGAAGTTCGCCAGTACCTTCACTTAATAAATCTGCGATAGCATGTAGATAATCTGCGCGTCCTGGTATGGGCGGACACAGATTAGTGTCAGGGAAATCCCAGTTTTTAATTCCGTAATAATGCTTAAGTAATGCCTGATTGAGTAGTTTCACAGCTTCAGCACTTGCAAAATCAATAGATTCTGTGCCATACTTATTTGGTTTTATATGTTTTCCTAATTCGGGAACCACATTTACTAAAGCTTTTAAATCATACGGTTCACGATTGCGATTGCGTGCGTGCAACGTTGATTTTAAAGGTGTTTTTTTAGATTTAGACATACATAATTAGTTAAGTGGCTAAGGTGCGAAGATACTCATACTCGTGGCTTTTAAGTGACTAATAAAAAAGGACGTTGCAATTATTCGTTTTTGACTGAATATTTAATAGATAATTTTAACTTCTAATAGAATCGGTTATATTTAAATAGTTAAAAATCAAATATATGCAAGCGGTTACTATTGACGAAGTTATTATTCAACTTGATCAAATTATTTTAAGTGAAAAAGTAGACAATAGCTGTCTGGTCTTTTTTCCGATTTTGTATAATGCTGTTACTAAACGCATTAAAAAAGGTATTGTGAATAACGAATTTGATGACAATGCCCGAATGGAAAAATTGGATGTCATTTTTGCGAACCGGTATATCAATGCTTATCATGCATTTAAAGAAGGAGAACCACTCACGCAAAGTTGGGATTTTGCTTTTAAAACTTCCGAAGCGATGGTGATGCAGCACTTGCTGCTGGGTATTAATGCGCATATTAACCTTGATCTGGGTATTGCCGCTGCCCTAACTACCGGCGATAATCATTTGGGGGATTTTGAAACCGATTTTAATAAAATAAATGCCATTCTGGCCAGTATGATTGCTGATGTAAAAGAGCGCATCGGTAAAGTTTCTCCATTATTTAAGCTGCTCGGCCTGGTGGGGAAGGGCAAAGAGGACAAGCTGGTTTCTTTTAGCATTAACATTGCCCGCGATGGTGCCTGGCTGTTTGCTAATGAATATGCTGCTGCTGTAAATAAAGAAGTAGCATTTAAAAAACGTGATGAGGTAATAGCTGCTTTAGCTTATAAAATTGTAAATCCAAAAAGCAAGTTAGTACAGGTTATTGCTGAGGTTGTTCGTTTTTTTGAAGTTAAGGATGTACAGAAAGTCGCTTCTGTTTTAGAAGAAGGAATTTAACGGTTAACTTTTATTTTAAAATTGATTTACTCAAGAAGCTTAGTGGTTCTTGTGCACTTGTAAATGAAAGAACAAGTATAGCGGTAAGAACTAAAAATTTTTTATTCATCATTTCTGAAAAGTTTTTGTAGCTGACTTTGAGTTAAAAAATAATGCTGAAACTTAATTTTAGAAGCTTTTGCAATGTTCTCAAATTATTTTTCTTCAATCAGGTCTTTTAATATAAAAAGAGCATCAACCTGACGTAGTTGTCCTTTCTCGGTAGTAGAATTTCCGTATAGATTATACAATACAAACCCGTACGTACGAAGCAAACTTAGAATTTCATCAAATTGAGGCTGGCCTTGATAGCTTGGCATTATACTTATCTCTGTATAAATCATTTTGATTCGTTTTTGAGATAAGGTTTTTGAAGCGGCCTGAAATACTTTAAACTCGCCTCCCTGAACATCCATCTTTAAAATATCGAGAGTTTTGATGGCGTTGGCTTCTACATAATCATCTAAGGTAATTGTTTCTATGCTAACTTTTTCCCGGGTATCAAAGAGTCCCTCAGACCACGTTTTTTTAGCATTAGGGTCTGAATCTAATAAAGAGTTAGTTTGCGCAAAGGAGTTGCTGTTAAACAATACTTTACCACTTTTGTTACTTAATGCTTTGTTTACTAAACTAATATTAGCATCACCTGTCGTATTAACTTTTAGCTGGTCAAACGATTCTTTAAAAGGCTCAAAACTATGTATAGCTGCGTTAGGAAATAAAGATCTGTAAAAACCGGTAACCTCACCTACATAAGCTCCCACATCAAAAATTATAATCTCTTTTTCCGGATTTTCTAATAAATTATATTGCGTCAAAAATGGATTTTGATCGCTGTAATTTTTAGTTTCAGTCTTAATGATTTTTAAACCGAAGCGTCTAAAAAGTTTTTTAACCAGTCTTTTGATAGGTATCACAATGCTTTTTTAAAAGTATTTTAATTAAAATTACATCACTTTCTGAGCAAGCAAGCGCTGTACTGCATACACATCTATACTCTTGTTAAATCGTTTAGAAACCGATGGCACATCTTCACTAGAAATCCAGATTTTTAACTCTGCATCAAGGTCAAAAGTACCTGCTGTTTCAAGTGAAAAGCGTGATATGTTTTTATAAGGAAGCGATTTATATTCCATTTTACTGCCGGTTAAACCTTGTACATCTATAAGAATTAGTCGCTTATTTGTAAACATAAATACATCACGAAAAAGTTTAAAACCCAGTTCTACCGTTTCAGTTTCTATAAGTAAACGGCTGTATTTTTGAGTTAATTCTTCTGAAGAAACTTCGCTGGCGTTGCCCAGTATATTGTTAAATAGTCCCATTGTGTTTTAGTTTAATAAGTTTGTATTTAAATTGAACGTCTCTCGCTCGAGACGTTCTCTGTAAATCTAGCAATTAGAGCTTTAGTTTTTTAGAAGGATTTCATAAAACTAAAAAACCGTAGTCTCCTTTTAAGAAACCACGGTTTTTTTAATGGGTTATTTGCTTCTTATTTTGAGTAAGCTCCTGATGAATACGTTAATTCATAACTGTGCGTGTATATCTCAAACACAATCCCAAACGGATCTTCTACATAACACATTTTAAAGGGTTTATCTTCGGGGTAATACTCCCGAATAGGCATCCGTTGCTTTCCGCCGTAAGAAACTATCTTCTCTATTAATTCTTCAATATTAGGATCCTGAACACAGAAGTGAAAAAGGCCTGTATTAAACGGGGTAAATTTTGGAGCTTCTTTTACGCCGTTAGGAAATGAGAACAGCTCGATGCCTACCCCGTCTGAAGTTGCTAAATGAGCGATTTCAAAGGTTTCCCAATCATCACCAAATACATCTATACACATCTGGCCAATCGCGGTTTCCTTTTCTTTCTTCACTTCAGAAGGTTCCATAATTACATACCATCCCATCACTTCTGAGTAAAATTTTACGGCTTTATGAATATCAGGAACGGTAATACCTACGTGTGAAAAAGCTTTCGGATAATTTTTAGTAGTCGTCATAATCTTAATTTAGACTACAAAATTAGCCTATATTTGCCTAGAAGGCAATAACTTACCTAAAAGTAGCATAGTTACCAAAATGAGTGAATTGCTGAAAAACAATTGATTAAGATTTTAAATGAGTACAGATAATTATTGTCCGCTTCATTACACAATGAATTTAATAGGTAGTAAGTGGAAACCGCTGGTGTTGTTTCATCTGCTTGAAGGCCCGTTACGTTCAGGAATTTTACAAAAAAAAGTACCCGAAATATCGAATAAGATGTTTACCCAAACGGTACGCGAATTAGAAAAAGACGGGTTAATTATTCGTGAAGTGTTTCCTGTGGTTCCGCCAAAGGTAGAATATGCGTTGAGTGCTCGAGGTAAATCGTTAGAAACTATTTTAAAGGCTTTAGATCAATGGGGATTAGATGATATAAACAGCTAGTTTATATATATCTAAAATTCTACAACAATTTGTTTAACTGCTTCTGCGTTTTACAATTTTAAAGATACGACCGTAGCTTATTTTTGCTAAATTCCATTCGTAACCCTCAAAGTTGGTTGTATTGTTAAACTGAATAATTACAGTGTCAATATCTTTATGATATTTTGCAATACTTTGATACCCCGGTAGTAATCCGGTGTGCTCGTATTCGTAAACCGTTGAATAAATTTCCTGCTCCCCTTCATTAAATACAGAACCATCATTTAAAGCTCTTATAAACGCACCTACGTCTTCTGCGGTTGCGATCATTAAACCTGTTTCTTCGGTTTTTAAATCTTCTTCAATGCCTACATAATACCCACTCATAAGATCAGCAAGGTCAATGTCTTGAATTGAACCATAGGTATTCTTCAGATTAAGCGGATCTAATATTTCTTCTTTTATAAACTGCCTGTGGCTATATCCTACCGTTTTATCAATAAGATCTGAAATCAACATATAGTTTGTGTTGGAATACCCATAATCTGTATCGGGTTTAAAATCTGCAGGTAAGTCTAACGCATATCCCAGTGTTTCTTCTTTATTTTTAGGAGGATTTGTCCAATAATCCGGGTGATCTACAAAATTGGGAATACCGCTGCGGTGTTGTAACATCATCCGCAAAGTGATTTCATTAGCATTTTCTATACGATTTGTAAGTTCAGGGAAATATTCGGCTAGGGTTTTATCTAATGACAAGCGTTTAGCCTTAACTAATTTTGTCGCTGCTACGGCCACATACAATTTTGTGATGCTTGCAATTTTAAATAAAGCTTTGGGATTTGCCGGTATTTTATTTTTTCGGTCGTGCCATCCTGCAGCGTAAAACTCAGGAGGCTTATTGCCTTGATCTATATACACAATCATCCCATCAAAACCGTGACCTATTGCTTCATCAAGTTGTTTCTGTACGGTATCGGGTAGGGGTAGTATCCACGCTTTTACTAAAATCCACGGCACGAAATATAGAGAGCCTATACTCGCAACTATAAATAGGATTCTAAATATTGGCTTTGGTTTCATAATTGGTGTAATGCTTTACCTATTTAAAATGCTAATTTAGGAATTACAAACAAAATTGCTTGAGCCTATTTTAAAAGGCTGAAAGTCAAAGAATATTATAGGATTTTGAATATGTGATTAGTCAAACTTTTATAAACTAAAAAACCGCAGATCTTTGTGGAACTGCGGTTTTTACGAATTCGTTTTCCATTTGTTTCAATGTGATTCTAGCTGTAATAAATAATAGATAAACCTTATTATTAATATCTTTTAAGGTGTCTAATTAATTTTCATTTTTCCAATAAGTCTTTGTTTGTTAAAACCAGCAATTTGAATTATTCTATCTCTTTTTTTTCTCTCAACAAAATTCGTATACAAATGCCTTTTAATGTATTCTCTTAATATGCACTGAGCTAAATAATTTTCTTTGACATCGTTAAATAAATTTTCTAACTCTTTTATGTCTATATTATTATAGAAAGTCTTAATTGCAAAAGTCACTATTTTTGATGCTGGCGAATTGATGTTAGAATTTACTTTATCAAATAATTCATTCTGTCCTTTAGTTCCTACAGCGAACATTAAATTTGTCATACTATCAACACAAATTCGCCATGAAATAAATTGAAAAATATTTCTTACAGATTTTTCTATAAATTTAACATCTATTTCCCCACGTCTGCTTTTCTTTTCTTCCTCTTTTCTTTTAATATCTTCAACAATTGTTTCTATAAGTATTTCTTTATCTTTTTCTAGCATACTTGAATAGAAACCTAGAAAACGAAAAATAGTATTGTAGGCTGCTTCAACTAGTTTAATAAGTTTTTCCTTTTCGAAATCTCCACTTTGATTTTTTACTATTTGACCTATAATTTTTACAGTTCTAAAAGCTTGATTCATTTCAATTGCTTCAGGAGGTAAAATGCTTTCTTCGCTATCCTCATATTTTTGTTCATTTCTTTCAGTAGAATCTTTTTTCTTTAGCTCTTTCTTTACCTCTTCTTTTGGATTTATGTCTTCTATTATTTCGTGCTTTATTTCATTAGTAAATTCGGAAATGAATTTCACGAATTCATCATCTTTATCTAAAGTTAAAGGAGAGGCATTTTCAAATGGTATTTCACTTGTAAACACTATACTATCTATTAATATTTGTGCCTTTGTATGGTGGGAAAGAAAAATTAGAATATTGGCATTAATTTCCAAATGTATCTCATTACATAGCTGATATATAAGGTCTTGATATTTTTCTATATCTGTGGATATTTTTTGAGCAATTAAAAAATAATATATGTATTTATAAGAAAATGTGTAGTATTCATCATCGTACTTTAGAATATTTGAATTGCAAAGTACTTTAAGAATTTTATCATTTGTTAATGATTTATGGCGGAAATATTTTCGTTTGTAATTTGTAATGAAATTATCAAAATCATCAGTATTTATAACACTTATTTCTTTTTCATATGTATAAAATGCAAGTTCTTTTAGAATATTTAGTAAGCTTGTTAAAACGGAATCTTTAATACCTTCTTTAATTAGCCCGGCTTTAATTAATACCAAATAAATATTAGCATATGATGTTTGCGAAAAATTTTGCAAGTTTTCATCTAGGCTTTGCAAAAGTGTTAAAATGAAAATAGGATAAGAAGGCATGAGCCTATTGCCGATTAAAGAATTTATTTCATTAAATCTTAATTTGACGTTATTTAAAATCACTTCTTCTTGAATAGTCAATATATTTTCTCCAATTAAAAGCCATTGTTCAATTAATTCACTTCTTTTTTCGTGACCAAGAGGCAAAAGTTTATACTTCAAATATTCTTTAAAACTAGTAGTTTCTTCAGTTAAATTCTTAGAGCTATATGTGTTATCTGATGTAACTAGTACATAGTCAAAATTATTTGTAAATGATAGAATTAATTTTTTCTTATATTTTGAGTTAAGTGTCGATCTATGAAAGTTGTCAATTAAAATAATTCTTTTTTCAAGTTGAAAATACAAGTCAATATTGTCATCATTATATTGTTCTTTTAAAGATTTCTTTACTAATTTTTTAATATCAGTATCGTTGCAATACTTACCTCTTAAAAATATAGGAGTCAATCCCATTTCATAATATCTTTTGAAAAGAACGTAAAGCAAAGCTGTTTTACCTGCTTGATCGGCTCCTTCAATAAGTATATTTACATTCTCTTCATTTTTGACTCTATCAATTAAATCCGATGAATTTGGATATTGAACAATACTGTCATTTTCAATTAATGGCTCTAAATCTGGGAAAACAAATATATCTGATAAAACTAATTTGGGTTTTTTTGAATGTTTTAATGGAATGGTCAAATTTGTAATTCTAGACTCAAACTCTTGGCATAGAATAAATTTCCGCTTAATTTTTTCAATAATTCGATGCTTTTCTTGAGATTCTACGGAATACTCTTCACCATTAAATTTAAATGTTTTAGAATTTATAGATTTGTCGGAGAGATCTATTTCATATAGAGAAAATCCTGTTTCATCAATAATGTTTGTATTAAAAGCTTTACCACCACAAAAAATAACATTATTATTCCTTTGAAGGATTGCTTTTGGATTACCCTTGTCATGTTCGTGACCATAAATTACAAGATTTGAGCTTTTTATTAAATGTTCTTCAAATCTTTGTTTATTGTTTCGTTTTGTGTTGGCCGAAAGCCAGTCTGTTGGATGATGGAAAACAGAAATTACATATTCGCCATTTTCATTCTCAATAAATTTGTTTTCTGGGATTATTAATGAACCTTGTTTTTCATTGATTTCAGTTAGCCAACTGGTATTATAACAATGAAATGTGATTTTAAAATCTAAGTGGGGTCTAAATTCGTATTTATATGCGACCTTATCTCTATCTTTAAATTCCGTTAATTCATTTGTGAAATTCCAGAAATTAGTTTGAACGGCCATTGCATCAGTAAAATAATCATCTTCTAGAACTTCATCAGTTCTGCAATCATTCAATATAGATTTTCTCGTTTTCTTTTCATTATCAAAGCAACAGTCGTGATTTCCAGGTACAGTAACTATTTTAATATTTATTATAGCTCTTCTTTCTTTCAGTTTTTCAATCAGTTTAGAGATAAATATTTTGGCATTTTCAAATTCTGTTTGTCTTCCAAAATTTACAATATCACCCGATAAAATTAGATATATATGTGATAGTTGATTTACATCATAATCTATTGCCTTAACAAGATTATCAATTCTATCGATTAAAGGATTGTCTTGTATATGTAAGTCACTCAAATGTAATATTCCAATTTTCATGTTTTCTCTATTTGGCGGTTATTAAAGTTCTTGCTAACATTTTTGGCAGTACATTACCTTGTGTTCGAACCCCATTACCACGCTAAATATAACCCAACTTTCAATCACTACTGTACGCCATTCCGTAAACCGCATAAAAAAAGCGACAATTCATAGAAAATTGTCGCTTTAATTTTTTGGTATTCGATAACAAATTTAATTCGCGTAGGCGTGTTTATAGGGTTCACCTTTTAGAATCTTTAGCATATCTGCTTCGAGACTTTCTATAGGGTATTCTACAATACGCCCCAGTTCTTTACCGTCTTTACTAAAAATAAGCGTAGGTACACGTTTGATGTCTTTACCAGCTTCCAAGCCTTGTGGAGTAGTTTTGGAGCGATCTACAGTGATGAGTTCGATATCTTCCGTTTTACCGGCAGCATCGAGAATTTTATAAAAACGAGGCGTCTCACGCTTGCTGTCCCCACACCAGGTTCCCATAAAAACAGTGATTTCAACATCTTTTAAAAGCGGTTTAAGCTCTTCAAGTAAACCGCTGTCGACAGTGTAGTCTTCATATTCGGGATTGAACCAACTTCTAAATGTTCCTGCCTGCAACTGGGTACGTTGTGTCTTGCCAGTTAGCATTTCGGGTTGTTGCGGTGCTTCGGGTACTTCTTCTGGTATTTGTAGTTCTTCTGCAGCTGCGGGTGTTTCTGCTTGCGCAACCACACTGCTTTTAGATTTACAACTTACTACAGCTGCACACACAAGTGCGAGGCTTAAATATTTTAATGTTCTCATAGTTTGTAATCTTAACTAACCAGACTTTCCTGATCCATAACTTCCGGTTTTTGTATGCCCATCATATCTAAAATAGTAGGAGCGACGTTGCCTAGAATTCCGTTTTTAACTTCTTTAATGTCATTGTCTACCACGATAATAGGCACCGGGTTTGTGGTGTGTGCGGTGTTTGGAGAACCGTCTTCGTTTGCCATGGTCTCACAGTTACCGTGATCTGCAATCACAATACTGCTGTAACCGTGCTCCATACCGGTTTCTACAACAGCTTTAGCACAAGCGTCAACGGTTTCTACCGCTTTGATTGCGGCTTCTAAAATACCGGTGTGACCCACCATATCTGGGTTGGCAAAATTTAAACACACAAAATCTACTTCCTCTTTTTTGAGTTCGGCAACAATTTTGTCACGTACTTCATAAGCACTCATTTCGGGCTGTAAATCGTAAGTCGCAACATCTGGAGATTTTGCGATTAAACGGGTTTCGCCTTCAAAAGGCTGTTCTCTTCCGCCGGAAAAGAAAAAAGTTACGTGTGGGTATTTTTCGGTTTCTGCTATACGAATTTGCTTTTTGCCCGCTTTAGCAACGACTTCTCCGAGGGTATTTTCGAGATTGTCTTTGTCAAAAATTACGTGAATGTTTTTAAACGTCTGGTCGTAATTAGTCATCGTTACATAATACAGATCGAGCTTATGGGTATTTTGCTCGTGAAAATCTTCCTGCGAAAGCATACGGGTTAACTCGCGGCCTCTATCGGTACGGTAATTAAAAAAAATGACAACATCACCATCTTTGATTTGGGTTACAGGATTGCCGTTTTCGGTTACTACAATAGGTTCTAAAAATTCATCTGTAGTCCCATCTTTGTAGCTTTCTTTAATCGCTGCTACAGGATCATTGGTTTTTGCTCCAATGCTGTGTACGGTCACATCATAGGCTTTTTTAACGCGCTCCCAGCGGGTATCACGGTCCATGGCAAAATACCTACCGGTAATGGTGGCCAGTTTAGCACCGTTCTCGTTAGCGTATGTGTTGAGTTCTTCTATAAAACCGGCTCCACTTTGCGGGTCTACATCGCGACCGTCTGTAAATGCGTGAATATACACCTCATTAATGCCTACTTCGTGAGCAGCCTTAATCAAGCCTTTTGCGTGGTCTATATGTGCGTGTACGCCACCGTCTGAAACCAGACCGAGTAAATGCACGGGTTTGTTGTGTTCTTTAGCATACGCAAACGCATCTTTAAGCTCAGGTTGCTCGCGTAATTTATTTTCTCTGAGTGATTTATTAATCTTAGCAAAATCCTGATACACAATACGACCGGCACCCAGATTCATATGGCCTACTTCACTATTTCCCATCTGGCCGTCTGGTAAACCTACATTGCCACCGTGGGTAAGCAGTTGCGCGTGCGGGTATTTTGTGTATAACGAATCTATAAAGGGTGTGTTTGCAAGATCTACTGCAGAAACATTTTTATTAGGTGCAAATCCCCAACCATCGAGGATCATTAATATAACTTTCTTGTTCATGATTATTGAGTTGTTCTACAAAGATAAGGACTAAACCAACTAATGGCTAAAACTTTAAACAGCAATCACGATAGCGATTGAGTAGCTCATTTTAATACGGCTCTTTTTTTGCATTGCCCAAAAAAGAGCTAAAAAACTTCAGGATTAAGAATAGATCTCTAAAGTTCAAAAGATTTTTTCTATATGCCGGTTTTGTTACTAATGAAACTCTTAGTCTTCTAGGGTGTTCTGTTCATTTTCTTTGCTTCTCCAAAGAAAACGAACCAAAAGAAAAGAGCCTCTCGCTTAGGAATTTTTTGCCTCGCGGGCAAAAACCGCTTTTTCCGCTCCGCGTCGCTATCGCTCCTGTCTTTCGGAGCTGCCTGCAGCTATTCTGAACCGAGAGATTAAAAAATAGATTATCCCAGGGACTAAGGTTTAATAGGATATTTTAAGCTGTTCTTTTTTGCATCGCCCAAAAAGAATCAAAAAAGTTTAGGCTTAAGAAATGGATCTCTAAATTTTTCATTCGGCTTCTAAATTTTCTGAACTCTCCTGCGGGTCAAACAGCATAAAATTTCACGAAGCGCTCTTTTCAAATTTCACGAGATCTTTTCTGTATGCCGGTTTAATAATTAACTAGAACGATACTTCTCAATAGCTGCCTGTATTTTTTCAATGCGATTTTCAGGATCGGGGTGTGAGCTTTGAAACTCAGGAACACGTTGCCCGCCGCTGGCTTCTTTTAAAATTTTCATCACTTCGATTAAGGCTTCCGGGTTGTAGCCTGCTTCGATCATAAACTTAACGCCCAGTTCATCGCTCTCAAGTTCGTCACCACGCCCATTTTTAAGCAGTAATGTTTGTCCTATTTGAGAGGCAAGCATTCCCGCATCTGCACCCACTTGAGCACCGGTAGCAACCGTATTTGCGAGTTCGCTTTGTGCAATACGTTCAGCAGAATGACGGCCTACCACGTGACCTATCTCGTGACCTAAAACACCTGCAAGTTGATCTTCAGTATCTAACCGCTCCATTAGGGCGTAGGTTATAAACACCTGACCGCCGGGTAAAGCAAACGCATTAACCGTATTGGGATCGCGTAACAGATGAAATTCATACTGATACGGCGTCTCCCGTGCAATAGTATTATCTACTAGCTTTTTTCCCACCATATCTACAAAATCCTGCAGTTGCTGGTCTGGGTGTAAACCGCCGTGCTGTTCTGCCATTATAGGCGCATTTTGTAAACCTATGGCAATCTCCTCGTCTGTAGAAAGATTAATCGCCTGTGTACGCCCTGTGTACGGGTTTTCTTCCTGGCTGCCACAGTATCTAATTAAACCAAAGGCGACGATACCTACGCCTAAAAGTATTTTGAGAGATCTTCCTCCTAGTTTCATAATATGCTGGTTGTTGATGGGTTAGGTTAAATTTAACTCAAAAGTTTTGGGTTGATGTCTAAAATATTTTCGGTTCGATATTTTTCTATAAATGCCGAAGTAAAAGCTTCGCTGCCCAGTAATTTTTCCTGCTGAAGTACTTGAGCGATATCGAGTTCTTTATAAGCTTCGAGATATCCTTTTGAAAGCGGTGCATAGCTAAAATGCCATGGCTCGTAGTTAAATCCTTTACGACCATAATCATTAGTATAAACCTCATAAAACCCAAAGGATGCTGCATGCTCATCTAGCCAGGCTTTCAGTTTGCAAAAGGGACCGGTACCGTGAAATTTATCGGGATCCAACACATTGTTAGTTACTCCTGTACCCGCTTGAATAATATCAAGATCTGTTGCCCAGTGGTGGCGCGATGTTCCTGGGATGGTGCTGTATTCTATTATCTTTTCTATGGAAGCTTCTTTTGAAAGTCCGTTGCCGGTATAACTCGTGTATTTACGTTCCCAGATGCGGTTTTGATGTGCATAATCGCGGTAACTTGAAACAACCTGTATACCTATTCCGTCTTTTTGAGCCGCTGCAGTAAGCTTATCAAAAGCCGCTGAAGCTTCGGGACGCAGGCGGTATCCATTTTTTTCAATAAGTTTCGGGCTTCCTTTACCTATGAGTTCGGGTTCAGGAAGTAATATACCTGCTTCTAAAAACTGCGGAAATAAGCCTATTGCGGCTGCACTAAGTACTGTGGTTTGTATAAAATTACGTCGTTTCATTACAGCGTTTTATAAAGTAGGTAGTGCGTGCCTACAGGTTCAATTTCAAAAGAATCTCCTTCTACTATAAAATCATTCCGCAGGTAAAAATTTAAGGCTTTTATACGCGCATTACACCATAACACATCTATAGCTAATGTCTTTAATTTTTGCTCACCTGCCTTAATAAGTAGCGCTCCCAGATTTTTACCCTGACAGGCAGCTAATACCCCCATACCGCGCAGTTGATATTGGCTTCCTGTAAATTGTGGTTTAGCGGCATTCATAAAACTAGCAACACCTATTAAACTAGCTTGATCAAACAAGCCCAGATGAAAGGTGTCTGGGTGATCATCACCTTCCATAGCACAGGTCTCTAAAGGTCTGCCTGTTCTCAAAACCGGGTGACGTACCGCCCATGTCTCGCGGGCAGTGATCTCCTTGATTAGATAATTTGACACATTCTGTTATTTAATTAGTTTGCTCTAACATCTGCATACTCTGGATGCTCGTCAAATTTTACTTCAGCAAAGGGGCACAGGGGCTCAATTTTAATTTTTTTTGAGCGCGCGTATTCTACAACTTCTGCCATTAATTTACTGGCGTAACCCTGTCCTTCAAACCCAAGTTTAGTTTCGGTGTGATCTACGATTATAGTATGTTCATCTTTAATGGTATAGGTAAGTTCTGAAATTTTACCTTGTTCTCCTTCTATTAAAAAAACACCTCTGGTGCTATTTTCCCTGTGTTGAATTGATGAATCCATTATTTTTGTGTTTTCGTCTAAATTAGAAAATAATGAGCAAACTTAATATCCGTAGGTTGTATAAGGAAGACATTAACACCTTTTTACCACTCATACAGGAGTTGATGGGTTACCGGGTAGATGATGCTACTTTAACGTCTCGTTTTACAGAAATGTTTGAGCATCGCTATGAGTGCCACGGGGTTTATGTAGATGATAATCTTGCCGGTGTTTTTGGGTTGTGGTTTGCTACTCGACACTATTGTGGTAAAACCTGTGAGCAGGATCACGTGTATTTAAAGCCCGAATACCGCAGCATGGGACTGGGAAAACAAATCTTCAAATGGATTTTTGATTATGCTAAAGAAAAAGGATGCACAACTGCAGAATTAAACAGTTATGTAGAAAATTACCCAAGCCATAAATTTTACCTTAACGAGAATTATGTGATTAAGGGGTATCACTTTTTAAAACAGCTCGACTAGCGTAAACTAGTCGAAGTTTAAAACAGATCCGCTTTCTAACTCGTAAGGTTTTTTACCTGCTTCAAATATGCGTGCACTTAATGAGCCTTTGAGCGTGTTAGTTTTCCCGTTTACAGCTATCCAGCTACCTTCACGTAAACCCACTACCGGGATGGTGTTAAAGTGATGAAACTCTGCAATTCGGGTTTCACGGGTTTCTCCCATATGCTCAATACCTTCAATAGGATCTAAATAATGAGGATTTATATTAAAAGGAACAGCACCTATAGTCTTAAAGCTTGGAGGATAAATAATAGGCATGTCATTTGTGGTTTGCATGGAAACCCCGGCAATATTAGTTCCTGCACTAGTGCCTAGATAGGGCAAACCTTCAAATATCCGCTCGCGTAAAGTCGCCATAAGATCATTTTTATAAAGCTGGTCTACCAGTAAAAAAGTGTTACCCCCACCGGTAAAAACGGCTTCAGCGTTTTGTAATGCTGCTTTGGGATCGTTAAACTCGTGTAGACCCACAACTTCAATATCTAAGTTGTCAAAAGCTTCACGCGCTTTATCGGTATAGCTGTCGTGCGTGATGCCTCCGGGTCTTGCATAAGGTATAAATATAAGGCGCTCAGCATCTTTAAAGTGATTATTTAATTCTGGTAATAAATAATCAAGATAAGAGCCACCAAAAACAGTAGAGGTACTTGCAAGTAGTAAATTTTTCATTTGTGCAATTTTTAAAATCAAAGTTAAGTTTAATAGGCATTTAACAAAATTTTACAGCCTATTTCATTTTAAAATTAACTTTCTTGTCGTTACTTATTGGAGCAAAAAAAACCTTCTCGCTATGAAACTTTATACCCTCCTTTTTCTTTTAATAATGAGCTCTACTGTAGCTATTTCTCAAAAAATAGCCCGTGTTATGGTAGCCGGACAGGTAATCGTACCTATGGGTGATGATCCCAGTGGTATTGTAATTTATAATAAAACCTCACTGCGGGGGACCATAACTTCACTTGAAGGAACCTTTGATCTGGCCGTAGCACAAAACGATGAGGTAGTTATACAATCTTTACAATTTGCACCTGTTACCGTTTTAGTTGATAAAGGCATTGTAAACAGCAAACAAATTAACATCACTTTACGTGAGACAATTACTGTTTTAGATGAAATTGTAGTTACCCCTTATGACTTAACAGGAGATATTGTCGCAGATGTTAACCGCGTTCGGGTAATTGAGCCGGTACCCTTTACAGGAGATGATATACGTATTGAAGACAGCCAGTATGACCAGTATTCACCGGCAGAGAACGTAGCGCTAGACAATCAGCGATGGAGGTATGGTCTAAATTTTGTAAATATTTTTAAAGCTGTTTTTGACATGAATAAAAACGATGACGATATTCAAAAAAGTGCAGAAGATGAACTTGCACAGATGTACTCAAATCAGTTTTTTCAGGAAAACCTGAATATTAAAAAAGAGGCTATAGGTGCCTATATGGATTATGTTGCAGAGCATGGCCTTAGTAAAGAAATGCTTGAAAATGGTAATGAACTTAACCTTATTCAGTTTTTGATTGAAAAGCGAGATGATTTTGAAAAAGTTCAAAATGAGAAGAACTAATTGCCTCTGTGCAACAATCTTATCTTTGACACGTATTTTGAAGACAAACTAAAGAGGTACACGTGTCAAAAAAACTACTATTAAATTTTGCGCTTATTTTTACGAGTTGCCTGGCTTCATTTACGGTTGAAGCTCAGGAAGCGGTATTGCTTTCTGGTAAAATCACTAATGACTCTATAGATCACGAGTATTTACACGTGCTTAATCTCACACTGCAAAAAGGTACAATTACAAACGAGCAGGGTGGGTTTTCAATCCCTGCACGCGTTAATGATACGCTGTATATTTCTGCAATTCAATTTAAGCCTAAAGAGCTTGTGGTCACTGCGCAGATTCTAGAGCGAAATTATCTGCAAGTTGAGCTCGAAACAAATATCACCGAACTAGAAGATGTAAATATTAGTGATATTGACTTAAGCGGTAGGTTAGGGGATGATATGAATATTCCTAAAGTAGAAAAACCCTTTAATCCTGCAGACGCCGGTTTGCCGGTTTATAAGGGGCCTATTCTTACACAGGAAGAACGGCGTTTATATACAGCTACGCATTCTGGTGGTGGGATTATTCCTGTAGGCGCTGTTATAAATGCAATTTCGGGGCGTACTAAAATGCTTAAAAAACAAGTAGCGTTATCGAGGATGGAAATTAAGGTTCAAAAAGCACGAAATCTTGTAGCAGACAGTACCTATATCTATCAATTAAATATCCCTGCGCGCTATATAGATGATTTTGCCCATTATGTCTTTATGGATCAAAATGAAAATCTTAGAATTGCTTCCGAAGAGAATCCGCTATCTTTAATAGAGCTTCTTATTGCTCAGGCACCACAGTATCTTCGATTTAAAGAACTAGATGGTGCAGGAGTTAAAAAAGAAGATTAATTTTTTTGGAACGTGATTTGCGTTAATTGATCTAAAAAGCAGCTCATCCTCTTTTAAAGTTTTAATTTTAAAAAATCTATGAAAAAATTAATTGGTATTCTTCTCGTGGCCTTACCGCTATTGGCGGCAAGCGCTCATAAATATTATTTTAGTGTTACTCAGGCAGACTATGATACAAATTCCAAGTCCATAAAAATGGTTACCCGCGTTTTCTACGATGATTTAGAAAAGGTGTTTCAAGAACGATACGACCCGTCTATTAAGGTTGATAAATCTTACGATCAAAAGAAATTAGACGGATATATTCAAAAATATTTTAAGCAAAAGCTTATCGTTACGGTCAATGGGAAAGAGCAGGAGCTGCACTACCTGGGTCATAAAGATGAAGTAGATTATGTGGTTTGTTTTATCGAAATAAAGGAAGTGACAAATCCTAAATCTATAGAAATTGAAAATACGTTATTGATGGACCTGTTTCCTGATCAGAAAAATGTTGTGCATTTGCACGTAGGTTCAACTAAAAAAAGTTTTCTGTTAAACCGAGAAAATGATAAAGCAATGTTAAAACTTTCTGAATAATATATTAACATTTACCTAATCTTTACTTTTATACCATACACAAGCACAAATCGATTATATAATTTATGAAACAAATCAAGTACACACTATTTAGTTTGATGTTTCTGGCAGTTTCTGCGGGCTTTGCACAGGATACACCGGCTAAAGAAGAAAGACAGGCAGGTCACACAAACACAAACAAGTTTAGACAACTTTATAATGAGTTTGCCACGCCAAACCAATACCGCACGGCTTCGGGAGCTCCGGGACCTGCGTATTATCAAAATGAAGCCGATTATGAGATTAAAATCGAGCTTAATGATGAGAACCAAACCATAAGTGGCTACGAGACGATTACTTATAAGAATAATTCACCAGACCGTTTAGAATATCTTTGGGTTCAATTAGATCAAAACATACGTAAAAAAGATTCTCCTGCTTTAGAAAAAGATGGAAGTGGTATGGCTCCTGTAAATCAACCCGCGTCTATTGTAAGCAGCTATATGAAAGAACCATTTGATGGTGGTTTTAATATACTTGAAGTTAGCCAAAACGGTAAGCCGTTAAAGCACACAGTTAATTTTACAATGATGCGTGTAGAGATGCCGCAGCCATTAGAGCCGGGTGAAGAGTTTGAATTCAGCGTAAAATGGAATTTCAATATTGTAGAACATACTGTAGACAGAGCACGTTCGGGTTACGAGAGCTTCCCTGACGGAAACAAAAACTATGTGATCGCACAATTTTTCCCTAGAATGTGTGTGTACAATGATGTAGAAGGCTGGCAGAATTATCAGTTTTGGGGCAATGGTGAGTTTGCACTTCCTTTTGGTGATTATGATGTAGAAATTACAGTACCTGCAGATCATTTATTAGATGGTACCGGTGAATTAACTAACCGTAAAGAGGTTTATTCTAAAGAAATGATGAACCGCTGGGAGCAGGCTCAAAATAGTTATGATAAGCCTGTCCTAATCAGAACCCAGGCAGAAGCTGTAGAGATCGAAAAAGGACGCAGCACTCAAAAGAAAACTTGGAAATTACATGCTGACAATGTGCGTGACTTTGCGTTTACATCTTCTCGTAAATATATAATGGATGCACAGGCAGTTAAGTTTCCTAAGGGAGATGTAATGGCTATTTCTATTTATCCTAAAGAAGGGAATCCACTTTGGGAAGAGTATTCTACTAAAGCGGTTGTACAAACCCTTAAGTCATATTCAAGAATGACTTTTGACTACCCTTATCCAAAAGCAATTTCTGTACACGGTCAAAACCAGGGGATGGAGTATCCTATGATTTGCTGGAATTACGGTCGTCCTAATGAAGATGGTTCGTACAGCGACCGTACAAAATTTGGTATGATTAGCGTAATTATACATGAGGTTGGACATAACTTTTTCCCAATGATCGTAAATAGCGATGAGCGTCAGTGGGGATGGATGGACGAAGGGATTAATACCTTTGTACAATATGTTGCTGAGCAGGATTTTGGTGAGAATTTCCCCGAAGCTATAGCTCCTAACTCAAAATATCCTTCACGTAGAGGAGAGCCTTCTAAAATCACCGGTTATATGGGTGATGATCAAAACTTCATTTCTCCTATAATGTCTAACCCTGAGAATGTATATCAATTAGGAAATAATGCCTACGGAAAGCCTGCAACTGCTCTTAATATTTTGAGAGAGACAGTAATGGGTCGTGATTTATTTGATTATTCATTCAAAACCTACGCACACCGCTGGATGTTTAAACACCCAACTCCTGAAGATTTCTTCCGTACGATGGAAGATGCTTCTGCAGTTGATTTAGACTGGTACTGGAGAGGTTGGTTCTATTCTACTGAAAATGTAGATATGGGTGTAGAAAGTGTAAAATCATATTATTTAACAAATAAACCTACAGCAGCAGGTAAAGAATTACTTAGCCGTTATGGCGCAGACCCTGCAAATGTAGATGCTGTTTATGTAGTTGAAGAAGGCGGAGAAGATTATGACGCCGCAATGAAAGGTAAAGGAATGCTAGAAAATGCTCCTAACCTTAATGAATTTATGATGGACAACTTTACGCCTGCAGAACGGGCTAAGCTTAAAACTCCTAAACATTTTTACGCAGTAAAATTCAATAAGCCGGGAGGCATACCTATGCCTATTATTGTTGAGTACAGCTACGCAGATGGTTCTAAAGAAAAAGTAACCTACCCTGTGCAAGTGTGGCGTAAAAATGATGCTGAGGTAACTAAGGTTTTAGCTACAGATAAAGAACTTATAGGAGTGCAATTAGACCCTAATTTAGAAACAGCTGATGTAGATTTAAGTAATAACAGCTGGCCAAAACAAGAGCCTAAAAGCGAATTTGACAGCTTTAAAGAGGGTTCTGAAGATTAATTAATTTTAAGAATTTATTACAACTAAAAAGCCGGTGATCTTTCACCGGCTTTTCAATTTTCCCCATATATTTGTAGGACTATGAATATACCATTTTTTATTAGCGGCGCAGAAATAGGCTTTATCGTTTTTATCATTGTAATGGTATTTGGCGCAGATAAGGTTCCTGATATTGCAAGAGGTCTGGGTAAGGGTATGCGTACGTTAAAAGACGCTACAAATGACATTAAGACCGAAATTACCAAAAGTGCAGACAAACAAGGCATCAATACAGACATCGCTAAAGATGTTAAGAAAGAAATAGATGATGCTAAAAAGCATATCGATGAAATTACGGGTAGTGTAAAGCGTAATTTTTAAAAAATAATAATTTGGTATTTTGGTCACTTGGGCGTGAAACGCCAGATTTCCAAACGACTCGTAAATGTTTAAAATAATTAGAGTCGTCGTAAATTTTATGAGTTATTATTCAGAAATTAGTAATATCTTCATATCAAATTCAATAATAACTAATTGCCATTTTAAAAAGTGATATTGCTTTGTAAGATTGATGTACCACTTTTAAAATATTTTACCACGTGTTAATTATTAAATCCCGTCTTTCAAGATGGGATTTTTTTTCGGCTAATGGTGAGACCATCCCTAATGGTAAGAAGCACGGTCTCCAGACGAGAATCTTCCGCGAGTAATTTATTATACTCTAGAAGTGCGCGTGTAGAAACATCCTTAGGATTAAGCTCTTCAACAACCTTACCGCTCCACAAGACATTGTCTGATAGCAAAATTCCACCGGGTTTAATTCGATCTACAATAAGATCAAAATATGCGGGATAATTGGGTTTGTCTGCATCTATAAAAACAAGGTCAAACTGTTCTTCAAGTGATGGTATGATATCTAAAGCAGGCCCTAAATGTTGTTTAATATTTTCTGAATACTCAGAAGCGTCAAAGTATTTTTTCTGAAAATCTACAAGTTCTTCATTAACATCTATGGTATGCAAAATACCGCCGTGTTGTAACCCTTCAGCAAGGCATAAAGCTGAATAACCTGTATAAGTGCCTATTTCTAAAATAACTTTAGGATTTACCAGTTTTGAAATCATACTTAAAATGCGCCCCTGATAATGTCCACTAAGCATACGTGGTTGTACAACTTTTTGGTAGGTTTCCCGGGTTAGCTCTTTTAGCAGTGGTGGTTCTTTTTCAGAATGTGCCACGGCATAGTCATCGAGTTCTTCAGAAATAAAATGCATAGTGTCTATTCTTCTTCTAAACCTTCAACGACCTCGTCATCGTGAAGCATTTTTCGGGTTTCTTGTTTTACAAGATCTAACTTTTCGTGCAACGTCATACTCGCTGTAAACTTTCCGTCGTGAATGAGGTTTAAAATGGCTTTATCCTGCACACGGCCGCGACGCATAGCTTCAGAATAGCGTAAATCTTCTCTGAATGTCACTAGCGAATATTTAGAGAAATATTCCTTAGGAAACTCGGTTTCAAATGCGATTTCCAGTTTACGTTTCTCCTGAAAAATAGGTCTGGCGGTATGGGCTTTCATTTCGTGAAAGTTATCTACAGCAAGATCTGCAATGGCATCTGTATCTTCTTTGCGCTCTTCCTGATACGCCTTAAATACAGCTTTCCAATCGCCTTGATGTAGATCTAGATACTTGTCTAATACATGAATATCTTCAAAGGCAGAGTTCATACCCTGGCCGTAAAAAGGTACAATCCCGTGCGCGGCATCACCCAGCAATAAAACTTTTCCGTAGGCGTGCCAAGGAGAACATTTTATAGTGCCTAATGGGGATGTGGGGTTTTGTGCAAACTCTTCTAAAAGATTAGGCATCAAAGCGAGCGCATCTGGGAACTCTCTTTTAAAATAATCTTTAATCGCTGCGTCTGTGTTAAGGCTTTCAAAACTGTCTTTGCCTTCTTCCCAGGATAAGAATAATGTTACTGTAAAACTCCCGTCAAGGTTGGGGAGAGCAATCATCATATCTTTACCTCTTGGCCAGATGTGCAACGCATTTTTTTCTACAAGAAATCCACCATCTGCCGCAGGCGGAAATGATAATTCTTTATAACCGTGGGTTAAAAAATCCTGACCATAACTAAATAAAAATTTGCGATGATCTAGCATGCTTTTGCGCAATGCAGAGCCCACACCGTCTGCTCCCATAACCACATCTGCGGTATATTGAGTTGTGATATGTGTTTTGTAATCTTCAAAACTTGCCTTTCCGGTTTCTAAATCTACACCGGTACACTTTTGATTAAAATGCATCGTAATCCCCGGCATGTTGTCACATTCGTCAAGAAGCATAATATTGAGATCTTCTCGTGAAATAGAGTTAATATATTCGTGACTTCTTCCGCTATAGGGGCTCATAAAAAGCTGACCATCTGTACTGTGTATCATACGCCCCTTCATAGGGATGCAAAGCGGTAAGACTTTATCTTCAAGTCCTGCCAGGCGTAAGCCTTTCATGCCACGATCTGAAAATGCCAGATTAATAGACCGCCCAGAATCTACAATTTCCTCGCGTAGATCAGGACGTTTTTCCATGAGCGTAACTTTATAACCACGCTGCGCCATGCGTAATGCAAGTAGTGAACCGCAAAGTCCTGCGCCTATTACTAATATATGTTCTTGATTTTTCAAAGGTGGCTTGTTAATGGGCAGTCTTTTAAAACGACCGTTTATTTTTTAGCTAAAAGTTCTTTTAATCTTTGGGTCATTTCAAATACATCTTCAAAGCTGTTGTATAGTGGGGCAGGAGCTACACGTATCACATCTGGCTCTCTCCAATCACAAATAATACCTGCCTGCATAAAACCATCATGCATACTCTTATCTGCATTTTTTACCTGTATAGATAACTGGCAACCGCGCTCGTCTGGGCTTGAAGGCGTTAAAATTGCTATACGATCATCATTTAAATCCTTGATAAGGAATTCTAAATACCCTGTAATTTTTCTTGATTTTGCACGTATGTTTTGAAATCCTGCTTCTGCAAAAATCTCTAATGATGCTCGTATAGGTGCCATAGAAAGTATAGGCGGATTGCTCAATTGCCACCCTTCTGCACCTTCAATAGGATCAAAATCGACGCGCATATTAAAACGGCTATCCATTTTATGTCCCCACCAGCCGGTAAAACGAGGGATATCTTTATTATTTGCGTGACGCTCGTGCACAAAGCAGCCACCTATTGCTCCCGGGCCGCTATTTAAATATTTATAGGTACACCACACTGCAAAGTCAGGACCGTTATCGTGAAGGTCTGCGTCTATGTTACCTACACCGTGAGCAAGGTCAAAGCCTACTTTACAGCCGTATTTATGACCTAATTGGGTAATCTCTTTTATCGGATATTTTTGCCCGGTGTAGTAATTAGAATTACCTATCATAACCAGTGCAATCTCTTCTCCATGCTCGGCCATTAACGCTTCAAGATCTTCAAAACGGCATAAATGTTCTCCCGGTCGTGGTTTCCACAATACTAAGGAGCTCTCCGGGTCAAAACCTTTTTCTTTTATTTGAGATTTTACTGCATAACTATCTGAAGGAAAAGCGTCACTCTCAATTAAAATTTTATGACGTGTAGCAGTAGGTCTGTAAAACGATATCATCATCAAATGTAAATTTGTTGAAAGCGTATTCATGATGACCACCTCACCAGGTTTTGCGCCTACAATATCTGCCATAGGTTTGGTAAGAATTTCGTGGTATTCCGTCCACGGTACTTTTGCTTTAAAATGACCTTCTACAGCTATTTCTGCCCAGTTATCTAGCTCTTCTGCGACATAATCGCGTGCCTTTTTAGGCTGAAGTCCTAACGAGTTTCCGCAGAGGTAAATGAGGTTTTTGCCATTTTCATCTTTTGGAAGATTAAATTTCTCCCGAAAGTGTGCTAACGGATCTTCTGCATCAGCCTGTTTTGCGTAGGCTAACGAGTTTTTAAACATATTTTTTTCTTTCTCTAACATAGGCTGTAAAAATAGCAATTAAAATACTTTTAGGCGGTGCTTAGATTTTTGGTATTTTGTGGGATTGTAAATAAAACTATGCTATGAAAGCGCTTCGCCTTGTTTTTAGTACTATGAGATACTTTACTCCGGTATTTCTGTTTGCAACTTTGAATATAATTTTTGGCACCTGGGCGATTTATATCCCTGAAATTACAGCAAAGCTTCAAATAAGTGAAGGTAAACTAGGATTTGCCGTTTTCTTTATGGCGTTAGGAACTCTAGCGACGATTCCTTTTGTTCCAAGAATTATTAAATTTCTTGAATTAGGAAAAGCAATTATGGTCGCCGTTAGTGGTTTTTGTATCGTTTTTATAGGTCCGTTTTTAGCACCTACCTATGTACTTTTGTGTGTCTCTCTTTTTGCAGTCGGTATTTTTTCGGGCTTGATGGACGTTACTATAAACACGCTGGTTACCGAAATCGAAAAAAGAGATCAGGTACATTTTATGTCGGTATCTCACGGCTTTTTTAGTTTAGGCGGCATGTTAGGCGCCGGTATAGGCACGTTGCTAATACCTTATATAAAATTACCTTGGTATCATATGGCCGGAGTAATCGTGCTCATGTTAATAATTAACTTTTCAATACGTAAAAATTATATGCATTTAAAAGCCGAAAAAGAAGAAGATGAGACACGTTTTAAGTTGAAAAATTTAAGGCCATTAATAGGTCTGGCAATCATAGGTTTTTTAGTAATGGCAGCAGAAGGGGCAATTGTAGATTGGAGTGCACTATATCTGGAAAAGGTAACCTTTGCAGCAATAACTCTTGTGGGAATGGGCTATACTATATTTAATGGGATGATGGCCTTAGGTAGATTTTTTGGTGATAGTATCAGTTCAAAATATGGGTCGAGGCTCATTATGATTGCAGGATGTTTTACTGCGACCCTGGGTTTTAGTCTGGTATTAAGTGCAGCAACTTCGCCTGCATTAGTAGGTTTTGGATTTGTAGGTTTAGGACTATCTCTGGTTGTCCCCGAATTGTTTAGATACAGCGGTAATTTAAAAGGCATCAATGCAGCCGAAGGAATTAGTTTTATTGCAGGAACGGGTTTTGTGGGTTTATTATTAGGGCCTGTATTTCTGGGCTTTCTGGCGGAAACATTTAACCTTAAAGGAAGCTTTATAGCTTTATTACTATTTACATTTCTAGCAGGAATCGTATCAATCACATTAAAACGACATAAAAAAGCTTAATAAACTGATTTAAATAGCACAGTAGACTAACTGAAATAAGTTAGATTATTTCTTAGCGTGAAGGATAGTAGCAGATAGCCCACAGCTGCTGTTGAGCCTCATGCGAAACAGTAGTGAGGACTAGAAGCGTATAGCCTGACCCGAAGGGACACGCCCAAATTTTTAATAAACGCAATCGGGTACTGAGTTACCGTGTAAAAAAAAAAGCCACTTGATGTTCAGATGGCTTTAAACTTTTAAATACGAATTGTTTACTCTTCGGTTTTTACAGCGATGTCTGTAAAATACAAGTGTACAGCGTCTTCAGGAGCCTTGTGATCTGATGCTATTTTTAAACCTTTATAATCGTTATAATCATCCCAGGTAGTTACCATAGAAAATTCTGAAACATTACCTCTGCGATAAATCCACTCACGTACCATAAAGGTATCATCGTAGAAAAAATCATAGGCATCTCCCGGCGTGTAGCCGCCCTCATCGCCATACGTAATCGTAATTTTTTTCAAAAGTTGCTTGCTCATAGGTGCAGTGGCAGTATCCTGTACCGTAAGATTTGTTCCTTCATTATCCCATACTAAATGTATAGGAGCTAATAGCCAATAGGCATCGTTTATAAAGCCTTTATCTGCATTCATAGCAAGACTATCTACACTTTTACGGTTGTAATTAATAGTGTCTTCGGGGCTCATCATGGTAACATCGTCTGTCTTTGGATTCCATTTCCAGGCGCGGGCAAAATGACTATCACCGCGATCAACGTTAAAAGTAAATTGCAATTCTGAAACCTTATCCCAATTTTCTAAACCGCTAGCCTCAGCAATTTTATAAGCAACCTCTTGCTCTGGAGTACGCTCTTCTTGAATAGCTTGTGTTTCAGTAGTGTTTTCTGAAACTTCAGTTTTTGTTTCTGTCTTGCAAGAAACTAATGCAGCAACAGCTACAAGAGTAAGTAATATTTTTTTCATAGTAACTTAGTTTAAGTTGCAAAAATACAAACGTTTCCGTTAGGTTTTACGTAGTGATTCTTTATTTAGAGCAGTAATCAAATGTGTGCTAATACCACCCTAAGCGGTAAGTTTTTGGCATTTTTCCGACTATATAGCAGTAATTAGAAATACTCTTAAACCCTAAATTTGAGCGTAAATCTTAATCTTAAAAAGATGAAAACGATACTTCACAAAGCAGATACTCGTGGTGATGCTAATCACGGATGGTTACACAGCAAACACTCATTTAGTTTTGCAAATTATTACAATCCTGAACGTATGAACTTTGGCGTTCTACGTGTTTTAAATGATGATCAGGTAAGCGGCGGAATGGGTTTTGGTACTCACCCGCATCAAAATATGGAAATCATCTCTATACCGCTTTCTGGTGATTTAGAACACAAAGACAGTATGGGAAATACGACGGTGATTAGAGAAGGAGATATACAGGTGATGAGTGCAGGCACCGGCGTACAACATAGTGAGTATAATAAAAACAAAGACGAAACCGTAAAATTTTTACAGATTTGGGTGATCCCTAATCAGCAAAATGTTGAGCCGCGTTACGATCAAATAACGCTTGATAAAGCAGATCGTAAAAACAAACTGCAGCAGGTTCTTTCGCCCAATAAAGATGATGCAGGAGTTTGGGTCTATCAGGATGCCTGGTTCAATATGGTTGATTTGGAAGCCGGGAAATCGGTTACATATGATTTTAATAAAAAAGGCAATGGTCTTTATATTTTTGTATTGGAAGGAAGCATTACCGCAGGTGATCAAACATTAGAGCGCAGAGATGCTTTAGGTGTTCTGGAGACTAATGCGGTAACGCTTACCGCTTCTGAAAATGCTTCGGTTTTGTTGATGGAGGTGCCTATGCAATTGAGTTAGATTATCGAATTCTGAAAATTTGACAGTCTTTTTTTGAGCGAGAGCTTTCCGGGTTTAATTGGTATTTTTTTTGTTTGGCATAAGCCAAAACTATTAATTAAACCTTATTATTATGGAAACACCAATTGAGTTAGAGTTAGTAGGAAAAAAAGATGATATGTACGCCCTAAAATATCCGGGTTTGCAGGTTCCTATCAATGTAAATTTTGAACTTTTAGAAAAGTTTAAAAAAAGTACCGAATACATTGTAAAGGAATCGTCTACATTTCTTAAAAATCAGGAAGATCCCTGGATGGGAACCACATCATCCGAGAGAATTAGGGCATAAACTTAAATTAAAAAAGAGATGGTTTACCATCTCTTTTTTAATTTAAAAGCACTACAACGATACCTTAAGAAAAACGGTTCTAGTTTTACAATTTTAATAACATCTCAAAGCCAATTTCTTGCAGAATCAAGCCTTAATTTTGCATACGCAAAGCCCGCTATGACAAAACGCTATACTACATCATCTCGTAATTTAATTGTACTCATTCTGGGTACACTCATAGCTATAGGTCCTTTTTCTATAGATATGTATTTGCCGGGTTTTGAAAACGTGGCATCAGATTTTGATGTGGACATTAGTAAAGTAGGATACACGCTTACGAGTTATCTTATAGGTATCGCTTTAGGTCAATTAGCATATGGGCCTTTAATGGATAGATTTGGAAGAAGAAGACCCCTTATAGGAGGCCTTATTTTATTTATAATCTCTTCATTAATCTGTGCTTTTAGCTGGGAGCTAGAAATTCTTGTTATTGCCCGCTTTTTTATGGCTCTCGGGGGTTGTGCCGGCATGGTTGCATCAAAAGCAATGGTGCGGGATCTGTTCGAGAAAAAGCAGGTGGCAGATGTTTTGTCTACGCTGATGTTAATTATGGGCGTAGCTCCCATAATCGCGCCTACAGTAGGAGGTCTCGTAATAGGGGCTTTTGACTGGGAAGCCGTATTTTTTATATTAGCCGGTTTTGCAGTTGTGATGTTGTTATTAATCACCTACATACTCCCGGAAAGTGCGAAGCCCAATAAAGGAACAAGTTTACGACCTAAGAAAATACTTTCAGAGTACCTATCAATATTAAAAAATAGAGAGTTTTTTATTTTTGCAATGACCCGAGGATTTTCGTTGGGAGCTTTGCTAAGCTATGTAAGTAGTGCTCCTTTTATATTCATGACATTTTTTGGCTTGTCTGAGCAGCAATTTGGTTGGGTTTTTGGAAGCAATGCACTAGGTTTAATCTTAGGTAGTCAAATAAATAGGCTAGCACTTAGAAAATTTTCACTTTTTAATATTGCATTAAGTATAAGTGTTGCGCTTACTCTATTAACCTTTTCTGGTCTTATAGTAAGTAGTATTGTGGGTGTTCATTTTTGGATTATCTATCCATTTTTATTTATGATGCTGTTCTGTATAGGATTTCAAAATCCTAACACCACGGCGCTTTCCTTAGATCCGTTTACAATACAGGCCGGTAGTGCGTCTGCTCTGGTAGGAAGTATAGGGATGATTTTTGGGTCAATTGCAAGTATTGCTGTCTCACAATTAGTAACGGTTGGGGTAATGCCGTTACTATATTTACTCTTTACGTGTGCTTTGTGTAGTATGCTACTTATATTTTTTTACAAGCGAAAAATGCTTAACAGTGCTGTGAAAGCATAATTAGCATGGTATTCATTTTTTTGAGATTTTAATGTTGATGTATAATTTTCTAATACGTTGAGAGTTATACTAAATAACATCAAAAATTTAGGCGTAAAATTTCTAAAGTGCCTATTTTGCAAAAAAAAAACAACTAAAATGAATCTTCGAGTAATTACCCCTATAATTACACTTTTTCTATCTTTATTTACTGTCAATGCGCAGAAAACCTATGATATAGGTTTGTATTTAGGAGGTACAAATTATATTGGAGAAATAGGAAATAAAAGTTACCTGGCGCCTAATCGTGGCTTTTTCGGAGTGGTGGGAAAGCTCAATTTTAATGAAAAAATTGCGCTTCGCGGAAGCTTCACCTATATGAACTTACATGATAACGACCGTGACGCAAAAGATACTTTCCGCGGAAACGGAAGAGGTGAGAATCTGTATTATTCTTTTGACAATACAAACTTAGAAGGTACCCTCGCCCTTGAATACACTCCTTTTCAGTTATTTTCAGATTCTGCATTGCCTATTTCTCCCTATGTATATACAGGCTTTTCTATTTTTTATGGAGATGAATTGTATTACCCCTTAAGTGCGGGGAACGAAGACGTAGTAGCCATAGATTATGGAAATAAGACTAAAACCGCAATACCGGTAGGGTTGGGACTAAAAGCTTTAGTGTCTCCTAAAATTCAGGTGGGTATCGAGTTTACAATGCATTTAAGTTCTACAGACAATCTAGATGGTACCGAGCCAGAACCTCAGGAGCTTGAGCCTAATCGAATGAGTTACTTTCAGAAAAATGATATTTATAATTATCTGGGCTTAACGCTTACCTATCGCTTGGGCAAAGGTGGCGATGATTATTGCGATTGTAATTTATAATTAAGTATTTTTTAAGCAATCCCGGCTCAATCTTACCACCCTGCAAGAGTATATTTGCGCTATGGCTCGAGGACTCGATAGTATTTCAGATAAGAAAAAAACAAATGTACGGGCGTCGTTTCAGGCACTGCGCTTTATTCCCAGATTTTTTAAAGAAATTTGGAATGTTAGTCCGCAATTATTTCTTGCAAATCTTATTTGTCGTCTCATTAATGCATTTGCACCTGTAGTTATTTTATGGGTAGGAAAGCTAATCATTGATGAAATTATTGCTCAGGTTGCCGCTGCCCATCCAGATTACATTCAGTTATGGAATTATGTAATACTTGAATTTGTAATCGCTGTTGTTTCAGATATTATAAGTAGAATCATTGCCATCACAGATGGGTTACTGGGCGATAAATATAACATCAGATCTTCAGAAACGATGATTCGCAAAACCAGCGAGATCGATATGAGTCAGTTAGAAGACTCAGAATTCTATGATAAACTGGAGCGTGCCAGACAGCAAACACAAGGTCGTGTAGGCCTAATGAGCAATGCATTAGGACAGGCACAAAGCGTTATTTCTATAGCTACACTTATTGCGGGATTGATCTATTTTGAACCCCTGCTAATTGTATTACTTGCGTTGAGTATTATCCCTTTATTTGTAAATGAAATCAGGTTTAGCGGACAGCAATATTCATTATCAAGAAGCTGGACGACAGAACGCCGTGAGCTCGATTACCTAAGATACATAGGAGCAAATGACAAGACCGCCAAAGAAATAAAACTCTTTGGTCTAACAGATTTTATTGCCAATCGTTTTAGAAATCTGAGCGAGCGCTATTATGATATTAACAAAAAAATTACCGTTAAGCGCAGTGTCTATAGCGCTATTTTTAATATTTTGGGAGTGGTGTGTTATTATGGGGCGTACATTGTCATTATTAGAAGTGTGCTGGTAGGGGAGATTAGCATTGGTGAGTTAACCTTTTTATCTGCTTCCTTCAACAGATTGCGTAATAGCTTACAAACCTTCTTTTCAAACTTTACGCGTATCACAGAAAGCGCTCTGTATCTAAAAGATTATTTTGACTTTGTAGACCTAGTAATTCCAGATCAAGACAAAGTATTTTTAGAGTTACCATTAGAAATTAAAGAGGGATTTGAATTAAGAGATGTTCATTTTGCGTATCCCGGTAGCGAGACTGAAGTTTTAAAAGGAGTTAGTTTTAAACTTAAAGCCGGCGAGAAAATGGCTTTCGTGGGGCAAAATGGTGCAGGAAAAACAACCTTAATTAAATTAATGCTTCGGTTTTATGAGCCCACACAAGGTGCAATTCTTTTAGACGGTATTAATATTAATGAGTATAACAAAGCTGAATTTCAGCAGATGTTCGGCGTTATATTTCAGGATTTTTTCAGGTATGAATTTACGCTACGCGAAAACATTGCAGTAGGCGATATATTAGCCGTTAAAGATGATAGTCGTATTCAAAATGCGGCACAGCTAAGTCTGGCAACCGAAGTAATTAAGGATTTAAAAAACGGCTACGAAACTCAATTAGGTAAGCGATTTAAACAGGGTCAGGAACTTTCTGGCGGCCAGTGGCAAAAGGTAGCTTTAGCACGAGCCTATATGAAAGATGCACGTGTTATGGTTTTAGATGAGCCTACTTCTGCACTAGATGCTAAGGCAGAATATGAAGTTTTTGAACGCTTTATAGACCTTACTAAAGGAAAAACCAGTATCATAATTTCACATCGCTTTAGCACGGTACGAATGGCTGACCGAATTCTGGTTTTAGAAGACGGTCAGATTCTTGAATTAGGTACTCACGAAGAGCTTATGCAAGCTCCTAAACTCTATGCAGAGTTATTTGATTTGCAGGCACAGGGTTATAAATAATCTATAAGGCGTTTGCACTTAAACCGCCATCTACAATAATATTTTGGCCGGTTATGTATGAGGCTTTATCCATTGCTAAAAAGGCAATAGCACTTGCCATCTCTTCAGGTTCTGCAATACGATTTAAGGGTGTGCGCTCAATGATTTTTGCAATGCGAGATTCATTATCCAGTACTTCAGTGGTTAGAGGTGTACGCGTATACCAGGGTGACACACTATTAACGCGAATATTATGCTCAGCCCATTCTGAAGCTAGACTGCGGGTTTGCTGCAACAATCCTGATTTTGACATCGCATAGGGAGCACCACTTTTTACATCCTGACTACCTGCTACCGAGGCAACATTTATAACCGAAGCTTTACCGGAACGTTTGAGCAACGCATAAAATTTACGGGTTAGCTCAAAAGGAGCAATAAGGTTTATTTCTAAAATTTTGCGGTATTCTTCGGGTTCATAGTGCGTGGCATCTTTTCTAATGTTTATTCCTGCATTATTTACTAAAATATCAAGACTTCCGCTACGTTCAAAAACAAAATCAGTAAGTCGATCCTGATCATCTTCTATACTTACGTCTGATACAATTCCATTACAGATGTAACTTTGTTCCTGCAATTCACTTTCAAAATCATCTATATCTTTTTGACTGCGTGAGGTGAAGATCACTTTTGCGCCTAAACTCAAAAGCTCTTTTACTGTAGCTTTACCAATGCCTTTAGTACCACCGGTAACTAGGGCTGTTTTTCCATCTAAATTCCACATAAAAATCAATTTTTCGGATAGTAAAAATACAAAGCTACATTGGGATACGTGTCTAATTTTAATGCAGATTCTTTTTTAAAAATCATAAAAAAGACCGCTATGTAGCGGTCTTAATTTTATTCTTTTATTGATATTTTAGGATTTTTAAAAATCAAAATTATCAGGATCTGGTCCTATACGCTCATCGCGATCAAGTGCATTAATTTTTTTCATATCTAAATCTGAAAGCTCAAAATCAAAAACATCACTATTGCTTATTATATGCTCTTTTGAGGTTGATTTAGGAATGGTTACAACACCATTTTGTAAATCCCATCTTACTACTATTTGAGCTGGTGACTTACCATATTTCTCACCTAATTCTAGTAAAGTTTCATTTTCAAAGGCTTTTCCCTGCATTAGAGGTGACCAGGCCTCATATTGTATGTCATTTTGTTTACAAAAATCCTGAAGTTCACTTTGAATCAACCACGGGTGAAACTCAAGTTGATCTACCATAGGCTTAATTTCGGCATCTTTCATCAAATCTTCTAAATGATGTTTTAGAAAATTACTTACGCCTATAGCTTTAATTTTTCCTTCTTTATACAAATCTTCAAGCGCTCTCCAGGTTTCTTTATATTTTCCTTCAACCGGCCAATGTATAAGATATAAGTCTAAATAATCTGTATCTAAACGTTTTAAAGAGTCATTAAATGCCTGTATCGTAGAATCATAACCCTGATCGTCATTCCAAACTTTACTCGTTAGAAAAATGTCTTTGCGATTTACCTTGCTTTCTTTTATAGCTTTGCCAACTCCTTTTTCATTATCATAGGCTTTTGCAGTATCTATATGACGATAACCCGCTTCTAAAGCCCACCTTACAGCATTAATAACTTCTTCACCATCGTCTGCTTTGTAAACACCTAAACCTATATAAGGCATTTTATAACCGTTATGTAATTTCCATGTTCCGCTTAGGCCTTCTATTGTTCTGATATTTGTGTCTGTGCTCATAACTTTTTTTTGCTAAATTAAATGACAGACAGTGTATTCTATGAACCTTTAACGCCTGTTAACGCTAGAGTGTTAAGAGTTTTTAAATGAATGCGCAAAATTGTTGCAAAAAAAAAATCTGCACGTAAGTACAGATTTTTTTAATTTCTTAGATTAAGACTAATCTACCGCGTCTTCAACAGCATCTCCTACATCATCTGCAGCGTCTTCAATTTTGTCTCCTGTAGTTTCACGACAACTATGTAAAGTTGTAGCTAGTAAACCAGCAGTAAAAAGCATCAAAAAAATACGTTTCATAAGTATAGAATTATTGGTTAAAGTTAAGTTACAGGCGTCTTCCTGTAGCCAGCTTATATAATATTGCAATTACGGCGAGTACAAGTAAGATATGTATTAGACTTCCTACAGATTCTGCAAAGCCAAAATACCCCACTAGCCATCCTATAATAAGGATCACAATGATAAGCCAAATGATATCTTTCATAATAATATAAATATTGGTTAGTGATATAAAATTAATTTTTTTAAAAAATATAATGTCCCTGCTTAACAGTGAATTAACGCAGGATTTAAAAATTTTGGGGATTATTTATGATATCCTCCGCCCGGTTTATGATTTTTTCAAGCTCCGTTGGCTGAATTTTTTCTAATAGCCGTAACATCATTTTCATTCTGAAGTTTTCAGTAAAGTGTTTTTTCTTTTTACTTAAAAAATTCCAGTATAAACTATTAAACGGGCAGGCATCTTCTTCGGTTTTGTGATTTACGTTATAATGACAATCTTTACAGTAGGTACTCATCTTATTTATATAACTGCCACTAGATATATAAGGTTTTGTAGCAACAATACCCCCATCTGCAAATTGACTCATGCCACGGGTATTTGTGATTTCTACCCATTCTATAGCATCAATATAAATACCTAGATACCAGGCGTCAACCTCGTCAGGATGAGTCTGCGTTAACAAGGCATAATTGCCGGTGATCATTAAACGCTGTATGTGATGCGCATAGGCGTGATCTAAACTTTGTTTGATACTGTGGTGCAAACAGTTCATTTTAGTATCTGCATTCCAGTAGAAATCGGGTAGTTTATTTTGATTGTCGAGTTTGTTTTTTGTGGCGTATTCGGGCATTTTCATCCAGTAAATGCCACGCATATATTCTCGCCATCCTAAAATTTGACGTACAAAACCTTCTACCTGACTTATGTCTATATCTTCTTTATGCTCGCGCCAGTGATCTATTACTTTCTCAATTACTTCTATAGGATCTATAAGTTTGCTGTTGAGTGCAAAACTAAGTCTGCTGTGAAAAAGATAAGCTTCATTAGGAGCCATAGCATCTTGATAATCACCAAAATGTTTTAATAAATTTTCACAGAAATAATTAAGAACGCTTAATGCATCTGATCTTGAGGTAGGCCAGTTAAAATTAGTAGCCTCAACAGTTCCCATTGTTTTAACTTCAGCCTTTTTAATACGCTTTAGAGTTTGTGTTACATCTTTTCTAAAGCCGCGCTCGTGTGGTATTACGGGATCTCCTTTCCACTTGTTACGGTTACTTTGGTCAAAGTTCCATTTGCCGCCTTCAGGATCCTTTTCTGTTGTCATTAAAATGGAATACTTCTTACGCATGTCGCGGTAGAAATATTCCATCGTAAACGTTTTTTTTCCTTTAAAGAATTGTTCGAGATCTGTGCGGGAGGTTAAGAAATGCTCTGTATTAAAAGTTTCTGATTCTATACTGAGTTCTGAAGCAATTTTTGTGAGTTGTTGATCTAGTCTATACTCATCTGGAAGCTGATACTCAAACTTATCAATTTTATGAGCTTTGATAAGCGCTTTAATATTTTCTGAAAGATTTTGAGCGTTATCCGGATGATCAAGCTTATAGAAAATGACCAGATTACCCCGTTCTTCTAGCCAATTTGCAAAATTGCGCATCGACTCAAAAAAAGTAATAACTTTTTGAATATGATGGGTGACATAATCTGTTTCCTGGCGCATTTCGGCCATAAAATAAATCACATCTTTAGAATCGTCTTTGTACCACGAGTGTTTGTGGTTAAGTTGATCGCCTAAAACTAAACGTAGTTTTTTCAAAATAGATTTTTATTAATCAAACAAGCTGTTTTGTAGCCATAGCCTGGTGAATGTTCCAGATTCGTCATAGCGCTCTGCCTGACTTTTTATATTAAAAATGCGGTCTCGAGGGTCATTGCCTACGCCGCTATTATAAATCCAGTTCCCATAATTGCTGTGAACATCATAATCTATGAGCAGGCTCTCAAAATAGGCTGCCCCAATGCGCCAATCTTGTTTTGACTCTTTAGCCCAGAAACTCGCAACGTTTTGTCTTCCGCGGTTACTCATCCACCCGGTATTGCTAAGTTCTAGCATATTTGCATTAACAAAATCATATTTTGTAGTACCGTTAATCCAGTTTTTACGGGTGTGCTCATTGCTATCCCAATCGTAATCTGCATTTAAAATACCGCCTATTTTAAATATACTATCTCCGTGTTTTAAAGAAACATACTTAAAGAAGTCTCTCCAGATGAGTTCAAAAATGAGCCAGTAAGTACTATCATTTTTGTTTACCTCTTTTTCAAATTTTTGAACTTCCCAATAGATCATTCGTGCTGAAATACTACCATTTGCAAGCCACGCCGAAAGTTTTGAGCTGTAATCTTTACCTACTAATCCGTTGCGGGTATTTTTATAATACTGAAGTTTTTTAGTTTCCCAAAAGTATTCCTGTATTCTAAGATTGGCCTGATTTTCACCACCATTAAAAGGAAATGCGGTTCGCTTGTCAATTTCAAAATCTGAAAAGCCTAAATCGTGTAAAGAAGGGATTTGCGTAGATTGAGAAATTAGATTTTCATTTGGGAAAGCGTCTATCTTGTTTACAATAGGTCTTACGTCAACTTGTTTTTCGCAGTACTTTCTGAAGTTAGTAAATACCTCAGGTATTTCAGAATAATTGGAATAAGGTAAATCTTCAGGATGCCATAAAAATTGATCAAAAGTTTCTATTAAAGATGTACCGTCTGGGCAATTCACTCTAACACCTTCTATGATATTACGCTCTTCAAACGTCCATTCTTTTTGAAAATAAATACGTTCTACCTGATAATTTTTCACAAGTTTGGGAATAGCAAATTCAGGTTCTTCATTAAAAATGAAAAGAGTGATATTAAGTTTCTCTAGATTTTCTCTTAATTCTGTAACTGTTTCAATTAGAAATTGAGCTCTGTATTTTTCAGTCTTCTTAAACCCGAAGCGATCTTTTTTAAATTGTTTAGGATCAAAACAGTATATAGCGATTGTAGGATTTTTAGTTTTAGAAGCAAGTGATAGTCCCGTATGGTCTATTGTTCTAAGATCATTTTTAAACCAAACTAAATTCATTGAACAGTTTTATTACGGCGGCAGCGCTCACTGCAATATTTTACTTCTTCCCAGTTTGCCTGCCATTTTTTACGCCATGTAAATGGCTTTAAACAGACTATACATATTTTTTCTGGTAAATTTTCTTTCTTATGAGCCACCTTGACTTACAATGTTTTAAGGGATTCACCGGGTTTAGCATACGAGAACCGGTTCAAAATTTGCGGTAAAGCATAACCATCAAGACCATCTATACAAACAGTTTGTGCGCGCTCTAAATTTAACCAGCCATCATCATCCTGAATTTCTTTATCTACATAAATATGTTTTATCTTTCCTATAACAAAGATGCAGTCATTTTCTTTGATGAAATATTCATTTTCATATTCGCATCCTAATTTTATACGGCTTTGCTTAACGTAAGGTGCTTCAAAATCATCTAAAAATTCTTCATCTAGAAGTGTCTCCTTAAATTCTGAAATGGTCCCCGCGTACTTCGCAGAAGTTTGATGCGCTTCTCGTATAAAATTCTGATTTACATGATTTACCGTAAATATTCCAGATTTTTTAATATTATCGTAGGTATTGCGCTCTACAGTAGTGGGGCGTAAGATAAAACCTAGTAAGGGAGGATTGCTTCCTAAATGCGTTACCGAGCTAAAAATAGCGACGTTTGTAATACCGTCTTTAGATATTGTACCGAGTAAGTTAGCCGACTTAAAGCCGGTACAACTATTTATAAAATGCGCTCTATATCTAGAGGGCATTTCTTCTATCGCCTGTGCTGTATAATGTTTCATAAAAAAAGGGTAAGTAAAACTTACCCTAAATTTAATTTTTGTCTAATTACAACGCTGTTAACATTAAACAAAATAACATAACTTTTTGATTTGTATTAAGCCTCTTGAGTCTGCTCAGCATAGGTGGGGTAATCTGTATACCCTTTTGCACCTTGTGTATAAAAAGTATCATCATCCCATTTTGCAATTGGGGCATTTAAGGCAAAGCGCTCTGCAAGATCTGGGTTTGATATATATAATTTTCCGAAAGCTACTAAATCTGCATTACCTTCCTTGATAACTTCATTTCCTTTATCTTGAGTAAAACCACCATTAATCATTAGGTTACCCTTGTAAATAGGTCTGTATCTCTTCGCGATTTCCGTTTCTAAAAAGTCTATATCGCTAACGTCTGTAAATGGCTCAGAAAGGTGTAAATAGGCTAAATCATAGTTATTTAAACGCTCAATAATATGATCAAATGTAGGTATGGTATCTTCTGTAGCTTCAATACCAAAAACATCATTTAAAGATGGATTTAGACGCACACCAATCTTATTCTCGGGAACTACTTCTTTTACCTTATCTAAGGTCTCAAAGAAAAAACGTACACGGTTTTCTATACTTCCACCGTAGTTGTCTGAACGTAAATTTGCCTTACTGTTAAAAAATTGATGAAACAAATATCCGTTTGAGCTGTGTATTTCAACACCATCAAAACCTGCTTCTAATGCGTTTTTAGCCGCATCTACAAACTCTTGCTGTGTTTCTTCAATTTCAGCTAAGGTCATTTCTTTTGGTGCTACAGTATCTTTAAATCCGTCTTGCGTATATGCTTGTGCATTAGGATTTACAGCACTTGGAGCTAAGGGTTTTTCACCATTGTGAAAATCTGGATGTGACATACGGCCTACGTGCCACAATTGTATAAAAATTTTGCCATCTTCTGCGTGAACGGCATCTACAACTTTTTTCCAGCCTTCTATTTGTTCTTCAGTATGTATACCAGCAGTGTGAATGTATCCTACTGCACGTTTAGACACTTGTGAGCCTTCGGTAATAATTAATCCCGCCCCGGCTCTTTGCGTATAATATTTTACGTGTATATCTGTAGGTACGTTACCGGGATTGTCTGCGCGACTACGTGTCATAGGAGCCATAACTACTCTGTTTTTTAAAGTAATATCTCCTAAAACAAATGATTCTAATAAAGGTTGATCGGTTTTCATAATTTTCTTTTTCAATTTTAAATAAAAATATAGATCCTTAGTATGAACAAGGTTGATCTATGTTATCAAATTTTATTCTTATTATATTAGTCTATGAAATTACGGTAGCCTAACCAGGACTCCTGTTAAACGTTTTATAAAATGAATATGTACGATTCCTATTTTAATGTTAACAAAGCAACCTGGGATTTAAAGGCCGGTTATCACGCTGCCAGTGCTTTTTATGATCTGGATGCTTTTAAAAGTGGTAAGTCTAGTCTCAATTCATACGAGTTAGGTGCGTTATCTGATGTAGCAGGTAAGTCGCTTTTACATTTGCAATGTCATTTTGGTCAGGATACTTTGAGTTGGAGTAGGCTGGGAGCGCAATGTGTGGGAGTTGACTTTTCTCATAAGGCAATTGAAATAGCTAAAAGTTTAAATAAGGAATTGGCCTTAGAAGCGCGTTTTTTCTGCGGAAACGTTTTAGATACAGCTCAATTGGTTAATGAGAAATTTGATATTGTATACACCAGTTACGGCGTTGTAGGTTGGTTACCAGACTTGAAGCCCTGGGCAGCTATGATTGCTAATTGTTTAAAACCGGGAGGTACGTTTTATATGGTTGAATTTCATCCGCTGGTCTGGATGTTTGATTATACAAAACAACCTGCTGTTTTAAAATATGCTTATAATGAAACTCAAATGATTTATGAAGAATACAAGGGCACATATGCAGCTCCTGAAGCACCTATGATAAGTAAGGAGTGCACCTGGAATCACGGGTTGGGAACTGTCGTAAATGCGTTAATTGAGGCGGGTTTAAAAGTAGAATTTTTAAGGGAGCACGATGCATCACCTTATGATATTTTACCAGAACTTATTAAAACAGAATCTGGTTTTAAAACCAAAGACAAACTTTATCCGCTTATATATGAGTTAAAAGCGACCACGGCTTAATCGTCTATATTTTGTCTCATTTCGCGCTGGCGCATGGGCATTTGATCAATTACTTCAAAAATTGTACGCGGCTCAACAGTGTAATTTTTTTTAAACTTAACTCCGCCATCTTTTCCTATTAGTGTGATACCTTCAAAATTCACTGCAATGTTATAGTTTTTTCGAAGCGGAGCGATGAGGTAAGAGGTAATCACTTTCAATTCTTTATCATAAATTCTCCCTTTAGAGAGCGCAAATAGAATAATATTGCGATCATCTAACTTTTTTGAACTTGATTTAAATAACTCCCATTGTTCTTTAAAGCTTTCATTTTGAAGGCTTGTAGTAGAAAAGACCAGGATGCGATTCCGGGATTTATATTTTGAGAAATCTTCTTGAGCAGTGGCAGATAACGCAAACAAGAATAGTGGTAGGAAAGCGGCTTTAGTCATTAGTGTGTGGTATTTTCTTTTAATAATTCAGGATATTTCTTTTTAAAACTATTTAGTCTGGGTACAGAAACTCCCACGATATACGGGTCATTAGGGTGGTTGCGTTCATAATCCTGATGGTAATTTTCTGCTTTCCAGAATTTTTGGAAAGGCATTACCTGAGTTGTTATTTTACCATCATAAAATTCTGCATTTAGCCTTTTTATAGTGTTTTCTATAATTGTATGTTGATCTTCATTTTGGTAAAAAGCAATAGATCTATACTGGCGACCGCGATCAGGACCTTGTCTGTTTAAAGTCGTAGGGTCTTGCGATGCAAAAAACACATTAACTAGCGTTTGATAAGAAATTACTTGCGGATTATAAAATACTTCAACGGCTTCTGCATGATTGGTTTTGCCATAGCTCACCTGTTCATAAGTTGGATTCTTTTCACTTCCACCGCTATAACCATTTACCACTTCTTCTACACCTTTTACGCTTTCAAAGACAGCTTCAACACACCAGAAACAACCACTAGCAAAATAAGCGCGTTCAAAGCCATCTACAGCTTGAGTTTGTACAGGATCTTTTTGCATCATTAGCGCATCGTGATCTGTAGTATCTGATTTTTTACATGAAATACATAGGAGGAGAAGGAATAAGAACGGCGATAAAATCTTCATAACCTAATTTTTAAATAAAATTAGCGGAATCTTAAAGACGCTCCTGCTAAGACCTTGTTAAACTCTGGTTTAGGTCATAAAAAAAGCCCCGTAAAACGAGGCTTTTAGTATATTGTAGGTTGAAAGCTTATATCTTAGAAAAGATCGCTTCCATTTTTTCTTGTTCTTCGCGAGCTAATTCTTCATCAACAAGAATTCTACCACTATGCTCATCTGTAATGATTTTCTTGCGGCTAGCAATTTCTACCTGAACTTGCGGAGGAATAGTAAAGAATGATCCTCCTGAAGCACCACGCTCAATAGCAACTATAGCAAGACCATTACGTACGTTTGAACGTATGCGGTTGTAAGCTTTTACAAGACGCTCGTCTATAGAATTTTCAAATGCTTCACTTTGAGATAAAAGCGCTTGTTCTTCTTTTTCAGTTTCTGCTAAAATTGCATCAAGTTCTTGTTTTTTGTGTTTCAAGTGCTTTTGGCGCTCTCCAACACGTTCTTTAGTCTGATCAATAACAGCATTTTTTTGCTCAATTTGAGCACGGTATTCTCTAATATTTTTTTCAGCTAATTGAATTTCTAATTCTTGAAATTCAATCTCTTTGCTTAAAGAATTGTATTCTCTGTTATTGCGCACATTCTTTTGCTGCTCAGTATATTTCTTAATTGAAGCTTTTGATTCATCAATAAGAATTTTCTTAGCTTTAATCTGATCGTCGATTAAACCAAGTTCACCTCCTAGTTTTTCCAGTCGGGTATTTAATCCTGCAACTTCATCTTCAAGATCTTCTACTTCTAAAGGAAGCTCACCACGCACATTGCGAATGGTATCAACACGAGAATGTATCAGTTGCAAATCATATAATGCTCTGAGTTTTTCTTCAACGGTAGCTTCGGTCTTTTTTGCCATATTATAAATACTTAATAGGATTGGTGTTTTCGTCTTCTAAAACGACTGCAAAATTAGTAAATTTTTTCGTAAGAAAGTCAGTAAGAATATTTTTTGTGAATTGCTCACTTTCATAGTGACCTATATCTACCAGTATAAGTTTATTTTCAGCTTGATAAAACTGATGGTATTTTAAATCTGCGGTGATCAAAGCGTCTGCTCCAGAGCTAATTGCAGCATCTATGGCAAAACTTCCGCTTCCGCCTAAAACAGCTACTTTTTTAATGGGTTTGTCGAGCAGCATCGAGTGGCGTACCCCTTGAGCATTGAAGTTTTTTGAGACTAATTGTAAAAAAGGCAATGCATTCATCGCTTCAGGAAGTTCGCCAAGCATTCCCATTCCTATATTTTGATTTATATTATCTAGCGTGGTGACTTCATAAGCGACTTCCTCATAAGAATGTGCATTAAAAAGGGTCTGGAGTATTTTTGATTCTAAACGCGCCTCAAAAGTTACGTGAAGTTGAATTTCATTCTCTTTTTGAAATTCACCACGATTACCCTTTGTAGGATTGCTATTTGCATTACCTGTAAACGTACCAACCCCTGATGTATTAAAACTACATGAATCATAATTGCCAATATTGCCTGCGCCGGCATTAAACAATGCATTACGTACGTGTTCAATTTCTGCTTCGGGGACGTAGGTTGTTAGTTTTTTAATAACCCCTTTTTTAGGAATAAGAATTTTTCTATTAATAAGATTTAAAGTGTCACACATACCTTTACTAACGCCGTGGGGCATATTATCTAAAGCTGTGTGAATCGCATAAATAGCGATATCATTTTTTATTGCTTTTAAAACTACACGCTCCACATAATTTTTACCCGTTATTTTTTTTAGTCCGCTAAAAACAATAGGATGAAAACTTACAATAAGGTTGCAATTTTTAGCAATTGCAGTATCTACCGTTTTTTCAAGGGTATCTAGCGCCACTAAAATACCACTAACTTCTTTATTCTTATCTCCTAGAAGAAGTCCTACATTGTCAAAATCTTCGGCATAAGCCAGAGGTGCAAACTCTTCTAAGGCTTCAATAACTTCGTTAATTATCATAATATATTAAACTGTAAATTCTTTTTAAAACGATATGCTGAAAGTAGTTTGTTAATCAAACAATTCTGCGGAAAAATCACAGCGTAATTCAGCCTGTGGTGCGTAAATATAAAAATTATAACTTCGAGCCTGTGAAGAACGCTCGTAAAATACTCTGGCCTTTTACTGTCCCCTATGATGGGGTGACGCGTTTGCGGAATTATCTTTTTGACCAGTCTGTTTTTGATTCTTATTCCTATGATTTTCCTGTAATAGGTATAGGAAATCTATCTACTGGAGGCACCGGAAAATCTCCAATGACAGAGTATGTTGTTTCTCTATTGAAAGATACCTACTGTACTGCCACACTTAGCAGAGGATATGGTAGGTATACTAAAGGATATCTTGAGGTGACTCCAGATTTACAAGCTAGCGATACGGGAGACGAACCTTTGCAATTTGCCAGAAAGTTTAGAGATGTACGTGTTGCTGTTTGTGAAGACCGTGTTGTAGGTATTTCAAGATTACGAGATTCATTACCACAACCTGAATTAATTGTTTTAGATGACGTCTATCAACACCGAAAGGTAAAGCCGGGTTTGCTTATTTTGCTTACCGCCTTTGATGATTTATTTTACAATGATTTTGTTTTACCAGCAGGAAATTTAAGAGAAAGCAGGCAAGGAGCAGATAGAGCAGATTGTGTTGTAGTGACTAAATGTCCTCAAAATTTGTCAATTGAAAAGCAACAGGAAATACAAAAGAAGATTTCAATATATACTGATGCTACCGTTTATTTTGCAACTATAAACTACGGAAAGCCACAATCTAAAACAGGTGTTGTAAGGTGGGATGTGTTTAATAAAAAACAAATAACAGTAGTTACGGGTATTGCTAAACCTAAACCTTTTTTGAAGTATTTAGATAAGGAGTACTTAAGCTACACCCATCTTCAATTTGCAGATCATCATAATTTTTCTGATGACGAACTCAAAAAACTTGATGAGTATCCTGTTATTCTTACAACCGAAAAGGATTTTGTGCGACTTAATGGGAAACTGAATAAAGCAGCTCTATTTTACATCCCCATTACTTTTAATTTTCTTAGCAATACTGAAAAATTTAATCGCCTTATTCTAAACTTCGCACAATCAAATTCAGTTAGAGAATAACATTTTTACGCTTTAAAGCATTGTGTATTTTAGAGAAGAATTCTTCAATTTTATAAGGCTTCGGAATGATGTCATTAAATCCTGCAAGATAGAAATCGTCTATATTTTCATCTATAGTTACAGCGGTTAAGGCGAGAATAGGAAGGTCTTTATTAAACTCTCTAATTTTTTCGGTTGCTTCTATACCGCTAATTCCCGGCATGTGAATATCCATAAGAACAAGGTCATAAGTTTCAAATCTTACTTTTTCTATGGCAATCTCTCCGTTATCTGCAACATCACATTCCATAAAATTCTTTTCTAAGATTTTACGGGTGATCATTTGATTAATTTTATTGTCTTCTACAACGAGGATTTTTCTTCCTTTTAAAGATTCATAATCAATCTCGTATACGCGTTCTTCGGGTTCTTTGTCTTTACTCAATGGTAGGGCATATTTAATATCAAAGTAAAATTTTGATCCTTTTCCGAGTGTACTTTCCAGTTCTATTTTACTCTTCTGTAAGTTTAATAAACGTTTTACGATAGAGAGACCTAAGCCAGTACCACCAAATTTTCTGTTAATTTGAACAGAACCCTGTGTGAAGTTCTGAAAAATATCTTTCTGTTTTTTCTTGCTGATTCCTTCACCCGTATCTTCTATTTCAAAATGAAGATAGGTTTGAGTTTCATTTTTACTTATTTGATTAATTCTAACAAAAATGCTGCCATCACGGGTAAATTTATTTCCGTTCCCTATAAGATTTATTAGAATTTGAGACATCATAAGTGGATCACCTACAATTTGTTCTGGTATAGCATTATCATATTCTAATATGAGTTTATTACCTTTTTCCTGAGCAGAGCGTTCTAGCGCAAAAAGCACATCGTCTACACGTTTGCGCAGATTAAAAGTTGCCATTTCTACTTCTACCTTATCTGCTTCGAGTTTGTTAAGATCAAGAATGTTATTAATAAGTGAGAGTAAATATTCACCAGAAAATTTTAAAGAATCCAGGTGTTTCTTTTGCTCAGCTGTAGGATTTTCACTTAATAACAAATGAGTTAACCCGGTCACCGCATACATAGGTGTACGCAGCTCGTGTGTAATTGTAGATAAAAATTGCGCTTTTACAACAGAAGCTTTTTCTGCATTTTCTTTAGCAATAATTAATTCTGCATTTTTAGCTTGTAGCAACTCGTTTGCTTTTGCTCTTAGATTGTTGTTTTTATAAAGCGATAGCGCCAGAAGACACAGTATCGTAAATAGAGCAATAATTAAAACTGTGGTGATTTTATTGGCTTGTACCAGCCTTGCAGGATTATAATCTGCAGGATCTATCTCAGATAAAAGCGCATTGCGTATAGTCAATGCCTTTGTATTAGATCCGTTGTCACCAAAGTAGGTTTGACGTTTTTGATTGTATGTATTAAGATAGGTAAATGCCTTCTCGTAATCTTTAGAATTACTGTAAATAGTACTTAATAGAGCTAAAGCATCTAACTCTATCTGCGGAAAATTATTACTTATGCTTAACTCGTGTGCTTTTTTAGCATAATCTAAACTCTTCTCTGTAGATAACAGGCTTTCATATGCCCGTGAACTTTGAATATAGATACGAGCAATTACAAAATAATTTTTTTTCTTTTGATCTAGAAGCAATGCCAGTGCATTCTCATATTTAGGTAATGCTTCTTCCGGTTTTTTTAATTCTTGCAAGATGTTACCGTGATAGAGGTAGGCTGAAGCCAGATCATCTGTAACCCCTTTATCGCGAGAACCTATTAAAATCGTTTCTGCCTGTTGCAAAAAAGGTAACGCGCGCTGTGAATCGTTAGTTTTGATTAAAATTTGAGAATAATACAAGTAGTCTTTACCTAGCTGATCTGTCTCTTTAAGTTCTTGATGAGTAATGATGGCATCTCTGATTTCGATATTAGCCTTATCAAACTCACCTTGTTTTAAATATACATTACTAAGAAGTTGACTGGCAGTAGCAGCTCTACTTTTATTGTCAATTTTTTGAGCAAGATATCGTGCTTCTTCAAGTTTTTTTACAGATTCAGTAAAATTTGAAGCTCCAATTAGATTTACAGCATCTATAATGAGAGAGTCAATTTTAATGTTGCGCTCATTTTCATTATTACCTGGTCTTTGACCAAAGGAAATAAGGGAGAATAACAAAAAGATAACAACTAGTCTTTTGTCAAAAAACATTTTTTTCTTCATTGAGCTACTAATATAGGCACTTTGCCAAAATTAGGAACGATCTTTTAAGATTTTCGTGAGATTTTAATAATTAAATCTATGATTCGGGCAGAGTAGCCGGTCTCGTTATCGTACCAACCTATTAATTTGACTAAATTACCAATTACGGAAGTCATTTGTGAATCAAGAATGCAGGAATTTTCGTTGCCTACAATATCTATAGAGACTAAAGGCACCGTTGTATATTCTAAAATGCCTTTCAAATACGTTTCTGAAGCTTTTTTAAATGCTTCATTTATTTCTTCGATAGTTGTATCTCGAGCGACATTTAAAGTGACATCTGTTAATGAACCGTTAGGAACCGGAACTCGTATACCACATCCTCCAATTACATTAGAAAGTTCTGGAAAAATCTTAGTAAGCGCTTTTGCAGCTCCCGTTGTTGTGGGTACAATAGATTGTCCTGCTGCACGAGCTCTTCTTAAATCTGGGTGAGGTTGATCGTGTAAACTTTGATCTGTTGTATAGGAGTGTACGGTGGTAATATATGCTTGCTTAACACCACAAAGATCGTTTACTACTTTAATCATAGGAGCAGCATTGTTAGTGGTGCAACTCGCATTAGAAATAATTAATTCGTCTCCCGTAATTAGGTTGTCATTAACACCTAAAACTATAGTTTTGATACGGTCATCTGCTGCAGGGACGCTTAGAATAACTTTAGGTGCACCCGCTTCTAGATGACTTTCAAGTAAATCGTAGGTTTTAAACTTGCCCGTACTCTCAACTACAAGATCAAGATTATGCGATAACCATGGGATATTTTTGGGCTCACTAATTTGATAAAGACTAATTTCTTTATCATCAACCCTTAACTTTCCACTAGAAAATGAAATGTCTTTTTTAAAAATTCCGTGGATACTATCATATTTTAATAAATGCGCAAGTGTGGCGCCATCTGCACGATCATTTATTGCAACAACCTCTAATAGCGGGTGATTGTATAGCAAACGAAACAGTCTTCGGCCTATGCGGCCAAAACCATTAATTCCAATTTTAATTTTAGACATTACGTATAGGGACTAAAGAAGGTGTTTTTGAGCTTTATATGAAGAGCGCACTAGAGCCCCGCTTTCTACGTGTCTAAAGCCCATTTCTAGACCCAGCACTTCATATTTTTTAAATTGATCTGGAGTAATAAATTGCTTAACAGGTAAGTGTTTTTTAGAGGGCTGAAGGTATTGACCTATTGTTACAATATCAACATTTGCGCTTCTAAGATCACGCATAACCTGTAAAACTTCCTCTTCGGTTTCACCTAAACCAAGCATAATGCCAGACTTGGTGCGTTTAATACCATTATCTTTCAAATATTTTAAAACTCCTAGGCTACGCTCATATTGCGCCTGTATGCGCACTTCACGAGTAAGACGTTTTACAGTTTCCATATTGTGAGATACCACTTCTGGAGAAACTTCAATAATACGGTCTATATTTCGCTCATTTCCCTGAAAATCTGGTATTAGAGTTTCTAAAGTAGTATTTGGGTTCATACGACGAATTGCTTTTACCGTTTCTGCCCACATAATAGAACCCATATCTTTTAAGTCATCACGATCAACAGAAGTAATAACCGCATGCTTAATATTCATTAGCTTAATAGAACGTGCAACTTTTTCTGGTTCTTCCCAGTCTAAAGTATCTGGTCTTCCGGTTTTAACTCCGCAAAATCCACAAGAACGCGTACATACATTGCCTAAAATCATAAATGTAGCCGTTCCTTCACTCCAGCATTCTCCCATATTAGGACAACTGCCCGAAGTGCAAATTGTATGTAAATCGTATTTATCTACAAGACTTCTAAGTTCTGTATATTTTTTACCTGTAGGTAATTTTACCCGTAACCACTTCGGTTTAGGAGTTCTTACAGGTGCTGCAATCGTTTCAGTAATCATGCCATTTTTTTTGCTGTTGTAAAGATACAAACTGTAGGTGAATTATGAACTTATCTCTGATTTTGTAGCGCTTTTTGAATTGCTTTTTATTGCGTGTTAAGATTGTGTTTAGATAAGTAGTTAAAATTATAGCAATTAGTAATTTATTGTGAATAAAAAATAAAGAATCGGAATACTTTTACACCGGTAATTAAACTTAAAAACACTCATATGAAACGATTTACACTTCCTTTTTTGATTATAGCACTTATAACAGGGGTTTACGGTTTTGGGGGTTTTAATCTATGGGCTACCGAGGCAGCACGCGTATTATTCTTAATATCTGCAGACTTATTTGTTGTTTCGCTTTTTGCTAAATTTCTATTTAAAAATAATCAAGATCAAATTGCCCAACGGGTAAAATCATAGAATTAACGATACTTTCATTCCTAAATATAAAAACTGCCCATATAAGGCAGTTTTTTTATTCTTAATTTGTAGCATAATAATTGTAGTTATTTTAGAAAAAACCTATGCGTAAATTTTTATCGTTAGTTATAGTATCTATTTTATTTTCTTCACTTTCATTTGCTCAAAATCAGACCTTAATAAAAGGTATGGTAAGTGAGATTGAAGTTACAACAGATAGCACTTCTTTAAATTATTCTATTTATATACCGCAAAATTTTATAGCGACCAAGCCTGTTAAAGGCTTATTCATTTTTGATCCTAATGGTGATGGTATGCGGGCTTCCCGGTTATTTGTTTCTGCTATTGCAGGAGAAGACTATGTAGTGGTCTCAAATAATTTTAAGATGAGTAATAACTTAGATAGTCTTGATTACAATGCAAATAATGCCATAACCATAATGCGCGATGTCTTTGCAAAAGTTGCGCTAGAACCTTCACAGATTTATATTGCCGGTTTAGGAGCTGGGGCAAAAGCAACAAGTGCCTTATCGTATTTGCTTAAAAATACAGCAGGTATTCTTTTAGTAGATGATGTATATTTTGCAGATCAATATATTGCGCAGTCACGAAAAAATAATGTTATAGGAGTAGTGGGGAAGTCTTCACCTAACTATTACCAAATGGCAGATTATTTTAGAATGATGAAAAGTTTTAATTCTTCAAATGAGTTATATACGTATTCAAATTCTGGAGAATGGCCAGGAGCAAGTTTTATAGGGGTTTTATTGAATAGATTAAATCATATTCAAGTAGATAATATTAATCTAAAGATTTCTGATACACTATGGGAAAAGCGGTACCAAAATGATCTAAACGGACTAAAAAGTCTGGTATTGAATAAAGAGTATTTGACTGCTTATGATCTTAGTTTAGACTTAAAAAGAGATTATCGCAGAAAGGTAGATCTTGATGCAATTAAGAATTTTTATAAAAGTCTTAGAAAAACAGAGTCTTATAAAACTGCTAAACGATTAGACAGATCTGGTAATTTAGAGGAATTGTTACTGTTAGATGATATTGAATATTTTTTAGAATCTGATATTGTTGCAGCGAATTTTGAGAATCTTGGCTATTGGGATAGTCGAATTAATGAATTTAAAAATGCATCAAATGACTCAGATAAACCTAATGAACAAAAAGTAGCAAAACGCATGTTAGGCTATATAGATTACACTGTTGAAGATTTTCTGACATTAAATAAAGTGTCTCTTTTAGCGCAACGTATTTTTGGAAACGTATTAATGACCATGCTTGATAGTAAGGATTATCAGGCTTATCTTAATATTATAAGTTTATCTGCACAAGATAATGACGATAACACTGCCTACTTTTATTTAGAAGAATTATTAAAGCAGGGGTTTACAGATTACGATGCGCTTTACGAAATTCCGCAAACGACAACCTTAAAAATTAAGCCCATTTATAATCAACTAATTAAATCTTATTTAGGGAAAGCTAAATTTTAGATAAGTCAAGAGTTTGAATTTTCTCTTTGGCAAGTATGTTTTTTACATATAAAAGAAGTACTAATGCAAGTAATGTGACACCTCCCATAAATAACCACGTACTGTCGTAACCAAACTTGTTTACCAGCTGCATACCTGTATTGTGGCCAAATATATGAGATAATGAAAATGACATACTGTACAATCCCATATACGCTCCTTGTCTACCTAATTTAGCTCTGCGTAATGCCAGAGCATTGCCAAATGGAAATGCAATCATTTCCCCTAAAGTGGCAACGATCATTCCTAATATTAAAGCGCTGTTATAACCATTAACAAAGAAAAAACCAAAACTAATACCGGTAAGCAGCAAACCACCTATCACGCTAGATATTTGAGACCAGCCTCTGCGTTCTGCAAATGCAATTAAAGGCATTTCAAACAGAAAAATAACAAGACCATTTAACCCAAGTAGTAAGCCTATTTGAGATTCAGAAAGCCCTTTTATCTCTTTATAAAATAGAGGAACCGTTGAAAAATATTGTACGAATACGACCCCAAATAGTGCAAGAGCTATCAGAAAAATAAGGTACAGCCTATCTTTATATGGAGAAAGCGGATTTTCTATTAATTTTTCTTCATCGGTAACTTTAGCTTTTTTAGGATTTAAAGTTTTTATAAGTATGAAGCCTGCAAGAATACAGGTTACTCCATCTACCCAGAATAATCCGTAATAGCCTATTCCTGCAATTATGAGTCCGCCAATGGCAGGGCCTGCAGAAAAACCCAGGTTTATAGCCAGGCGAATTAGAGTTAATGATCGGGTTTTATTTTCAGGTTTACTATAAGCACTTAATGCTACAAAGAAGGCAGGTCTTGAGAGATCTGCAATTGCAATTAAGGTGAAAAATCCGAAGCATATTGCCCAAAACCCGGTTATAAACTGAAGACAGAAGAAACCTAGTCCTGTGCTTACAAGACTTAACAATATAGTTTTATAAAACCCTATTTTGTCAGAAAGGAGACCTCCTAACCACGACCCTGCAAGTGAACCAAATCCAAAGCAGGTCATCACCCAGCCTACATCAGATAAGCTAAACTGCAAGTCATCTTTTAGGTAAAGCGATAAAAAAGGAATCACCATTGCACCTGCACGATTAACCAGTGTAATGAGTGCAAGCCACCATACTTCTTTTGAAAGTCCTTTAAAGGTGTTGAGGTATGAAGAAAACAGACTAAACATAAAAAATAAGCATAAAAAAAGTCTGGCGTTTTAGAGGCCAGACTTTCGTGTTTATAATAGAATAACTTGTATAGTTAACACAAAATATCAGGCAGGGTCAATAAGACCTCAATTGTGTGTGAATACTGTGTGTTGTAATTTTTCATAAGTATTATTCCCTTTGTGGAATATTCTAGTTAAAATACTTTTTAAAGAAATTTTAATTTCTAGAATAAAACTAATTCAATTGTTTTGATAAACTCCAAAAAGAGCTGAAAAAATTTCAGTTTTAAGATTAAAGAAGTTTTGAAAGTCAGGTTTGTATAAAAACTGTTGACAACCCTAATATATTAGTGGCAAAACTTCCGGTTATTTTGCCACTTTCCCGTAGATTTTGTTGCGTGCTTTCTAGCACCACCTTTAAATATCAGTATTAATTGTTTTTATAAACTTTCCGGAAGGGTATCTTCTATAGTTACAGGTATGTAAAGTTCTGTAATCCAGTCTGCCGGGTTAGGGTTGTCTTCAGGTCCTACTACATAAATTTCAAAAGGATAACTGTTTTGTGCAGGCGTAAAGTTGTTTTTTACTAAATATGCTTCAGTAGCATTCCAGGCTTCTTTTAAATTTTTATAATCTCCTTTTAAAGTGGTCTTAATGACGCTGTAGGAGGGCATAAATCCACAAAGAATGGTGCTGTCTTCTGCAACTATTATCTGTGAAGTTGTAGGTATTCCACTAGAAATAATAGCGCTATTATTGTTTATATCTTTTGAATTATAGATGGTTAAGGGCTTTCCTGAAATAGTAATATTATTTCCTTCCATATATCTGTGTACCTGCGGAATCATTTCTTTTATTTTTCCACGGGCTGCATCAATGGTAGTAGATGTGGTTACATACATGTAGAACCCGCCGCTGTATTGTGTGATTCCATCTGTCTTAATAGTATAAACCTGCATATCTTCTAAAACACTCTCGTCTAAAGAAGTTAAGCCAGATTTATACATCGTACGCATATCTGCGTCAAAATCGTAACTCATTAAGGTGAAGTACGCTTTATCCATTAAAGTATGTTCACCCCTAATGCCCCAGGTAACTTTAGTGCCGCCGTCTACTTCCTCAAACTGCCAATAGACATGAGCATTACGTTCACCCGCAGGTGTTATAAATGTTATGTCCTGTTCTAATCGTTGATTCTCTATAACTGAAGTTGTTCGCATAGAACCGTCAACTTCTTCGCCATTCCAACTGTAGCTAGCACCTTCACCGCTTGTTTTTTCGGGATAGTTAAAGACCATTGTAGGATCTTCTTTTTTCCAGGGTCCCCAGTGTTCCCAGGATTTATAATCATTAACTTTATTAAAGACCAGATCTATAGGAGCTTTTATTATTTGAGTCTCTTCAATCTCGTAGTTGCCGTCTTTAGTTGCAAAAAAAATAGCTCCTGCAATAAATAGGATTAGCAGGAGAAAGAATAAATATTTTAAAATTTTCATTTAGCGGGTTTGAATTCAAATTTAACAATTAAATATGATTTGATATTTAATTATTAAGAGATTACTACATTGGTTCTTATTCCTTTAAATAATATTTTATAGCAAATAGGATAAGTACAAAACCTACAAAACCAATTAAAATCCAATAACTGCCCTTATATTCTTTTTTATGCAGCTTGTTATCTTTGCGATAGCTCATAAACACAAATGCGATAAATGCTACAAAAAAGAGTGCTGCAAAAATTAATTGACCGGTACTGAACATTTTAAATTATTTTAAACAATCTACTAAGTTTAATTTTGTTTTTAAGCACTAAACTTAGCTTACTCATCGAGTATGTTGTATTAGTGAATCAAAATTAAGCCTTTATAACAGAAATAGAGATGAAAAAAAAATTAGCTGCAGTACACGAATTTCATAGCGCATTTGGTTTAGGAATTAATGATGAGCCTAAAGCAGATTTAGGTGAACAAAAAAACATGCTTCGATTTAACCTAATGAAGGAAGAAAATGAAGAGTATCTCGAAGCTGCGCAGGCAAATGATTTAATTGAAGTCGCAGATGCTTTAGGTGATATGCTTTATATACTATGTGGCACCATACTCGAGCACGGTATGCAGTATAAAATAGAAGAAGTTTTTAATGAAATACAGCGTAGTAATATGAGTAAGTTAGGCGCTAATGGAAAGCCTATTTATAGAGAAGATGGGAAAGTGCTCAAAGGACCAAACTATTTTAAACCTAACATTAAAGAAATACTCAACAAGTAATCGATTCAAATGAGTTTTATTCTCCGTTTTTAAAGGCTAAATTCGCAGCCTATGAGTGCAATTAATTATGTTTCGGTAGAATCTATCGCTAAAGCTTTTGGAGAAAAAGTATTGTTTAATGATTTATCATTTGGTATCAATGAGGGGCAGAAGATAGGTCTGGTAGCTAAAAACGGTACCGGTAAAACTTCTATGTTAGATATTTTAGCAGGGGCTGAAAATCCAGACAGTGGTCAGGTGATTTTTCGTAAAGGTATTAAAGTAGCTTTTCTTCCGCAGGAGCCTAACCTTGACCCTACATTAACTGTTGAAGAAACCATCTTTGATAGTGATAATGAGATTTTGAAAGTTATTTCAGATTACGAGCATGCGCTGCAGAATATGGATGATGGTGATGCGTATCAAAAGGCATTTGATCAAATGGAAGTGCATCAAGCCTGGGATTTTGAAACGCAGTACAAGCAAATTTTATTTCAGCTTAAGTTAGACGACTTAGATCGTAAAGTAGAGAAATTAAGTGGTGGGCAGAAAAAGCGCTTGGCACTTGCCAATATGCTATTGAGTAAACCAGATTTACTCATTCTTGATGAGCCAACAAACCACTTAGATTTAGAGATGATAGAGTGGCTTGAACAGTTTTTTGCAAAAGAGAATTTCACCTTATTTATGGTTACTCACGACCGCTACTTTTTAGAACGTGTGTGTAACGAAATTATAGAATTAGACGAAGGTAAGCTTTATAGTTATAAAGGTAATTATGCCTATTATCTAGAGAAACGTGAAGCTCGTATAGCAACAGAAGAAACCGAAACCGGTAAAGCAAAACAACTCTTCAAAAAAGAATTAGAATGGATGCGTCGCCAACCTAAAGCGCGTACTACCAAGTCAAAATCAAGAATAGATGATTTTGCCGAAATAAAAGATAGAGCTTCAAAAAGGCGTAATGACCACGAGGTTCAGTTAGAGCTCAATATGGAGCGTTTAGGAAGCAAAATTGTAGAGTTTCACAAAGTTTCTAAATCCTTTAAAGAGCGTGTAATTCTTGATGGATTCGATTATAATTTTCAGCGTGGAGAGCGTATTGGGATTATAGGTAAAAATGGTACCGGAAAATCTACCTTTCTTAATGTATTAACAGGGAGTATTCCTCCAGATAGCGGCAAACTGGTAGTGGGAGAGACCATACAATTTGGCTATTACACTCAAAAAGGTATTGTTATTAAGCCCGGTCAAAAGGTTATTGATGTAATTAAGGAGTTTGGAGATTATATTCCACTTAAAAAAGGAAGACAAATTTCGGCAGGTCAGCTGTTAGAACGTTTTCTTTTTGACCGTAAAAAGCAATATGATTTTGTTGAAAAACTGAGTGGGGGAGAGCGTAAACGTTTGTATTTGTGTACTGTTTTAATACAAAACCCTAACTTCTTAATATTAGATGAACCTACAAATGATCTGGATATAGTTACCTTAAACGTGCTCGAAAGTTTTCTTTTAGATTTTCCCGGATGTTTGCTGGTAGTGTCTCACGATAGGTACTTTATGGATAAAATTGTAGACCACCTTTTTGTTTTCCGTGGGCAAGGTGAAGTTGAAGATTTTCCCGGTAACTATTCAGATTTTAGAGCCTACGACTCGGGTCCGGCAGTAGAGCAGGAGGTAGTTGCTAAGCCAAAAGAAGAAAAAGCTACAACTAAAGATAATTGGAAAACAGCCAGTACTTCATTGTCCTATAATGATCAAAAAGAATACAATCGTATCGAACGAGATATTGCGAAGCTAGAAAAGGAAAAAGCAAGTAAAGAAGCAGAATTTCTAAATCCAGATCTGTCTGGTGATGAAATTAATAAGCGTTCAATCGCACTTCAACAAGTTCAGGATAAAATAGATGCACTTACCGAAAGATGGTTTGAATTGAGTGCAAAAATGGAAGAATAACTTAGGATTCTTTACGTAGTAAATATTGTGACTTTTAAAAAGATTAGCAACATATTATGTGGTATACTATAAAGGCGTATTTAAACTTTCTTCGGAAAGCTACAAATCAGCATGGGGTACATTCTCCTTTTGTATATCAATTTGTAACACAATGTCTTTACGACACAAAAAAGCACCCTCAATACGATAGAATTAAAGATTATCAAAAACAACTTTTCAAAACCGAAGAAGAGATCGAAGTCTTAGATTTTGGAGTCGGTTCACGCATTTTTAAAACCAATAAGCGAGCAGTTAGAGATATTGCGAAACACGCAGGTGCAACTTTAAATAGAATGAAACTACTTTTCAGGGTAGTTTCTTATTTCAAATCAGAGAGCATTTTAGAGTTGGGTACATCTGTAGGCTTAGCAACGGCTGGAATGGCTTTAGGAGGAGGTAACCTGATTTCTTTAGAAGGTTGTCCTCAAACTGCGGGTGTAGCTCAAAATCAATTAAATGAGGCGCAAATTAATAATGTTAAAGTCGTAATTGGAAATTTTAGAGAAACTCTTGAAAAGCAAACTGATAAAAAATACGACCTCATCTATTTTGACGGAAACCATAGTAAAAAGGCAACTTTAGAATATTTTGAAAAGTTATTGCCTTCAGCACATAATGATTCCGTCTGGATTTTTGATGATATTTACTGGTCATCAGAAATGACTGAAGCCTGGCAGTACATTAAAAATCATCCTAAAGTTGTGGTTACAGTAGACTGTTTCTGGTTGGGGTTTGTATTCTTTAGAAAAGAGCAGGTAAAAGAAAATTTTAGGATTAGGGTGTAATTAATGTAACTCAAATGTGTTTTTGACTACTTATATATTAAAATCAAGTAACTTTCCTTTACCAATTATAGTTTAAAAGAAAATTTTTATGGCCAGCCTTATTGATATTAAGAATATTACTCGTGATTTTCCATTAGGAAATGAAATTGTTCATGTTTTAAAAGGGATTGATCTGCAGATTAATAAAGGCGAATATGTGGCAATTATGGGGCCTTCAGGTTCTGGTAAATCTACACTTATGAATTTGTTGGGGTGTTTAGATACGCCTACTTCAGGTACTTATATTCTTAACAATCGAGATGTTAGTTCTATGAGTGATGACGAACTTGCTGAGGTGCGGAATAAGGAGATAGGTTTTGTTTTTCAGACGTTTAATTTATTACCACGTACAACAGCTCTTGATAATGTGGCATTACCCATGGTTTATGCAGGATATTCAAAAACTGAACGGCGTCTTCGCGCAGAAGAAGTTCTTAATGATGTGGGTCTCGCAGACCGTATGGACCATAAACCTAATCAACTTTCTGGTGGGCAGCGTCAACGTGTGGCGGTAGGCAGGGCTTTAGTTAATAAGCCTTCTATTATTCTCGCAGATGAACCTACAGGGAATCTAGATTCTAAAACTTCGGTAGAAATTATGGGACTCTTTGATGATATACACGCTTCAGGAAATACGGTTATTTTAGTAACTCACGAAGAAGACATTGCAGAGCATGCGCATCGTGTGATTAGACTTAGAGATGGTTTGATTGAAAGTGATGAGCGAAAGCAGGTCGCTATTAAGAATTAGTAATTTGTTTTTTAGTCTATTAAGGTTGGAATTCAGTTCTTAATGAGGTGTCTAACATCTTCTATTCTACTATTCTAAAAACCTATTAAAGCCTCCCGGATACCTTTTTGCAAATGCGTATTTTTGGTAAAATTAAAAAAATTATGAAAGCAGTAGTTTCGCCGGCAAAGTCACTAAACTTTGAATCAAAATTGCCTACTACACGTGCAACACAGCCTCAGTTTTTAGATGAGGCAAATACACTTAATAAAAAATTAGAGCGTAAAACAAAAGCAGAGATTTCTGAGCTTATGAGTATTAGCGATAAACTTGCAGATCTCAATTACCAGCGCTACAAAGAATTTACCATTCCTTTTACAAAACAGAATGCAAGACCGGCGGTTTATGCCTTTGACGGCGATGTGTACACGGGGCTTGATGCGTATACCCTACCAACTGAAAAACTGGATAAACTTCAGGATACTTTACGCATCCTCAGTGGACTCTATGGTGTTCTAAAACCTTTAGATTTGATGCAGGCGTACCGGCTTGAGATGGGAACTAAATTGCATTCAGGGCGTGCTGAAAATCTTTATGAGTTTTGGGGCGAAAAAATCACAGATGCTTTAAACAGCGAGCTTAAAGAGGATGAATTATTTTTAAACCTTGCCAGTCAGGAATATTTCAAATCTGTTAAGACGGAAAAATTAAAAGTACCGGTTGTAACCCCAATCTTTAAGGATTACAAAAACGGAAAGCTTAAGATTATATCCTTTTACGCTAAAAAAGCCCGGGGCTCTATGGTGCGATACATTATAGATAAGGATGTACAGACCATAGAAGACCTTAAAGGCTTTAATTATGATGATTACGGCTTCAGTGAGCAGTATTCAGATTTAGATAAAAACGAACTGGTTTTCGTTAGATAGCATTAGGGTTTTGTATCTGCTAAACTTTTTTTCTTTGAGGCTGTATTATCAGCCTCTTTTGTTTTTACGGCTGTTTGCTTTGTGGGTACATCTGCAGTTGTAGCAGCTCTTTTCTTTTTATTACGAGCTCTTAAATTACCATAAGAACCTCTGTTTATTTTGCCTCGCTTTGTTTTTTTATCTCCTTTTCCCATTTTGTTAATTTTTGTTGTTCTTTTTTAAGATACGGAATTTAGAGGCCATAGCCAAACGGCACAAAAAAAGTCCTGCAACTAGCAGGACTTTAAACTATAAATTTATATAACAGATATTACTTTACATCCATCAATTCTACATCAAATATTAAAATAGCATCAGGAGGAATAACGCCACCTGCACCTCTGCTACCATAACCTAAGTCTGATGGTATAACAAAACGTGCTTTATCACCTACTTTTAAAAGGCCAATACCTTCATCCCAGCCAGCGATCACCTGACCCACACCTACTTGAAAGTCTAAGGGTTGATTTCTTTTATAAGAAGAGTCAAATACAGTACCGTCTGCTAATTGCCCTTTATAGTGTACAGAAACCATTTTACCAGATTCTGCTTTTTTACCATTACCTTCCTGAATTATCTGGTAGCGTAAACCGCTTTTAGTCTCTTTAAAACCTACGCTTATTTTATCTAGAGCTTCTGCTTTCGCTGCACGTTCTGCTGCTATGCGTTTTTCACGAGCTCCTTCAAAAGTTCTAAAAGCTTCAACAGCATTAAAGCCTTCAGCTTCTGCACCCTGACGTATGATTTCTACTTTTTCCATTTTGTCACCTTGAGCGATAGCATCTACAACATCTTGTCCTTCAACTACGCTTCCAAAAACAGTATGCTTACCATCTAACCACGGTGTTGCGGTATGAGTGATAAAAAACTGACTTCCGTTTGTACCGGGACCAGAATTTGCCATAGATAATTTACCTGGTGCATCGTGCTTTAATGTAGCATCAAACTCATCATCAAATTTGTAACCGGGATCTCCGGTTCCTGATCCCTGAGGGCAACCTCCCTGAATCATAAAATCTGGAATCACACGGTGAAATTTAAGTCCGTCGTAATACGGAGTTCCTTGATTTTTTACTTTATTTTCAAGATCACCTTCGGCAAGGGCTACAAAGTTTCCAACTGTTCCCGGGGTTTTCTCGTGTTCTAATTTTACCAGAATTTCGCCTTTTGGCGTGTAAAATTTGGCATATATTCCGTCTTGCATCTCTTCGCTTTAAAATTGAAATGCAAAAATACGCTTAACTGATAGAAACTCAAAACCCGAAACACATTGCTGTGTTTCGGGTTTCTATAATTTTTCCGCAGTAAAAACAATTATACCGCTATCGTAGGTACTTCATAACGCCATCCAAAAGGATCTTCTGCGCGGTTTGCCTGTAAGGCAGTTAAATGTTGTTTTAGTCTGGCACCATAGGGCTCTTCCAAAGTAGGTAAATCAAACTCTTTATCTTTATGCGTAAAGCCGGAAATTGGCGAAATAACTGCTGCAGTACCTGCGCCAAACATTTCTTTTAAAGTGCCATTCTCTGCAGCCTCAACAATTTCTGAAACTTTTACAGGACGTACCTCAACATTAATACCTTCGCTTTTTGCCAGTTCTATTAAACTTTTACGTGTAATACCGTCAAGAATACGGTCACTTGTAGGTGCTGTAAGTAAAGTGTCGCCTACTCTAAAGAAAACATTCATTGTACCTGCTTCCTCTAGATATTCGTGCGTGTTTGCATCGGTCCATACGACCTGCTGATAGCCTTTTTGCTTAGCAAGTTCAGTAGGGTAAAATTGCGCAGCATAGTTACCGGCAGCTTTAGCAAAACCTACACCACCATCTGCAGAACGGCTGTAGTGATCTGCAAATAATACTTTTACTTCACCACTGTAATAAGCCTGTGCCGGAGCACAAATAATAATAAATTTATATTCGGTTGAAGGTGAGGCAGAAACACCGTTTTCTGTAGCGATTACAAAAGGGCGTAAATAAAGAGAGTTGTCTTTACCCGGTTTAATCCAATCGCTTTCTAGATTTAATAAGGTATTTAACCCATCAAAAAAGTAATCTTTATCAAAAGCCGGCATTGCCAGACGTTCTGAAGATTTATTTATACGATTGAAGTTTTCTTCTGGACGAAACATAAAAATTTTCCCATTATCATCTTTGTAGGCTTTCATACCTTCAAAAACCGCCTGGCCGTAATGAAAAACCTTAGCCGAAGGATCCATAGATATAGGACCATAGGGTTTAATCTCTGGGTTTTGCCAAGCTCCGTTTTTATATTCGCAAACAAACATATGATCTGTAAAGACCGTACCAAAAGCAAGATTGTTAAAGTCTACAGAACTTATTTTAGAATCAGCGATCTTGGTTACTTTTAATGTATCTGTCATCATATTCATATTTATAGCCACAAATTTATCATTTTCTCAATTCTTCAAGCTTAAGAATTGATTAAATTTACAGGCTGCATTGCATTTATTAAACCTTTAGTTATGAAAAAAATTTTTACTTCTGCTCTTATAGTTATGGCATTAGTTGCCTGTAAAGAAGAAGCATCAACAAAAACGGTTGTAGAAACCCAGTCAAATGAGGTAGAATTGACTAAAATGAAACTTTATGGTGAAGACTTTAAAAACCAGGCAATGCTCACTTCTTTTGAGTTAGGTGATATTTATAATAATTTAAAGCCGGGAGATACTATTAATGTTTCTTTTGAAGGAAATGTTGAAGAAGTTTGCCAGGAAAAAGGTTGCTGGATGCAGGTAGATGTGGGTGCCGCAGATCCTGTAATGATTAAATTTAAAGATTATGCTTTTTTTGTGCCTAAAGACATTAAAGATAAAAATGTAATGGTACACGGTGTAGCTTACGTGAGTGAGACTCCTGTAGAAGAGCAACAGCATTATGCTGCAGATGCCGGTAAATCACAAGAGGAGATTGCTGCTATAAAAACACCTAAACGTTCTTTTAGCTTTAGAGCTAGTGGCGTTAAAATCGCTCAGTAATTTGGAGCGGAAAATAGTCAAGACAGGAGACGGCTCTACTACAATACAAATAACTGAGTGGAATGAGCAGTATCATTCTATGCACGGGGCTGTTCAGGAAGCAAAACACGTGTTTTTAAAAATGGGTTTTGATTACGCTGTCGCGGAAACACCAGAGCTCAATCAATTAAATATACTCGAAATTGGTTTTGGGACAGGGCTCAACGCTTTACTTACTCTTATTCACGCAGAAGATTCAAGTATTCCTTTAAAGTATGAAGGTGTTGAAGCATTCCCAATATCTTCTGAAGAGATGGCTCAACTCAATTATCTGGAAGCTATAGCTGCACAATCATACGCAACAGCTTTTGAAACTATGCATACTTCGGCCTGGGGAGACTTTACTGCAATTACGCCTAATTTTCAACTTAAGAAAAGACAGCAAACTTTTGAAACGATAACAGATCAGAATAAACACGATTTGATTTATTTTGATGCTTTTGGAGCTCGTGTTCAGCCCGAACTTTGGGAAGAGGCTATTTTTCAAAAAATGTATGAGGCTTTAAAACCCGGGGGTATTTTAGTTACCTATGCTGCAAAAGGTAGTGTGCGCAGAGCGATGCTTGCGGTAGGTTTTAAAGTAGATAGGCTTCCCGGACCTCCTGGAAAACGCGAAATGCTACGGGCGATTAAGGGTTAATATTTATAAATTACATGTCATAATTTCTAAGACCTGCGGTTTGTTTCGCCACCACGATATTATACAAGTTGATGTGCTTTTGAATATTAAAATAATACCAATTGTATTTTTAGTAGCTGTTGGCAAATTGGCCTAGCGGAATAACTCCCAATCTAGTTTTAGAGAAAAGATATTAGAATACACCGCAGCGCTTTGATCGCCTATATCGGTAAGTGCGTAGTCTATATGAATTCCCCGATATTGAAAACCCACTCCAATATTTGGCTGAAAACCTATGCGATTGCTTCCGTCAAGTTGGGTTAGTTCTTGAAAATTACCAACTCCCGCACGTAAAAAAACGATGCCCGTATAACCAAATTCGACGCCTGCAGCCGGTGTTGCACTTACAGATGAACTTGATAAAATATCGTTAGTTTGTGTGAAACGCATCATCAAGTCTACTTCAGCTTTTATGGTATAGTCATAATGAATTTCCCAGTTTCTGGCGATTCCTAATTGTAGTTTTGGGATTGTAATTTCTAGAGTTTCTGGTAAATCCTGATTTTGACCTTCTACAGCGTTGCTAATTGTAGCAAATTGTTCTTCATCTATTGCCCAGGTGTTTACTGAGGTCGTAATATCTCTGGCCATTAATCCAAAATTCCAATTTCCGCTAGCGTATTGTAACCCCAAGTCAAAACCAAAACCCCAACTTGATGCAAAATCTCCTATTATTCGACGTATAACCTTGGCATTCGCTCCTAAATTTAATCCTTGTACGGGTAGTTCTCTGGCGTAGGAAAGTGTAAATGCATAATCTGCCGTAGAAAATAGACGTATACGGTTGTAATCTATATTGCCATTAGCGTCTATTAACTGAGTTGTATTTAAAATATCGTCTACTCCAAACCGTATTAGAGATACGCCCAGCGCGCTTCGGTCATCTATAGGTGTGGCAAAAGCTGCGTAGTCATATAGTGCGATGTTTGCAAAGTAGCTGGCATGCATTAGCGCAAGTTCATTATCTTCTAAATGCACTAATCCGGCTGGGTTCCAATAACCACTGTTTACGTCAGATGAGCTTGCAGTTACTGCATTTGCCATTGCTAATGATGCAGCATCTACGCCAATATTTAAAAATTCGTTAGAATATTTACGCACAGCCTGAGACCAAACTCCCGCTGTAAAAATTAAAAAAAATATGACTAATCCTGCTTTTTTCAAGTGTGGCTTCTTTCGGCGTAAAGTTGGCTAAATGTCTTGAGAAGTTAAACTTTATTTTAGACCTATCTTGTGAGTAGTCTTACTTTACTATTTTTACAGAAATAATCAATTATGAAAATCACACGTTACATACCCAACGCCTTTACCATGGCCAATTTATTTTGTGGTATGCTGGGGACTTTTTTTGCTGCTACCGGTCGCTTAGATTTTGCTGCTTATGCAGTGGTTTTAGGAATCTTCTTCGATTTTTTTGACGGGTTTTTTGCAAGGCTTTTTAAAGTAGAAGGAGATTTAGGACTTCAGCTAGATAGTCTGGCAGACGTGGTTACCAGTGGTGTTGTTCCTGGGATGGTAATGTTTCAATTATTGCATAAATTAGAACACTGGAACACCGGTGAGCGCTGGGTTGAAGCCGGCTTATCCTGGGATTCTGTTTCCATTATTCCTTTTTTAGGATTTGCAATTACGCTAGCCTCTGCATTTAGACTGGCAAAATTTAATATAGATACGCGTCAAACCACCTCATTTATAGGATTACCCACACCGGCAAATGCCCTCTTAATTGTGAGTTTGCCGCTAATAGTACAATTTCAGGATTATGCAATTGCCGAAAGTTTAATTACAAACACCTATTTTTTACTGGCGCTTACGGCTTTAAGTTGTTTTATGTTGAATGCCGAAATCCCGCTTTTTGCTTTGAAGTTTAAAAGTTGGGAACTGGCCGAAAATAAAGTTCGCTATGGGTTCTTGCTTTTAGCTGTTATTTTATTGTTTTGGCTTACGTTTTTAGCAATTCCAATAATTATACTTTTTTACGTTTTACTTTCTGTAGCGACACAAAATTCTAAAAGTGCTTAAAGATGAGATCTAAGATTGACTTTCATACGTGGAAACGTAAGGAGCATTACACATTTTTTAAGCAATTTGAGCAGCCTTTTTTTGGGGTTACGGTACGAGTAGATTGTACACAAATCTATGCCAGAGCAAAAGCTCATGATGAATCTGTATTTTTGCATTACCTGCACAAGGCGTTGCTCGCAGTGAATGAGATCGAAAATTTTAAATACCGCATTGTTGAAGATTCGGTATATCTCTATGACCGTATAGATGGTTCACCTACCATAGCCCGCCCTGACGAAACTTTCGGATTTAGTTATATCAAGTTTAATGAAGATTTTGGGATTTTTTCTAGGGATGCAAAAACTGAAATTGCCCGTGTACGCGCAGGTAGCGGATTAGAAGTAGCAGTTTCCGGAGAAAATGTGGTACATTTTTCAACGTTACCGTGGTTAGATTTTACTACGGTAGAGCATCCTAAAAGCCTAATATTTCCTGATAGTTGCCCTAAAATTGTCTTCGGAAAAATGACAACAAATACTGAGAATTTACAGTCTATGCCAGTTTCTATACACGGTCATCACGCCTTGATGGATGGTATGCATATAGGGCAATTTGTAAAGCGTTTTCAAGAATTATTGAATCTATGAACGAAATAAACGAGCAGTTGCTTAACTCAATAAAACAAGTCAAGTCTTTAGCTGAAGCTGGTCTTGTTTATAATAAAGAAAATTATGATGCTGAGCGTTATCAAGAGTTGCGCACGCTTTCTTTAGTCATGATGAGTATACTTAGTAATCTGCCAGTACAGCAATTTAAAGATTTTTACCTCCCGGAAACAGATTATCCTACGCCAAAAACAGATGTAAGAGGTTTAATTCTAAATGAAAAAGGGCAGGTATTATTGGTTAAAGAAACTGTAGATAATAAGTGGACCTTACCCGGTGGCTGGGCAGATATAGGGTTAACTCCATCAGAAAATGTCCTGAAAGAAATACAGGAAGAAACCGGTTTTAGTGCTGAGGTAGTACGACTGTTAGCTGTATTAGATAAACGATGTTATCCGCACCCACCGCAAACCCATTATGTGTATAAGTTGTGTTTCTTATGCAGGATTGTAGACGGCACTTTTAATCCTAATTTTGATATAGGAGGTGTAGACTGGTTTGATATGAATAAGCTCCCCGCATTGTCACCAGATCGTATTCTAGAAGAGCAGTTAGTTAAGTTAATAGCTTTGGCAAAAGAAGCACAGGCCGTTTATTACGACTAAAAAGGTACAGCTTTAAAGAATTTTTATTGTCTAAAATAAATAGGGTTCAGAATTATTAAATTCTGAACCCTATTTTTAAAATGGTATTTATAAACTAAAACAGTTTCTTTTTACGCAGTTCAAAGTTCTGACCTAAGTACACCTTACGTACCATCTCATCAGCTGCGAGTTCTTCTGGGACACCATGTTTTAAAATGTTACCTTCAAACATAAGGTACGTGTGGTCTGTTATTGCGAGTGTTTCCTGAACGTTATGGTCTGTAATAAGTATGCCTATGTTTTTTTGCTTTAACTGTGCTACAATACGCTGAATGTCTTCAACTGCAACCGGGTCAACACCTGCAAAGGGTTCATCTAATAAAATAAAATTAGGATTTGTTGCCAGGGCACGCGCAATTTCTGTACGACGGCGTTCCCCACCAGATAATAAATCACCACGGCTTTTACGTATATGACCTAAACTAAACTCTTCTATAAGTTCTTCCATTTTTGCAACCTGCTCCTTTTTACTAAGCTTAGTAAGCTGTAAAACGCTTAAGATATTTTCTTCAATACTTAATTTTCTAAACACCGAAGCTTCCTGAGCGAGATAGCCAATACCGTTTTGAGCACGCTTGTACATAGGGTACTTGGTAATGTCTTTATTGTCAAGATAGATGCTTCCGCCGTTAGGCTTAATTAGGCCTACAATCATATAAAATGAAGTGGTTTTTCCGGCTCCGTTAGGACCTAGAAGACCTACAATTTCCCCTTGCTGAACTTCAACAGTTATGCCTTTAACGACCTTTCGGCCCTTATAGGATTTCATTAAATTTTCTGCGCGTAGTTTCATTTCTTCAATTTACGATTAAGGTAAAGCATATAACGGTCAAAACCAGTTCTGCGTATTACTTTACTGCATTTTCTTCAAGAGCTTCCCAGAATTCATAGGCTCTTCTTAAGTGTGGTATTACAATCGTACCACCTACTAAAGTGCCAATACTTAATGTCTCCATCACTTCTTCTTTAGTAACCCCTTCATTAAAGCAACTTTCTAAATGATACTTTACGCAATCATCACAACGCAAAACGGTGGAGGCTACGAGGCCTAATAGCTCTTTAGTTTTTACGTCTAAAGCACCAGCAGCAAATGCGTTTGTGTCTAAATTAAAAATCCTATTGATAATTTTATTTTTATCACCCAGAATTTTATCGTTCATCTTAGCGCGGTATGCGTTAAATGATTCTACTTGATTTTGAGAATTCTCAGACATATAAAGGGATAATTTATTTAATTTTTGTTTTTAGATCGTTCGGTTCGTTTTAATTGTCTTGCTTCCTGCCTTACTACAAAAGCGGAAATAAAAATACTAACCTCATACAATATGAGAATAGGAATAGATACAATCACTTGTGTTGAAATATCTGGAGGTGTTATTACTGCTGAAATAACCAAGACAATGATAAGTGCATATTTTCTATACTTTCTTAAAAATTCTGGCGTAACCAGACCTATTTTAGTAAAGAAATACATGATAATAGGTAGTTCAAAAATAAGACCTGCAGCTAAAGCACTTGCACGCACGAGACCTATGTAAGAATCTATATCAAATTCATTTTTAACTTGCTCACCTACCGTAAAGTTAGCTAAGAAGTTAATAGATAAAGGAGCGATCACATAGTAGCCAAATAATACTCCTAAGAAAAATAGTAGAGAAGAAATTATTATAAAACCACGAGAGTTTTTACGTTCATTCTCATAAAGCCCCGGAGAAATAAATTTCCAAAATTCATAAATAACATATGGAAATGCGACTACCACACCTACGATTATAGAAGTCCAGATAGCAGCATTAAACTGGCCGCCCATAGTACGGTTCTGAATTATAAAATTCATCTCATTAACGCAACCTTTATCAGAACCAAATATATTAGCCATTCTACATAAAAAATCATAGCTGATAAAATCTGGTCGTGCAGGAGCAAAAATGATATCATCAAAAATAAAATCTTTAAATATAAAGGCCACGACACCCACAATTACAATTGCTAGCGTTGCTCGTATTAAATGCCATCTAAGTTCTTCAAGATGATCTAAAAAGGACATTTCGTCCTGAGATACTTTCTGTTTTTTTGCCATTAGAGAATTCCTTCTTTAATTAAGTCGTGTAGGTGCACTACACCGGTGTAATTATTATTATGATCTACAGCTAAAAGCTGTGTAATACTATTTGTTTCTAAAACTTCAAGCGCAGCGGTAGCCATCGCCTCATTAGAAATTTGCTTAGGATTGCTGCTCATTATATCCCTGGCAGTAAGTCCCGTTAACACTTCGTTTTTTTCTAGCATTCTACGTATGTCTCCATCTGTAATAATACCTATAATTTTATGAGCTTCAACTACTGCTGTTACACCTAAGCGCTTCTGAGATATTTCAACAATAACATTTTTTATAGGAGCGTCTGGTGTAACTTGAGGCTTATCGTGTAAGCCTACAAGATCACTAACGCGTAAATACATTTTTTTGCCTAATGCGCCACCCGGGTGATATTTTGCAAAATCTTGTGGCGTAAAACCTTTTAAGTCTAACAAGGCCAGCGCCAATGCATCTCCCATTACAAGTTGAACAGTAGTACTTGTAGTAGGGGCGAGATTATGAGGGCAGGCTTCTTTTTCGGCGTACGCCATTATAACCGCATCTGCTTGTTTTGCTAAAAAGGACTCTTTGTTTGAGGTCATTGCTATAACCTTATTTTCTCTACTTTTAATTAACGGAATAAGAACTTTAATTTCGGCTGTATTACCACTGTTAGAAATACAAAGAACCACATCTCCTTCTTGAATAGTGCCTAAATCCCCGTGAATCGCATCTGCAGCGTGCATAAAGATTGAAGGCGTTCCAGTAGAATTAAGAGTTGCAACAATTTTTTGAGCAATTATAGCGCTTTTACCCACGCCAGAAATAATTACCCGACCTTTAGCGTTATAAATTAGTGAAACTGCATCGGCAAATCGTTCATCTAAAAACGTAGCTAGATTAGCTACAGCTTCCTGCTCCAAAGCGATAGTTTTAGTAGCGCTTTTTAAAATCTGGTCGTAGGTATTCAAAAGATATAAGATTAAGCCGTTTGTTTGTGGAGTAGAAATTACTATATTTAGAATACAAATGTATGCAAATTTGAACAAGCTTTAATGACTTCAGAAGAAATAGACTTACACGCAGCTCTTAAAAAATATTTTGGTTTTAGTCAATTTAAGGGACTACAGGAAGATGTGATCAAGAGTATCGTTAAAGGCGAACACACTTTTGTGATTATGCCTACAGGAGGTGGTAAATCGTTATGTTATCAATTACCGGCTTTAATTGAAGAAGGAACAGCCATAGTTGTTAGTCCTTTAATAGCTCTAATGAAAAATCAGGTTGATGCGCTTCGCGGGATTTCAAAAGAACACGGTATCGCTCACGTACTTAATTCCTCTTTAAACAAAGGTGAAATAAAGCAGGTAAAAGAAGATATTTCAAACGGAATAACTAAGCTTTTATATGTTGCTCCAGAGTCGCTTACTAAAGAAGAGAATGTAGAATTTTTACGTTCTGAGAAAATTAGTTTTGTCGCTATTGATGAAGCGCATTGTATTAGTGAATGGGGACATGACTTTAGACCAGAGTATCGCAATCTAAGGCACATTATAAAGCGAATAGGGGATAACATTCCTATAATTGCGGTTACAGCTACCGCTACTCCAAAAGTTCAGGAAGATATTTTGAAAAATTTAGGGATTTCTGATGCAAATTCCTTTAGAGCTTCCTTTAATAGACCTAATCTGTATTACGAGATACGTCCAAAAACAAAAAATGTTGATGCAGATATAATTCGGTTTATAAAACAAAACCAGGGTAAAAGCGGTATCATTTATTGTTTAAGCCGAAAGCGGGTAGAAGAACTGGCTCAGGTTTTACAGGTAAATGGAGTTTCCGCGGTGCCGTATCACGCCGGCTTAGACGCTAAAACACGAGCTAAACATCAGGATATGTTTCTTATGGAAGATGTTGATGTCGTTGTTGCTACCATAGCATTTGGGATGGGTATAGATAAACCAGACGTACGTTTTGTAATACATCACGATATACCAAAAAGTATAGAGAGCTACTATCAGGAAACCGGTAGAGCCGGCCGTGACGGCGGTGAGGGACATTGCCTTGCTTATTACTCCTATAAAGATATTGAGAAGTTAGAAAAATTTATGAGCGGCAAACCTGTTGCAGAACAGGAGATAGGTCACGCATTGTTACAAGAGGTTGTAGCTTATGCAGAAACTTCAATGTCTAGGCGTAAATTTATTCTTCATTATTTTGGGGAAGAATTTGATAATGACACTGGAGAAGGCGGAGATCTTGATGATAATGTACGTAACCCTAAAAAGAAGCATGAGGCAAAAGATGAGGTAGTCAAAATGTTGAATGTTGTCAAAAATACCGGTGAAATATATAAAAGCAAAGAACTGGTATTAACGCTTGTAGGAAAATCAAATGCGATCATTTCTTCACACAGAACAGATGACGAGCCTTACTTCGGAAGCGGAAAAGATAAAGAACCCGGCTACTGGAGAGCGCTTTCAAGGCAAATACTTGTTGCTGGATTTTTAAAGAAAGATATTGAGACCTACGGCGTTATAAAAATGACCAGGGCAGGCGAAAAATTTCTTGAGCATCCACAGTCTTTTATGATGACTGAAGATCATGTGTTTGACAATTCAAGAGATGAAATTGTAGAACGCGGAATTTCTAGTGGAGGAGGTGCAGATACCAAGCTTATAGCTATGTTGAAGGACCTTCGTAAGAAGGTAGGTAAGAAAAAAGGTGTGCCACCTTACGTAGTTTTTCAGGATATGTCTCTAGACGATATGGCGATTAAATATCCTACGACGCTAGACGAGATGGCAAACGTTTTTGGTGTAGGAGAAGGAAAAGCAAAAAAATACGGTAAAGAATTTATAGACCTCATTACAGATTATGTAGCTGAAAATGATATTCTAAAGCCAGACGAATTAGTTGTTAAATCTACTGGTACTAACAGTGCATTAAAGTTATATATAATACAAAATGTTGATCGAAAATTACCTCTAGACGACATAGCTTCTGCAAAAGGTTTAGAAATGGCCGATTTTGTAAAAGAGATGGAAGTAATTGTAAACAGTGGTACAAAATTGAACATCAATTACTGGATAGAAGATATTCTTGATGAAGATCAACAAGAAGAACTACACGAATATTTCTTAGAAGCCGAGACAGATAGTATTGAAGCAGCTTTAGATGAGTTTGATGGAGATTATGATGAAGAAGAGCTTAAACTTTATCGCATCAAATTTCTTAGTGAGGTAGCTAATTAATTTTAACAAATTCATTAAACAGCTTTGTTTAAAAGGTATATATGCACTTTTTGAACAAAGCTGTTTTTGTTTTTCATAATAAAACGTTAAAGGTTATATTTGTCGAAGTTGCAATCCCAACTAATATGAAAATTCCTACAAAAAATCCATTTTTACTTCAAAATTGGGAGTTAGAACAGCGAAGCTCTGCCCTGTCGTTATCAAAACCTTTAAAAAAGCTTTCTAATTTTCTTTTTAGATTCGCTTTTTTAGCACTCTTCGCTACGTTGGGTTCTTGCATTCCTACTAAAAAGCTTACCTATCTTCAAAAATCAAATACACTTCAGGACAGTCTTATACAAGTTAATGTTTTAAAAAGCCCATATAGAGTTCAGGTTCATGATGTTTTGAGTATTCGTGTTAAAGCGTTAGATCAGGAATTAGTAGCTTTATTCAATCCGCAAGGAGGAGAAGGCGAAGGAGGTAGCCTGGGCGATGGTTACTATTACGATGGGTTTGTGGTAGATGATCATGGCAAAATACGCTTGCCTACGCTAGGCGATGTATCTGTTTTAGGATATACCGTAGAAGAAATTAGAGAGCAAATAGAGCAAAAATTATTAGATGACTATTTTACTGAAAATGCAAACATATTTGTAACCGTAAAATTAGCAGGTATCAAATATACTATTGCAGGTGAGGTAGGCAGCCCCGGTACTAAAGTTGAACTTGTTGAAGAGTTATCGCTTCTAGAAGCTATCGTGAATAGTGGAGATGTTACCCAATTTGGGAATCGCACTGATGTCTTGATTTTAAGGCAATACCCTGGTGGCAGGAAAATTCACCACGTAGACTTGACGAAAATAGAGGCATTGAATTCGCCCTATTATTATATTCAGCCTAATGATTTGATTCTCGTAAATCCGCTTCCGCAGAAATCGCTAGGAATAGGTACTACTGGTTTACAATCTTTAAATACGCTAGTTTCAGTATTTACTTTAGCAGTTACAACCGTTTTATTAATCACCCGACTTTAAATGGAAGATGAGTTTGAAATAAAAGATTTACAGAACTTTTTTGACTTTAAGGGTTTTATAATTAAGGTACTTAGCTGGTGGCCGCTTTTTGTTGTTTGTATAGGTATTGCTTATTATATCGCACATTATAAAAATGTGAGAAAACAGCCGGTTTATCGTATGAGTAATATGATAACCGTTAAAGACGATCAAAATCCGTTTTTTACAGCAAATACCAGTCTTACCTTTAACTGGGGAGGAACCACAGATAAGGTACAGACGGCGATAATTTTATTACGCTCAAGAAGTCATAATGAAGCGGTTGTAGAAAAATTACAGTTTTATGTAGATTACCTTCAGCAAGGTGAGTACCATCTAGAGGATATTTACGGGAATACCCCATTTATAGTAGATGTAAATGTCACAAGACCTCAGTTGCTAGGCAAAATGATTAAAATCGTTTTTGTAAGTGATAAAAAGTACCGATTAGAAATTGATTTTCAAGGCGGGACATCTTCAGCCCAAAATTATAGTACTAAAGAAATAAGTACGGTACCCGTGCCTAACAGTGCAATCCTGAAAGAATACAGTTTAGGTGATCCTGTAGATTTACCGTATTTCAATTTTAAGCTGAACCCATCTGGAATTCCGGCAGAAATAGGTAAAGAATATATCATTCAGTTTAACGCTTTTGATGGAGCTGTAGGTAAATACAGAGGAGTAGGAATAGACCAAACACCTACGGGATCGAGCATTTTAACTTTAAGCCTCACCGGTACTAACAAAAAAAGACTCGTTGATTATTTAAATTCTTCGGTGCGCGTACTTAGCGAAAGTCAATTAGAGCGTAAAAATTTATTTGCTACCAGAACTATAAAATTTATAGATAGTAGTCTTGCTGTGAAGACAGCAGAGATGAGCAGCGTTCAGGAAGAATTAGATGCATTTAGAGATAATAATTCTTCGGTAGGAATAGGAGGCAGCGAAGAAGGTTTAATAACCAAAATAACCGAGTTAGATGCGCAAAAGCAAAATTTAGAACAGCGTCTTCAGTATTATCAGGATTTGGAGCGTTATTTACGTACGCGGGAAGATTATGGTACAGATATTCCGGCGCCTTCAATTACGGGTATTGGTGAAGGTAGTGTTACGCAAAGTGTATCGAGTATTATAGAATTAGCCGAAGAGCGAAAACGACTGGCATATTCTGCAAAACCGAACAACCCGGCGTTTAAAGATTTAGACAGACGTATCAACGCAATTAAATCGGTTTTATTTGAAAATATGGCTTCAAGCCAGCAAATATTAAATCGTCAACTACGAGATGTTCGCAGTGAGATCGCACAAACCGAATCTCAAATGCGGAAACTTCCTAACGAACAGCAACAACTTTTTGGCATACAACGAAGATACAATCTCACCGAAGGAGCCTATGGTTTGTTTTTAGATAAGCGGAGTCAGGCAGGTATTGTTAAAGCAGCTAATGTTTCAGATATATTAATAATAGACGAAGCTAAAGATACAGGAGGAGGAGCCATCGGCCCTAATACTGAAGTGAGTTATGTTATGGCTATCGTTGCAGGAACTGTGGTGCCATTGGTTATTGTGTTTCTACTGTTCTTTTTTGATACTAAAATAAGCAACCCTAACGAAATAAAGAGACTTTCAAAAATACCTGTTTTAGGAGCTATAGGAAAGAGCAATTCAAAGAGTAATCTTGTGGTAATTGAAGATCCCAGATCTGCAATTTCTGAAGCATTTAGAGGTATACGGTCGAGTCTTCAGTTTATTTACAGAAAACAAAAGATTGAAGGTGCTAAGACGGTACGTGTTACTTCTTCCGTAAGTGGAGAGGGTAAAACATTTTGTAGTATCAACTTAGCCAGTGTATTTGCTTTAAGCGAACGCAAAACTGTTTTAGTAGGTCTTGACTTGCGTAAACCCAAGATATTTGGGGATTTTAATTTGCCTTTAGAAAAAGGTGTCGTTAATTATTTGATAGGAGAAGATAATTTAGAATCCATAATTCAAAAAACACAAATTCCTCATCTTGATGTGATTTTGGCAGGATCAGTTCCTCCTAATCCTTCAGAGCTTTTAATGAGTGATCAGATGGATGTTTTGATTGACGAGTTGAAAAAACGATACGATTACATAGTTCTAGATACTCCTCCTATAGGTTTAGTCGCAGATGCATTAGAGCTAGATGATTATGTAGATGCCACATTGTATGTCATTCGTCAACATTACACAAAAAAGGGAATGTTGCGCCTCATAAACGATAAGTATAAAAAGAAGGAGATAAATAATACAAGTTTTATACTCAATTACTTCAGTGCTAAAAGTAAAATGGGTTATGGGTATGGTTACGGGTATGAATACGGCTATGCTTACGGTAAATATGGAGAAGCTTATCGCGATAAGAAGCCTAAAGGATTTTTACCTTTGGTTCTAAATAAACTCAACAAATTGAGACTTTGGTTCAATGAGCAAGTAGAAAAATAATGGCAGAGCAGGAAGAATGGTTGTACGAGATCAATGCTAAGCAACCTTTGATTGATATTGATTTTAAGGAAATATGGAGGTATAGAGACCTGCTATTTCTTTTTGTTAGACGTGATATCATTTCGGCTTATAAACAAACAATTCTTGGACCTTTATGGTATTTAATACAGCCTTTATTCACGGGTATCATATTTACTTTAGTTTTTAATAATATCGCAAGTATATCAACAGGTGGAGCACCACCTTTTTTATTTAATTTAGCGGGTATTACGATGTGGAGCTATTTCGCCCAGTGTTTAAATAATACTTCAAACACGTTTGCCAGTAATGCCGGGCTTTTTTCTAAAGTGTATTTTCCCAGAATTATCTCACCGATGTCGCAGGCTATTTCGGCCTTATTTAAATTGAGTGTTCAGCTTTTTATTTTTGCCTGTTTTTATATATATATCATTATTAAAGGATCTGAAGTACAACCTAATAATACACTTTGGTTTTTCCCTGTTCTCCTGCTTATATTGGCAGTATTGGGTTTAGGAGCAGGAATGTTAATTTCGTCTTTAACTACGAAATACCGGGACTTTAGAATTTTAATCGGTTTTGCGACAACACTTCTCATGTATATATCTGCGGTAATGTACCCGATTTCTGAAGTGCGTAACAGTGCTACTTTAGCAGAGTATACCTGGGTAGTTGAATTAAATCCTATAGCGATTCTAATTGAAGCTTTTCGATATATGACGTTAAGTGAAGGCTTATTTGAATGGCCCTTGCTGATTTATTGCTCAGTGTTAAGTCTGGTTTTGTTTTTTATAGGATTGATCGTTTTTAACAGGACCGGTAAGAATTTTATTGATACGATATAAGTCATTTAAAAAATTAATGAAAATTTATAGCCGGGATGTTGCAATCTTAATTCCTTGTTTTAATGAAGAACATAGGTTGAAAAAACAATCTTTTCTAGATTATTTTGAGACTCACCAGAATTGGGATTTTTATTTTCTAGATGATGGAAGTACAGATAAAACTTCAGCAATTATAAAAGGGTCTTTACTATCTGAAAATAGTTTTCTTATAACTAGTTTAGAAAATTTAGGAAAAGGGAACATTTTACAAGAATCCATTTCAAAGCTTAAAAAGAATTATTTATTTTATGGCTTTATAGATGCTGATCTTGACATACCCTTAAGTCAATTGGACAAATTATATAAAGCTATTTTTGATTCCAAATATTTATTGAGTATAAGTAAGCGCCCCCTTAAATCAAAATTTAGCCTTTTGGATTTTAGATCTGTTGCCAGTCTATTAATGATGAAGACAGCAAATTCCATAATAGAATTTAATCCTAAGATTCAAGATACCCAGTGTGGCTGTAAATTATTTAAGAGAGAAATAGTAAATATTGGATTCAAGGATCCTTTTATATCAGAATGGCTTTTTGATATAGAATTATTTCTTCGCTTAAAAGCAGCCATAATTGAGGCGAGAAGTTTTATTATCGAAGTTGATTTAACCAACCTACAAAAATCTAAAGATTCAAAATTGAAATTTAAACAAGGTTTTAAAATAGGAAGGCAATTAGTCCTTATCAATAATTTCTATAATAGATGATTAATAGAGTTTTAGGATTTTCAATCTTAAATATTACTCTCTTAATAATGTTTATTGTGCCATTTTTAATGGTAACACAATATACTTTTCTTTCTGCTGACGACTATTGTAGATTTAACTCTAGTTTTAGTAGCTATTCTGAAAATGTATTAGATTGGTACTTGGTACATAACGGTAGGTTTATAAATGCTCTATGGAGCAGTCTCCCCATTTATGAGTTGGTGGTATATAGGTGTATTCTGTTCTTTTTTATGTTCTTGCTGGGAACAGCGATTTATTATTTCATTAATGGTTTATCTGTGTTTTATTTAATAGGTTTAACGCGTTACGAAATGCTATTCACAACGCTTTTAATATATATATTAATAATTTGTCAGTTGCCATTACTGTATGAGTTTTTTTACTGGCTCGCAGGTGCTAGTGCTTATCTTCTAAGTTTAGTTTTTCTATTATTCTTTTTAGGAATCTTATTTAAGTCAAAATTCCAATTAGATCAGCTCGTTACTTTAAAATTATCTATCCTTCTAATTTTAATAAACGGCAATAATGAGATTCTAATACCCTTTACTATTTTATCTCTATTGGCTCATTTGGTATACAGTTTTTTCAAAAGTCGAAGGTTTATTGTAAGGTCTGTAATTTTAAATTTTGTGGGAATACTATCAAGTTTGGTAGTCATATTATCACCGGGGTCTATTAATAGACAATCCTACTTCCCTGAGGGAAAGCAGTTTTTTTTATCAGTTATTAATAGTATCCTTTCAGCGGGATTTTTCACAATTAAAAGTTTAATTGAGTGGCCCTACTGCTTATTTTATCTTGCTTTTGGTGTTTTTTTAATTAAGAGAATAAAAGGAATTTCGGGCACAAAATGTTTAAACCCTTTCATATGCTTGGGATTATCTTTTATATTGCTAACAGCAGTATTATTTGTTCCAAGATATGCAGTAGGAAATCTAAGCGTTAATTCAAGTAGAATAGGAAATATGATTCATTTCATTTTTTTAATTCTTGTACTTATAAATTTGTTTAACGTAACGTTTTTCCTAAAATCTAAGTTCAATAATTTTAAAATTCGATATTTTGATTATGAACTTCCTTTTATTATTTTTTTGGGATATATTTTACTTTTTAATCCTAATTACAAAGGGGTAATTCAAGATTATCGAGATGGTCAGTTAGATAGGTTTGTTGCCGATTTTAATACTAGGCTAGAACTAATTCAGAACTCTTCACAATCTGAATTAGCGCTGAAAAAAATTGAAGGAACAAATATTCTCCGTATTTACGATATTACAATTAATCCAGATGATTGGCAAAATACGTGTTATCGAAGTGCTATCAATAGTAGGTTTAGCAAGAATTTTAAATCACTTCGATTAAAAGATACTGATTAAGAACTAAGATGATTAAAGTAGGCTATTTGATTTCTTACGACTACGATCTAGTTTTTAACTCTCTAGATTGTATTTACAAACATGTAGATAAAATATTTTTTGCAATCGATGAAAATTTACTTTCCTGGACGGGTACTAAATATACCATTCCTGAATCTTTTTTTGAGAAATTAAAAGTGTATGATGTAGATAATAAAATAGAGATATATAGGGATAGGTTTTATATAGATTCTCTAAGTCCAATTGAATGTGAAACAAGAGAGCGGAATCTCTTATTGCAAAAGATGGGGCGTGGGTGGAAAATACAACTTGACGCTGACGAATATATCCCTCAATTTGATAAAGTAGTCAGGTTTCTAAAGAAGAATATTTTTCTTACCTATTTTCCTCAGCTTACCCCTATTGCATTTAGAGGAAAATTAATTACGCTATTCAAAAAAGTAGAAGGAGGTTATGTTTATATAGAAAATAATGAAAGCTTTTCTTTTATAACGAATTTTCCAAAGTATGAATTTGTCAGAGCTAATAATTCAATTCGGAATCATGATTTAGGTGTATATGTTATTCATCAATCTTGGGCACGTTCAAAAGAAGAAATTGAATTTAAAGTTAAGAATTGGGGACATCGGGATGATTTTAATACTGATGGCTACTTGAGATTCTGGGAAACTATTTCAAAGGAAAATTATACTTCAATAAAAAACTTTCATCCTATCGCACCGCATGTCTGGAACAGGCTTCATTTTAAACTAGGAAATAGTATTCCTGATCTAATTGAATTATTTTCAAATCAAAGGAAACAGCAATTAAACGAAATTTCAATGGGCTTTTTTATTCGAGGTTTAGTAAGAAAACTCAGAACAATCATTTTGAAGCCACATAAGATTCTTGCAAAATGACAAAGACAATTTTAAAAGCTGAAAATATTTCCAAACAATACCGACTTGGAACAGTAGGCACCGGTACGTTGCGGGATGATTTTAAACGAAATTGGGCAAGGTTACGAGGTAAGGAAGATCCATTTTTAAAGGTAGGAGCCGTAAACGACCGCAGTCAAAAATCTACGGAGGACTATGTGTGGGCTTTGCGGGAGATCAACTTTGAAGTAAAGCAAGGGGAGGTACTTGGGATCATCGGTAAAAACGGAGCAGGGAAATCTACTTTGCTTAAGATTTTATCCCGGGTAACCGCACCAACCACCGGACTAATCAAAAGCAGGGGGCGTATCGCTTCCCTGCTTGAAGTAGGCACCGGATTTAATCATGAACTTACCGGGCGTGAGAATATTTATTTAAACGGCGCCATTTTAGGAATGACCAAAGCCGAAATCTCGTCAAAACTTGATGAGATTATAGACTTCTCGGGATGTGAACGCTATATAGATACACCTACAAAACGATACAGCAGCGGTATGACCGTGCGACTAGCATTTGCTGTGGCAGCTTTTTTAGAACCGGAAATTCTCGTTGTAGATGAGGTGCTTGCCGTAGGAGATGCCGAATTTCAAAAAAAGGCAATAGGTAAAATGCAGGATATTTCACAGGGAGAAGGAAGAACTGTTCTTTTTGTGAGTCATAATATGTCGAGTGTAAGAAGTTTATGTACAAGAGGTATTGTTTTGGAAAATGGCTATGGGGTATTTGAAAGTGATGCTACTGAAGCAGTAAATTATTATCTCAGAGCTAATGATACTTCTAAAAGTGAAACTGATTTGTACTCTAGAGAAGATAGAACTGGTAATGGAAAAATTATAGTATCCAAAATTGAAACATATTCTAAAAATGGATCGAAAATAGATTCAGTAATATCTGGGGATTTTTTAAAGATTAGATTCTCATTTGAAATAAGAGAAAAAATAGGAGCTAAGCTTATTTTAGGTTTTGCCTTAAGGGATCAAAATGAAGAATTAAAAGCGATGGTTGTTACAGATGAGATGGGAGCTGATATAGACGATTTTGTAAAGAGAGGATTTATAGATTTTGATATTGAAAAATTAAGTTTGCGAGGAGGTTTGTATAACTTGCAATTTACGTTAAGTGAAAAAACTACCAGCAAAGAAAATCATATAGACTATTTGGAAAAGGCTTTTTATTTGAAAGTTTTGGAGGGAGATTTTTACAAAGTGGGTAAACTTAATCGAGCTTATACTGCTGTAATTTTACCTTTTTCAATAGTATAGCTATGAGAATAATAGAAGAATTTTATAACAACTTTGATGAAAAATTGATCAAAGATTATGTTTTAGGAAATAAACGGATTGAATCAGCAATTATCAATCTAGCTTCTTTTATACCACAAAATTCAAAATCCATACTCGATATTGGCTGTGGTTTGGGCTGGAGCAGTCACGAATTTGCGAAGCATTTTAAAGATACAACTGTAGAAGGCATAGACCTGAGTACAGTTTTAGTAGAAGCTGCAAAAAGGTTGTTCACAAATGGTAATTTATCCTTTAAAGTATTTGATGTTACCCAAAATCTTCCAGGTAAGCATTATGATGCAGTAATTATGATAGATGTTTACGAACACATACCATTTAATGAAAGATCAAAGTTTCATAAGGCTATAAAAGAAATTCTAAAAGATCAAGGAAGATTATTATTAGCCTGTCCCTCAAAGTATCATCAGAAGTGGTTAAGGGATAATGATCCTGCTGGTTTACAGCCTGTTGATGAAGATGTTGACTATGGATCAATAAATCAAATAGCTAAAGACATAGACGGAGAAGTTATATTTTTTGAATACATTAAAATTTGGTGTTCATTTGATTATTTTTATGCGGTTATTGATAAAAATCCTAAGTATAATTCGAACGTTACTATAAGAAATCATAATCTACTTAATCTAGAAGAACCAACATCCAGACTGAAAAGGGTTAATAGTAATATGGGCTTACAAATGAAATCTTCAAAAGAAGCAGCACGTTTTAAGGGGTATTATTTCATGAAGAAAACACTAAATTTTTTTAAATAGAATTTATGAATATCGCTATCTTCTCACCCAGTAGAAATCCTTATTCAGAGACTTTTATTCAAGCTCAGAAAAATCTTCTTTCCGGTACTGTTTTTTATTATTATGGAAGCGGAAATGATTTTAAACTAGAAGGAGAAGATGTTAATTTAGTACGACTAAATCTTTACCAAAAATTTAAAGAAAAATGTATTGACGTACCTACCAAGCAATTAAGAGCTGCTAATCTAGTGAAATCTTTAAAAAAGCATCAAATTGATGTTGTACTGGTTCAATATGGGAATCATGCGCATCACCTAATGCCGGTTTTTGAGCAGCTAAATATAGCAGTTGTTGTTCATTTTCACGGGTACGATGCGTCTGTTAAGAGTGTTATTTTATCTACAAATACGTATAAAGAGGTATTTGCGCGATCAACTTATATCTTAGCGGTTTCAAATAAAATGGAGCGTATGCTTTTAGATCTGGGTTGTCTAAAAGAAAAGCTTATTCTCAATACATACGGACCAAACCCTTCATTTCTGAAGGTTAATCCAAATTATTCAACAAAGAATATACTATCAGTAGGGCGTTTTGTAGATAAAAAGGCTCCGCATCTTACTCTTATAGCTTTTTCTAAAGTGCTGGAGAAGCATACTGATGCTGTTTTACTCATGGCCGGTAGTGGAATGCTCTATAATGCCTGTGTCGATTTATCTCAAGCACTAGGCTGTTTTGATTCCGTACGCTTTTTAGGTGTCATTGAGCCGAAAGCGTTTCAAGAAGAATTGTCAAGAGTCAGATGTTTTGTTCAGCATTCAAAAACTGCCTTAAACGGAGACATGGAAGGAACTCCTGTTGCAGTACTTGAAGCGAGTGCTGCCGGTGTGCCCGTTGTTTCAACCTATCACGCAGGAATACCTGATGTGATACTTCATCGTGAAACTGGTCTGCTCTCAAAAGAAGGGGATGTAGAAGCGATGGCAGATAACCTTATTGAGTTATTGGATAATAAAGATTTAGCACAGAAATTAGGTTCTGCAGGTAAGGAAAGAATCACAGCCCATTTTTCGATGGATTTGTATATTCGTAGATTAGAAGAAGTTCTTTTACGGGCTGTAGAAAACTGTTAAACGATCTATATGGATGAAATCAAATATTGGCTGATAGCTTCTTAATTCAACCATCAGCTAACTGTTCATTTAAATCACTTTTAAAACATTGAGGGTATTGAACGCCCCGTTGTTTAAATGGTATTGTATTCCGTTTATTTCCTGAAAGAAGGAAAGTTGTAAAAGAATCATCGTGATCCCTGTACCTGTAACAGCAGCCGGGTCTAAGGCAACATCTTCTGATGTTAAGTTGATGCGTAGGTTGAGGGGGTCGCTGAGCTTGAGATCACGGACTTCAGTGTTGAAATCTACATTCAACAACGCCGACTGTAACGTGACGTGGGAAGCACCCGGAGGCGCAACCAGTTGGGTACCGGGGACAAAGCCGGGCATACTGAATTCGCCCGTGGTGCCATTCACCGAGTAGGCTGCGTGCAGTACTTGAGTGAGATTCGCATGTGTATTAAAGTTAAAATCGTGAAGCAGACGTTTGCCTTCCGGAGTGCTTAAGCCCATTGCCGGATTGCGTTGTCCTCTGGGAGAAGCAGTATCTTGATTTTTAATTAATATCATTGTGGTCATAAGTCTAGAAGGCAGCGTGCTGTCTTTAGCATTGCGAATGAGTGTTGAAAGCGCATAGCGAAGTATTTTACCTGCTGTCGCAGCCAGACCAAATTCGTTCGCGTTCTCCCGTGTACGGATGAATGCCGGGTCCTTTTGAATGCGTTCTTTACTGATACCGCCTTTGGTGCGAATTAGATACCCCTTTTTCCCTTTGTAGAAGGTCAAACCGTCAAGGGTACCTTCAATTTTGATCAAGCCTTTGAGTACAGCCATAATACTATGAACTAAATTAAACGTGTTTTAGAAATCATTGCTTTTCTGTACTGAAGTCCTGACCTGTGCGGTAGTCGGTTTGAACAGCTCAGAAATGCAAAATGTTAAAGTTAAATTGTGAAGCTGAAATTAAGCTGTTTTTAAAAGCATTGTAACGCGCAGGGGTCATTGCTGCCGATTCTGCCTGATTTTCCGGAAGCAGGTTTTTTGGGTAACGCTAAACACGCTTTACCTACGCCTTTGCTACGGAGTATCTACGGGTTTGTTATGTGTAAGGTGTTTGGACTTCTAGCTCTATAAGAATTGTGTGACTTTGGATTTGCCTAATCCACAGTTGTATCCGCTGATCAATTCCCACAAGTCGGTATTGTATAACACGTAGTCCATTGAAATTGATATTATCATTTTTTAAAGTATGCAGGAGCAACCCTTAGTATCCATAATAATCCCCACCTACAATCGAGCCCATCTAATTGGGCAGACTTTAGACTCGGTATTGGCTCAAACCTATGAAAATTGGGAATGTATCGTAGTAGATGATGGGAGTACAGATGACACGGCTGAATTGTTAGCGTACTATGTTCAGAAAGATTCTCGTTTTCAATACCATATGAGACCTTCTAACAGACCTAAAGGAGCTAATGCGTGTAGGAATTATGGTTTTGAGCTGAGTGAGGGGGAATACATAAATTGGTTAGATAGTGATGATTTATTTTATCCTTCAAAGCTAGAATTACAGCAGGCAATTTTAGCTAGTTACAAATCACCCTTTTGTGTTTGTCAAATTGAGGTTTATGACTATATAAACAAAAAATCTTTAGGTTTTAAATCTAAGCTATTGAAGTCAAAAGATTGTTTTAATGATTTTATTCAATTTAAAATATTTTGGCTGACAAGTTGCCCCTTATGGGATAAGAAGTTTTTAATTAAAAACCGCTTAAAATTTAATGAAAGACTTCAGCAATCTCAAGATTATGATTTTCATATTAGAGTTTTATCACTAAATCCTAAGTATTCAGTTACATACTTAGTTTTGACTAGAGTCAACATGCATCTTGATAATATGTCTAACAATTTTTTTGAGAGTACTGATAAAGTTATTTCAAATGTAAAAGTAAGGGCAGAAGCTAGATTTAAATATGGGGAATTGATGACCAAATCAACTAAACACTTTATTTTTAGACAGCAGTATGACTTCTTTAGAGAGGCAACACTAAAAAAAATGAAGAAAGCAAGTTTTTATGTTTTTCCATTTCTTATATATAGTTTGTTTGATTTGAAAATAACGCTTTACAGGAAATTAAAAATTAGTCTTATCTGGTTAATAGGTGTTATTTCTTACGCAGTATTAAAGAGAGGTGAAGTTTTTCTTAAGCCTCAAGTTAATAATTCAGTTTTTTAACTGTTATTTTTTTAAAATGCCTCTACTTGCAATTGTCATACCTTACTATAAAATTGACTTTTTTGAAGAATGTCTAGAAAGCTTAGTAAATCAAACAAATAAATGGTTTAAAGTTTATATAGGAAATGATAATTCACCTAGTGATCCAACTTCAATGATCACTAAATACCAAAATAAATTAAATATCACCTATAAATTCTTTCCGTCAAATTGGGGAAAGAACTCTCTCCCTGAGCACTGGAATAGAACAATAAATTTAATAAATGATGAAAAGTGGATTATGGTTCTTTGTGATGATGATATGCTGGGGCCAAAGGTTGTTGAAGAATTTTATAGAAAACTTCGGGAAGTAGAAATAGCTGAGATAAACCTTATCCGTTTTGCAACTCAGGAAATAAATGGTACAGGAGAAATTATTTCTAATATTCAAAAGCATCCTAAATTACAATGCTACAGCGACCTTTTTTATTCTAGATTTATTAGGGGTGGAAGAAGTTCACTTTCTGAACATATTTTTAGAAAAAAAGCTTATGATAAGTATAAGTTTAAAAATTTCCCTCTAGCTTGGCATGCTGATGATTATGCATGGTTAGAGTTTAGTGATTTTGGCTTTGTTTATTCTATAAATACTGCGTTAGTTTATTTTAGGTTATCTGAATTTAATATTTCTAGACCAAACTATTTGCTTGACGAAAAGAGAGAATATGCATTAGTTTTTTTTAAAAAAGTTTTAATGAATCACATTCACAAGTTTAAACCAGAGCATCAATATCCAATAATTAGATATGCAGAGATGTTGAACTATCCCAACGTTAAGAGACCCATTAAATTATGGAGTGATTTTTTTTTATTGACATTGCGATATGCAGGTATTTGGGAAGCTCTAAAATTCTCAAGGCGGGTATATTTGAATAGTAAAGTAAATGACTAAGAAGGTGTCTGTTATTATTCCTGTTTTTAATAGGGAGAACCTCGTTTTAGAGACTTTAGAATCTATAGCAAATCAGGATTACCCTAACTGGGAATGCATTCTTGTAGATGATCATTCTACAGATAACAGCGTAGAAGTTGTAAGCATATTTATTGAAAATGATACGCGGTTTAAGCTATATCTTCGCCCTAAAAAGCTTCCTAAAGGAGCAAATTCTTGTAGGAATTATGGCTTCGAGCTGAGTACGGGTTACTATATACAGTGGTTTGACAGTGATGATCTTATGTTGCCAACTCATATTAGTTCACTCATTGAGGCGATTCAAACAACAAAGTCAGATTTTGCAGTAGGTGATTCACAAAACTTTATAGAAGGAGAAGGTCTCACTAATAAACCCTATATGACACCCAGATTGCCGGGTCAAATAAATGCAAATACCTTTGGGAGGCAAGGAATAGGGTGGATTACAAATGATTTTTTATGTAAAAGAGAGATGCTGTTTCAGGTTAAATTCAATGAAAATTTTAAAACTGATGGTGATGAATATAACTTTTTCACGCGCTTCTTACATTTAAATACAAATGGTATTTGGGTGAATAAAATATTGACCCACCGTCGTGTTCATAAAAACTCATTAAGTTCAGAACCTATAAATTCTATTCGTTATTTAAAAAAAGTTGCGTTTATAAAATTTATTATGGCAAAAGATATTGAAGAATTTAATAACAAGGCCTTAATAAAATGGTTTTTAAGTGGGTACATGCAGTATTCTTTTAAATTAGCCTTAAAAGAAAACTATCCCCCTTTTTTTAAAAACTGTTTTTCAATAATTGCCGACTATTTTGGTAAAAAACAAGGGGTATTTTTTGTGGCGTCTATTTTCAGTGCGTTACTTTTTAAAAGAGGTTATTTTTTATTGAGAAGAGCTATCCAATTTTAGAATATTATGTCTAATTCATATAAAGTTAGTTCTAACTTGATATCTATCATTATACCCTTGTTCAATAGAGCAGCACTCATTTTAGAGACCTTAGAAAGTATACAAAACCAAGTTTTTACAAATTGGGAATGTATTGTAGTAGATGATGGTTCTAATGATGATTCTATAGCTGTAGTTTCAAAATTTATAGATCTTGATACCCGCTTTAAATTACTAAAAAGGCCACAAAACCGTATTAAAGGAGCCAATGCTTGCCGGAATATTGGATTTGAAAATAGTGTAGGTGACTATATTATTTGGTTTGATAGTGATGATTTAATGACAGGAGATCATTTAGCTGTTAAGATACAAGAAATTCAACATTCAAAAACTGAATTTGTAATAGCTCAGACTCAAAATTTTTCAGAAAAAGGTTTGCAAGAACCCTATAAGTATCAAAAAAAGAAGTATGGTATCACGGTTGAAGACTTTATTTTAAGAAAGATTAACTGGTATACCTATGATATTATGTTAACTCGAGAATTAGCATCCCAAGTATTTTGGCATGAGCATTTATCTTCTTGGCAAGATTATAATTACTTTTGTAAAATGCTTTTAGTAAGTACTAATGGCAAATACATTAATCAAGTTTTGACAAAAAGGCGATTGCACGCAAGCTCAATACAGGCGACAATGACTAAAAGTTATGTAGCTTTTAGCCGTGATTTATTGATTGTGTACAGGTTGACATTTATAGAAATAGAGAACTTTATATCGATAGGGACGCGTAAAGAATTAGTACGTAATATGATGAATTTGTCTTATCGTTTAATAAAACTAAAAATAAGACCTGTCTATTTTTACGAAACCTTGGGATTGGTTCATACTACTTTTGGTAAAGTAGCGTCATTCTATTATTTAATGGCTTTATCAAGTACTTTTTTAGTAAGTAAAGGTGAATTTTTATTGGAAAAGGCAAAATGTAAGTGATTTAAAAACAATCATAGATTTTATAATTTCTCATAAATCCAATCAATAATATTTTGATCTATTCTGCTATCAAATTTGCGAGCAAATAAACCCTCAGCTTGTTCTAGGTTCGGTCTGTCATTTATTGTTAGTGTTCTTGGGTAATCTGGTCCTGATCGCCAATCGACATACCTCAAAGTATTGTTAACACAGGTTTTTTTTAATTCAGAGTTTAAAAGAATAGACTGGATATAAATTTCATCAGCACATTCTGTAAAATAATAATTCATAAGATGTGTTGGAGTACTTTTTTTGAAAATGTATGCGACCGCTTCTCGAGTAAGATTTATCCAATTAGCACCACCGTATAGATTATCGGGTAACGATCTGTGAAGTTTATAGTTTTTCTGAAAGCGCTGTAAACGCTGTTCGAGTTTTTTAACAAACCTGTTTTTTGAGCCTTTAAAATGAAAAAGGCTCATTCGTTCAATATTTATCCCCCCACCCCAGTCAGCTCGAGGTAGTTTAAAATACTCTAGATAATTATTATTATTTTGAAAGAAAAAGTTTTTAATTTCTTGATTAGTCTTAATGGGCAAGTCCTGACCACTAATTAGTATAAAGCGGGAGTGATTACCTTTATATGCTATTTTTAACAGGTCTAATGTCGCCCTAATTTGCGCATAACTTCCCCAAGAGACTTTTCTTTTTTTTAAAACAAAAATATTCTTTGATGGGTTAATGTGTAGTTTTGATTTTTTATCAATATGCAGATATATTCTAAAATCAGAAGCTAAATGATTTACAAGTCGCTTTACTTGTTCCTCGTTTTTGTGGGCTAGGATTAAAATGGCTACTGACATAGAAATAATTTGAACAAACTTAATGGAAAAAAAAGTATCTATAGTTATTCCCTGTTACAACGATGTTCGGTATATTGAAACTGCAGTCAACTCTGCCTTTGCACAAACGTATGATTGTAAAGAAATAATCGTAGTTGATGATGGCTCTGATCAGGAAACCAAAAATATTCTTAAAAATCTCAAGGTAAAAATAACTCATTTAATAACTCAGGAAAACCGTGGTCAGGCCGCAGCCCGTAATTTGGGAATTTCACAAGCTAGAGGTGAGTTTATTTTGGTTTTGGATAGTGATGATTATTTTGAACCTGATTTTTGTAAAAAGGCCGTCAGCGTATTACAAAATCCCAAAGTGAGTTTAGTGACTTGTTTTGCTCGTTGTTTTAACGAAAAAACGGAGTGGATTTATAAACCACAAGGAGGAAGTATTGAAAATTTTTTATTTTCAAATGCATCTCTTGGCAACGCAGCGCTTTTTAGAAAGACTGACTGGCAGGAAGTAGGTGGATATGATGAACGTATGTGCCAAGGCTGGGAGGATTGGGAATTTTACATACGATTATTGAATGCAGGGGGCGAGTGTTTTGTGATACCTGAAGTATTGTTTAATTATAGAAAACGAGACAATTCTACCACAAAAACAGCAAATGCACATAAGTATGAATTGTATCGCTATATATTTTTAAAACACAAGGAGTTGTATTTTGAAAATTATTCGTCTACAATTGATTTTTTTTTAGACAAAGTGGCATTTGAAGAGCGCGAAAAGCTTAAAAACTTGCAACGAATAGACTATAGGTTAGGTAAAAAAATACTTTATCCTTTACGAGCGATAAAAAAAATATGGAAATAAAACCAAAAATACATATCCTCCTAGCGACTTATAATCGTGCCCATCTTATTAGAATGACTTTAATTTTAATTGATAACCAGATTTATACAAGTTTTAGCTTGATAATCAATGAGGAAATATATCATAAACAGATATATACAATAAGTTAACTTTTTAAAAGATAGAAGTGAGTTCAAAAATTTCAATCATCTTACCAACATTTAATCGCGCACATTTAATAGAGGATATGTTAGTTTCTATTCAGAATCAAACGTATAAAGATTTTGAATGTCTGATTGTTGATGATGGAAGTTCAGATAATACAGAAATACAAATCAGTCCTTTTTTAAGCGATAATCGTTTTCGATACAAAAGGAGATCAAATAACTATGCAAGTGGGCTGCCTGGAGCAAGAAATTGTGGAATAGATTGGGCTACTGGGGATTTTATAATTTTTTTTGATGATGATGATATTGTACATCCTGATAACTTAAAAATAACGGTTAGGGAGTTGTGTCAAAGCAGATCTAGCTTTTGTATTTCTGGTAGGGAAACATTTGAAGGAGAATTTGATAAAAGTTTTTCAACAGAAAATGAGTATAAACTTGAAAAAATTGACGGGATTACTGTTCTACCAAAACTAGTCAAAGAAGAATTTTTATTGAATTCGACAGCTGTACTTTGGGATAAGAATTGCTTTGAAAATATCAGGTTTGAAGAATCCCTAATGTATGCAGAAGATTGGGAATGTTATAGTCGTATTTTAAGTCAAGGTTTCTCTGGAATTAAGATTTCTAAAACTTTGTATTACGGCAGGAAACATAAGGCTTCAAATACGGGCGAATATTATTCCGGGAGTCCTTTTAGAAAAAAATCCAAAATAAAAGCAGCTCTGCTCATAATTGAAAATTTAAAAAAGAAAAACCTACTTTCTATAGATTTGATTAAACATTTCAATTGGTTGAGTGTGCTTCTAAAATCATATGATTTACATAAGAAAATACTAGAACAGGTAGAATCTCTTAGTCTGAAAACAATACTTAAAATTAAATACCATTTTAGTTTTCTATTCATAGAACTAATTAAATTTAAAAAGATCCTAAAAAATTAGTGAATTGACACTAGCGATTGTAATTCCATTTTATAAAATTGATTTTTTTGAGGAAACTCTAATATCACTTTCTTATCAGACCAATAAAAATTTCAAAGTTTATATAGGGAATGATGGTAGTCCTAATAACCCAGAAGAATTAATTTTAAAATATTCAAAAACTCTTGAAATAATCTATAGGCGTTATGATAATAATTTAGGTTCGAAATCGCTGGTCGACCATTGGAATAGATGCATAGAACTTATCCAAAATGAAACTTTTTTAATGATTTTAGGAGACGATGATACATTACAAGATACTTGTGTGGCTAATTTCCATAAAAAAGTAACGACATTTAATGAAGGGTTTCTACCGCTTGTTTTTCGTTTTTCAACTGAAGTTATAGACGAGAAAAGTAATCCAATATCGAAAAGAACTACTTATCCTGAAATTCAAAATTCTAAGGATTTATTCATTAATAAAATTACTGGTTTAGCTCGGAGTTCTTTAAGTGAGTATATTTTTAGTACATCAAAATTAAAAAAGACAAAAATTAAAAAATTTCCATTAGCATGGCATTCTGATGATTTATTATTCTTGGAGGTTTCAGACTTTCAAAATATAATTTCTATAAATGAATCAATAGTGTACATACGGTCCAGTAATTTTAATATTTCCAATAATAAAGAGTATGGAAGAGAGAAAAACTTAGCCAGTTTTCAATTTTATAGTTACTTATTAAAAAACCAACTGAATCAATTCACAGAGAAAGAAAGATTAGTTTTATGGACAAAATTAGAAAAGTGTGTTACCAATAATAAGTCAAGACCGGTATTTCTTTTAAAGTTATTTGAAATATATTTTCGAAAAAAAGCCTTAATGAGAATAGTTCCATTTATAAATAACTATAAAAAAGTTCTTTTGAAAAATGCGTAAAGGCGTAAATCCTGAAAAATATAAAAAGGAAGAATTGTCTCAATTTTTACATCGGGTTATTGTACCTGTTTATATACCCAACCTTAAAGAAGACTATTATAAAAATCAAATGCCTGTTTTTAAGGTATTTTTAGAAAACTTAATCTTAACGATAGATCTTAAAATAACCGCTATAACCCTAATAGATAATAACTGTTGTGCTTCTGTAAAGGATTTGATAAAGAATTATTTGAATTACATAGATAAGTATATTGTTTATTCTGAAAATAAGGGAAAAGTATTGCCTGTTCTGGAAGAAGCTAGAGGCGTACAAGAAAAATTTATAACGATTACAGATGCTGATGTGCTTTTTTATATGGGATGGGAACAAGCAGTTTTTAAAATTTTCAATGGTCATCCTAAGGCGGGGGTTGTTGCGCCATTGCCCTCCCCATCTTTAGCTTTTTATGAAAACTCCAGTGTTTTTATAGAGAACTATTTGTTCGGTAAAATAGGGTATGCAAAACTCATGACTGATACAGACGCTGAATTGTATTTATATGGTATGGGAAATAGCTCTTTACTTAATCGTGAAAATCGGCGCTATTCGTGGAAGGAAAAACAGTATTTTTTAAAAAAAGAGCCCAAAGCAATTGTAGGAGCCGGTCATTTTGTAGCTACGTATAAGTCAGCAATGTTTAAAGGGGAAGATAAATTCCCAGTCACAAAATTTGAGAATGGCTTAGAAAAAGAATTTATAGATGAATTGTGCGACCGAAAAGGCTGGTATAGATTGTCAACAGTCAATACATTTGCCTTTCATATGGGGAATCAATTAGATCCAAATCATTTTTTATTTAAAAATGCTAAGAAGAGCATCTTAATGAGTTTTAATATACCTGCCGATTGCGGGACTTCAAGAAGTATACATCCTTTTTTTTTAAGAAAATATTTTTTTAAAATCTTGAAAAAATTTAAAAAGCTTTAGTTGCTAATCTATGAAAATTCTAATATTAGCTGAAACCATCGATATTGATACCAGCAGTGCCGGGAAAGCTAATTTTGCTATGATAACATCTTTAGTAGCAGAAAATGTAACACTTAAAGTCTATCATTATTCTCACAATGATGTGCAGATTCCCGGTGAAGAAACCATTTTAATACAAGAGAATAGAAAAGATTTTTATTACTGGCTAAGCAGGGGTCAACGGGTTTTACAGCGCATAAGTACCCTTAATTTTTCGAAAAAACTTGAGCGTATCTTTGGGTTCTCCTTTACTTTTAAGAATGATGTAAATAGTATAGTAGCTGCTTTGATTCGTGAAAGACCAGCAGCTTATGACCTCATCATAACTTTAAGCAAAGGATCTTCCTATCGGACTCACGCCGCTTTACTCAAGCTACCTCAATGGCACAGTAAGTGGCTGGCGTATATACACGACCCTTATCCATTTAATTGGTATCCTAAGCCCTATAATTGGAAGGAAGCCGGAAGTTTACAAAAAGAGTTTTTTTTTAAAGAAGTGGCGAATTCTGCAACGTGGTTGGGATATCCTTCTGAGCATTTAAGGGTATGGATGGGGCAATTTGATTTAAATTTTAATGAAAAAGGAGTATTACTTCCGCATCAAATTACGCATCGCATATTAAGAAAAACGCTTCCCGATTTTTTTAATTCTAATGACTTTAATGTTTTACATGCCGGTAATTTGCTAGAACAGCGTAATCCTTTTTACCTGATAAAAGCTTGGGGTTTGTTTTTGGAAGCCAGACCTAACGCTCGAAATTGCTCTCATCTTTTACTTATAGGTCCCGGTAATTTTCATGAGCCCAAGCTTTCTGAGTTATGTTCAATGGAAGAAACGATTTATAGGTATAGCGGTTTTATGGATTATGATGTGGTGCTCGAACTTGAAAGGCAAAGTAATGTGAACATTGTTTTAGAAGCTGAAGCAGATATCAGTCCCTTTTTACCTGCTAAATTTCCAAATCTTATAATGACTGATCGTCCGCTATTGCACTTGGGACCAAAAAAAAGCGAGGTGAGAAGGCTTTTAGGTTCTAACTATAGTTATGTTGCAGAACTTCATGATATTCAAACTATGGCAAACCAATTAATACTGCTTTTTGATAGGTGGATTTCAGGAGAACTTCATATCCAATCTTACAGTGCTGATTTAAAGTATTATTTATCGAGTGCTTATTTAAAGGAAACCTTGAATCATCTAATCACAAAGCATTGAAGGTTTCGATTTGTATTGTTTCCCATAATAGGAAACTAGAGCTTAAAAGAACTTTAAAAATATTACACAATTACACAAAAGAGACTGTTTGTGAAATACTGGTTTTTCTAGATGGCTGTTCTGATGATTCTGAGAATTTAGTAGGAGAATTCCCGGAATGTATTTGGGAAATACGGGATAATCAAATAGGAGCTTCTCCTGCCCGGAACTTGCTTTATCAAAAAGCTACCGGAGACTTGATTTTTGGGTTTGATGATGATGCGCATCCGCTTCAAAATGATTTTATAAATAAAGCACGGCTGATTTTTTCTAAGAATGTGAATCTGGCCGTAATAGCATTTGAAGAAATTAAAGGGGTTTTTGAAAATGATGCTCAAGCCTTAGAAAAGCACATTCCAGATGAAGAATTTTATTGCAGGGAGTTCGTAGGCTGTGGTTTTGTAATCCGAAAAGCAGCGTATAGGCAGACTGCTGGATTTCCAAATTGGATGAAAATTTATGGGGAAGAGTCCTGCATTTCTATCGAATTATTGGATCTGGGTTATACTATTTTATATACCTCTCAAATCTCTGTCAACCACCGGGTAAATAAGGAAGAGCGTAAGCATTTAAAGAAAACGGTTTACCGATTTGAAAACCAATTGTCTAATTCTGCTCTTTTCTATTTTGCGTATTATCCTAAAATTTTAATTCCTAAGCGGTTAATCGCTCTTTTTTTTCACAATTTTCGTAAATATGCGTTTGAGGATATAGCATTTCTTAAAGCTTTTTTTAGAGCGATGATTAATTTTTTAATCAGAATTCCAAAGGTAATTACTTATAGAAAAGTGGTGAAAAAAGAGACGCTGAAAAAATCAATAGAATTACCCCTACCAAAATATGGTTAAAAAATGAGAACCTACCTCATCATTATCCCAGCCCGCGCCAATTCCCAACGTCTTCCAGGAAAGAATATGAAGATGCTAGGCGATTTGCCTTTGATAGGGCATAGCATCAATTTTTCGCGTCAAGTAGGCTTTGAAGAAATAACAGTTACCACAAATGATTTTGAAGTAGCTACTTATGCTAAAAGTAAAGATGTAAACGTGATTCATAGGCCAGACGAACTTGCTGGCAACCAAGAACCTGTTATTTCTGCCATTCAGCACGTGTTAGAATCAGTTGTAGAGGAATATGATGCTGTGATATTACTACAACCTACAAATCCGTTGCGTCCGGTAACTCTTTTAAAAGAAGCAATTCAGATTTTTGAAGAAGAAAACTGTGATAGTCTTATGACCGTTTCCCGTAATGAGCATAAGCTGGGAACTATTATAAATAATCGGTTTACACCCTATAACTATAAAATGGGGCAGCGCAGTCAGGATTTAGAACCTTTATACTATGAGAACGGTTTGCTTTATATTTTTAAAACCGAATTGGTACAAGAAGGTAGACTTTTAGGAGATAATAATTATCCCTTAATTGTTAATCACCCTTTTGCTGAAATAGATATAGACACCGAGGCTGATTTTAAGAAGGCTGAGTTGTATTTAAATCACTTTAAATAATGCTATTGTTTGTCACTTCGATCTTGTCACTTCGAGTGAATTAAGTGTAGCGATAGCGAAACCTAATTTGTATCGAGAAGTCTGGTTAGTTAGGATATTTTTAGTTCACGACGCTTCTCGATACATTTGCTTTCGGCTTGTAGCCTCAATCAAACACTCAAAGTGACAAATAAATTCTAATTCTTGAAAGTCTATAGTGTTTATATTCTAAGGTGTCGGGATAAAACCTATTATACCGGCATTAGTTCTAATCTTTGGGAGCGGGTTGAAGAACATCAATCTGGAAAATATGAAAATTCCTATACCTATAACAGAAGGCCAATTGAATTGGTTTATTATTGTGAGTTTACAGAGCCAGATTTAGCAATTGAGTTTGAAAAGCGGATTAAGAATTGGTCTCGGGTAAAGAAAGAAGCTTTAATCAATGGAGAATATGAAAAACTACCTAATTTGGCTAAAAAGAATTTTCAATAATATTTGTCACTTCGAGTGAATTAAGTGTAGCGATAGCGAAACCTAATTTGTATCGAGAAGTCTGGTTAGTTAGGATGTTTTTAGTTCACGACGCTTCTCGATACATTTGCTTTCGGCTTAGGCCTCAATCAAACACTCGAAGTGACATTCTCGAAACATTTTTTAAGTTCAATAACAAATAGCAAATAACAAATAATTCCCCCTTGAACCCATATATCCAAATAGGACATCGAAAAATAGGTCTCGATTACCCGCCGCTGGTGATTGCAGAAATTGGTATTAATCACGAAGGTTCGCTTCAGGTGGCTAAGGAGATGGTTGATGCAGCCTGCCGGGCCGGCGCTGAGGTCGTCAAACATCAGACACACATTGTGGAAGATGAAATGAGTGGTGCTGCCAAAAAAGTAATACCTGGGAATGCAGACGTTTCCATTTACGAGATTATGCGCCGTTGTGCACTCGATGAAGCAGATGAGCTTGCCTTAAAAAACTATGTCGAAGCAAAAGGAATGCTTTACATTTCAACTCCGTTCTCACGAGCTGCGGCAAACCGGCTTCAGCAAATGGAAGTTCCTGCTTATAAAATAGGTTCGGGTGAATGTAATAATTATCCCTTACTCAAACATATAGCAGGTTTTGGCAAACCGGTCATCCTTAGTACAGGTATGAATACCCTTGAAAGTATTGCTAAAGCAGTTCAGATTTTTAAAGACGCCGGTACCCCTTTCGCTTTGCTGCATACCACCAATTTATATCCAACGCCCACCCATTTAGTCAGACTGGGCGCAATGACTCAAGTGCACGAGGCATTTCCTGATGTACCCTTTGGCTTATCAGATCATACGTTGAATAACAATGCCTGTTTGGGTGCAGTGGCTTTAGGTGCCTCCATCTTAGAACGTCATTTTACAGATCATATGCAGCGCACAGGTCCGGATATTGTTTGTAGTATGGATGAAAAAGCTTGCAGCGAACTTATAAAATCCAGTAATGAAATCTGGCAGATGCGCGGGGGCGAAAAAGCTCCGGCAAAGGAAGAACAGGTAACTATTGATTTTGCATTCGCAACCCTTTGTACCATCGCTCCAATTGAAAAGGGAGAAGTCTTTACGGAAAAGAACATATGGGTAAAACGGCCGGGAACCGGTGAGATTTTGGCCGAACATTTTGAAGATATTCTTGGAAAAAAAGCAACACGCGCAATTGCAGCGGATGAACAATTGAAATTAAGCGATATCCTGTGAAAAGAAAAATAGCCTTCTTAAGCGGCACCCGTGCAGACTTTGGTAAACTAAAATCCTTGATTCAGGCGGTTCAGAAAGCTGCTGAATTTGAATACAGTATTTTTGCCACAGGTATGCATTTGCTTGAAACCTATGGAAAAACGGTAATTGAGATTGAAAAAGCCGGATTTACAAATATCCACCGCTTTGAAAATCACACCTCAGAAACTACGATGGATCTTACTTTGGCTAAAACTATTGAAGGCTTTTCGGCTTATGTGAAGATGTTCAAACCAGATCTAATTGTTGTTCACGGCGATAGGGTGGAAGCTCTTGCAGGAGCTATAGTAGGCTCTCTTAATAATATTCTAGTAGGGCATATTGAAGGAGGCGAACTTTCGGGCACCGTAGATGAGTTGATTCGGCATTCGGTAAGTAAATTGAGTCATATTCACTTTGTATCTAATACAACTGCAGCAAAGCGACTTGTTCAAATGGGCGAGTTAGAGTCTTCTATTTTTACCATAGGGTCTGCAGATTTAGATGTGTTGTTCAGTTCTCAATTACCTTCTTTGAAAACGGTTAAGGCTTATTATGACATTTCGTTTGATGAATATGCGGTGGTGCTTTACCATCCGGTTACTACAGATTTTTCAAATACTAAATTGAATGCAACTCGATTTGTAGATGGCTTAATGCAAGATGATTCAAAATATATAGTAATTTTTCCAAATAACGATTTAGGCTCTTCAGAAATTCTGGAGGAATATGAAAAACTGAAGAACAACCCCAGATTCCGTATTTTTCCTTCTTTGCGATTTGAATACTTTATCACGCTTCTTAAAAACGCTAAGTTTCTTATTGGTAACAGCAGCGCAGGAATACACGAGGCACCGTATTTGGGAATCCCTACCGTTAATATTGGCAGACGTCAAGAAAATAGAGACTTGCATACAAATACGATCGTGCATGTTGCAAATACTGTTGCCGCTATTTTAAAAGGAATTGAATCTGCTAAAAAGATGCAGGCAAGCCCTAAAAAACGTAAATCATCACAAAATGCTGCCGCTCTTTTTCTACAAACTCTTTCTTCTCAAAACCTTTGGGAAATAGATCATCAGAAGCAATTTAGAGATCTTTAATTTTTTAAATGGTTTTAATACGAGACAACGCACTTCTATTCTCGTAAACTCCTCAAAAATGGCTATTTTCGTCTTGCTCAAATTAAAATAATGAGATCTGAAAAGAATTCCCTCGGCATCGTTATTACAGACGGTGTTGGTTTTCGCAATTTTGTACTCAGTACTTTTTTAGAAAAAGCAGCTAACGACTTCTCACGAATTGTGATTTTTTCAGGCCTACCTATTTCCGCATATCCACAGCTTGACCCTTCTATTTTTACCATCGTTGAATTACCTGTTTTTGTAGAAACGAAGCAGAATTGGTTTTGGCGCAAGCTTAAAGAAATTGCTCATTTGCAAAATCACAGGAAGAATCCCGGGATTGCAGATAATTACGAGATGAATAAGAGTAGGGGCTGGAGTCCTCACGCTATTCTTGTGAAAGCAGTTTATGGGATTAGTCGGTTTTTTCATTCTGAAAAGAACGTTCTTTTTTTTGAAAAGCTGCAGGAAAAAAGTTTTGCAAATGACCCTGTAGTAAAGCAGTATGGTGAGATTTTAAAAAATCACAAAACAGACTTATTATTCTTCACACATCAGCGGCCACCCTTTATCGCAACCTTAGTTTTTTGGGCGAAAAAATTAAATATACCTACCGCATCTTTTATATTCTCGTGGGATAATCTGGCTTCAAAAGGGAGAATGGCTGCCACTTTCGATCATTTTCTGGTTTGGAGTGATTTGATGAAAACGGAATTGCTTCGGTTTTACCCGCTTACAAATGCACAGTATATTTCGGTAGTCGGTACTCCGCAATTTGAGCCTTATGTTTTACCGGAATATGAGCTTTCTGAAGCGCAATTTTACAAAGAATTTAATCTCCTTCAGCAGAAAAAAATAATTTGCTACAGTTGTGCAGATGCTACTATTGGTCCTAACGACCCTCTGATTATTGCTACAATTGCTGAAGGTTTACAAAATGGGGAAATTAGTGATGCCCAATTATTAGTGCGTACTTCCCCGGCTGAAGATGAACGCCGTTTTGCTGAAACGAAAGCCCTTTATCCTGAAATAAAATGGAATCACCCCAAGTGGGAGCTTACCCGTGACGGTCATCCAGAACCCTGGTCACAGCGCATTCCAACTCCAAAAGATCTTACGGTTCTTAAAGCTGTTTTGCAGTACTCAGACCTGAATGTAAATATGTTATCTACAATGAGTCTCGATTTTATGCTTTTTGATAAGCCGGTAATTAATACAGCTTTTGGAAACCCGGAGAACGGATTGTATAATGATCAGCGCTTTTTAAACTATGAACATTACGATAATGTAGTTAAAAGCGGAGCCGTAAAAATCGCGACCAATAAAAAGGAACTTTATAGCGCCATAAATACCTACTTGCAAAATCCTGAACTCAATAAAAAGGAGCGAAAAGAGCTAATAACTATGCAAATAGGACAGCCTTTAAATGAAACCACACAAGCCTGTGTAAATGCTTTAAAAGCAATTGTATGAGTAAAAAAAAACTGGCAGTAGTTTGTAATTATATATTGCACGCAGACCGTATAGGAGGGATGGATCGTTTTTTTGTTGCTTTTGACACCGCTGCAAAAAAAATCAATTATGAGATTGACTGGTTTTTCCCGGATGTTGAAATTTTTGATTTCTATAGAGATTTAACTGTTTTTTCTGCGGAAGACAAACTTACAGTTGAAGCATTTTTCTTAGATCACCTCACAACTTCTAAGGCTAAATATGATGGCTTAATAACTCATTTTACCGAGTTGAGCACTTCTTTTTATAAGGATGCTAAAAAGCTGGGGTCTATAAAACAGATAATTGCAGTAGATCATAATCCCAGACCTTTAAATGGTTTTCCGCTTAAAAAGCAACTCAAAAACAAATTAAAAGCATTTTTATACAGTAAGGCAATCGACCGTTTTATAGGCGTTTCCAGTTATACAGCTAAGCATATCGTCAAAGATCTGGGCAAAACCGTTTCTCTAAAAACGGGAGTTATTTACAATGGGATTGATACTTCGGTATTTAAAAAAAGGGAAGGTAAGTCTGAAGCCAAAACAGCGTATAAATTTATAGTGGTTTCACATTTACGTGAATCTAAAGGGATTCAGGATTTAATTGATGCGTTGAGTTATTTGACAGATGCAATCAAGACGCATATTCACATAAGTATTTACGGGGAAGGACCCTTAGAAGAAGGTTTAAAACAGCAGGCTCAGGATCTTGGGGTTTCTGAACTATTGGAATTTAAAGGCAGTTCGTCTGAAATTCCTCAAATACTTGCCAACTACGATTACCTGATACAACCTACGTATATGGAGTGTTTCAGTCTTTCTATTTTAGAAAGTCTTTCAGCAAATGTGCCTGTTATAACGACAACGGTAGGAGGTAATCCTGAAATTATAACAGACGGAATTAATGGCTTTCTTTTTCAGCCTAAAGACAAAACAAAACTTTCTTCAATTCTCACCGATATAGTAACTGGCAATTTAAAGATCACAAAAGACACTTCCGTTTTGATAGAAAAAGAATATTCCTTAGATCGAATGGTTGCAGAACACCTCAATCTCTTAAACTAATGCACATCGCTTTTTTAACTCCTGAATATCCGCATCCTGAACTCAAAGGTTCAGCAGGTTTGGGAACGAGTATCAAAAATTTGGCTGCGGGTCTGATCGCTAAAAAAATACAGGTTACCGTCTTTGTATATGATCAGCAAAAGGATGTTGTTTTTAATCACCACGGAATAACAATACACAGCATCGCAAAGCGCAGGTTTAAACTGGGTGGCTGGTATTTGTACCGTAATTTTTTACAGCGTTATGTAAATAAATACATCAAACAGAATAACATAAATATATTAGAAGCTCCAGACTGGACTGGGATTACCGCATTTATGTCATTTAAATGTCCGCTTATCATACGCCTGCACGGAAGCGATGGCTATTTCTGTAACCTGGAAAATAGACCTCAAAAGACTAAGAATCGCTTATTTGAAAAATCGGCGTTAAGGCGAGCAGATTACATTCTTTCAGTAAGTCAATTTTGTGCAGATTTGACGTTTAAAATTTTTAATTTAAAACGGGATATCAAAGTGATTCCTAATGGTGTAGATACTGTTGCTTTTAAACCAGAGAAGGAGACTGAGGTTGATTTTCAACTTTTATATTTTGGCAGTATCATTCGTAAAAAAGGAGTTTTAGAATTGGCTAAAATTATGAATCTTGTTTTTAAAAATGAGCCAAAGACACGTCTCGTTTTGGCAGGCGCAGATGTTAAAGATATTTTTACGCAACGATCTACACAAGAACTTTTTTTAGAAGAGGTTGAACCTCAGTTTCATAAGTATATCTTTTTTAAAGGTGGTTTACCTTATAATGAGATAAAATCAGAGATTGCAAAAGCTTCGGTAGTGGTTTTGCCTAGTTTTGCAGAGGCTTTACCTATGACCTGGCTAGAAGCGATGGCGATGCAGAAAGCATTGGTGACTTCAAATATTGGCTGGGCAAAGGAGGTAATGATTGATGAGCAGACCGGTTTTACAGTAGATCCCAGAAATCATTTAAAATTTTCAGATCGTATTCTGGAGCTTTTACATAATTCTGCTTTGCGGGAGAAAATGGGAGCTGCTGCGCGCAAGCGTGTTGATTCTAAATTTGCTTTAGAACACGTAGTAGATCAAAATATATTATTTTACAAAAAAGTAATAGCAGATTGATTGTTTTAATACATAACGGGCAAAAAGCAATATCGGTTACAGACCGTAACACGTGGAAAACCATTGCTGTAAATGCTCATATACTTTCTGAAATACTTATAGAATTAGCGCAAAAATTTAGTGGTCGTAAACTTATATGGGTACATCAGGAAGTGAGTGAGCTAGTAGATTTTAATTTTATTCGCTCGCAGAAAAATGCTCATACTCTATTAAGTTTTGCGGTTGCACACCCTTATATTTTGAATGAAGAATTGGGGTTTGTAGATCAATCGGTTTTTTTAATTGTTAATCAAGCTGTTTGTTATCCTACGTATTTAATGAGTGCTGATGTGGGGTGTATCACATCAAATACGTTACTACATTTTGCATCACATATCCCTGCATATTCAGATTTCAATTTATTTCTAGCGGTCTTAGCAAAGTTAGGAATGCCCAAAGGCCTTTTGTGTTATAGTGAACCACGATTAATACAATCTAGAATTACTAATTTTAAATTGCGTTTTTCTAAAAATCAGAAATTCACCTATGCTTTTATTGCTGCCACTAAGAGTAAAGCCTGGCTACTACTCTTTGAATTTCAGCGTCTTATTTATACAAAATCTATAAGTCCGTTTTATTTTTTAAAGGCTTTAGGTCAAAAACAAATTGATTCCTCCTCCATTCATTATTTATCTAAAACTGAATGGAGCACATTTAAGAATACCATAAGACTATCTATTGATGTTGTGATACCTACAATAGGTAGAAAAGCGGTATTGTACCAAACTTTACGAGACTTAGCTGCGCAGAGCGTCACTCCCAAAACAGTGTTGCTCGTAGAGCAAAATCCGGATTTAGGGACTTTTTCAGAGTTAGATTATTTGCAGACTGAAAATTGGCCGTTTAAAATTAAACATACATTTACACATAAAACAGGTGCGTGTAATGCACGTAATTTGGCATTAGATCAGATTACTTCAGAATGGGTTTTTCTGGCTGATGATGATTTAAGAATTCCTTCAGATTTTCTGGAGACCGCATTACAATTTATTGAGCAAACTAAACCAGAAGCCTTTACGGTAAGTTGTTTGCAAAAAGACGAACAAGAACACGTTAAATCTGTTATTCAGTGGGAAGCTTTTGGATCGGGGTGTAGTTTTGTAAAAGCTTCTGTAATAAAAGATATACGTTTTGATACGGCTTTTGAATATGGTTTTGGTGAAGATGCAGATTTTGGGATGCAATTACGCAACTCCGGAGTTGATGTATTGTACAATTCGTTTTTAAAATTAATACATCTTAAGGCGCCAACAGGAGGTTTTAGAACGCAACTAAAAAAGCCCTGGGAGTATGAGGAGATTCAGCCAAAGCCTGTCCCTACAGTACTTGCTTTCTATTTAAAGCATAAAAGTAAATCTCAAATATTAGGATACAAAACCTTATTGTTTCTAAAGTTTTATAAGAATCAATCGGTAAGAAATCCATTTTCTTATCTTCGGCAAATGCAAAAACGCTGGAGCCTGAGTAAATCCTGGGCAGAAAAACTGCTGTCAGAAAAACAATGAATTTTTCACTAATCATTTGTACGTATCAAAGACCAGATGCCATTACGAATCTTTTAAATTCAGTAATAAATCAATCGGTTTATCCTAATCAAATTATTGTTGTAGACGGTTCTGAAGGTTTAGAAACGCAACATCTTTCTTTAGAAAAAACATTTAAAAGTTTAGAGTATTTTAAAGTAGAAGATGACGTTCGTGGTCTTACGAAACAACGTAATTATGGTATTTCGCGGTTAAATGAAGAAGCTGAGGTAGTTTGTTTTCTGGATGATGATGTGGTTTTAGAACCCGGTTACTTTGAAGCGGTTATAAAAACATTTCGAGATTGTAGCGATGTTGTAGGAATAGGCGGTGTTGCCACAAATGAAAATCTTTGGAAACCTTCAAAAAGAACAAAATCAACAGATAAAATATATGTTCTAGACGGCTATGAACGTAAAGAATCTCAGCGTTTTTACCTTCGGAATAAACTAGGTTTACAATCTCCAGACTTACCTGGGATTATGCCTTCTTTTTCTCACGGGCGCACCTATGGTTACCCACTTACAGGTAAAGTTTATGAAGTTGATTTACTTATAGGAATGGCGATGAGTTTCCGCAGAAATGTTATAGATTCAGAAAAATTCAGCTTGTATTTTGATGGTTATGGTCTTTATGAAGATGCAGATTACAGTTTACGGGCGTTAAAATATGGTAAAAATGTACTGTGTACTTCGGCTCAATTAGCCCATCATCACGATCCTGCCGGTAGGCCGCAACCCTATAAATACGGTAAAATGGTTTTGCGTAACGGCTGGTATGTATGGCGTGTAAAATATTCCAATCCTGATCTCAAATCACGATTAAAATGGAATGCTACGGCACTTCTACTAACGCTCATTCGCTTTAGTAATGTATTTACAACTTCTACAAGAAAAGATGCTTTTTTAGAAGCTTCAGGTAGAGTTGCCGGTTGGTTTAGTTTATTTTTCAAGAAACCGCGTAGTTAATGAGATATATTCTGTAGTTATGGAGATAATTTTGAGATTTTGGACAGCCCATCATAACATGCTTTTATATTCAGCTTTTTATTATTGTAGCAAGTATAAAATTAATTTGATTATTAATTATTCAGATAAAGTGCCATATAATTGTCTTATAATCAATATTAAAAGCTATTCCTATTTTTTTGATTATGCAGACTCTTCAAAATTGCAAGATACCGTTGATAACTATTGCATTTATTTTAAGCGTTCTCTTAGTATCAGCTGTAACTATACTTCTAAAGTTAAATCATTGCCATTTCAAGTTAATTATTCCTACAAGGCACTATCATTTCTTTTCAACATGAAATTTAGAAATCTTATAGATAAAAGAAATAGAATCGAATTGATAAGATCATTAGATTATTTTGAGATAATTACAAATACAAGTCATAAATCAATGGATATTTCTAAACTACCATCGAATACTAGTGATCAAGGTGGAAGAATTATTTTTTGCACTCGTCTTTGGAATCCTGATAATAGTAATTGTGAAAGAGAAAAAGAACGTAGACGAATTCAAAATAAATTTAGAATTTCGACTTGTAAAATTTTGAAAAGTCATTTTTCTAATGTTATAACAGGGATTTATCCAGACACGTTTTCAGAAAAACAATGTCCAGAATTATTATTGACAAAAAAAGAAATTGCTAAAAAAGTATATTTTCAAAGACTTAAAAATTCAAATATAGGAATAGCTGATGATGGATTACTCAATACTCCAGGTTGGAAAATTGGTGAATACAGCTTGTTTGGCCTAGCCATAATTTCAACACCAATTACTGTAGTAACAAATGATTTTTTGACAAATGAAAATTACTATTCCTTGTCTAGTAGAACTGCTTTTGATGAAGTTCCTGATATGATACGTTTGTTACAAACAAACAAGGCATATCTAGATATGGGAATGATTAATCTCGAGTGGTCAAGAAAAAAATTACATCCTCAAAATTATTTAAGTAACTTGATTCCAAACGAAGCGCTCTATTAATGAGATTCGCAGTAATTACACAAATTAAACATTATAAGGTAGGCGGAAAATATTATTCATACACACCTTATATAAAGGAAATGAATCTGTGGTTTAATCACGTAGATGCGGTTTGTATAGTTGCTCCATTAAATTCTGCAAAACCCGGAGAAATAGATACTGCTTACGAAAGAGACGAAATTGAATTCAAAGAAGTGCCGGCGATTAATCTCACTTCATTTTATCAGTTTATACACGCATTTATAAAACTTCCCGGAATTTTAATAGCGATTTATAAGGCGATGGTTCAAGCTGACCATATTCATTTGCGGTGCCCGGGCAATATGGGATTATTAGGAGCCTTTGTTCAGATTTTATTTCCGCGGAAGCGTAAAACAGCAAAATATGCAGGCAATTGGGATCCTAAAGCCAAACAGCCTTGGAGTTACAGGCTTCAGAAATGGATACTCAGCAGTACGTTAATAACAAAAAACATGCAGGTTTTGGTATATGGCGAATGGCCCAATCAAACTAAAAATATAAAACCATTTTTTACTGCAAGTTATACTGAAGCTGATACAGGCGCTATTCCGCTAAGAAAGTATGACCTGCCGCTGCGCTTTCTCTTTGTGGGAAGTCTAGTTGCCGGTAAACGACCTCAATATGCAATAGATCTTGTAGAAGAACTTATTTTAAAAGGCTTTCCCAGTGAGTTACATTTTTATGGAGATGGTATTCTTAAAGAACAGCTACGAGAGAATTTGAATAATACGAATCTAAAGGGAGCTTTATATTTTCACGGGAATCAAAAACCGGAACGTGTACAGGAAGCTTATCTAAAAAGTCATTTTTTAATTTTGCCTTCTAAGAGTGAAGGTTGGCCAAAAGTTGTTGCTGAGGCGATGTGGTGGGGTACGATACCGCTGGTAACACCTGTTTCTTGTGTGCCATTTATGTTAGGTAAAACAGAACGAGGAATTCTTTTAAAAGCCGATTTAGAGGCAGATATAGCTAAACTAATTCCTGTTTTAAAAAATAAAGAGCAGTTGAAATTTATGGCTAATAAGGCCTCAAACTGGTCTAGAGTATATACTTTAGACCGTTTTAATGCCGAAATTAAAAAGCTTCTGTAACGATGCGTATTCTCCAATTAATAGATAGTCTTGAAGTAGGAGGCGCTGAGCGTATGGCAGTAAATTATGCTAATGCATTATTTAGTAAGATTGAAGTTTCTGCATTGTGTGCTACACGTGCAGAGGGAGATTTAAAAAATCTTATCAAGACGGGGATCCCTTATTTGTTTTTAAATAAAAAACGCACACTAGATTTCGCTGCATTTTTACGTTTACGAAGGTTTATAAGGACTCATAATATACAGCTTATACAAGCGCACGGAAGTTCGTACTTTACAGCTGTTTTAGTGAAGATGATAACACCGGGTCTTAAGGTTATATGGCATGACCATTATGGTAATAGTGAATTTTTAAAGGAAAGAGACACCCGATTTTTAAAGCCATTAAGTCGGTTTTTTGATGGGGTGATTGCCGTGAATGATATCCTAAGTCGCTGGTCTAAAGAATATTTAAATATAGAGAAGAGCGTTTTTATAAAAAATTTTATTGCAGATGCGTTGCCTTTAGATGTCAGCTTTCATCCTAAGGGAACAAACGGGAAACGATTAGTTTGTGTGGCAAATTTAAGGTCTCAAAAAAATCATCAATTACTTTTAAAAAGCTTTAAAGAATTACTGAAAATAGATGATCAATATACCCTACATCTCTTTGGAAGTAAAATAGATACTACCTATTCAGATTTAATCTTAAGGAGTATTGGAACTACTGGTTTTAAGGATTCGGTTTTTTATTATGGGGCACATCTTAAAATATCTTCAGTTTTACCTTATTTTGATATTGGTCTATTAACTTCAAATTCTGAAGGCTTACCCTTATCGTTATTAGAATATGGGCAAGCAGGCCTTGCGGTGGTTACAACAAATGTAGGAGATTGTGCGCGAGTACTTGATGGTGCTGGGATATGTGTACCTCCTAATGATTCTGAAAGTTTAGTAAATGCAGTTTTAAACTATAAATCAACACCTCAATTAAAAATTGATTACGGAATGTTATTACAGAAAAAGATTGAGCGTTTTTACAGCTCAAATTCTGTGTTAGCAGAAGTTATAGGCATATATGAGCAAGTTCTCAACTAATTACAATAAAATATACATTCAGCTAATCGCGCTACACGTTGCGATTGGCTTTGCCATATATCTATTTCGATTTTTAGGGATTATTTACTTTTTAGGATCTATTGTACTTTTTGTAATATGGATTTTTCAGACCGGTAATAAGCAAAATCAGGTGTTAGTTGCAGCTTCCTATATGACTGCGGGAGAAGTATTTTTCAGGATGACAGGAGGGAGTATCATACCCTGGGAAGCTGGTAAATATTCAGTTATTTGTTTTATTCTTATTGGGCTCTTTTTTAGTGGAACTTCTAGAAAATCTGCAGTTTACTGGCTCTATTTATTGCTTTTAATACCCGGAGTTATTTACGCAGCTTCTACTTTAAATTTTGATACTAACGTTAGAAATGCGATTATGTTTAACCTAAGTGGTCCTTTTTGTCTAGGTGTCGCAGCGCTCTATTGTTATGATCGTAGAGTAAGTAGAGAACAGTTACATAAGGTGGTTTGGGCTCTTTTAATGCCCGTAATCTCTTTAGGATCTTATCTTTATTTTTACACACCAGATACACGAGAAGTTTTAAACGGTACTGGCTCTAATTTTGCACTTTCGGGGGGGTATGGTCCTAATCAAGTAGCTACTGCATTAGGCATTGGAATGTTTGCGCTTACCGTTCAATTATTTGTGAACGGGAAAAACAAATTGATCTTTTTTATAAACCTCGCCATCCTAATGTTTTTAACCTATCGAGGAATTATCACATTTTCACGAGGAGGTATTTTTACAGCAGCAATAATAAGCGTCGTTTTTATCTTTTTTTATTTTCAGGGTGTAACTAAAAAGAAAAAAAATGCACTGTCTTTTTATATGCTAGTGTTGGGTATTGCTATAGCTACAACATGGTTTATATCTTCTGTACGTACGATGGGGCTTATTGATTTACGTTATGCAAATAAAGATGCTGCAGGTCGTATAAAAGAAGATATTTCAACAGGCCGTGAAGAATTAATCACATCAGAACTTACTTTTTTTGTGAATAATCCTATAATGGGTATAGGGGTAGGTAAAACCAGAGAGTATCGCGAAGAAAAACTAGATATTCTAGCAGCCTCGCATAATGAACTTAGTAGACTACTTTCAGAACACGGTATTTTTGGATTATTTGCTTTAATAATTCTAATTGTTGCCCCTTTGTTTTACAGATTAGGAAATAGAAAAAACTATTTATTCTATTCGTTTTTTGGGTTTTGGTTTCTCACAATTAATCATTCTTCTATGCGAATAGCTGCGCCTGCTTTTCTTTATGCCCTTGCGTTACTTAATGTTGTTGATGAAAAGAAAAATACTATACATAGGAAACAAATTAGCGACTAAAGCTGCGACTCCTACCGGTATAGATACCTTAGGGCCTAATCTGGTAAAAGAAGGTTATTTGGTGCGGTATGCAGGTACAAAAGCGTCTAAACTATTCCGCTTTTTTGAGATGCTTTATGCTATTGTTAAAAATAAATCCTGGGTAGATTATGTGCTCATAGATACTTACAGTACACAAAATTTTTGGTTTGCATATTATTCAGGCATGTTATGTTCCTTTCTAAGCATACCATACATTCCTATTTTACACGGAGGTAATTTACCCGGGCGGTTAAAATCAAATCCAGAATCTTGCAAGCGATTATTGAATAAATCATTTTTAAATGTGAGTCCGTCATTGTATTTGAAAGAAGTGTTTGAGAAAGAAGGTTATACAGTACAACACATCCCTAATGCTATAGCAATTGAGAGGTACACATTTAAAATGCGCGAACATATACGTCCAAAACTTTTATGGGTTCGCTCTTTTGCTTCGATTTACAATCCATTATTAGCAGTTAAGCTAGTTGAAGAGCTTCAGGCAGAGTTTCCTAATGTTGAACTTTGTATGGTAGGGCCAGAAAAAGATGGGAGTTTGCGAATTTGCAAAGACTACGCAGAAAAGAACAATCTTCCTGTTAGGTTTACGGGCAAATTATCAAAATCAAGTTGGATTGAATTGTCTCAAGGCTATGATATTTTTATAAATACTACTCATTTTGATAATTTTCCGGTTAGTATCCTAGAAGCCATGGCTTTAGGTTTGCCTGTAATAAGTACAGCTGTAGGAGGAATTCCTTATTTAGTTACAGATCACGTTACAGGTTTACTTGTTGAAGAAAATACGGTAACAAAATTTTCAGAACAAATAAAGGACTTAATTTTTAAAGACCTGTTAGCTCAAGAAATTACTGCTAATGCCCGTCTAATGGTCGAAAACTGTGACTGGAAAAATGTTAAGAATCTCTGGCATAAAATCCTATTTTAAATGCGCTATATTTGAGTAAATTAAATGCCTCCTAAAATGCCTTGGATCCCTAAAATCCATTTTGAAATATCAGAGCGTAAAATACTTCTGCGAATTTTTGACCTATTTTTTATTTTTCTGATGTTAGCACTCCTTGGCGGAGTATTTCAGTTTGATTATTTTAAAATCAATTCAGAACGATGGGAGTGGGCTTTAGTACTTGCGATCTATTACTCCATTTTTGCGGTTATATTTGAAATGTACGATTTGCAAAAAGCTGCATCGTTTCAGTCTACACTTCAAAATGTAGTACTTACCGTATCGGTAACCGTTCTGTTCTTTATACTTACACCATTTTTTACTCCGGTTTTACCAGAAAACAGACTCCAGATTGTTTACTTCTATTTTGCCATAGTCATAGGGCTCTTAATTTGGAGGTATGCCTACATCAGTTTTGTGTCAGCTCCGCGTTTTAATAAACGTATTCTTATCGTGGGTAATAGTTTTGACATAAATCTTATCGCAGATAATCTTCATGTCGCAGATCCTAATTATCGGGTTATAGGATATGTAAATACAGATGCGATTAAGCAGGAAGCTCTTGACAGGAGATTAAAGGTTATTGAAGTTAATGATTTGCTGAAATCTATTGTAAGGTATTCAGTTTCAGAAATAGTTGTTGCGAGTCCGTCTAAAGGTGTAGGTATAGATCTTTATAATCAATTAATGATTTTGTTAGGTCAGGGTTTTCCCATACGAGAATATACACAGGTATATGAGGAGATTACACACCGGGTTCCGGTACAACACGTTGAACGTGATTTTTATAAATACTTCCCATTTAGCCGAAGTAATAAGAACAGATTTTACTTAGCTATAAGCCGATTTTTTAATGTCATTTTTGCAGCGGTTGTGCTTATTGCCTCATTAGTTCTTTTGCCATTAGTATTACTTGGAAACTTTATAGGTAATAGAGGAGCACTTCTATATACTCAAAAACGTGTAGGATTAAATGGAAAACTATTTACCATTATTAAATTGCGTACTATGGTTAAAAATGCCGAGTCTAACGGAGCCCAATGGGCGCAGAAAGAAGACTCGCGCATTACACCTTTTGGTAAGATATTGAGAAATTTACGTATTGATGAAATACCGCAATGTATAAATATTTTGAGGGGCGATATGAGCCTTATAGGCCCAAGACCAGAACGCCCGGTTTTTGTAAAAGAGCTTTCAGAGAAAATTGCTTTCTATGATATCAGGCACGTTGTAAAACCCGGTTTAACAGGATGGGCACAAGTTTGCGGGCGCTATGTAAATTCAGTAGATGATTCTTTAGAAAAGCTACAATATGATTTGTTTTACATTAAGCATCGCAATTTGTTTTTAGACTTAAATATTCTTCTTAAAACAATAAGTACTGTAGTTTATTACAGAGGGCAATAATGCTATTCTCGTTTACGTCTGAAAAAGGAAAGTATAAAAATGGCCACTGCTGGAATAAAAGCCATTTTAGCCAGATAATCTCCGTATGAGGTATAAAATGTAATTTCATCGTTCTTATTGATGATACCTTTTAAAGATTCTCCCAGGCCGTAGCCTAACTCTTTTTCAATCTCTCCTTTTTGATTTATAATTGCTGAAATACCAGTGTTTGCACTTCTGGCGATGCTTCTTCGATTTTCAATAGCTCTTAATCTTGCGTAATTGAGATGTTGCTTGTGGCCCTGAGTATCTCCCCACCAGGCATCGTTAGTGATAATTGCTAAGAATTGAGATCCTGCATTTACATAATCTGTAACAAAATCTCCATAGACAGATTCATAACAAATAACTGGTCCTACTTTAGTGCCATCTAATCCGGTAAAAGCAACTCTGTTTTCCTGTATGGTTTTCATAGAAACAGTTCCACCCAGATCAATCATTACGTCACCAAGTAGCGGCTTTAAAATACTTTGATACGGAAAGTTTTCTACACCTACGACCAATTTACTCTTGTGATAAATTTGCGATTTACCAGAACTATTGAGTAAGAAGGCTGAATTGAAAAAATCTGCCCATAAGGGATTTCCTAAGCGATCGTTACCCACATAATTACTCGTAGGCAGCAAGTCACTTTCTTTTGTATATAATCTGTAAAACTGAATACCTGCCAGGTAATTTAAATTGGGATAATTCTGTAAAAAATCTTGTGCTCTTTGTTTTTCGGCACTGTAATCAAAATTCCTAAGGTCTACGCCGGCACCCTCTGCGAGAACGGTTTCAGGAGCGATTAAAAATGCTGTTTCGGGAGTTAGAGCCTCTGCAGATTCTTTAAAAAGCAAATCGGCTATGCGTTCATTTGTTGTATTGTATTTTTCGGTATACGGGTCAATATTAGGTTGCAGTAAAACAACTTCTACAGGATTTTTTGTTTCAGTATAAGAATTGTAAATAAACTGACTCAGAGTAATTGGCACTATGATAATTGCAAAAGCCAGTACCAGTCTGCCATATAAGAACTTTCTGTTTTTAATTTCAGAATACTGTAAAAGCGCTTTGTAAAGGAGCACATTTGTAATTAACACCCACAACGTTCCGCCAAAAGTCCCCGTATACTCATACCATTGAATCCAACCCGTATTCGTGGCAAAAGCATTACCCAAATTTAACCACGGCCAGGAAAAATCCCAGTTGAGGTGTAAAAACTCAAATAGCATCCAGGTAGCTATTAAAAAAATTAGGCTGAGGTTTACGGTAAATCGTTTTGAAATACGCGCATATAAAAGCCAAACAAAGGTCATTAATAAGGAATTTGCCAAAACAGCAAACCACATCCCAAACCCCGTAGAGTTGTAAAGCCACCAGGTTGTTATAATATTAAATGTGAAAAAACATAGGTATGCAATACTGAAGATTTTTAAGTTGGCTCGCTTTGTATTGTATTTGATATAGTTATGCGTAGCCCACAATAGCGGTACAAAACCAATGAAAAGCAATACCGGAAAACCGTAGGTAGGCCAGGCAATTGCTAATACTAATCCTGAGGTGAGCGCTAATAAAATATTTTTCATAATGTGATTAAAAATAGTGCTGCAAGTTAAGATTTCGTTCTTTTTAAAATCAACCGTGTTAAAGGTGTTTTAAAAGTAATTAGAACGGTCTGCAATCTCATTAAATTACCTAAAAATTTAAAATGAGTATTTTAATAACGGGAGCAACAGGACTTGTGGGCCAGGCACTAACAAAAAAATTACAGAGCCAGGGAGAATCTATTCACTATTTGACAACGAGTGCTAACAAAATAGAAGATCACAAAAATTATAAAGGCTTCTTATGGAATCCTAACAAATTTGAGATTGATACAAAATGTTTTGAAGGAGTTACGTGTATTTTACATCTTGCCGGAGCAAGTATTGCAGAACGATGGACAGATGAATACAAAACTAAAATTATAGAAAGTAGAATAAATACGGCGCAGCTACTTTTTGACACCTTAAACGAAACTGAAAATAACGTAGAACATTTTGTATCTGCGAGTGCAATAGGTGCATATCCTTCTTCAAAAACAATTAATTACTCAGAAAGTTTTGAGACTTATAACCCCAGCTTCTTAGGGGAAGTTGTCGAAGTCTGGGAAGCTGCAGCAGATAAGTTTAAAGAATTAGAAATTAAAGTATCTAAGATACGTATAGGAGTAGTGCTTGCTAAAGATGGTGGAGCATTAGAAAAATTACTTCAGCCAATTAAAATATACGTAGGAGCGCCATTAGGTGACGGTAAGCAGTGGCAATCCTGGATACATATTGAGGACCTTGCAGCAGTATTTACTTTTGTGGTGTTAAATCAATTAGAGGGTGTTTATAATGCAGTAGCTCCATTTCCTGTTACAAATGAGGCAATGACTAAAGAGGCAGCTTCTATCCTCAAAAAACCTTTGTTTTTGCCTAATGTGCCCGCTTTTATGCTCAAGATAATTTTAGGAGAAATGGCTGCGATAGTTTTAGAAAGTCAGAAAGTGAGCTCAAAAAAGATTGAGCAGCAGGGTTTTGATTTTAGGTTCAAAAAACTAGATGTTGCATTACAAGATTTATTGGCATAAAAAAACCCGGCATTTGCCGGGTTTTCAATTTGTACTTAAAGAGAATTACATTTGTTGGTTAGCAACAATCGTAAATTCTAATTGAATATCGTCATTGATAAATTTATCACCTAAATTGTCAAATACAGACTTTGAACCATAGTTCACACCCCACTCCGTACGATCTATTGTAAAAGGCTCAGACTTCAACGTCATAGTATTGCCAGCTACTTCATACATAACAGGAAATTCAATATTCTTTTTAGATTCTTTAATCGTTAAGTTTCCAGACATAATTTTTTTACCGTCTTTTTCAGTAACACCAGTTATTTCAAAAGCAGCAGTAGGATATTTTTTTACGTTAAAAAAGTCACCTTCTTTACCTTCAACGGTCCCTTTTAAGTGGTCTTCAAGATTTGCTTTTTGATCACCTTCTAAATCTGTAACAACTATAGAAGTCATATTGATTAGAAAACTTCCGCTAATCTCATCTCCTTCTAAACGTACTACACCAGATTCTGCAGCAACAGTTCCCGTATGTGTCCCTGTAGGTTTTTTACCTTCCCATTTAATAGTTGAGGCATCTTTATCTAACATAAATTTTGATGCTTCCTGAGAAGCTTCAACAACAGTTTCTGCTTCAGCAGCATCAGTTTCATTCTTTGCTTCATTCTTGCAAGAAATGAAAGCTGTAACAAGCACAGCCATAGTAAAAAGCGTGTAAAATTTCATCTTCATTGTGTTTACCTTTAAGTGTTAATTTAAGCAATCAAATTTATAAGATTGTACGAGATAACCTCTTAAATAAACGATAAATTATACCTGTGACATTTTGACATTTTAATAATGTTGGCAGCAATTTTGCCTATGCAAGAGAAATTATGACAAAATGAGTTCAGAAAATAGAGAAGATATTATAAATGATCAGGAAGATCTTAACGTAGAAACTAATTTAGAGGGAACAGAAGTTTCTGAAGATGAGTTAACTGTAGAAGATCAAATAGCTAATTTACAAGTTGAATTAGACAAAGAGAAAGATAAGTTTCTAAGACTTTTTGCTGAGTTTGAAAATTACAAAAGACGTACTAGTAAAGAACGCGTTGAGATGTTTAAGACAGCAGGGCAAGAAGTTCTGCAGGCTATGCTTCCGGTACTTGACGATTTTGACAGAGCGGCAATTGAAATTCAAAAAGCAAAAGATAAGAATCTTCAAAAAGGAGTAGAGCTTATTTCAAATAAATTAAGAGAAACTTTAAAATCTAAAGGTCTTAAAGAGATGGAAGTTTCTGCAGGCGATGTTTTTAATGCAGATATACATGAAGCAATTACTCAAATCCCAGCTCCTAAAGACAGTCTTAAGGGTAAGATTGTAGATGTTGTTGAAAAAGGATATGAGTTAGGAGATAAAATTATTCGTTTTCCAAAAGTGGTTACAGGTAAATAATTTGTAATTCAGGTAAGCGAAACATAGAATTTTAAATTTTGAAGAGAAGATTGGGATGAAAGAAGATTATTACGACATATTAGGATTGAGTAAAGGCGCAACCGCAGCTGAAATTAAGAAGGCATATCGTAAAAAAGCGATACAGTATCACCCCGATAAGAATCCCGGTGACAGTGAAGCTGAAGATATGTTTAAGAAAGCAGCAGAAGCGTATGAGATTCTAAGTGATGAGAATAAACGTGCACGTTACGATCAATATGGTCATCAAGCCTTTGAAGGGGGTGGCTTTAATGGGGGTAACATGAATATGGATGATATCTTCAGCCAATTTGGTGATATTTTTGGCAGTGCCTTTGGCGGTGGCGGTTTTGGCGGCGGCTTTGGTGGTGGCGGTCAGCGTAGAACTAAAGGGAGTAACTTACGTATACGTGTAAAACTTACATTGGAGGAAATCGCTAATGGCGCAGAGAAAAAAATTAAAGTAAAACGTAAGAAGCAGGCTAGCGGAACTACTTATAAAACGTGTTCTACCTGTAACGGGATGGGGCAAGTTACTCGTGTCACAAATACGATTCTAGGGAGAATGCAAACAGCCTCTCCTTGTACAACTTGTGGAGGTAGTGGTCAAATTATAGATTCTAAACCGGCAGATGCAGATTCTCAAGGTATGCTTACCGAAGAAGAAACGGTATCAATTAAAATACCTGCTGGTGTAGTTGACGGGATGCAACTTAAAGTTACAGGAAAGGGTAATGAAGCACCTGGTAATAATGGTATTTCTGGTGATTTACTGGTTGTAATTGAAGAAGCGGCACACGATACCTTAAGTAGAGAAGGAGATAATTTACATTATGATTTATATGTGAGTATTCCTGAAGCTGTTTTAGGAACCAGTAAAGAAATTGATACCGTTACTGGTAAAGTGCGAATTAAAGTTGAAGAAGGAACTCAAAGTGGAAAGATTTTACGCTTACGCGGAAAAGGTATTCCTTCTATCAACGGGTATGGTAAAGGAGATTTATTAGTACATGTCAACGTATGGACACCTAAGAACTTAAGTAAAGAACAAAAAGAGTTTTTTGAAAATATGCTTGATGATGATCACTTCTCTCCTAAGCCACAACAAGAGGATAAATCATTTTTTGAGAAGGTAAAAGACATGTTTTCGTAGATATTAAGAGCTTATTAAGAAAAATGTGTATATTTGAATATCACTAATCACTAGTTAGTGATATTTTTCTTTTTCATAGCAATTTTTTTCCCATCCTTGATGCAAATTAAGGGTGGGTTTTTGTTTTAGGCCTATTTTGATAAAAAGGGTTTAGGGTTAAATCTGTAAAGAATGTTTGAGAATGCTTAGTATTTTAGATGCTGGCGTACTAAATAAATCATAAGAAGTCTACAGGCTTTAATCATTTCAATATCTTTAAACTTTATTTCTGTTTCTATGACAAACCTGCTGGTCGCTGATAATATATACAAGAAATACGGCAATTATACCGCACTAAACGATCTTTCTATATCAATTCCCAAAGGAAGTATTTTTGGATTATTAGGACCTAATGGTGCCGGTAAGACAACACTTATACGTATCATCAATCAAATTACGATGCCAGATTCTGGTACCGTACTTCTTGATGGGGAGCCTCTTGACCCTAAGCATATCGCAAATATTGGGTATATGCCAGAAGAGCGTGGCCTTTACAAGTCAATGAAAGTAGGTGAACAGGTGATTTATCTAGCACGTCTTAAAGGTTTAAGTAAGGCTGAAGCTAAAGAACGCAGTGAATACTGGTTTGAAAGACTGGGAATGATGACCTGGTGGAACAAAAAAATACAGGAGTTGTCTAAAGGGCAGGCGCAAAAAGTTCAATTTATAGTGACAGTTTTACACCAACCAAAATTGTTGATTTTTGATGAACCTTTTAGTGGTTTTGACCCTATAAATGCAACACTCATAAAAGACGAAATTCTCAAACTAAGAGATGACGGCGCAACCATTTTGTTTTCTACACACCGTATGGAATCTGTAGAGCAGATGTGTGATCACATCGCTCTTATTAACAAAAGTAATAAGATTCTAGACGGAAAATTATCTGACATTAAACGCAACTACCGAACGAATACCTATGAGATAGGTTTAGAAACACGTGATGATAGTTTAGTTAGTTTACAAAATCTAGAAAAAACATTACTACCTGAGATGGCGGCACACTGGGAAGTGTCACCGGCCTATTTTAAAACTATTAATGAAAATGATCTGAAAATGATCGTGAAAATTCCGCAAGATTTAAAGTCAAGAGATTTGCTTTTTTATCTTTCAGACAAAGCAACTATTAATCATTTTGTAGAGGTAATACCTACGGTTAATGACATTTTTATTCAAACAATAAATGCAGATTAATGGGAGCACTAGGTTTAATTATTAGACGCGAGTATAAAGCCAGAGTCACAAACAGATCATTTATTATAATGACGTTTTTGAGTCCGTTAATTGTGGTGGGTATGATTTTGCTCATTACGTATCTAACTCAGGTAAATGAAGCTGGTAAGCGCACCATAGTTGTTGTTGATGAGAGCGGTTTATTTTATAAAGAATTTGAAAGTACCGAAAGTATAGATTACGTTGATTTATCGCCTGCAGGTCTTGCTGTTGCAAAAGAGCAGGTAGAAGATAACAATTATTTTGGTTTACTTTATATACCCGGTAATATTAAGAAAAACACCTCTGGTGTGCGTTTTTATGGTAATGAGGCTCCCGGTTTTGCTACTTTAGAAAGTATAGAAAGCCAGATATCGTCAAAACTTACAAATGAGAAATTATTAGATCGTGGGGTAGATCTTGATATGATAGATGAGTCTAAAACATCTATATCTGTGAGTATTGAGGATTTTGAAGGAGAGCGTACTTCAAAAATATCTAATTGGATTAAGGCAGGCTTTGGTGGTGGCGCTGGTTATTTGCTGATGATGTTTATCATCATTTACGGTAATATGGTAATGCGTTCTGTTATTGAGGAAAAAACCAATCGTATAATTGAAGTTATAATTTCTTCAGTAAAACCATTTAAATTAATGATGGGTAAAATTATAGGTACAACCCTTGCCGGAATTACTCAATTTATGATTTGGTTATTAATAGGTGGTGGTTTACTTATATGCTTAACCTTATATCTGGGGCTAGATCCTACTGCTACAAAAACTCCTGTAGGCAATATGGCGGCTACAGATCTTGATAAAATAGAGTTGATTCTCTTAGATATATTGAGATTACCATTACTTAAATTGGCTGGCTTTTTCTTAGTTTATTTTATAGGAGGTTATTTTTTATACAGTTCTATTTATGCTGCTATAGGTGCAGCTGTAGATAGCGAAACCGATACACAGCAATTTATGTTGCCTATTATTATGCCACTTATGCTGGCAATTTATGTAGGATTTTTTGCGGTAATTGATAATCCTGACGGCTCTGTTGCGACTACATTTTCAATGATACCATTAACATCGCCTATTGTCATGTTAATGCGTATACCTTTTGGTGTGCCGTGGTGGCAGCTAGCGCTTTCGGTAAGTATATTAATAGGTAGCTTTCTGTTTACAGTTTGGTTTGGTTCAAAAATATATAGGGTAGGTATTCTTATGTACGGTAAAAAACCAACTTATAAAGAAATTTTAAAGTGGATTAAGTACTAAAATGATTCAGGAGAACGTAAAAGAAACGGTTAAGGACGGGGCAGAAAAAGTAAAAGATGTTATTCAGGAAGATATCTGGGGAACAATTTTAGATTTTTTGTCACTGGGTTTCCATTTTAAAAGTGGTGGAAAAACCATAGACCTTACCATAGGTCATTTACTTCTTGTTGTTTTAGCCTTTGTTGTAGCCACAGTGGTACTCAGACTCATAAGAAGTTTGATTACCCGGAAAATGGATTTGGAGAATGAACTCAAGTTTAAAAGTATCTTCAAATTTATAAGATATCTGGTTTACTTAACTGTAATTCTGATAACGCTTAGTGCTTCTGGAATAGATGTGACGGTATTACTCACCGCTTCTGCAGCCCTTTTTGTAGGTCTGGGTTTAGCTTTGCAAGATTTATTTACAGACATTATAGGCGGTATTTTTATTATGCTAGACAAGTCACTTAGTGTAGGTGATGTAGTCGAGATAGAAGGTAAAGTAGCTCGTGTTTTTGAAATAAAGTTACGTACCACACGTGCGTTAACCCGAGACGATAAAGTTATTATTATACCTAATCACAAGTTTATAAGTGATATTGTGTTCAACTTTACGCAAAACCACAGAACCACACGGGAAGCTGTTAAGGTGGGGGTTGCTTACGGTAGCGATACAGAACTGGTAAAAAAAATTCTTTTATCGTGTGTGATTGAGCAAAACGGTGTGCTAAAAAGCCCAAAACCTTTTGTGCTGTTTGAAGATTTTGCAGATTCATCATTAGCTTTTGGAGTTTATTTTTTTATTACAGATAGCTTTTCAGACCCAAGAATTAAAAGTGAAATTCGTTTTCGTATAGATAAAGAATTTAGAAAAAACAATATTACTATCCCGTTTCCGCAGCGCGATATTCATTTTTATAAAACATCAGAATTAATAAACAACCCCTTAAATGATTAACAGACTTATAATAAGTTTAATCGTATTAGCTGCTGTAACCAGTGTACAGGCGCAGAGCACAGATATTGCACGTGTTGAGTATATGTATGTGCCGTTTAGTAATTCTCAAAATAACGTGGGGCGTTTTCGCGCATTGTTACAGGTTCCTATTCCATTAGATAAGGAGTTAGATAAGATACTAGTTGCAGGCTTTGAGTACCGAAATACCAATGTTGATATTAATGATCCTGTTCCTGTAGGTTTCAATCTACAGGAAGTGGGCACGCTTCAACAAATTGATGGCTATTTAGGATATACCTGGAAATTTAATGAAAACTGGCGCTTTGGTGTGAAAGCTGGAGCTCGCATTAGCTCAAATCTTCAGGATGGTTTGGTTTCAGACGACTGGATTTATACAGCTTCAGTCTATGTGATTAATGATATGAAAGATGCATCTACCACAAAGCCATACAGATGGATTTTTGGTCTTGATTATTCAACCACTCCCGGGCGTAACTACCCGCTTCCGCTCGTTAATTATTATAGAGAGTTTCACCCTAACTGGACTTATACTTTGGGAGTGCCAAAAACAAATGTGCGTCATTACTTAAATGACGATCATAAAGATGCCTTGCAGGCCTTTGTAACCTTAGATAACTTTTTTGCAAACATCCAGAATAATATGGTGATAGATGGTCGTACTGCAGAAAATATCTCAATGACTATTGTTATGGGAGGTCTGGGTTATGAGCATTTCTTTACAAAGCATTTGTTATATTACGCTTATGCGACTCATTCAATTAGCAATGATTTTAGATTGCGTAATAATGAGCGCGACGATATATATACTATAAATAGTGACAATACATTTTACTTTAGATCTGGAGTAAAATTTAAATTTTAGAAATGGCAAAGATTTTAATTATTGAAGACGAGGCTGCAATACGCAGAGTTCTTAATAAAATTTTATCTGAAGAAAGTAAAGACTATCAGGTTGAAGAATCCGAAGATGGTCTTGCCGGAATGGAAAAAATAAAGGATAGCGACTATGACCTAATCTTGTGTGATATAAAAATGCCGAAGATGGACGGCGTTGAAGTTCTCGAGGCAACAAAAAAAATCAAGCCAGAAATACCTATAATTATGATTTCGGGTCACGGCGATTTAGATACTGCAGTTAACACAATGCGTCTGGGAGCTTTTGATTACATTTCAAAACCACCAGATTTAAACAGGTTACTCAATACAGTTCGCAATGCTTTAGACCGAAAAAATCTCGTTGTCGAAAATACTATGCTTAAGAAAAAAGTAAGCAAGCAGTATGAGATGATAGGTGAGAGTGACGCGATTTCAAAGATAAAAGAGATTATTGAAAAAGTAGCACCTACTGAAGCACGCGTTCTTATTACCGGCCCTAATGGTACAGGTAAAGAGCTTGTGGCACACTGGCTACACGAAAAGAGTGAACGCGCAAAAGGCCCGATGATCGAGGTTAACTGTGCTGCAATACCTGCAGAATTAATAGAAAGCGAACTTTTTGGTCATGTAAAAGGAGCTTTTACATCGGCGAATAAAGACCGGGCTGGAAAGTTTGAGGCAGCTAATGGGGGAACTATTTTTCTTGATGAGATAGGAGATATGAGTCTTTCTGCTCAGGCAAAAGTTTTGCGGGCTTTACAAGAAAGTAAAGTGTCTCGGGTAGGTAGTGATAAAGATATAAAGGTTAATGTACGCGTACTTGCGGCGACTAATAAAAACCTGCAGCAAGAGATCGCAGAGGGTAGATTTAGAGAAGATTTATACCACAGACTTGCTGTGATTTTGATTCCCGTTCCTGCACTTAATCAGCGCCGTGATGATATACCATTATTAATAAATCACTTTACAAATAAAGTAGCAGCCGAGCAAGGCACAGCTTTAAAGGTATTCACGCCTAAAGCGATAGAAAAATTACAGGAATACGACTGGACCGGGAATATACGAGAGCTGCGTAATGTAGTTGAGCGTCTAATTATTCTGGGCGGTAGCGAGGTTTCTGAAGATGATGTAAAACTTTTTGCCAGCAAATAACTAATTATGAAAGCAGCAGATTATCAAGTTACAGCACCTGTAAAACTCAAGGATAGAAAGACTTACGAAGACTTTGGCAAAAAAAGCGAACTCGAAGATGATCTTGACGAAGTGAGCAAAGCGATTGCCGAAATACAAAATGCAATGTATGCACACGGTAAATATGCAGTTCTTATTTGTATTCAGGGGATGGATACTGCCGGTAAAGACAGCCTCATACGGGAGGTATTTAAAAATTTTAATGCACGGGGCCTTGTGGTGCACAGTTTTAAAGTACCCACAGAGTTAGAACTCAATCACGATTATTTATGGAGACATTATATCGCTTTACCTGCACGTGGTAAATTTGGTATTTTTAATAGAACGCATTATGAGAATGTTCTGGTAACGCGTGTGCATCCTGAATATATTCTAAGTGAAAAGCTTCCGGGTATACACGAAGTTTCAGATATCGATGAGGCATTCTGGGAAAAACGTTTTGAGCAGATCAATAATTTTGAACAACACATCGCAGAAAACGGAACGATTATTTTTAAGTTCTTCTTACACCTTTCTAAAGAAGAGCAAAAGAGTAGATTATTACGCCGTCTTGACAAACCTAATAAAAACTGGAAATTTTCCGCAGGAGATTTAAAAGAGCGCAAATTGTGGGATACCTATCAAGAGTATTATGAAGATGCTATTAATAAAACTTCAAAATTTCACGCTCCCTGGTATGTGGTTCCTGCAGATGATAAACCAACTGCCCGTTTAATTTTAGCAAAAATAATTTTAGAAAAACTTTCTCAATACAAAGATATTAAAGAACCAGAATTAGATGCTAAAACAGCATCTAATATAGATGAGTATAGAAAACAACTGGAGTCTGAAGATTAGATTTTAAGATTTTAAATGATAGTTAAATCGCTTCTTTTGAAGCGATTTTTTTATTTAAAAGAGATTATGACACAAGAGTGTCTTATTTTTAAAACTCAACTCAAACACATTTTATTTTGAAAAGAATTTTCCTTTTGGCAACTCTGTTTGTAGGTAGTCTTTCTGTTTCCGCGCAAGCGACAAAAGATTCTACTCAATTACGTGATTTCTACGATTTAGCATTATTAAGTGGTAACAGTTATGAGTGGTTAGATGCATTGTCTAATGAGGTAGGACCACGATTAAGCGGAAGTAAAGGAGCAGAAAAAGCTGTAGAATGGGCAAAGGCAGAACTCGATAAATTAGGTCTTGATAAGGTTTGGTTACAGCCGGTGATGGTTCCTAAATGGGAACGCGGAGCACCAGAAAAAGCGCACATCGAAGGATCTGATGGTAAAATTGAAGTCCCTGTTTGTGCATTAGGAGGTTCTGTTGCTACACCAGATAGTGGGATTACAGCAGAAGTAATAGAAGTGCAGGGATTAGAAGATTTAGCAAATTACGGGGAGGCAAAACTTAAAGGCAAAATAGTTTTTTATAATCGCCCTATGCAGGCAGATTTAATACAAACGTTTTCTGCTTATGGCGGTTGTGTAGATCAGCGATATTCTGGCGCACAGGAAGCTGCAAAATATGGTGCAGTGGGCGTGATTGTGCGCTCTATGAATTTAAGAATGGACGATTTTCCGCATACGGGTGCAATGTCTTACGGCGATTTGCCTAATGATAAAAGAATACCTGCAGCAGCTATAAGTACTAATGGTGCAGCGCTTTTAAGTAAAATGCTTAAGAAGAATGATAAGACTCAGTTTTATTTAAAAATGAACTCAAAAAACTTTGAAGATGTGCCTTCTTTTAATGTTATAGGAGAGCTTACCGGTAGTGAGAAGCCTAATGAATTTATGGTTATAGGTGGGCATTTAGATTCCTGGGATCTTGGAGATGGCAGTCACGATGATGGTGCCGGCGTGGTTCAAAGTATGGAAGTTTTACGTTTAATGAAAGCTGCTAACTACACCCCAAAACACAGCATTCGTGTAGTTCTTTTTATGAACGAAGAAAATGGTCTTCGAGGCGGAAATGAATATGCCGCAGTGGCTAAGAAAAAGGGCGAAAACCATGTCTTTGCACTAGAAAGTGATTCTGGTGGGTTTACGCCCAGAGGTTTTTCTTTTGATGCAGATGCTGCAAATTTTGCTCAGGTAGAAAGTTGGATTCCATTATTTAAGCCGTATTTAATTCATTATTTTGAATTAGGTGGCAGCGGTGCAGATATAGGCCCATTGAAAACGGAAGGTATCGTTTTAGCCGGTTTACGACCAGATTCACAACGCTATTTTGATTATCACCACGCAAGTAATGATACTTTTGATGCAGTTAATAAACGAGAATTAGAGTTAGGAGCGGCTACAATGACCAGTCTGGTTTATTTGTTTGACACCTATGGGGTGATTCCTGTTCAAAAATAAATAGGCGTAGTTTTTTTATTCTGAAAAATCTTTTACAACCCTATGGTAAGTCATATTGTAAGTACTTATGATGTTAATCTTGCTAGAACGCAGAAGGGGATAATAGATATACGTGATTGATATATTTATTCTATATAAATGAGAGAATTTAGTCTGCGTGAGGGATAGCAGCAAAAAGCCCACAGGTAAGCGATAGCGAGCCGCGGACTTGAAGCGTATAGCCCGACCCAAAGGGTCACGCCCAACACATTTTATAGCAAAATATTCCTGTTAAACTTCTTATAACTAGAGACCTCGTTTTTACGAGGTCTCTTAATTTTGAGTACATCCAAAACAAACTAACCATGGCAATTTTAGGCGCACTTATTAAAGGTATAATCGACATTTCAGATAAGATAATTCCAGAATCAAATCCTATTGAGGAGCAGGAAGTAGTTTTGAAAGAATTGTTAGAAAAAGCCAAGAATACACAATTTGGGCAGTTTTACGGTTTTGAAGCTATTTTAGAGTCAGAAAATCCGATTTTAAGCTTTTCTGAGCAAATACCTTTTTTTGACTATAACAGCCTAAATGAAGAATGGTGGTCTAAATTACACGAAGGCGAAGTAGATGTGACCTGGCCCGGTACTCCAGATTATTTTGCACTAAGTAGCGGTACAACCGGGAAAAGTAGTAAGCGTATTCCGGTAACAGATGAAATGATAGAAGCAATACGCAACGCGGGTATTAAGCAAGTAGGAGCTTTGGCGCATTTTGATTTAGAAGCAGATTTTTTTGAGAAAGATATTATGATGCTGGGTAGCTCTACTGATCTGGCTAAAAAAGATGGTCACGAAGAAGGCGAAATAAGTGGTATTAGCGCAAGCCGAATTCCATTTTGGTTTAAAGGTTATTATAAGCCGGGTGAAGATATTGCGAAGATTGAAGATTGGGATGAACGCGTGCAACATATCGCAGAAACGGCGGAAGAGTGGGATATAGGGGCCTTAAGTGGTATCCCTAGCTGGATTGAATTAATGTTGGAAAAAGTTATTGAGCATCACAAACTCAATAATATTCACGAAATCTGGCCAAATCTTCAGGTATATACTTCTGGAGGTGTAGCTTTTCAGCCTTATGAAAAAAGCTTTAATGCGCTATTAGGAAAGCCAATTACGGTTATCGAAACCTATTTAGCTTCGGAAGGATTTATTGCATTTCAAGCCAGACCAGAGACTGATGCCATGAAACTGGTCACCAATAATGGTATCTACTTTGAGTTTGTGCCAATGAATCCTGATTATATTAACGAAGACGGATCAATCGTGCAGGACGCTCCTGTTGTAGGTCTGGCAGATGTAGAAGAAGAAAAAGATTATATCTTAATCATATCTACAGTTTCTGGTGCCTGGCGCTATCTTATAGGCGATACCATTGCGTTTACTGATAAAGCAAGAGCCGAAATCAAAATTACCGGCCGTACCAAGTTTTTCTTAAATACCGTGGGATCACAGCTTTCTGTTAATAAAATGGAAGCTGCAGTACAGGAGTTAGAGGAAGCTTTTGATATTAAGATCCCAGAATTTACGATTGCTGCAAAACGTAATCCTGAAGATGACGAGTTTTATCACTATTGGTATTTAGGCACCGAAACTACAGTTTCTAATGAGGAACTTGCAGAAAAGCTAGACGCAAGTTTACAAGAGGCAAATAAAAATTATGGTGTGGCCAGAAGTAAAGCCTTAAAAGGTGTTTTTGTAAAAACCGTTAAGCCCGAAGTTTTTTATGAATGGAGTGGTGCCAATAAGAAAAAAGGCGGTCAGGTTAAAATGGAAAAGGTAATGAACGAAGAGAAGTTCGCCGAATGGGAAGCTTTTGTGAAGGAGCACGCTCAAGTTTAGAATATAAAGATTAAATGAGAAAAATTCCTATTCTGCAAGAGTAATAGGACTTTTTTTATTTTAGTAAACATTTGATGTTATACGTTGAACACCACAATTAATCATTATTGATAAGTTGCATTATCTCTTCGGGAGAAAGATAGAGTCGTTTAATTCGTGCCTTATACGCTTTAGAAATATGCGCGTGATTCAAAATAAAATCTTTGGTTTTTAAAATGTATTCTCCCATACCGTGCGCTACGGCAAAGGTGTCTGCTGCACGTTCTGCTTTTTTAATAAACTTAGGAAAGTACAAATATTTAATGCCGAACCAAATCAAGCCCAAACTGCTGCGCTCTCTATAATCCATAATATGACCTAGTTCGTGTCCTATCCAACCAATTAAAACTTCAGAAGGAATGTCTGTAATCTTAAAAGACTCCTGTTCAATTTTTACTTTTTTACTAATAAAAATTACATAATCTCTTCTTTTACTTGGTCTTAAAAGGGATTTAAAAACAGGCTGTGCCTGCATTGTAGACTTTTTAATATCATCCTTAAATTTAAAAGCGATTGCGGTTTTAGTCAATTGCGGATAAAAATTAAGTGCAATTTTGACTTCATCCTCAATACTTTTAGGGATTTCTTTATTGTGATAATCAGATTCATTTTGCATAGTTTAACAAAGTTAATGATACCTCCCACTAAGGGCTGTTAAGGCTTCTGTAAATTAATGTACCTGTATAGCTCAAAAAGCAGGTGATTAGAGTACACGGCTATATTAATCTTTAAGCTTACTTTTGCATTCTTTTAAAAACCGCTGTTTTGTTAGCTAATTATACAAAAGAATTTCGTCAAAATTTAAAGATTGCTTACCCCGTAATGCTGGGGCAACTGGGTCATATTCTGGTTGCTTTAGCAGATAATATAATGGTAGGTAGGCTAGGTGCAGCTCAGTTGGCTGCGGTTTCTTTAGGTAACAGTCTTATTTTTATAGCTCTTTCTTTAGGTATAGGTTTTTCTTTTGCGATAACACCCTTAATTGCAGAGACAGATGGTACGGGTAATACAGAGCTGGGAAGAAATTATTTTCACCACGGCATTGTAATGTGTGCACTTAATGGAATCCTCTTGTTTGTTTTGCTGCTCTTTGCAAAACCCATTCTGTATTATTTAGATCAGCCGGTTGAGGTTGTAAAACTCGCAATCCCGTATATGGAGATTGTTGCGTTCTCACTAATACCCTTAATGGTTTTTCAGGCATTTAAGCAATTTGCAGATGGGCTCTCAAACACACGCTATGCTATGTATGCGACTATCGTGGCAAATGTGGTTAACGTGTTTTTTAATTTTATACTTATTTACGGTTTCTGGATTTTTCCTCGACTAGAGCTTGTAGGTGCTGCATACGGCACGCTGATTTCACGCTTTTTTATGCTGTGGATGCTGTATTATATTTTAAGTAAGAAAAAGAAATTTAAGCCGTATTTTATCTGGACCAGGCGTAAGGCTTTTAAATTACCCATATTTAAAAAGTTGTTTGATCTGGGTTTTCCTACTGCAATGCAGATGCTTTTTGAAGTGTCTTTATTTACCTCGTGTATTTTTCTATCTGGTATTTTAGGTACAAATGCACAGGCCGCAAACCAAATAGCGCTAAATCTTGCGGCGATGACTTTTATGATTGCTGTAGGCTTGGGTGTAACTGCAACGATACGCGTGGGGAATCAAAAAGGAAAAGGTGATTACGTTAATATGAGACGTATTGCCATTTCTTTATTTCTACAGGTTTTTCTTATTGAAGCGGTATTTGCTATTGGCTTTATTTTACTAAAAAATATACTTCCTGAATTTTATATAGATAATCTTGAAGTGATTATTCTTGCATCCCAATTGCTTATAGTTGCAGCCTTGTTTCAGTTAAGTGATGGTTTGCAGGTAGTGATTTTAGGAGCTTTGCGCGGTTTGCAAGATGTAAATATTCCAACAGCAATTTGTTTTGTAGCCTACTGGTTAATAGGATTTCCGGTGGCCTGGTATTTTGGGAAAGCAGATATGATGGGAAGTCAGGGTATTTGGTACGGCCTACTCGCAGGATTAAGTGCTTCAGCGATCCTGTTGTATATTCGGTTTAATTATTTAAGCCGAAAATTAATACGGAATGCTTCCGCAAAACTAAAATAAGGACTAAGTTGATGAATGAATTGCTAACCGATAAAACTTTTGAAGGACACAATTTTGTTGAAAACTGTATTGTTGCAGATTTTGAAGATTGCGTTTTTAAAAGTTGTTTTTTCGCGAAAGCTAAATTATCAAACCTCAGTTTTACGAATTGTACTTTTGAAAACTGCGATCTAAGCGGTGCGAACTTACACAAAGCTGCATTTCAGGATTGCGAGTTTATTTCCTGTAAAATGCTGGGGATGGGATTTGAAGCTTGTGCTTCCTTTTTATTTCAGATTACGTGTGACAGTTGTTTGTTGAATTTTAGTAACTTTTATAAAGTTGATTTGACAAGTTCGCAGTTTATAAAGTGTCAGTTAAAAGAGGTAGATTTTACTGAAGCTAATCTTTCTGGTATTTCCTTAACCGAATGTGATCTTTCAGGTAGCACATTTGAACAGACAAACCTGCAAAAAACAGATTTTTCTTCGGCATTAAATTATACACTAACCCCTGAGCACAATAAAGTAACCGGTGCTATATTTAGTAAAGAAGGCTTGCCTGGTTTACTCAATTCTTATAAAATAAAAATCGTATAATTTGGATCCTGAAAAACTTATAGAACTTGCGCATTATAAAATGCCTTTCGGAAAATATCAGGATCGCTATTTGGTAGAGCTTCCTGAACCTTACTTCACCTGGTTTCGGCAAAAAGGTTTTCCTGAAGGTAAATTAGGGATGATGATGGAGCAGATGTATGAGATAAAAGTGAACGGACTAGAAGAGCTCATCTATAAAATTAAACGTCAATATCCTGCACCTAAGCCAAAAGCGAAGCCAAAAAAATAATAGCCAAATCGGTTAAAAAGGTTCGCCATTAAATACCTACCTTTGCATCCCGTAGATGTGCTCATAGTGTTAAAGTGAGCATAAAATAATCAAGATATAGATGGCAGATACTAAGTACATCTTCGTCACGGGCGGGGTTTCTTCTTCATTAGGTAAAGGTATTATAGCGGCTTCCTTAGCAAAGTTGCTTCAGGCACGTGGTTACCGCGTTACAATTCAAAAATTAGATCCATATATAAATGTTGATCCGGGTACGTTAAACCCTTATGAACACGGGGAATGTTACGTAACCGATGACGGTGCAGAAACAGACCTTGACCTTGGGCATTACGAGCGTTTTCTTAACGTAAATACGTCACAGGCTAACAACGTTACTACCGGGCGTATTTATCAAAGTGTTATTGAGAAAGAACGTCGTGGAGAATTTCTTGGTAAAACTGTACAGGTTGTTCCTCATATTACAAATGAAATAAAAGAGCGTATTAAGACTCTGGGTAATACCGGTGATTATGATATTGTTCTTACTGAAATAGGTGGTACCGTAGGTGATATTGAGTCATTGCCTTACATTGAAGCGGTGCGCCAGTTAAAATGGGAGTTGGGCGATGAGAATGCTTTAGTAATACATCTAACCCTCGTTCCATATCTTTCTGCAGCAGGAGAATTGAAAACAAAACCTACGCAGCATTCTGTTAAAACATTAATGGAAAGCGGTATCAAAGCAGATATTCTGGTGTGTAGAACGGAACACGAATTAAGCGATGATTTACGTGAAAAACTCGCATTATTTTGTAATGTGCGCAAAGAAGCGGTAATTCAATCTATAGATGCATCTACCATTTATGATGTGCCTAATATGATGCTTGAAGAAGGCTTAGATACCATTACACTTTCAAAATTGAATCTTTCTGCAGATAATGAGCCGGTGTTGACACGTTGGAATGAGTTTTTACGCAGACATAAAAATCCAAAAGCCGAAGTTAGAATTGGGCTTATAGGTAAATACGTAGAGCTTCAGGATTCTTATAAGTCTATTTTAGAAGCGTTTATTCACGCAGGAGCAGAGAATGAAGTGCGTGTAAAGGTTGAGCCTATACATTCAGAATTTATTTCTCAGGATGTAATAGATACTAAGATTTCAAAACTAGATGGCTTGTTAGTTGCGCCTGGTTTTGGCGAGCGCGGTATAGAGGGAAAAATTAAAGCGGTACAATATGCCCGCGAACATAAAATTCCGTTTTTGGGAATCTGTTTAGGTATGCAAATGGCAGTGATTGAATTCTCGCGTAATGTTGCGGGTCTTAAAGATGCAAATTCTATAGAGATGCAGCCAAATACAACGATGCCTGTAATTAGCTTGATGGAAGATCAAAAAGATCTTAAACATATGGGCGGTACCATGCGATTGGGAGCCTGGGATTGTGAGCTTGTAAAAGATAGTATAGTGTCTGGTGTTTACGGTAAAAATCTAATTACAGAGCGTCACCGTCACCGTTATGAGTTTAATGATGAATACAGAGATCAGTTAGAAAAAGCAGGCTTGAAAGTTACAGGTACTAATCCTAAAACCGGTCTTGTAGAAATTGTAGAAATTGAAGACCATCCCTGGTTTGTAGGAGTACAATATCATCCCGAATATAAAAGTACAGTAGCAAACCCACATCCTTTATTTGTAGCTTATGTACAGGCCGCTGTAAAATACAGTCAGTCAAAAAGTACAGACAATGTGTCACATAACTAATCTATGGGTTTGTTATTGCCTTAAAGCCGTTTGTAGATTTTACCAATACACTATTTCTACGCAAGTTGATTAAAAATTAGTAATACGGCACGTTGCCGCACAATTATGGAAGAAAAGAAGTTTGACAAACAGTCAATGATAGGGTTCCTTTTAATAGGAGCTATTTTACTATTTATGCTTTGGCAAAACCAGCCTTCACCAGAAGAGCTGGCAGCAGAAAAAGCCAAACAAGAACAAATTGATGCAGAGAAAAAAGCCGTAACTCCTGCTGCTACTCAAAATACAGATGTAGCACAAGGAGCTCCTCAAAATGATTCTTTATCTATGGAGCGCTATAAGGCAACGCTGGGGAACTTTGCATACTCTGCAAGTTTGCCGTCTGCTACAGATAATATTACCGAATTTGAGAATGAGGTTTTAGCACTCAAAATAAGTAATAAAGGTGGTTTTATAACTGAAGCACGACTAAAGCAATTTAAAAGCTACGATTCGCTACCTGTTTATTTAATTAAAGACGGAAACAGTAGGTTTAACTTAAACTTCGCTACTACAGATAACAGAACTTTAAATAGCGAGAATATGTATTTTGAGCCTTCGCTAAGTAAGGAAGGAGAAAATCAGGTTCTTTCTATGAAACTGAAAGTTGCTGCAAATGAATATCTAGAATACCGCTACACGTTGAAGCCAGATGATTATATGATGGGTTTCGGTATAAAAACGGTAGGTCTTCAAAGTGTGATCAATACTTCGCAGCCAATAAATTTAGACTGGGAACTTAAAGGATATCGTCATGCTAAAAGTATTAGTTATGAGAATCGTTACACACGTTTAACGTACGAATATGAAGAAGGTGATCACGATAAATTAAGTCAGTCAGGAGAAGATGACGCTATTGAGACAGATGTAGACTGGTTAAACTTTAGACAACATTTCTTTAGTTCTATCTTATTAACAGACCAACCGTTTGAGCAGGTTACCTTTAAATCTCAAGATCTTGTTGAAGACGAGGAAGTAGATACTATTTATACAAAGAAATATGCGGCAGAAATGCTATTAACTCCTGTAAATGGGGAGCTTAATTATGCAATGGATTTTTATTACGGTCCTACAGATTATGAGGTTTTAAATAATTACGACCGCGATATAGATGAGGCAATGCCATTGGGTTGGGGTATTTTTGGTGTAATCAACAAGTACTTAATTATTCCATTTTTTAATTTCTTAATCGCTTACTTCCCTGCAGGAATAGCCATTATATTATTAACGATTTCTATTAAATTACTGTTGTCTCCTGTACAGTACAAGCAATACCTCTCACAGGCTAAGATGAAAGTTTTACGCCCTGAGATCAATGAGATCAATGAGAAGTATGCTGATAATGCTATGAAAAAGCAACAGGAAACGATGAAGATTTATAGCAAGGCAGGTGCCAGCCCATTGAGTGGTTGTATTCCTGGATTGTTGCAAATTCCTGTATTCTATGCGTTGTTTACGTTTTTCCCTTCAGCATTTGCATTAAGACACGAAAGCTTCTTATGGGCAGACGATTTATCGAGCTATGATAAAATTGCAGATCTTCCGTTTTCAATTCCGTTTTATGGTGATCACGTAAGTTTATTTCCAATTCTTGCCTCTATTGCTATCTTTATTTATATGACCATGACAACTGGTCAAAGTATGCAACAAGCGCAGCAACCGGGAATGCCTAATATGAAATTCCTGATGTACTTGTCGCCATTAATGATGTTGTTTTTCTTCAATAACTACGCGAGTGGATTAAGTTTGTACTACTTTATTTCAAACTTAATTACCATAGGAATTATGCTGGTAATCAAAAATTTCATCTTAGATGAAAACAAGATTCACGCAAAAATCGCTACAGCAAAGGCAAAGCCGAAAAAACAAAATCGTTTCACTAAGAAATTTTCTGAAATGATGGAGCAGGCTGAAGCACAACAGAAAAAGAAATAATAGCAAAACCGCATAAAAGTAAAAACCCTTCAAGTAAAACTTGAAGGGTTTTTTATTGCATTTAATTTCAGCTAAATTATTCAGGCATTAGAACACCGGTTATTGCATGAACTACACCGTTTGTACCGGTAACATTAGTAACCACGATGTCATATGTAGCACCAGAACCATCTGTAATAGAAGGCGGTGTTACAGTTGCATCTATACTTAAACCACCACCAGCAAATAATGGAGTGGCAGGTGTAGGAGCAGTAGTACTTAAATCTTCAGCACGTACTGTAGCACCTAGTACATGGTGTCTTAAAATGTTGTCTAATGTACTTGTTGTGGTAGCATCAGAATCCCCTAGAGCCAGGATATCTGCCGCGCTTGTAATGCCATCATTTGGGTCTGCATCAATTAATGCCTGAAAGGCATCATTAGTAGGAGCAAACACCGTAAAAGTTCCGGCTCCAGATAATGTTGCAGCTAAATCTTCCTGCACAACTGCCGCTAATAATGTGGAGAAGTTAGGATCTGCACTTGCAAAAGTAGCAATTGTAGCTTCAGGTATAACAGCATCAACAACGTGTATCACTCCGTTATCTGCTGCTACGTCTGGTGTAGTTACATCTGAAGTTCCATTAATAGTAACAGTTCCATTAGCTACACCTACAAATAAATCGAGGTTGTCACCATCTGCATTTGTAGATAAAGCTTTTACATAACCCGATGTAATTTCAGAAGCAGTGACCGAAGTTCCCAATACGTGATTGAGTAATAAATTAGCAACCACATCACTTGATAGTGAATTTACAGTACTAATTGCAGCAGTTTCGTCTGCCGCACCTAAATAGGAAATAAATGCTGCATCTGTAGGAGCAAATACAGTTAAATCTGTGTTTGTTGTAGTAGATAATGTACCTACAAGATCAGCTTTTACTGCTGCTGCAAGTAGGATGTCAAAATCATCACTGTTAGAAACAATATCCGCAATCGTATTCGTTTCTGGAGGCATTAGCCCATTGTCATCGTCGTCGTTACACGAAATTAAACTTGTTGTAAGTACCATTATAGTAAGTACTTGGAGAATTCTGTTAAATGATTTCATAGTATGAATTTTAATTAGTCCTCAAATTTAGGAGTAGCTTCTTTAAAAAATGTTTAACTAAAAGTTAAAAATATTAAACAAAAATAGTTTTAACTATTTTCTGAAATTTGAAATACCGTTCTGTATCCTTTAATGTTTCGTAATTTTGCATTGGGTTTAGCGACTCAAAAGAACACAAATAGAAGAATATGAAAACCGTTGTTGTAGGTCTTAGTGGAGGAGTAGATAGCAGTGTTTCAGCCTATTTATTGAAGGAGGCCGGGTATAATGTTATTGGCCTGTTTATGAAGAATTGGCACGACGACTCTGTTACAATATCAGATGACTGCCCCTGGCTTGATGATAGTAATGATGCGATGCTTGTAGCAGAGAAATTGGGAATTCCCTTTCAGACTGTAGATTTAAGTGTAGAATATAAAGATCGAATCGTTGATTATATGTTTAGGGAATACGAGATGGGACGCACGCCCAACCCTGACGTACTGTGTAATCGCGAAATTAAATTTGATGTTTTTATGAAAATTGCACTGGAGCTAGGTGCAGATTTTGTCGCGACCGGTCATTATTGTCAGAAAGGTGAAGTTGAGGTTGATGGTAAACCAGTATATCAATTGCTGGCAGGAGCAGATGACAACAAAGATCAATCTTATTTTCTATGTCAGTTATCACAGGATCAACTTGCCAAAACCTTGTTTCCTATAGGTCATTTACAAAAAAGTGAGGTGCGTAAAATTGCTAAGGCCGAAAACCTGGTGACTGCAGATAAAAAAGATTCTCAAGGACTTTGCTTCATAGGTAAAGTGCGTTTGCCAGACTTTTTACAACAACAGTTAAAGCCAAAAGAGGGTGTTATTGTAGAAATCACTGCAGAAAAGGCACAGGAAAAAATAGACATATTACAATCAGAAAATAGAAGTAGCGTTGCTGTTGCTATAACCGATGTAGCTGTATTAGCGCAAAAACCAAAATATACAGTAAACGACGGTAGAATTGTAGGTAAGCATCAGGGAGCTCATTATTTTACAAAAGGGCAACGCAAAGGTCTCGCCGTTGGCGGAACTCCTGAACCTTTGTTTGTTATTGATACTGATGTTGAGGAAAACGTTATTTATACCGGCCAGGGTAAAGATCATCCCGGCTTATTGCGTTCTGCTCTTTATGTTCAGGAAAGTGAAATTCATTACATACGTGAAGATCTTGAGTTACAAATAGGAGAAACACGCGAGGTAGAAGCGCGTATACGATACCGCCAGCCTTTGGTTAAAGCTTGGCTACACAAAACAGAAGTTGGTCTTTACGTATCGTTTGATGAACCACAGGCGGCAATAAGTGAGGGGCAATTTGTAGCCTGGTATGATGGTAACGAATGTTTAGGGTCTGGAGTAATTTCATAAATATCTTAGTTTGAATAGAATCACATCACTTTTCGGTATACAATATCCCATAATTCAAGCCGGGATGATCTGGGCCAGTGGCTGGAAACTTGCCAGTGCTGTAAGTAATGCAGGAGGATTAGGGATTATAGGTGCAGGTTCTATGTATCCTGAAATTTTAAAAGAACATCTTATAAAGTGTAAAAAAGCGACTTCACAACCATTTGCCGTTAATGTGCCTCTTCTGTATCCTGATATAGATAAACTGATGCAAATCATTATTGAAGAAGAAGTCAAAATTGTATTTACAAGTGCAGGTAATCCTAAAACGTGGACTTCTCTCTTAAAAGAAAATGGGATCACTGTGGTGCACGTAGTGAGTAGCGTAAAGTTTGCACTAAAAGCCGAAGAAGCAGGAGTAGATGCGGTAGTTGCTGAAGGATTTGAAGCCGGTGGTCATAATGGTCGCGAAGAGACTACTACATTTACCCTTATACCTATGGTAAAAGAACAATTGACAGTACCTTTAATTGCCGCAGGTGGTATTGCTACAGGAAGAGGAATGCTCGCAGCTATGGTTCTAGGAGCAGATGCTGTACAAATAGGAAGCAGGTTTGTTGCTACACCTGAAGCAAGTAGTCACGTTAACTTTAAAAATAAGGTTATAGCAGCAAAGGAAGGAGATACAGCGTTGACTTTAAAAGAGCTTGCACCTGTACGCTTACTTAAAAATAAATTTTACGATGATGTAAAAGCTCTATATGCCACAGCCCCATCTAAAGAACAACTTGTTGAGCTTTTAGGGAGAGCACGCGCTAAGAAAGGTATGTTTGAAGGAGATCTGGAAGAAGGCGAGTTAGAGATAGGTCAAATTGCAGGGCTAATACATAGCATAAAACCTGCCGCTGAAATCATAGAAGAACTCATAACCGATTTCAATCGTGCTAAAATGGAGTTGGCATTGTTATAGATTAAAATGAGTTTTCATAAAAAATCCGCTCTTACATAAAGAGCGGATTTTTCGCTTTGTTTAATTAGATATTAAATCTATACAGCAGCTTTTTCCCACTGCATAGTTTCAAGAATATCAAGAATCATGGTGTTGTATTCTTTGCTATCTTTTCCTTTTACAGCTAATGCCACATCTACATAGGTGTTGTTGGCTTCGTCTTCGGTATTAATTTTGACAAGATAATGATCTACTTGCATCCCTAAACTATTAGGAGCTTTGTATTTGAACATCTCATAATTGCCTATAAGTTCAGGAGTGGTCTTTTGTACATGTTTTTGAGCGTCATCGTTGTTAACGACGCTTATAGTCATATTAAAACCATCTGTCAAACCACCGTAAAAAGAATTGTCTTCACCAGAATATTTAACCATTACCTGGTTACCTACGACATCTACTGAAGCTTTCTCAGGGTAAATCATAGAAAGTTTCCATTCTTTGTTTAAAGTACCGCTTTTGTAAAGTTCGTATCCTTCAGGAATAACTACAGCCGGAGGAACTGGTTTTTCTAATTCAACTTTAGACTGCGCATTTGCAGCTACATCATTCTTTTTAATATCAGTATTACAGGCTGCTAAAGAAAGTCCTAAAATTGCCGTTGTTGTATATAAAAATAATCGTTTCATCTTATTTGATTTTTAATTGTTAAGCTAAACTAGCAGTATTTTGAGCGCTAGTTTGCCTATGATTTATTAAAAAACCAACTGTAAATGTTAAGCAGTGTTAATAGTAAAATCAAAAAATTTAGATAAATTAATAATATAAACTTCTGAAAATTAACAATATATATTTTTAAGTCTTGATAATTTTTGAATGCGTTAAAGTTTTCTTCAACGTGAATTAATCTTGCTTAAAAATAGAAAAGATGCCTTTTAAGGCATCTTTTCTATTGATGGCTAAATCAATTATTTTAAACAAACTTGTAATTAGATATTCAATCTCAATTGATCGTTTGATATTTAATTATAAGCTTATTTAATAATAGTAATTACACTACAGATAGCTATCCTGTACTATACTGTTCATACAGTTTGTAATAATCTTCTATAAAAAAAACGGATTGAAACTTAATTCAATCCGTTGATTACGTTTTAGCTTTTAATTTTCACAACTTTAGGGAGAGTTGTAATTTATTAAGGCGAAAACTTATTTTAAATTACTATGCTAAACGCTCTAGTAAAATTTCAGCAACTTTTTCTGAAGAAGCAGGGTTTTGCCCTGTAATTAATAAACCGTCTTCTTGAGTATAAACTCCCCAGTCATCACCTTTTGAATAAATACCACCGTTTTCTTTAAGCATATCTTCTACTAAAAATGGTACTACATCTGTAAGTTGCACAGCTTCTTCTTCGGTATTAGTAAATCCGGTAACTTTTTTACCTTTTACTAAAGAATTCCCGTCTGCACCTTTAGTATGTTTAAATACAGCTGGAGCGTGACATACAGCACTTACAGGTTTATTGTTAGCATAAAATGATTCAATTAAAGCAATAGAATCTTTATCTTCTGCTAAATCCCATAATGGACCGTGTCCACCCGGGTAGAAAATCGCATCAAAACCATCCTGATCAACTTCAGACAATTTTGTTGTTGTCGCCAATTTAGCTTGTAAAGCTTCATCTGCGTTAAAACGTTTAGTCGCTTCTGTTTGTGCATCCTCAGCAGAACTTTTAGGATCTATAGGTGGTTGACCACCTTTAGGAGAAGCAATTGTAATTTCAATACCCTTATCGTGAAGCGTATAATAAGGAGCAGCAAATTCTTCAATCCAAAATCCTGTTTTCTCTCCCGTATCTCCTAATTTATCGTGGCTTGTAAGTACAAATAATACCTTTTTCATAATCTTATATATTAATTGCAGCGTGTGCCGCTTATTTATAATTATTTGAGACAAAGGTACTGGCACAACTCTTTAAAAAAATTGATCTATGCTAAGAGGGTGTGTTAAATAAAAGTTGATAGTAATGTACTAAGACAATTTTATCGAGCTCAAGTTTAAAATCTTCTTGTTTTTTATTTTTTATTAAAAAAGTAAGTTGCTCTATCTGATTTTGATCAAACGCATTCATCTGTAATTTGCGACCTCTAAATTGTGGAGTCATTTGACTTAGTTGAATACGTATAATTTCCCACTCTCCGGTTGTTTTAAAGGGATATACATAAGAGTGTGAATTTGAGATTTTGTCTTTTACTCTAAACTGATAATCTTTACCATCACCTTTTAAGTAAAGTTCAATAACCTGTTTAGGATTTACAGAAATAGTAGAAAACGGGAATTGCAGGGATGAAAAGCCACCATTATTTTCTAAAGATATATGCCCTGAAAATTCTCCATAGCCATCCTCATTGAGTTTAAATGTACCCGACGATCTACCTCCCATTACAACATCGTCAACTACTTGCCATGTACTAAGGTCTGCATCTTTTTTAAAATTGAATAGCGTGGTGTTCATAAGTTGAATTATTAGTAAAATGAAGAACCATTTCATAGGAGTTAGGTCTTAATTCATAAAAAAATCTGATCTAAATCGTGTTTTAGCCACCGTATTCAGATCAGATTTGAATAAATATTTAAAGTAAATCGCTCAATAAAGGTGATAGCCTAAAGTCAATACTATAGACATTTTAAATTTTTTCAAGTAATACAATTGTAAATGCGGTGTTTAAGAATATTTTGCCATTTTTAACAGTAGCAGTATTACCGGAGTATCTATCTGTTATAGTCTCACCATCTTTAAAAATAGGAGTAACCGGAATTTCTTTTTCAACTTCTGGTAAATCTAAGCCTACAACAACTGCATCAGTGATTTCATTTTTAGAGTAGGTTCTTGAAAACACGTACGGCTTTTCCTGAAGCATTTTATGGCGCCCGGCACCTACAGAAAGATGATCCCTTCTAAAGGTTCCCAGCTTTTGCCAGTGATTAAGAATGGCTTTGGTTTCGGTTGAATCTAGTTGTGACCACGGCATCATTCCACGTAATGTAGCATCACCGTCTGCACCGGGAATCGTTAAATTGCGGGCGATCTCATCACCGTAATAAATCTGTGATAAACCGGGTGTAAGTAATAATTTAGTTCCGGTTTCGTAAGCTTTACTTCGTTCTTTATCAAAAGGTTGACCATCGTCGTGCGACGTCGCATAATTCAGTACACTTTTACTCTTTAAAGCAGTGTTTAGTATAGAGTCATAGCTGGAGAACATCTGCTCATAATCTCCCATCGCATCATACTTAAATTGAAAATTGATAAGGTTGTCAAAACCGTGTGCAAAATAATCTACTTTTTGATCCCCAAAATCATAATCTCTACCACTACCTATGTTATAATTATAGACTTCTCCTAACATAAAAAATGCACTATCGTCTAAAACTAAATCAGGATTTGTATTTTTCCAGCTGGCAAATGCCAGGTCTGCCTGTGTTCTCATAACAGACCACGCAGCCTCATCAACATGTTTTACGGTATCAACCCTAAAAGCGTCTATGCCTAAATCACGTATATAGTCTGTAAGCCATTTTATGATGTAATTCCGCGGAGTTTTAGCAAGCTCACTGGTTGCAAAAAACGAGTTTAATTCTTCTAATTCTGTATCGTAACGCCCTTCTTTTTTCCATTTTTCTATTAAAAAAGCAGGTAATTCAACCTCTTTGTCGCTTTCGGTTTTTATATCGGGTAGGTTTGCTACCAGTGTACATAGCGTTGTAGCGTCATAGCTGTCATAAGTACACTGGGGTTGTTGTCGTGCCCAATCTTCGCCCCAAAAAACATCAGAATCAGTAACTGGTCCTGTGTGGTTAAGTACAACATCCATCACGATGCGTATTCCATTTTGATGCGCAGTTGTTACGAGTTTTCGCAATTCTTCATAAGTACCAAAGTTAGGATCAAGAGCAGTCCAGTCTTTTGTCCAATACCCATGATACCCGTAAGTTACGCCTGTACCTTCATCAACAACACCGTGCACTTGCTCTACAACCGGAGTAAACCAAATGGCATTAATACCTAAGTTTGTAAAATAGCCATCTTCAATCTTTTGGGTAATACCTGCAATATCACCTCCTTTAAATCCACGTAAAACAGCCGTTTCTTCATCGCGTCCAAAATTGATATCGTTATTTGTGTTGCCATTATTGAAACGATCTGTAAGTAGAAAGTAAACATTGGCAGCTTCCCAGGCAAAAGGTTTTTTAGCTTCCGTTTCTATATTTTCAGGACTTGCTGGTGTATTTTCTGTTTTTGATTTACAACTTAGAAGAGAACAACCTAAAAAGAAGTAGAGTAGTGTGTGTTTCATTTTTCAATCTATTTTTAAAACCGAAAAATAGGCATTAAAGCGCTAACTATAACGCTTTCGATATTGATTTTAGAAGTATAACCTGATTTCTACAACTTGTATAGCTATTTTTAAATACCGTTAGATAAGTCTACTTTTGCGATTAAATTATAAAATCTATGACACGAGTTAAAGCTTGGATTTCTGCTGCAAGGTTGCGTACGCTGCCCTTATCTGTTTCAGGGATACTTGTAGGTAGCGCACTGGCTTATAATACAGGGGCTTTTAGATGGAGCATTTTTGTTCTGGCTTTACTGGCAACTCTGGGTTTTCAAATTCTTTCAAATTTTGCTAATGATTATGGTGATGGTGTAAAAGGCACAGATAATCATGAGCGTATAGGTCCTGCTCGTGCTATGCAAAGTGGTTTATTAACTGCTAACCAACTCAAAAGTGGTATTGTATTTACAGCGGTATTAACCAGTTTATTAAGTCTAGCACTTATTTATACAGCCTTTGGGTCAGATAAGTTTGTACAATCTTTAATCTTTTTTCTATTAGGTCTGTCTGCGATACTTGCTGCTGTTAAATATACAGTAGGGCGTGGGGCTTATGGCTACAGAGGATTAGGCGATTTTTTTGTCTTTATATTTTTTGGTTTGGTTGCAGTCGTAGGTACTTATTATATGTACACGTTAGAACTGCGCAGGGTGGTTTTTTTACCTGCTTTAACAATTGGCTTTCTAAGTATGGCCGTGCTTAATCTTAATAATATGCGTGATCGCCTCTCAGACTCCCGTGTAAAGAAGAATACGCTTGCGGTTATATTAGGTGAGAAAAAGGCAAAAATTTATCATTACAGTTTAATTGGTGGTGCTTTTTTAGCAACATTAATTTTCTTTCAGCTTACAAATACGTTTAAATATTCTGCTATAGCATTTGTGGTTTTTATTCCGTTAGCAAAACATATTAAGGTCGTTAAAGAAAATCACAGCCCGGCGCTTTTAGATCCTCAACTTAAAAAAGTAGCCCTGGCGACATTTTTCTTTTCGATACTTTTTACACTGGGATTTTTATTTTAACAGAACCTTATAAGGTAAGTAGCTAGTGTGATATGCGTGTTTTCGTAAATTTCAGAAATAGAAAAATGAAATTGAAAATACTATGAAAATCACCTATTACGGCCAAAATTGCTTTGGTTTTGAAACTGAAAGCGCAACACTTCTTACAGATCCTTTTATTACCGGAAACGACCTCGCAAAGGATAAAATTGATATTAAAGATTTAAATCCAGATTTTATATTCTTAACGCATGCACATCAAGATCACACCTTAGATGCTGAAGCTATAGCGAAACAATCTGGTGCAACGATTGTAAGTAATTATGAGATTGCAAATCATTATGCTGCAAAAGATTTGAAAACACACCCGATGAACCACGGCGGTAGTTGGGAATTTTCATTTGGTAAAGCTAAATATGTAAATGCAATACACACCAGCTCCTTCCCAGATGGTAGTTACGGCGGTCAACCCGGTGGTTTTGTTTTTAGTATAGATGGTAAGACTATCTATATGGCTGGCGATACCGCGCTAACGATGGATATGAAGTTGATTCCATTAGAGTTTGATCTTGATGTGGCTATTTTACCTATTGGAGATAATTTTACAATGGGAATAGGCGATGCAGTACGTGCAAGTGATTTTATAGAATGTAATACTATTATAGGTTGTCACTACGATACGTTTGGTTTTATAGAAATTGATCACGATGGCGCCAAAAAAGCATTTAGTTCTGTAGAAAAGAAACTTACCTTACTTGAAATAGGAGAATCAATAGAATTATAATAAGCATTTTTGAAAGCAACATATAAAAAATATATTCTAGACTTTAAACGCCCCAGTGGAACATCTCGGGGCGTTCTTAATCAAAAGGAAACCTGGTTTATAAAAATTGAAGAAGAACAAAAGATAGGAATTGGTGAATGTGGAATTCTGCGTGGTTTAAGTATAGACGACCGTCCTGACTATGAAGAAAACCTAAAGTGGGCTTGTGAAAATATTCATCTGGGCGAGCAAACCCTTTACGACAGATTAGTAGATTTTCCTAGTATACAGTTTGGGGTTGAGATGGCTTTTAAATCGTTTAATGCTGCTAACACTTTTGAGCTTTTTCCTTCTGCATTTACGCAAGGTAAAGATGCGATAGCAATCAACGGACTCATCTGGATGGGGACGCCTCAGTTTATGCAGGATCAAATAGCCGAAAAGCTAGCTTCCGGTTTTGATTGTATTAAGATGAAAATAGGGGCTATTGATTTTGATGCCGAAATAAAACTTTTAGAAGGAATAAGAGAGCAATTTTCCGCAGAACAAATAACTCTGAGAGTTGATGCGAACGGGGCTTTTAAACCTACCGAAGCATTACAAAAATTAGAACGGCTTGCAGCTTTAAAGCTTCACTCTATAGAACAGCCTATAAAACAACACCAAGTAAAAGAGATAGCAATATTGTGTGAGAAAACACCGCTTCCTATTGCTCTTGATGAAGAATTGATAGGTGTGTTCGGATATAAGCGTCAGAAAGAGTTACTTCAACAAATTAAACCGCAATACATTATTTTAAAACCCAGTCTTGTAGGAGGTTTTAGAGGTTGCGATACGTGGATTCAGCTTGCAGAGGAGCAAGGCATAGGCTGGTGGATTACTTCAGCTTTAGAAAGTAATGTAGGTTTAAATGCAATTGCACAATATACATTTTCAAAAAACACAACAATTCCTCAAGGTCTGGGTACTGGTGGCTTATACACAAATAATGTATCTTCCCCGTTAGAAATAAAGCAAGGGCAGTTGTGGTATTCTCAACATCAAAGCTGGAGCTTTCAATTTTAATTTATGTTTATAGAATTAGCTTACAAGTCGCTGCATAATTTCTGGAGGTACCTTTTAGGTTCTGTACTTATTATTTTTGCATCAGTTATAGGTCAATTACCGCTTACAGTCGCAGTATTATTTAAGTTGGGGGTCTCGAATATGGACAATCCTGAAGAGCTGCAAAGTTCTATGGAAAATCTAGATCAGAATGCAATAATGGGCGTTCTCGATAAGAACCTAACTTTTTTTCTTATACTTATCTCTTTTGTTTTCGCCCTTGGCGGAATACTGTTTGTCATTAAATTTTTACATCAGCAAAAGCTCAAAGATCTGGTTACTACCCGAGCTAAATTTGATTGGGGAAGAGTTTGGTTTGCTTTTAGTATGATTGCGATCTATACCATCGCGGCGACACTAATAAGCTATTTTTATGCTCCTGAAGAACTGTTAGTTTCCTTTAATCTAGTACCGTTTTTAATACTGGCGGTTATTGCAATTCTTTTTGTGCCTATACAAACGAGTGTAGAAGAATTGGTTTTTAGAGGCTATTTAATGCAGGGATTTGGAATACTGGCTAAAAACAGATGGTTTCCGCTACTTATGACTTCCTTTATATTTGGTGGCTTACATTATTTCAATCCTGAGATAAGTGCTATGGGAGATATCGTAATGGTCTTTTATTTTGGTACCGGTCTTATTCTAGGTATTATGACTTTAATGGACGAAGGTATGGAGCTTGCCTTGGGATACCACGCAGCAAACAATCTTATAACTGCTCTATTAGTAACCGCAGACTGGACTGCCTTTCAGACCGATTCAATATTCAAGGATATTTCAGATCCTACGGCAGGAATCGTTGATGTACTCCCCGTGTTTATCATATATCCCTTATTTCTAGGAATCCTTGCTTTTAAATACAAATGGACCGGATGGAAAGAAAAACTATTTGGAGCTGTAAATGAACCGGAAAGTCCTAAATTAGAAGACCATTTTGTAGCAGATTAAAACAGCTTACGATGTCTAAATATGAAGTACATCCTGAATTTAAACTCAACGGTAAGCCGCTTAAAGCAGCAGGCTTAAAAATACTCGCCGCAGATTTAATTGACAGCGGCGAATTGTATGAGCAGGAGCTTGCTTCATTTATTCTTGACTGGCTTAATGATAAAGATTACGTATTTGTAAATACCTCAGGTTCTACCGGAGCTCCTAAAAGCATAAAGCTTCTTAAAAAGCATATGATTAATAGTGCCAAAGCCACCGGAAAACAGTTTAAGTTAGAGGCAGGTACTTCTGCATTGCATTGTTTGCCTACCCGTTTTATCGCCGGTAAAATGATGTTTGTACGTGCAGTTATTTTAGGTTGGAAATTAGATGTGGTTCCTCCTAAATCTAATCCGCTTGATCAGGTTTTTAAGCGTTACGATTTTTCTGCGATGACTCCCTTTCAGCTTGATAACAGTATTGCACGCTTACATTTATTGAGCAAGCTTATAATAGGTGGCGGGGCATTTTCTGAAACGCTTAAAAACTTAGTAAAAGACAGTCCTGCAAAAATCTATGAGACTTACGGGATGACAGAAACCATTACACATATAGCAGTGCGTAGGGTCAATTCTAAAAAAGCCAAAGATGCAGAGCCTCCTTTTAAAACATTAAATAAAGTTACTGTAAGTCAGGATGACCGTGGTTGCCTCATTATAAAAGCGCCTAAGGTTACAACAGATCCTATTGTTACAAACGATTTGGTTGATCTCGTCTCCTATAAAAAATTTCACTGGCTAGGCCGCATAGATAATGTGGTAAACAGTGGGGGTATTAAATTGTATCCAGAGAGTATTGAGAAAAAACTTACGCTTCAGATAGATGTAAATTTTCTTGTCGCGGGTATCCCTGATGATAGGCTGGGAGAGCGTTTAATTCTTATTATGGAATGTGACAGTTTTGATGCTTCAAAACTCAATTTTGAAGTTTTAGAAAAGTATGAGGTTCCTAAAGAGTTATACTGTGTTCCTAAATTTGCACGTACTCCTAATGGAAAAATTAAACGTAGTGAGATTATAACGGGCTTAAAACCAGAATACAAAATTTAAATTAAGGATTGAATCAGATTCTTGGCAGGGAACTTGATATTTCATTTATCAAATTCTAAAGCTCAACTCTGATGAAAAAAATTACACTCTTAATTATGCTCCTTTTTATTACAGGAGCAAGTCTTGAAGTTTCAGCGCAAAATAAAATTATGTTATCTGGTCAGGTAACAGGCGAAGGTCAACCACTTGGCGGTGTTCGTGTCTTAAGTAAGATAGGCAGTCACAAAGGCATCACAGATTCTAATGGAAATTTTACCATTAAAACACAGATAGGTGATGTCTTGACCTTTCAATTTATTGGGTATACCACAAAAACTGTAATAGTCAAAGACACCCAATTTTTAAAGGTCGTTTTAGAATCTTCTGAGGCTTTAGAGGAAGTTATTGTAAGTGAGAATGAACCTGTAGAAGAAATTGCTTTTATGAGTTACTCGCAAGGCTTTCACTCAAAAATTGCTCCTGTTCGCGGTATTTATCACCATCAGGATTTAACTGAGAGCTACGCAAGAATAGACGAAAATCAATTTAAACATGTGAGTACGAGTCCGCTTTCTACATTTTCGATAGATGTAGATCGTGCAGCCTATAGTAACATTCGTAGAATGATTAATAATGGTCAGGATATCCCGGCAGATGCCGTGCGTATTGAAGAAATGATCAATTATTTTAATTATGACTATGAGCAACCTAAAAACAGAGATCCTTTTATGATGAACGCTGAGGTTGCAAATACTCCCTGGAATAGCGAAACCCAATTGATTAAAATAGGAATTAAGGGAAAAGAAATTCCCACAGGTGATTTGCCAAGTTCAAATCTTGTTTTTCTTTTAGATGTGTCCGGGTCTATGAATAACCCTAATAAATTACCTCTTTTAAAAGCAGCGTTTAAAATACTGGTAAATCAACTAAGAGAACAGGATAAAGTGGCTATTGTAGTTTATGCGGGAGCTGCGGGTACGGTTTTAGAGCCTACAAACGGGTCTAATAAAACAGAAATTTTAAATGCCTTAGATAAGCTTGAAGCAGGCGGAAGCACAGCAGGTGGCGCAGGTCTTAAGCTTGCCTATTCTTTAGCTGAAAAACACTTTATAGATGACGGAAACAACCGCATTATTTTGGCGACAGACGGGGATTTTAATGTAGGTCTAAGTAGTGATCGCGAGATGGAGGATTTAATCGAAGAAAAAAGAGCTTCGGGTATCTTTCTCACGGCATTAGGTTTTGGGATGGGTAATTATAAAGATTCAAAATTAGAAACACTGGCAGACAAAGGCAATGGTAATTATGCCTATATAGATACGATGCAGGAAGCCCGGAAAGTACTGGGGACCGAGTTTGGTGGTACTTTATACACCATAGCAAAAGACGTTAAAATACAGGTAGAATTTAATCCTGCTTTGGTAAAAGGGTATCGTCTTATAGGTTACGAAAACCGCTTGTTAAATGATGAAGATTTTAATGATGACACAAAAGATGCAGGCGAAATAGGAAGTGGGCATACCGTTACCGCGCTTTACGAAATTTTACCGGTAGGTAAAGATTCTCCATTTTTAAAAGCTGTAGACGATTTAAAGTATACAAATACGACAACTAGTTCTACTGGTAAATCTAATGAGTTAGTGACGGTTAAAATTAGATATAAAGAGCCTAATAGTGATGTGAGTAAGCTCATTCAAAAGGTTGTTAAATCAGACTCGAAGAATATAAGTAATGCTTCAGAAGATTTTAATTTTATAGCAAGTTTGGCGCTATTCGGTATGCAACTAAGAGACTCACCATTTAAAGGCGATGCGCCTAAGTCTATGACACTGAGTCTTGCTGAACGTGGTCGCGGAAAAGACAAGGAAGGGTTTAGAGCAGAATTTATAAGGCTGGTTAAGGCCGCTAATTAATATTATTTTTATTCCTTTGTAACACAAATTAAGAATTATGAAATATATTTTTTTCATTGCTACAGTAGTTTTGATGGGAGTTTATGATGCATCAGCACAGTATGGTTACGGTGGTGGGTATGGCGGTAATGGTTACGGACGCAGTCGTATGGGAAGTAGTATGATGGGAGCGGGTGCTACACAACAGGGGCCTAAAGAAGAGCCTAAAACTTCAGCAGAACTTGTTGATGAGCGCATAGATGAATATGTAACAGAGTTTGAGTTAGATCCTTTTGAGACTGAAGTATTGCGTACGTATTTAGAAACGCATTTTGACAATGTAATGGGTCTTCAAAAAGATAAAACTAAAGATGCAGAAACCATGCGCAAAGATTTTGAGCGTATGCAGAATGAATTTAAAGCAAATTTAAAGTCTATACTTTCTGAAGAAGAAATAGAAAAATTTATCACCATGGATTTTACATCTTCCGCAGTGCGTAAGCGAAAGAAAAACCGAGAGAATTAGTTTCAAAAGGTGCCTTGAGCACCTTTTTTTATTGGGGGTTAATGCGTATTTTCGACTATCAATTTTATTCTTTTTTATGCGTTATTTAATACTCTTCTCCATTTCCTTATTTTGTTTTTACAATACTGCTCAGGCACAAATTTTACCAGAGCGTGATCGCGCTGTTTTAGTAGATAGAATACTTGCCGATCGTTTTGAAAATGTATTACCTAATCTTATGTACCGCACCGGTATAGACATGTGGGTGTTAATCTCAAGAGAATATAATGAAGATCCTGTAATGCGAACGATGTTGCCGGCTACTTGGCTAAATGCACGCAGACGCACGATTTTAGTGTTTTATTGGAATGAGTCTAAAAATAAGTTAGAGAAACTTGCCGTTGCTAGATACAATATAGGTGATAGTATAACATCTGCCTGGGATAAGGAGCAGGAGCCAGACCAGTGGAAAGCCTTAATTAAAATCATAGAAGAGCGCAATCCTAATACAATAGCGCTTAATTATTCTAATGATTATGGTATTGCAGATGGTCTTGTAAAAACAGATTACGAGGCATTTATGAATGTTTTACCAGAATCGTATAAATCTAAAATAGTATCAGCAGAACCATTAGCGGTAGGCTGGGTAGAGACGAGAAGTCCGTTAGAGCTTCAACTTTTTCAAGAGCTTGTAGGCATCACGCACAATATCATTAAAGAAGCATTTAGTAGTAGCTTTATAAAGCCGGGAAAAACCACGACAGAGGATGTAGTCTGGTTTCTAAGACAAAAAGTTACAGACTTAGGGCTGGAAACCTGGTTTCACCCTACAGTAGATATACAGCGGGCAAATGAAAAGTTAGAGAGTCACCTTACTGCTTTTACAAACCATAATGAAGCGCAGGTTATTTTACCGGGAGATTTGATTCATTGTGATTTTGGCATTTCTTATTTACGTCTCAATACAGATTGCCAGCAGCACGCCTATATTTTAAAGGACGGGGAAACGAAAGCTCCTCAGTTTTTAGTAGATGCATTTGCTAAAGGAAACCAACTTCAAGACATTCTTACTTCAAAATTTGAAACCGGGAAAACCGGAAATACAATCCTAAAAGAATCTCTTACCGAAGCGAAAGCAGCAGGTTTAGTACCTTCTATTTATACACATCCGCTAGGCTTATACGGCCACTCTGCAGGTACCACAATAGGTATGTGGGATGCACAGGACGGTGTTGAAGGGTCTGGTGATTACAAACTGTTTCCCAATACAGTTTATGCAATAGAATTAAATACAACAGTAAATTTACCAGAATGGAATAAAGACATACGAATAATGCTTGAAGAAGCCGGTTTATGGACTTCTAAAGGCTTCAGCTATGTTAATAAGCGTCAGCAAGAGTTAATATTGATAGATTGAAATTAAGCTCCTTTTAAGAGTTTGTTCTGTTGACTTTTTCGGTAATATATTACGCTTATAGATAAGCCTACACCACAAAATGCTAGAACCGCACCTACTAATTCTGGTGAAGTATAGCCGTAACCTGCTGCTATAGGAAGTCCGCCTAAAAATGCGCCAATCGCATTAGCAATATTAAAAGCAGCCTGATTTACAGATGAGGCTAACATTTCAGACTCTTTAGCAGATTTTATCATCAACATCTGTATAGATGGAGCCGTAGAAAAGGCAAAAGCTCCGGTTACAAAAACCATTATTAGCATCATCCATTGTATAGGTGCAATAAAAGATATGGTGATTAAACAAATGGTCATTGCTCCCAGAAGTATTGCAGTCGCTTTGATAGGTGAAAATTTATCGGCTAATTTTCCGCCTAAAACATTTCCAAACGTCATACCTAGACCAGCAAGCATTAAAATGAAGATAACTATCTTATTGTCAAATCCGCTTACTTCAGTAAGTAGGGGAGTGATATAACTATACCAGGCAAAGAAGCCACCGGTCCCTATTGCGGTAATTCCCAGAATAAGCCAAAGTTCGGTACGCTTAAAGATTTTAAGAGCATCTTTTATGGGGATAGGTCTGTTCTTTTCAATCTTAGGCAACCAGAATGTAATTGCTAAAAGAGTAAGTACACCCACGGCCACCACAATCATAAAAGTGTACCTCCAGGAGATGTTATGTCCTACATAAGTACCTAAAGGAATTCCTATAATATTTGCTACAGTTAGACCGCTAAACATCATAGCCACAGCGCTTGCAGCTTTTTCTTTAGGAACTAACCTACTTGCCACTACAGCACCTACACCAAAAAATGCACCATGGGGTAAGCCAGAAAGTAAGCGAGATATAAACATGAGGTTGTAATTTGTGGCAAATATAGAAAGAGCGTTAAATGCGGTAAATGCCAGCATCAAGGCTAAAAGTATTTTTTTAGGAGAATAGTTTCCTGCAATAGCCACTAAAATGGGAGCGCCTATAACTACTCCCAAGGCATAAGCCGAGATAAAATGCCCCGCCTGCGGTATACTTATATTGAGATCTTTAGCGACATCAGGTAATATTCCCATCATCACAAACTCGGTCATTCCTATTCCAAAACCACCTATAGCTAAGGCAATTAGACTCTTCTTAAACATACAATAGTGTTTTGAATTACCATTCAATTATGCTGAATCAATAATTTTGCGCAAAGATAGGATAGAAATCTGGGCTACTGTAATGTTTACTTAACCGATTTAGTTAGTAGATTGAGAACATATAATATTAGTAATCTTATAAGGAGATGATCTTTTTAAGATTTAGTGAGAAGTTGTTTTCTTAAAAGTTATTATAAATGTTGTTCCCGCATTAGGGGTACTCGTAACTTCTATTGTACCGCCCAGACTTGTAATATGATTATAAACGAGATATAAGCCTATACCATTACTATCTTTTTGAGATGTGTTGTGAAAGCGCTGATGCAGTTTAAAAATAGAATCTCCTGCTTTATCCATATCTATTCCTATTCCGTTATCTGTATAGATAAGCTGTACAGTACCGCGCATTTGCTCTGTATGAATTTGTATTTCGGGAGTTTGGTTTGGTTTTGAATACTTAATAGAGTTGGTAATCAAATTTAAAAATACACTCGTAAGATAATGGGGAGAGAATACAACAGAAGGAGCTTTCTCAAAATTGGTAGTAAACTTTACGTTATCTCGTAGTATAAGTTGATGTATAGATGCTTTTGCTTCATTCAAAACAGTTTCAAAATCAACTTCTTTTAGTTGTAATGTTAATCGGTCTTTTTTAATCCAATTATTCATGTAAGAATTAATGACCTCATTAAGATTTTCGGTAGCAATTTTAAGTAAGCGTATATATTCAGCAGCTTCAGGATTATCAATTTTTGTAGTTTCTAGCAACTGATGTAATGCCATAAGATTACTCAACGGTGATCTTAAATCGTGAGAACTTGAGTAATTAAAAAACTTAAGGTCCTTATTACTTTCATTTAAATTTTGCAAAAGCTGATTACGCTTAATTTCAATATTTTTCTTAGCGGTTATATCTTTTGCAATTGCATAAACTATTTGTTCTTCTTTTAAGGCTATTGAAGACCAACTTAACCATACGGTACTTCCGTTTTTATGAACATAGCGATTCTCAAACTGAGTTAGGAGAGTGCTGTGTAATAGGTTTTTTCGTTTATTTCTAGTGAGAGCTCTATCTTCTTCAAAAATGAATTCTAAAATAGGTTTAGAAAATAACTCTGTTTCAGTATAGCCTAATGTATTTATAAATGCCGGATTTACCTTCTTAAAAAAACCGTCAAAACCCGCTACGCACATTAAATCTGGAGATAGCTCAAAAAAGAAATCTAGATTGTAGATTTCAGACGCTATATTGTGCTCATTAGATAGCATAATCTAATTTTTATAAAGTTCTGGTGTAATCTTTAAGGTTGCCGCTGGCAAACCATCATATCCTAAGTAATGGTAGTACAGGGTTACATCATTATCTCTAAAATAATCCATTTCAGGATTACTTTTTAAACGGGCTATTATTGTAGGTTTTACATATTTAGCTACGGTATCTTTATTTACAGAATCTGCTTTATATATAAGTGTGTAATAGTAATCAAAACTTTTTGCACCACGAGCCACAGCGCTATCTAAAGTGGTCTCTTCATCTAATTTAATGGGAGTTTGCTTATTGATTTTAATAGCTTCTTCTTTTAATATACTATATACATCAGCTTTTTTAAAAAAGAAATAGTGAACAGCATAATAAGATAGCGCCGCTGTAACTAAAAATACAATTGCAGTAATGATAAGCTTTGAGACCTTAGTATTCATAAGTTAGAAAACTAAACCTGTATTATTCCTAAATTAAACTTCTTTTCAATAGGTGCGTGGTTAGCAGCTTCAATACCTGTAGAAATCCAATTGCGTGTTTCTAAGGGGTCTATAATAGCATCTGTCCAAATACGTGATGCAGCATAATACGGAGAAACCTGCTCATCATAACGAGCTTTTATACGGTCGTACAGCTCTTTTTCAACTTCTTCAGTAATCTCTTTACCTTGTTTTTTAAGTGAAGCAGTTTCTATTTGTAATAAAACTTTTGCAGCACTATTACCACTCATAACAGCAAGCTCTGCAGACGGCCAGGCGACTATTAGGCGTGGGTCATATGCTTTTCCGCACATAGCATAATTACCGGCACCATAAGAGTTACCTATTACAATGGTAAATTTTGGCACTACCGAATTACTAACGGCATTTACCATCTTTGCACCATCTTTAATAATACCACCATGTTCACTTTTGCTTCCTACCATAAAACCGGTAACATCTTGTAAAAAAACCAAAGGAATTTTTTTCTGATTACAATTAGCAATAAAACGTGTGGCTTTATCTGCACTGTCGCTATAAATCACACCGCCAAACTGCATCTCGCCATTCTTAGTTTTTACAATTTTTCGCTGGTTAGCAACAATACCTACTGCCCAGCCATCTATACGTGCGTATGCTGTAATAAGTGTCTGCCCGTAGCCCTCTTTATATTCTTCAAATTCAGAATTATCAACAAGACGTTTAATGATCTCTTTCATATCATATTGATCACTACGCTTGGCAGGTAAAATTCCAAATATATCTTTAGGGTCTTCGGTAGGTTTTGAAGCGGCAATTCGGTTGAAACCCGCCTTATCAAAATCACCTATTTTGCCCATAATATTTTTTATTCTGGTAAGTGCATCTTTATCGTCTGTAGCTTTGTAATCTGTTACGCCACTTATCTCACAATGTGTTGTGGCGCCACCCAGCGTCTCATTATCTACACTCTCACCTATAGCAGCTTTGACCAAATAACTGCCGGCAAGAAAAATACTACCTGTTTTATCTACAATCATTGCCTCGTCACTCATAATGGGCAGGTAGGCACCACCGGCAACACAACTTCCCATTATTGCACTAATTTGAGTAATACCCATACTACTCATTACCGCATTGTTTCTAAAAATGCGTCCAAAATGTTCTTTGTCTGGGAAAATCTCATCCTGCATAGGTAAATAAACTCCGGCACTGTCAACGAGATAAATGATAGGCAGTCTGTTCTCAATGCTTATTTCTTGAGCTCTTAAATTTTTCTTACCTGTAATGGGAAACCACGCTCCGGCTTTTACAGTGGCGTCATTCGCAACCACAACGCAAAGTTTACCGCTTACCTTTCCTATTTTAACAACCACACCGCCACTTGGGCAACCGCCATGTTCTTCATACATACCGTCACCGGCAAATGCAGCTATTTCGACAGCTTTTTCGGGTTTGTCAAGTAGAAAATTTATGCGTTCACGTGCAGTAAGTTTACCTGCAGCGTGTTGTTTAGCGATACGTTGCTCACCACCTCCCAGTTTAACTTTAGCAAGACGTTGTTTAAGGTCTGAGGCAAGTAGTTTATTGTGATCTTCGTTTTTGTTGAATTTGATGTCCATATGCAATTTTTGGGCGTTCCCCACACTAAGGTGTGGGGCGGGCTCGCAGCGCTACACGCCAGCCGTTAGCTTTGGCGGGGTAACTGCTTTGATCCCTAACGCAGGATTGAATTGTAACGAAAATACGAAATCGGTATCGTAATCTTCAGTTATATTTATATGAAAAAAACGATATTTGTTTTTTACAGTATTTGCGTAAGGGATAGCAGCGGCATCCTGCTCTGAAGCTTAAACGAAAGAGCAGATATAGCGAATAGCCCGACTCTATTAGTTTTTACTAATAGAGTTACGCCCTAAATCTAAAAACCAATGATGAATAAAAATACAGTACTAAGCTGGGCAACCTTTATTATGATTGTTGTAGGTCTGGCACTTATAGCATTAGGTGCTTTTAGATATAACGAAATCGCCGGTTACGGTTTTGCCGCAGTGGGAGTTGGTTTTTTTGCAATTGCCTGGGTATTTAATGCTTTAAAGGGTCGTGTCTAATGTCTAAAGCACAACTTAAATCTCATTTATTAAGGCACTTAAAAGGTGGGGAGGCATTTATGCCTATAGATGATTTGCTTGATAAAATTAGTTTTAAAAATATAGGCGATCGCCCAGTAGGTTTGCCCTATTCTTTTTATGAGATTTTTTATCATATAAAATATGCTCAGAAAGACATCTTAGACTTTTGCACTTCAGAGCATTATGCATTACCTAACTGGCCTGCAGATTACTGGCCATTAGAAAAAACAGCTGAAACTAAAAAAGGATGGAAACTTCTTAAAGAGGATTTTTTTACAGACAGAATGCTATTAACAAGTTTTATCGAGAATGAGCAAACAGATCTAATGGCTGTAGCAAAACATGGCGAGAAGCAATCTGTATTGCGGGAATTAATGCTCGTTATTGAACACAATGCTTATCATACAGGGCAGCTCGCCATTATTTTACGACTTTTAGGTTTACATTAGAGCTCTAAGCCACTTCAACTGGTGTGGTTATTATTTTTTCAGGAGTGATAGGCAAATCGCGTACGCGCTTACCAGTCGCATTAAACACAGCATTAGAAATTGCTGCTGCAATACTTGTAATTCCTAATTCTCCTATACCTTTTACACCCATTGGGTTAGCGATATAATCTTCTTCAGGTAGAAAAATAACATCTATTTTACCTAGATCTAGATTTACAGGTACGTGATAATCTGCAAATGAACGTGTGATAAAATTACCGTGATTAGGCTCTATTTGCGAGTGCTCTGTTAAAGCCTGACCTATTCCCCAGGTAATACCGCCTATTATTTGCCCGTAAGCTGTTTTTGGATTTAAAATTTTACCTGCAGAGCCCACATTTACAAAATGCTCAAGACGTATCATCCCACTGTATTCGTCTACCCAGACCTCACAAAAGTTTGCACCAAAAGAATATACCGAGTATTTATCAAATTCAGCTGTGGGTCCTGCTGTACCTTCGGCTTCAAATTCTTTAAGTTTTGCTTTTTTCATAAGCTCTGCAATACTTAAATCTTCGCTGGTACCTGCCAGGGTTTTTAAGGTGGTAAAAGCATTATCGCAAGCAGCTTTAGCGCCATTTGTATACGAAGCTGCACCCCAAGATCCACCCGAACCCGGTGTTTTTGGAAATTTAGAATCTCCTAATTCTACACTTATTTGCTCAATAGGAATTTTTAAATATTCTGCAACCGTTTGTCCTATAATAGTATAACTACCGGTTCCTATATCTGTAGCGTCAGATTGTACGGTCGCAAGTAACTTTTCTCCCTCTAGTTTCAGGCTAATTTTAGCAGAACTTTCCATATATGGAGCCTGTCGTGATGATGCGCTCATGCCGTAACCTACCAGCCAGTTTTCTTTTTTGGTATGACCGGGATTTGGATTCCATTTATTTTTCCAATCAAACTTTTTTGCACCTATGCGTATACATTCTACAAGTTGTCTTGAAGAAAAGGGTTTGTCAACACTCAAATCGTGTTGTGTATCATTTTTAATACGAAGTTCTGCAGGATCCATTTGCAATTTAAATGCTAGCTCATCCATGGCAGATTCTAAAGCAAAGCTACCCGGCGCTTCACCCGGTGCACGCATCCATCGTGGTGACGGTAAGTTAAGCTTCATTAATTTATGCGTCACTAGCGAATTAGGTGTGTTGTATAACATACGCGTCATCGCGCCACATTGTTCCTGAAATTCTTCATAAACAGAAGTTGCTGCAGTAGTTTCATGAGCTACAGCGGTAAGTTTACCCTCTTTGTCTGCTCCCAATCGCATATGCTGGCGGTTGTGTTGTCTAAAACCTACAGCAGTAAACATTTCATGACGGGTTACAGTAAGCTGCACCGGTCTGCCGGTCATTTTTGCTGCCATGATTCCTAAAATACCGTGCTCTCTAAGTTGAAGTTTAGAACCAAATCCTCCTCCAACATAAGGAGTAATTACACGTACATTATCTTCAGAAATCTGAAAGGTATCTGCAATGGTTTTTACTGCATGCGCGACAATTTGAGTAGATGCATAGGCAGTTACTTTGTCACCTTCCCAGGTTGCAATTATATTGTGCAACTCCATAGGATGGTGATGTTCTATAGGTGTATTATAGGTGACATCTACTGTTTTAAAGGCTTCGTTCATACCTTTTTCAACATCTCCCCATTGCGTATTTGTGTGAGATTCCCCATTAATTTTTTTGGGCATGTAGAGTTCGTCTGTATGCTTATCAAAATCTATTTTAGGGTTCTCCTGATCATATGTAACTTTAACAAGATTTGCTGCGTAACGTGCCTGCTCAAAAGTTTCTGCTACTACAACACCTATGTACTCACCATAATAATGAACATCTGTAGTTTGTAAACTGGGAGAAATACTTTTTGTATCTGGAGATTCAAAGCGACCGCCATACCCTTTAAGTTTCATAGCATTTTCATGCGTGATAATTTTAAGGACGCCTTCTTGCTTTTCGGCTTCTGAGGTGTCTATGCTCAATATTTTACCTGCTGCAATAGTACTTTGTATTCCCTGAGCAAATGCCAAATTATCAATGGCAAATTCTGAAGAATATTTTGCTTTCCCCATTACTTTTAAAGTCCCTTCCAAGCGACTTATAGCATTGCCTGTTCCTGATTTTTTTTGATCTTTCATGAGGGTTGTTTTAACTTCTGGAAGTTGCTTGAAGAAGAGCTCTTACGAGTGTTTTCTTAGCTAATTCAATTTTATATATGTTCTGGTCTAACGGTTTTGCATCTTGAAGCGCAAGATCTGCCGCTGCTTCAAAAGTTTCTTTTGTTGCTTTTTTGCCAATTAGAAATTTTTCGACTTTGTCTAATTTCCAGGGTTTGTGAGCAACTTTACCTAATGCCAAACCGGCTTTTGTGATGGTATTATTTTCAATTTGTAATCCCACTGCTGCAGATACTAATGCAAATGCATAGCTTGAGCGTTCTCTTACTTTTAAATAATAATAATGTTTAGGATAAGCAGATTTAGGTAAATTTATAGCTGTGATTAACTCACCTGTATTTAAATTGGTGTCTTTTTCTGGTTGATCTCCCGGTAATCTGTGAAATTCTGAAAATGGAAGGGTGCGGGATTTTCCTTCCTGATTTTGAACAGTGACTGTCGCATCAAGAGCGGCTAGCGCCACACTCATATCTGAAGGATGCGTTGCAACGCATGATTCACTCCATCCAAAGATTGCATGTTTGCTATTAACACCGGTAAGCGCTCCACAACCGGTGCCGGGCTCTCTTTTATTACAAGGCATTGAAGTCTCATAAAAATAAGGACATCGTGTGCGCTGTAACAGATTGCCGCCATTTGTAGCCATATTGCGTATTTGCTCTGTTGCAGCGGCAAGAATAGCCATTGATAGCAGAGGATAATTTTCTTTTACTAAAGGATTATTGGCAGTATGAGTGTTACTTACCATTGCACCTAATAAAAGGCCTCCCGAAGCATTTTTTTGAATCTCTTTAAAAGGAAGATCTGCAACTTCTACGATATGATCTGGGCGTTCTACATCTTCTTTCATTAAATCAAGAAGATTAGTACCGCCACCTAGATAATGCGTTTTTTTATTCTGCGTGTGTTGTGATACAGCTTCTGAAGCAGATTGCGGACTGTGAAATTGAAAAGGTCTCATTGTGTTAGTTCTTTAATTAGTCTGCAGATCTACTGCTGTTAAGTTCTTCTTGTGTAGCAAAGCTCCAGCTAGGGTCTTTACCTTCTCCCAGATGCACTTCTTTAATAGCTTCAACAATATTGTTATAGGCCCCGCATCTACAAATGTTACCAGACATACGCTCACGTATTTCTTCATCAGAAAGCGTGGTTATCTTATCCTGTACATTAGGAGTAACATAACTTACTTCGCCGCGTTTTGCTTCATCTAAAAGGGCAACAGCAGAGCAAATTTGCCCTGGTGTGCAGTAACCACATTGAAAACCATCGTGTTTTAAAAAGGCTTCCTGTATAGGATGCATTTTATTGTTTTGAGCAAGACCTTCTACCGTGGTAATCTTTTTGTCTTTACATGTAGCAGAAAGCGTTAAGCATGAAAGTTTACGCTCACCGTCAATAATCACAGTACAGGCGCCGCATTGACCGTGATCGCAACCTTTTTTAGAACCGGTTAAATCTAACCGTTCGCGTAGCGCATCAAGTAATGTCATTCGGGAATCAACCATAAGCGGATGGATGTCACCGTTAATTTGAAGATTAACTTCAATAGCGTTTATTAAAGCTTTTGAATCCAATGGTGCTAAGTTTTTAGTTTTTTGAGCGAATAAATCTGATGTAAAATGCGGAAGCGCCATAAGGCTAATTCCTGCTGCAGACATTTGACCTAAAAAAGAACGGCGTGCGTTACCAAAAATTCCTAATTCGTCAAGTATTTTCTCTTCATCTTCGTGCATTCGTTTATTGGCATAGTCGCCAGAACTGTTTTTTGAATCATCCATCTACAATCGTTTTATTGATTAGCTACTAGTATTGTGAATAGTTCTAAATCTTGTAGTTACAAAAATCAGAGAACACTATTCAGCTTTGTTTCTTGGCATTTTTATAAAATTGAATAATATTTTTAAAAGTGTTGTTTTTCGGCTTGTTATATTTTTGCCAAATAACTTAAATATGGGAAATCGGCTATTTTTAAATACACGGAATTCAGGTTAATTAGGTGTTTTCTAACACAAGCCTTTTCAATACCTTTGCACGGCTATACGACAACCTATTAAAGGTCTTAAAGCATTAATTTAAAAGAGAAACGCATATGAGCGACGATAACAAAATAATTTTTTCAATGTCTGGGGTGAGTAAAACCTATCCCGGTGCAAATACTCCAGTATTAAAAAAGATATACCTAAGCTTTTTCTACGGAGCAAAAATTGGTATTCTAGGTCTTAACGGATCTGGTAAATCTACCTTGATGAAAATTATTGCAGGTTTGGATACTAATTTTCAGGGAGATGTAACTTCAGATAAAGAATTTTCGGTAGGCTACCTAGAACAAGAGCCTAAACTTGATCCTGAGAAAACCGTTCTTGAGATTGTAAAGGAAGGAGCTGCGGAAACCGTAGCAATACTTGATGAGTATAATAAAATAAATGATTCTTTTGGTCTTGAAGAAGTGTATTCTGATGCAGATAAGATGGATAAGCTTATGGCTCGTCAGGCTGTTTTACAAGATGAGATAGATGCACGTGGTGCGTGGGAGCTAGATAACAAACTTGAAGTTGCTATGGACGCATTACGCACGCCACCGGCAGATCAAAAGATAGGAGTACTTTCTGGTGGTGAAAAGAGACGTGTTGCTTTGTGTCGTTTGCTATTACAGGAGCCAGATGTATTGCTTCTTGATGAGCCTACTAACCACTTAGATGCAGAATCTGTACACTGGTTAGAACATCATTTAGCACAATATAAGGGTACTGTTATTGCTGTAACTCACGACCGTTATTTCTTAGATAATGTCGCAGGATGGATTCTTGAACTAGATCGTGGTGAAGGTATCCCCTGGAAAGGAAATTACTCATCCTGGCTAGATCAAAAATCTAAGCGAATGGCTCAGGAAAGTAAAACGGCTTCTAAACGCCAAAAGACGCTTGAGCGTGAGTTGGAGTGGGTGCGTCAGGGAGCTAAAGGTCGCCAGACAAAACAAAAAGCCCGTTTACAGAACTATGACAAAATGATGAGTCAGGATCAGAAACAGGTAGATGAGAAACTTGAGATTTACATTCCTAATGGACCTCGTTTAGGTACTAATGTAATTGAAGCTAAAGGAGTAAGTAAAGCTTTTGGAGATAAGTTATTGTATGAAGATTTAAACTTCAATCTTCCACAGGCAGGTATTGTAGGTATTATAGGGCCTAACGGTGCAGGTAAAACGACCATTTTCAAAATGATTATGGGTGAATTGCAGGCAGATAAAGGGGAGTTTGTGGTAGGAGATACAGCGCAGATTGCTTACGTAGATCAGAGCCATAGCAATATAGATCCCGAAAAAACAATTTGGCAGAACTTCTCAGACGAGCAGGAGCTTATTTTAATGGGAGGTAAAGAAGTAAACTCTAGAGCATATTTAAGTCGTTTTAACTTTAGCGGAAGCGAGCAAAACAAAAAAGTATCTACACTTTCTGGTGGAGAGCGCAATCGTCTACACCTTGCCATGACTTTAAGAGAAGAAGGTAACGTACTGCTGCTTGATGAGCCTACAAACGACCTTGACGTTAATACATTAAGAGCGCTTGAAGAAGGGCTTGAGAATTTTGCAGGTTGTGCTGTGGTTATTTCTCACGACCGCTGGTTCCTAGACCGTATTTGTACACATATTTTAGCATTTGAAGGGGATAGCCAGGTTTACTTTTTTGAAGGTGGTTTCTCTGAATATGAAGAAAATAAGAAAAAACGTTTAGGTGGGGATTTAATGCCAAAGCGTATTAAGTACAAAAAATTAGTTCGCTAACTACAACTAATCAAAATCTTTTAAAGCCTCTTAATTCTGTAAAGAATTAAGAGGCTTTTCTCTTTATACGTTATAGAACAATAGATTTAGTGTAGCCCTTCAAAATTGCTAATAAAATAATTCTATTTTTATTAATTCTAAATAGAGTAAAATCATTTGGATTTTTATATTTGCACTCAATTTAAAAGCAGTCTAAATAAAGAGAATTAAATTTTATAAATCCTGCCGATTAATTTTTAGATATAACCCTTTGATTAAATAAAATGAAGAAAAAAAAGAAGTATACCCTTAGAAAGTTAATAAATGACGTTCACCTCTGGTTGGGTTTAGGAAGTGGCATTATTTTATTTTTAGTATGTCTAAGCGGTACAATACTGGCTTTTGAACACGAGATTAAAGCTGCCTTTGCACAGAATTTAGTTGTAGAGCCTAGCGGGGAGAAACTAAATATAGAAGAACTAAAGACTACACTTGCTAAAACGCATAAAGGTATTCTTACAAGTATAACGATACCTGAAAAATCAAATAAGCCTTATACATTTACGATTAAAGAAAATCCTAGAGAACGTCGCGGTACAAATCTTCAGGTTAATCCCTATACAGCTGAAACATTAGTTCCTGAAGCAAATCCTGCTGATGCATTCTGCTTTTTCTTTTTTAAAATGCACCGTTGGTTACTTTTAGACTCTGCGATAGGAAGGCCTATTGTAGGTGTAGCGACAATTTTATTTTTAATTCTCTCCATAACCGGATTAGTACTGTGGTTTCCGAAGAAGGTAAAATGGAAAAATTTAAAATCGGGTTTCAAAATAAAAACTAAAGCAAACTGGAAACGTGTTAACCATGATTTACATAATACTCTTGGCTTTTATGCATTAATTTTTATAGTTATTATGGGCATAACTGGCTTATGCTGGTCATTTGAGAGTTATAAAAACGGATTGAGCGATTTAATAGGTGCAGCAATATTTAATAGGTCATCGCCAAAGTTTGATTATGAAGAAAACCCTAACGATGTCACTGCTAGTTTGGCAGAAGTTATAACCACTGTCAATGCAACTCTTGAATATCCCGGAGAATTATCTGTTAACTTACCTGGTGAGCGTTCTACCTATTACAGTATTAGAAAGTATAATGCTTCTAATTTTTCACCGGTAACCTATGATGCGGTTTATATATCTAAAGCAGGTGCTGTTTTAGGAGTAGAGAAATTTAGTGATAAGCCATTTAATGTGCAGGTAGCATCTCTCATTAGGCCTATACATACAGGAGAAGTGTATGGCTTCTTTTCAAAGCTTATTTATTTTATAGCGTGCCTTATCGCTACAAGTCTTCCGGTTACGGGAACGTTGATCTGGCTTAATAAAATGAAGAAAAAGAAAAAATAGTTTTCTCAGTATTAGAAAAGGGGTTTTTTCCCTTAGTTCATAATGCAGAAAGGGTGTTTTACGTAATTATTTAGTATTCAGTTTCTTATAATTTTAGATTCAACTTAAAATCTTTTATTATTATGAAACCACTAAACCATCACGGGCTTAAAGAAATGCCGCAATTGCGCTATATGTGCTCGCATCAATCTATACACGAAGAGCGCATAGGTCGTTTTGGACGTATTTTTCAAGACCATCCTGCAATGATGCTAAATCCTTCATCATTAATAGAAATGGGTAAAAAAGGAGGACCTATGGATGGTGGAACTTCTGATGATCTTACTCAAAATGTTCCTTTGGGTATGGTTTATCTGGGGCAATTTATTGATCATGATATAACCTTAGACACGACTTCTTCTTTTAATACAGCTAATGAAGCGACAGAGATAGAAAACTTTAGAACACCGGCTTTAGATCTTGACTGCATTTTTGGAGAAGGTCCTGAAGATGAACCCTTTTTATATGAATCTAATAGTTTACGTCTCTTAACCGGAAAAACGAATAATAATATTGGTCAGGGGGTTAGTTTAGAAAGTGAAGATCTGGCGCGTAATGGTCAGGGGAAAGCAATTATTGGAGACCCTCGTAATGATGAAAACCGAATAATATCACAGCTACAACTTGCTTTTATACGTTTTTACAATGCGATTTACACAGATATAGAATCTCATAATCCTACTGCTGAAGCGAAACATATTTATGAGGAAGCTCGTAAACTAACAACCTGGCACTATCAATGGATTGTTATTTATGAATTTTTGCCTACGATGTGTGGGGAAGTTATTGTAGATAAAGTTTTGGGTAGAGGGCGTCAATATTACAAACCCTATGAGCGGGCGTTTATTCCCGTAGAATTTTCAATAGGTACGTATCGATTTGGACATTCTATGATTACTCAAAAAGTAAAATTGAAACAAGGAGGTTCTACGTTTGATTTGTTTTCTAATAATATAGGCGGAGGCTTCAGTAAAATTACGAGTCTCAATCAGGTAATTGATTGGGAATGTTTTTTCGATTTTGACGGTAGCTATCAACGTGCTGCAAAATTAGATATGAAATTAGCAAGTACATTATTAGAACTTCCGTTTGTGCAGCCTGTTTCCCATCTAAGTTCATTAGCAACGCGTAATTTATTGAGAGGGCAATCATTTTTTATGCCTTCTGGAGAAGTGATAGCAGAATGTATGGGAAGAGAGGCTTCAGAAATTGCAGATGTACGCAGTCATATTTTAAACACAATTAACGGTCACGATATTGATTTTGATGCGGGAAGCCCTTTGTGGGCATACGTTCTTGCCGAAGCAGCAGATATAGGGCGGCACGATAAAGATGGTTTTAAACTGGGAGAAGGTATGGGACCCGTAGGAGGAACGATAACGGCAGAAGTTATAATTGGTTTGATGGAGCTCGATGCAAATTCATTTATGGGAAGTGATCGCAACTGGCAACCCACTCTAGGAACCGGCGGAAAATTCACGATTAAAGATTTACTTACGATATCAAAAAACGGTATTTAAAATAAAAGCTGAACTGATAAAGGCATCTTCAAATATTCTTGAAGATGCCTTTTGTCTTTAATGATGCCGTGTTTAAGGTAATTTTTCAATTTTCTTCATAATTATATCAGCTTCAGCATACTTATCATCACTGGCAGAGCGGTTACTTGTAGAAAGTTGAAAAGCTTCTTTCATAAGCTTTTCATACTGCTGTTGTAATTTCTCTTTTTCAGTTTTCTTTTTAAATAATCCTAACATGGTTCTTAATTTAAGTGAGCAATTTTTTCTTAAAGTTACTAAAGAAAAAGGGTAAGGCTAGATATTAAGGTGTAAAGTATTGTTATTACTAAGCAGCTCTGGTGTACTTGAATTATACTTTTAAGCGGCTGTTAGTTTGAGTACTTTTGTTTTCAAACTTAAATTGTATTCTATTTTGAATTTAAATCAGATAAAAGTCATCGCATTTGATGCAGATGATACGCTTTGGGTCAATGAGACGTTCTTTAGAGATGCCGAAATCGCTTTTGCAAAACAACTGTTAGATTATGGTGAGGAAGATGATATTGTAAGAATGCTTTTAGATACCGAAATTAAAAATTTAGATACCTATGGTTATGGAATTAAAGGTTTTACCTTATCTATGCTAGAAACCGCTCACCAGCTTATGGGAGACCGTATGAATTCTGAAATTACTGCATTTATTCTTGAAAAAGGAAAGCAAATGCTTGCCGAACCGGTAGAAGTATTACCGCATATTGAAGAGGTTTTAGCGCAGCTTTCAAAAAAATATAAACTGGTCGTTGCTACTAAAGGAGATTTACTCGATCAGGAGCGAAAGCTTATTAAAAGCGGACTTATAGACTACTTCCATCACGTAGAAATTGTTTCAGACAAAAAGGAAACCCAGTATAAAAAGCTGGTGAGGCACTTAGATATAAATGCTGATGAATTTTTGATGATAGGAAACTCGCTAAAGTCAGATGTTATTCCTGTGCTTGCGATGGGAGGATATGCAGTTCATATTCCATTTCATACTACGTGGTCGCATGAACAGGTAGATGAAGATATTAATCACTCAAAATTTAAAGCTCTTAAAAGTGCTAAAGAATTATTAGAATTGCTTTAAATCACTGTCTTCTAGGTAAAAAACTACGCAGAATATATATTAGAGCAGCGATACCTAAGCCTAGTAATAGACCTTTACCAAAGCTGGCATTAAACAGCCATGTGATGATAGCAATTATGGCGAGCGCTCCAAAAAGAATGATTGCACGTTTATGTTCTTCTTTCATAAAAACAAAGATACATATATGCAGAATATTACTTAATTCATTTTAATAATAATAAACAAACGTGTTTTTCTTTTTTGTAAGTTTGCTCGCTTTTTAAGGGCAGAAATCTAGTGGTTTCATTTAAAAACAGTAAATTAAAGTCGCTGTTTTATTAACGGTTACACACTTTTGAATCTTGAAAAGCGTTAACAGTAAATTAGCCAGATAAGCTTAACACTAATCAAATTTAGAATTTTATGGAAAATGAGAATAAAAACAACGGTATTAAGATCATAACGGGTATTCTAGCCGTTCTTCTTATCATAGCCGGTGCTTTTGCAATTAAACTGTACAACCAGGAAAAAAACACAAAAGCAGAATTAACTGAAGAAAAAGAGCTTGTACTTAATGACCTTAAACAAATGGTTACCAAGTATGATGCTGTTATTGAAGAAAACAATCTTAAAGATACAGAGCTTAACCAGGCTAGAGATCGTATTCAAACTTTAATTGATTCTGTACAAAAAATGGAAGCTAATGTTTCTGTTTTACGCAAATACCGCGATGAGGTTTATAAGCTTAAAAAAGAGCGCGATTATTTATTTGCTCAGAACGACAGTTTAAAAGGTATGAATCGTGTTTTAGCTATGCGAGTAGATAGTACTACTTATGAGTTAGAAGTATCACAGATGAAGCGTGATAGTCTTACTTTAGCAAAAGACGCTCTTGCTGAAAAAGTTGCTTTAGGTTCTACTCTTGCAGCAAATAAACTGGTAGGTACCGGTGTCATCGTAAGAAACAGTGGTAAACTTGTAGAAAATGATAATGCACGTCGTGTAGATCGTATTAGAGCTTGTTACACAGTACCTCAAAACAGAATTGCTGAAGCAGGTGATAAAGAACTTTATGTGCAGGTTTTAGATCCTCAGAATAATATTCTAGGAGATAATAAAACTGTAACTATAGATAATACAACCAGTATTACATATAGTACAATTTCTAAGTTTTACTATGAGAATACAGCTCTTGATATCTGTGAAAATATTGCTCCTAAAGGAAGAGATTTTCCTAAAGGTTTATACAAAATCAATGTTTTTGATGGTGGTAAGGTAATTGCTACAACCAGTCTGGTTTTAGATTAAGTTATCAAACTTCTCTAATAAAAGCGACCGTTTTAGATTTCTAAAACGGTCGCTTTTTTTTATGTAGTACAATGAAATTTATTTTCCGCCATTGGCTTGTAAATCTGCGAGACAGAATTCATCAAAAGTAGGCAGGCTATTCATAACACCACCTACCGCATTGCCTACTGTCTGAAAGTACATTAAACAATCTTCTTGATTACAATGTTTGTTTAATTTGTCTACGCCGGCATCATCAGGTTGCTCGTCTTCATGTGGGGTTACCATAGCTGTACCTAAATTAACCAGGCCAAAAAGGTGTCCAAATTCGTGCTGAGTTGTAATGCTTTCGAGTAGGGTTAGATTAGCACCTCCTATACGATTGCTAAATTCTTTTAGAGTTTTTTCAAAAATAATACACGACGTGTTTAGGTATGCGGTACCTAGAATACGACTATTTCCCTCATCACTCTCTGAGTTTTGGTCAGCAAAAAAAATCCAGACAGCAAGCTCATCTCCCGCATTAAAAATAGTTCTGTTATCTTTCTCAATCTTTACATACTCTTCTCTACTTAAACTACCAACTGTTGTGGCGGGTACAACTGTTTCGGTGATTGTGATGCCATCTGGTTTATTAAGGCGTGCGTTAAAGAAGTCTTTCAAGTTATTAATTGTAGTTGCAGATGGTTTAAAACCGTTAACATAAGCGATCTCAACGTGCAACCCAGTAAAACTTTCAGCGCTCAAAAAGTCTCGTGCAGCTGTTCCTAGGCTTTTGTTATTTGCTGCTTTAGGATCTACCGTGACTTCATTGCTACTATCGCTAGAACAGGATATAGTAAGGAAAACAAATACTAGAATTAAGTAGGGGGTAATTGATTTTAAGTTCATTTTTTTGTTTTAAAAGGTGCTAAAAGTAACTAAACGTAGATTTATTAGCTCTTGTTGTATAGGCTTTAATACAGTTTTAGCACTTTTGAATATTAGGGTTTTGTAATTATAATCTTCTTCAAATAATTTACGTAACTATTCTATTTAAGGTTTCGTAAGCTTGGCGAGGTATTCAAAATGTGGCCCGTCTGCAATTTTCTCACATACTAAACCTATTGCTAAAGCTTCTTTTTTTAAAGTTTCAAAATCAAGATAGAGCCAGTCAAATGATTTAGAGGTTTTATTTTTATAAGATATTTTAAAAGTTACTTCGCCATAGTAATCCCGAGTTGCATCGCGCCAATAACTCCCGTCTTCCTCTTCATACATAAAAGCGATGTCTGAAGAATCTACCAGAATTTGGCCAGAATCATTTAAAAGAAGCTCCAAATGTTTGAGATAGTCCTGTACAAATTCTAATCGCTGAAAAATACCGGTACCATTCATCATTAAGAGCAGCGTGTCAAATTTTTCTTTAGAATAGTCACGTATATCGGCCTGTATTGTTTTATGTATGCCCCTTTTCTTACATACTTCAATAGCTCCTGTAGATTGATCTAGCGCTATTACATCAATACCTTTATTCTGTAAGTATAGCGCGTGACTCCCTGCACAGGAGCCTATATCAAGAGTTTTTCCTGTAGTCAGATCTAATGCCTTTTGTTCGAGGTCGGGCATTTCTGCATACGATCTAAAAAGATAGGGTACAGGTATCACGTCATCTTCGGTTAATGAAGAAATTACTGTGATGTCTTCTGTATAATTATTATTGTAAAAATCAAGTAGTGCCCTGCCAAAAATATCAGGGTTTTCAGAATCTTTTTTCAGCATATAATGAGGCCGTTTATTTACTTATTTTTGTGGTATGGATGAATTTATTGAGCAGTTACCCAATCTTGCCAAAGATAAGCATAAAGAAAATGCTACCTATTTTAAAAAACTGAAGCGTAAGCCGCCAAAGGATTTAGATTATCAAATGCAGGATTTGCACGAAGAAGAATTTAAGCAAACAGATTGTCTTGAATGTGCAAACTGCTGCAAAACTACCGGTCCGCTCTTTACAGATAGAGACATAAGCCGCATTGCAAAACATTTTAGAATGAAAGATGTGCAGTTTATAGATACCTATTTGCGCATAGACGAAGACAAAGATTATGTCTTACAAAGCGTGCCGTGTACCTTTTTAGGGTCAGATAATTACTGTATGATTTACGATGTTCGGCCAAAAGCCTGTGCCGAATTCCCGCATACAGACCGAAAGAAATTTCAACAGATTACAAATATCACACTTAAGAATATTCCGGTATGTCCCGCAGCCTATAATATTGTCGAGAAAATGAAAGAACGCATTAAATTGAAATAAAAATAGAAGCTATGAAAACAGTATTTACCTTTTTAATTTTACTACTAACAGCAGTTGGGTATAGTCAAATTATTCCAGCAGATAAAAGTGCATTTGCGCACACCTTTTCAATAGTAGCCAGAGATGCAAAAACCGGTGAGATGGCAGTTGCTGTTCAAAGCCACTGGTTTAGTGTAGGCTCTTTAGTCTCCTGGGGAAAGAGTGGGGTAGGCGTAGTAGCGACCCAGTCTTTTGTAAATCCTGCGTATGGGCCTAAAGGATTAAAGTTAATGCAGGATGGCCTGTCTGCAGAAAAAGCACTAGAGCAACTTATTGCCGAAGATGAAGGCAAAGCCTACCGCCAGGTGGCTTTTCTAGATGTCAACGGAACAGCTTCAGCATACACCGGTGCAAAATGTGTGATTTATGCAGATCAGATTACCGGTGATAATTTTTCGGTACAGGCAAATATGATGTTGACTGATAAAACGGTTCCTGCGATGGAAAAAGCTTTTAAAGAAAATGAAACTCTGCCGCTGGCAGAACGTATGGTTGCGGTTTTAAAAGCGGCAGAGCAGGCCGGTGGTGATATCCGCGGAAAGCAAAGTGCAGCAATAATCGTAGTGGGTCCTGATTTAGTTGAAAACGCGTGGGAAGAATATAAGATTAATTTACGTGTAGATGATCACGAGAATCCTATTGAAGAACTTGATCGATTACTGAAAGTGGCTCGTGCTTATGAGTATATGAATAATGGAGATCTGGCCGTTGAAGCAGGCGATATGCCCGAAGCTTTAAAACAATACGGTACTGCTGAAACCATGTTTCCTGATAATCTTGAAATGAAATTCTGGAAAGCAGTTGCTATGGCAAATGACGGTCAGTTAGAAGAATCTAAACCTATATTCAAAGGTATTTTTGAGCAAAATGAAAACTGGAGAGAGATGATAGGCCGTTTAGTTAAACCGGGACTGCTAACGGTGAGTGAAGAACAGGTTAAGGAAATTCAAAACCTATAGATTAAATACATTAATGTTCAACTGAAAAAAAATTAGTAGATAATTAAATTAAAAATCCCCGGAGAATTCTCTTCGGGGATTTTATTTTAAAAAATAGGTCTTTGATTTAGAACTTAATCATCTAGTCCGCCACGGCGTGTACTATCTCTAGCCTCAGGCCAGGTCATTTGCTCTCCGGTTCTTTTGTTTATAGGCAAAACAATTTGTTCACGGGAAGTTTTATCTTCATCTTCACTTGCCATATAGGCTAAAACTGCGGTAAGGATTACATTATTTTGCACATCGTCCCAAACGATTTTGTCATAGGTGTCACGGTTAGTGTGCCATGTATAATTCCAGTAATCCCAGCTTAGCGAACTTAAATTGAATGCCGGTGCGCCAGCAGCTACAAAGGAAGCATAGTCAGAACCTCCACGCCCCGGAGCTCCCGGAAAATTAGTTTCTATACTCGCAACTTCATCAGGTACTGCGTTTAACCAGCTTCCGAGATAATCATAAGCGTTTAAAAAACCGTTGCCCGAAATCGTTGCTACACGACCAGTCCCGTTATCCTGATTAAATACGGCTTGTACACCTTCAACAATCTCTGGGTGGTCTTTTACAAATGAGCGAGAGCCGTTAAGACCTTGTTCTTCGCTTCCCCAATGTCCTACGAGTATAGTACGTTTTGGGTTAGGATATACTTTTTTAAGAATACGCATAGCTTCCATCATAACAAGTGTACCGGTACCATTATCTGTGGCTCCCTGTGCGCCATCCCAAGAATCAAAATGTGCTGATAGAATTACATATTCTTCTGGTTTTTCAGTTCCTTTAATTTGAGCAATTGTATTAAAAGTAGGCGCTTCTCCCATATTCTTGGATTCTGCTATCACCTTTATAGTAGGTTTGTCACCATAATCTGCAAGACGGTATAATAGGCCATAATCTTCTAATGCGATATCAACCATAGGTATTTTATCAGTGTAAGCAGAAAATACTTTGTTTACTCCAAAACCTCTAGACCAGTTGCTAGTAATTACACCTACAGCCCCTGCTTTCTCAAGTATTTTAGGGAGTTCGCGAGAAGAATATCCGGTTGTTTTAATACGTGTATTCCAGGCATCGTTTTGAGCTTCTCTATCTTTTTTCATTTTTTCAAATGATTCTGGTGTTGCCCATTTTTCCCAGTTATCATCTGGTCTTCCGGTAGGCTGTGGCATAGAAATTAAGACAAATTTTCCTTTTACCTGAGCAAGCATATTTTGAAAACTTATCGAGTCTTTTGCCTCTGGAAGTATTACCACTTCGGCTTCTACACCTTTTGACGATGTCGAAGGACTCCACGCAAGTTGCATACCTTCAAGACTTACACTACGCGGGCTTACTAAATCTATATGTGTGATACCGCGGTCCCAGCCTTTCCATACTCCCCATTGCTCATTTTCTGCAGGGATGCCCCAGTCTGTATAGGTATTAACTGCCCAGTCGTGAGCTTGTTTCATTTCTGGAGAACCTACAAGTCGCGGTCCTACAACATCAAGTAATTGATGGGCTAGTAATTTGAGTTGCGAGTTTGTTGTAGCTTCATCTACAATACTTTTTACAGTTTCCTGCTGATTTTGAGCAAAAATACCTGTACTCATCATTAGACCTAAAACTGGTAGATAAAAGTTTTTTTTCATTAAAATAGTGTGTTAGTTATGTCTTAAAAATAAAACAACCGTTTTTAATAAAACACTTAGCAGCTAAGGTTTTATCAAGGACGGTTGTTCTTTAACAGATTTACAAACTTAATTTGCTATTGAGGAGAATACAATGTTTCTAAACTTCCACGGAGTTTCATCTTTACCATTTACGGTTTGCTTCATTATAATACCGATAATATTCTCTACAGGATCTGCAAAATATTGTGTGTTAAAATAGCCGCCCCATTCAAAAGTCCCGGCACTTCCCTGACCACCTTTTTTAGAACCGGCTTCTTCAATTACTTTAAAAGCCAGGCCGTGACCCGCTCCCTGATCTGCCCAGATATCACCCATTTGATTACTTAAGATAACAGCTACTGTAGAAGGGCTTAGAATGCGTTTTCCGTTTAAAGATCCACCGTTAAGATACATTTGTAAAAATTGTGCATAGTCTGTTATAGTACTTGAAAGGCCTGCGCCACCCGCAAAGAACGTCTTAGCACCTTTTATAGGATAATCTGGTTCAAAAAAATCTGTAGCCTTAGCATCTACCCATTTGTTATTCTCGTCAAGAGATTGTATTGCAACGAGACGATCTTGTTTGGCTTTTGGTAAATAGAACCAGGTGTCGTGCATACCCAAAGGGTCTAGAACTTCTTTTCTTAAAAACTCATCTAAGGGCTGGCCGCTTAATAGTTCAATCAAATAGCCTACAACATCAACGCCTTCGCTGTATACCCAGTTTTCACCGGGATTATGATGCAAGGGTAGTTTTGCCAATTTTGGTTCGTTTTCTGCAAGTGTTACCGGTTTTGTAGTAAAACCATCTATAATACCTGCATCTGCATAAATTTTTCTAAATCTGGGGTCACTGTCTATACTGCCATAACCTATGCCCGAAGTATGGGTTAATAAATGTCTTATTGTAATGGGATTTGAAGCAGGATGTGTGGTGTAGCTGCCATCTGGTAATAAACTATCTAATACCTGAGCATCATTAAATTCTGGAATGTATTTGCTTATAGGATCGTCTAATTGAAATTTACCACGTTCCCATAAAATCATTGCTCCTGTTGAAGTGATTGCTTTAGTCTGTGAGGCAATTCTAAAAATAGCGTCTTTCTTGAGTTCTTTATTATCTGATGTTGAAGTGCCAAAGGCTTTGTGATAAACAAGCTTGCCATTTCTAGCAACCAGAGCTACAATTCCTGGTATTTCATTATTCTTAATAGCAGAAACAGCCATAGAATCTATATAAGATAAATGTTGTGCACTCATCCCTTCTTTGTCGGGGTTGGCAGTAGGTAAGAGGATCTGATTTTGTTGAGCTGCCAGATTAAGGCAAAAAAATAACGCCCCATAAAAGGCGTATTTGTGTATTTTAAATTTCATATTATATAATTGAAAGCATTATTATTATGTCGAAAAAATAAGTTTTATTTAGAGGTTTTGTGCGATGATGCGCCTAAGGTTATTATTTTTCCTGAAGAGCTTGAATTTTTAGTGTTTATTTTTTCTTGAGATAATTTTATCTCATTATTTTGGGATTGATACTCTCTCAATGTAAGACTCAATGTTTGATATCCTACCATATTAAAAAGAATTGTGTCTTCCTGCTTAACCCCATTTGCTTGCTCAAAATAGAATACTCCGTTATTTTTTGAGGTAACACCTTTCTTAATAGATTTTATAAAAACATTTACCCCTGCGATGGGTTCTTCAGTTTTAAGATCTGTTATGGTGCCATACAAACGTTGTCCGTAAAATGTAGACGTAAATACTAAACAAATAATGACTATAAACGATTTCATTTCTGCCTTACTTTTAAACTTAAATGTGCTTCATTAAGAAGCTTTTAAAAAAATAGATATTAAAAATACAGAAATATATATCGTTTGCGTAATTAATATTGAAAATAATTAAGTTAAAATAGGATTGAATTTTAAAATTAAAAGTTCAAAATTTACTCTTTGTAAAGCAGATATTTAGAACGTATTTGTTTGAAACGTTCTAAATCTTGTGACCACCCGGCTTTAATTTCACTAAATGAAACACCGCTTTCTATTTGCTTCTGAAGTTTTGCGGTACCTGCGTGGGCAGTGAAATTGGCTGTGTTAAAGAATGCATCTTTCTTTGAGTAATTTGCATACGCGTCAATAATATAAGTAAGGTTTACTTCGCGCAAATTAGAAATTTCTCTTAGGTCTAAACCATTACAAACCTCACCATTAAATTTGGGGCTTTTAGAGCCAAAGTTAGGTACAGGCTTATAGCTCAACTTGTATTTTGAAGCAGGTAAATATGGTGAACCTATAATTTGAAATTGCATTTCGGTGCCACGACCTGCATTAAGTGCTGTACCCTCACATAAACCAAGGCTGGGATACAACATAACAGATTGATTGTTAGGTAAATTAGGTGATGGTCGTACTGGTAATGAATACGGCAAGCTGTGACTGTAATTTTGCATGGGAATAACGGTTAGTTTTACTGGTTTGGTGGTTTTTAACCAACCTTCTTGAGTCATCATTGTGGCATACTCACCTATGGTCATACCGTGTACTAATGGTACTCCTGCGTGCATACCCAGAAAACTGGTGTGCGTCGCCTCCATAACAGGTCCATCTACATAACTTCCGTTAGGATTAGGCCGGTCTAAAACCAATACCTCAATACCCGCATCTGCAGCAGCTTCTAAAACATAATGCAATGTGGCTATGTAGGTATAAAAACGAACTCCCACATCCTGAATATCAAAAACAAGAATATCTATACCCGCTAACTGTTCTGGTTTTGGCTTTTTATGGTTTCCATATAATGAAGTAACCTCAAGACCTGTTTTAGGATCTCTTCCATTTTTAACTACTTCACCAGCATCTGCGGTACCTCTAAAACCATGTTCTGGAGAAAATACTTTTATAATATGTTGATTAAGACTTAGTAGTGAATCAACAAGATGTGTATAGATTTGAGTACCATCCTGTTGTTCTCCTTTTAAGATAAGTGAGCTTGGATTCCCCACTATGGCAATTCGTTTGTTTTTAAGGAGTGGCAGATAAGCTTCTGTACGATTAGCTCCTATAATAAGTTTTGAGGGTTCGGTAGGAGTGAGGGTAGTCAAAGCACGCGCTGACGTATTTTTTAATTCTAATGGTATTGTGCTTGTTTTTGATTGTTGACCGTTTCCACAGGAAATTGCAAACACAAAAACTAAAAAAAAGGTACTTTTGAGCGAATAAAACGCCATACGATTGAATTTTGAATATTTTACAGCTAAACGCATAATTGGCGCAAAGAAGTATAAAAGTACTGCTTCAACTCCTATTATAAAAATCGCCATAATTGCAATTATTTTGGGGATGGTGATGATGATGATAACCATCGCTACCGGAGTAGGTCTGCAACAAAAGATACGAGAAAAAGTTTCGGCCTTTAATGGCGATATTATCATCTCTCAGTTTGATGGTAATAACAGTGATATTACCTTAAACCCCATACCTAAAGATCAACCTTTCTATCCTCAATTTACAGCCGTACCCGATGTAAGCCACATTCAGGCTACAGCCACGAAAGCAGGGGTAATACGAACTCCTACAGATTTTGAAGGAATAATCGTAAAAGGTGTAGGAGCAGATTATCGCTGGGATTATATGAAAGATTTTCTTATTGAGGGGCGAATTCCAGATTATAATGCAGGGCTAAACACAGAGATTTTAGTAAGTAATTACCAGGCTAAACGTTTAGGGTTTAAAAATGGAGATAAAGTGATCGTGTTTTTCTTAAAAGAAGATGGCGGATTTTTAAATCGACGTTTTGATATAGTAGGAATTTATGATAGCGGTTTTCAGGAATTTGATGAGAGTTTCATATTTGCAGATATACGACATATTCAAAAACTAAATAAATGGGATGACAATCAAGTGGGTGCATTTGAAGTATTTGTTTCAGATTTTGATCGTCTTGATGCTATAGGAAACGAGGTTTTTGAGAATACGGGTTCGTTCTTAAATTCTATGACAATCACAAAAAAGTACTATTCTATTTTTGAATGGTTATCGTTATTTGATTTTAATATCGCACTTATTATCGTAGTGATGATTATTGTAGCCGGTATTAATATGATTGTCGCTTTACTCGTGCTTATCTTAGAGCGAACACCTATGGTAGGTATTCTTAAAGCTTTAGGAGCCAGCAATTGGAGCATACGTAAAATATTTATGTACAATGCACTTTATCTGGTAGGTATAGGTTTATTCTGGGGTAACATTATTGGTATAGGCTTATTACTGCTTCAAAAATATTTCGGTATTATAACATTAAATCCCGAAACTTATTATGTGAGTGAAGCGCCTGTCTATATACACTGGTACTATATAGTGCTACTTAATGTGGGTACTTTCTTCTTATGTGCTGTAATGCTTCTGGTGCCATCTTATGTAATCACACGTATTTCTCCTGTAAAGACTATTAAATTTAATTAAGACCTATTTTAATCTAGCATTCGCGGAAATTTTCTAGTGATATTACAATCGGGTGGTTGTTTTTGACAACTGAGTAATTTCTAATTTTCAAACTGTGATTAGTGGTACATCTTTGACACGCTAATCAATACATTTATAAAATTGGAAACTACAATTACAATCGCTATTTACATTCACGCTTTTTTCGGAGCTATAGGTTTAATCGCCGGGACGCTAAGTTTTGTGGTTAAGAAAGGAAGTAAACTTCACAAAAAAGCAGGCAACTGGTTTGCGATAGGAATGCTTGTGAGTTCAGGAATCTCATTGCCTGTAGCATGTATGCCGGGTCATAAAAATCAATTTTTGTTCTTAATAGGTTTGTTTACAATTTATATGGTAATCGTAGGCAAACGGGCATTAAGATTTAAATCAATTAAAGTTGAGGTGTCTAAGGTAGACTGGCTAATTACGGGTCTTATGATTTTAATTTCGCTTTTTATGATGGTTTATGGGAGTTTAGCATTTGCTGAGGTTTCCTTTTTATATGTCTATTTTGGTATAATTGGGCTGATAATCTGTACTACAGATATTCGTTTTCTAAAAAATCCAAGAAAGACCAAAACTGCCTGGCTTGTGCAACATATAGGAAAAATAATGGGAGCTTACATCGCTTCAGTAACGGCATTTCTAGTTGCCGGTTTAAGTATTCCCGGTGTTGCGGTATGGGTTTTACCTTCAGTATTAGGAACGTTTAGTATTCTATATTGGATACGTAAAACTAAGAAAAAGAAGGTCTTGACAATAAAATAACTTAGTCGCCTTAAAGAATTACGATCCTAAAAGCCCAAAATTTAGTAATTAAAAAGTCTTGTTAATTCTCATTTTAAATGATTTTCTCTCTTTAATTTTTTCGGAATAAATAGTGTGAGTGAGTAATATGTAGAAATTTATTAAAATTATAACTTGCGACCCTAAGTAGATTTTTATGCAATACGCCCAGAATATTCTAGAAACAATTGGTAATACACCGCTTGTAAAACTCAATAAACTTACTGCAGAACTGCCTTGTTTGGTTTTAGCCAAATACGAGACTTTTAACCCCGGAAATTCTGTAAAAGATAGAATGGCTCTTAAAATGGTTGAAGATGCAGAGGCAGCCGGGATTCTAAAACCGGGAGGTACTATTATTGAAGGTACTTCTGGCAATACAGGAATGGGGCTTGCGCTTGTAGCTATTGTAAAAGGCTATAAAATGATTTGCGTCATTTCAGATAAACAGAGTAAAGAGAAAGTAGATATTTTAAAAGCTGTAGGGAGCGAGGTAATTGTTTGCCCTACAGATGTAGAGCCAGATGATCCCAGGTCTTACTACAGTACTTCAAAACGTCTTGCTGAAGAGACACCTAACTCCTGGTACGTAAATCAATATGACAATCCCAGCAATTGTAAAGCGCATTTTGAATCTACGGGACCCGAGATCTGGGAGCAAACAGATGGTAAAATTACTCATTTTGTTGTAGGGGTAGGTACCGGTGGTACCATTTCTGGAGTAGGTTCTTATCTTAAAATGAAAAACCCAAACGTAAAAGTTTGGGGTGTTGATACCTATGGTTCGGTTTTTAAGAAATACCACGAAACTGGAATATTTGATAAAAATGAGATCTACCCTTACATTACGGAAGGGATAGGCGAAGATATTCTGCCGCTAAATGTGAATTTTAAGGTTATTGACGGTTTTACAAAAGTCACAGATAAAGATGCTGCGGTTTACACACAACGCTTATCTAAAGAAGAAGGTTTCTTTTTAGGTAATTCTGCCGGTGCAGCTATAAAAGGATTGCTTCAACTAAAAGAACATTTTACAAAAGATGACGTGGTAGTAGTCCTTTTTCACGATCACGGTAGCCGCTATGTTGGTAAAATGTATAATGACGATTGGATGCGTGAAAAAGGATTTATTGATTAAATATCTTCTTTAGATGCGTTTAACCGTTCTATTTTATAATCTTCATCTTCTCCATTTTTAGAGATGGTTGCATAGCCATTATAGGTTTCAGAATTACCATCTTTAGTTTTAATTGTATAACGTAGCGGCAACTTGATGTTTGTACCATTATCTTGAGTTGTAACTGTGGCTTTTTCGGTTTCTGTAAAAGTTACCGTTACTGTCTCTATATTAGCATGCTTATCTGAAAAATCACTTCTAGTACCTCGATCACTAGTGATTGACATTGCTTCATAAGCTTTCATATCATCCCCTTCATTTAAGGCATCAAAGTATTTATTTATCTGATTTTTAGCGCTATTTATTTCAGCGAGATCTTTTTGATTAGTTGACGCATCACTTAGTTCAACCTGGGTGGTGCCGTCTTCAGCTATTTTTTCGGTTTTGTCTTCAAGCCTCATTTCATCGCTATTTGTTTTTCGGTTTACACAAGATGAAATGACTAATGTTGTGGCCAGACTAAGTATAAAAATTGATTTTTTCATAGAATTGTTTCTTTGGTTTTTTTTTAAAATTAAGAAGCACGAGCGGTTGATGTTATTAAGGTTATGCTAAATTTTAATTACATTTATAAGAATGAAAGAAGCATTACTTCATTACTTATGGAAATTTAGAAAGTTGGGTAATGCCGCAACGTCGCAATCTCTTTTAACAACTTCTAATGAGATTATTGAAATTATAAATCCCGGAACCCACAATCAGCTTTCCGGTCCAGATTTCTTTAATGCACAAATACGTATTAATAATCAGCTTTGGGCAGGTAATATTGAAATTCATGTACGCAGTTCAGATTGGTTTCTGCACAATCATGAGCAAGATTCTGCCTTTAATAATGTGATTTTGCATGTGGTCTGGGAGGCAGATTGTGAAGTTTATGATGTTTCTAATCAACCCATACCTACATTAGAGCTGAATAAAATTATAGGCAAGCAGATACTATTAAACTATCAAAAACTTTTAGAGACTAAGAATTATAAGTTTATTAACTGCGAAGCAGACTTTGCTGAGGTTTCTGACCTCCTAGTACAGAATTGGCTCGAGCGAATATATTTTGAACGGTTAGAACGAAAAGTTTTAGAGGTAGAACGGTTGTTAATGCTTCAAAAGGGTGATTGGGAAGCTGTTCTTTTTGCTATGCTCGCCCGCAATTTTGGGACCGTTGTAAATGCGGATGCTTTTGAGGAAATCGCATTGGTAATTCCGTTTAAAACAATTCGTAAATTAGCTGTCGCTAACAATCAGTTAGAAGCTGTCTTTTTAGGTATATGTGGTCTTTTAAAAACTTCAGGTGAACTGGATGCGCAAACAGAAAGCTGGTTTAATGATTTTCAATTTAATAAAAGTAAGTTTGATTTAAAAGATTCTTTACACCATACAATTCAGTTTTTTAAGTTGAGACCTCCTAATTTTCCTACAATACGCTTATCACAACTTGCGCAATTGTATGAGAAACACACAACTATTTTTGCTCAGATAAATGCAGCTAAAACCCGTAAAGAATTACAGTCACTATTTGCGATTGAAACTTCAACGTACTGGCAAACGCATTACAATTTCAATAAAACACATAAAAAACGTATTAAAAAATTGACGCCGGCTTTTATAGATTTACTAATTATAAATTCTATTATACCCGTCAAATTTGCTTTTGCAAAAGCTCAGGGAATTATAATTGAAGAGAACCTTTTAGAATTAATTACTTCAATTCCTAGTGAGAAAAATTCTATAGTTTCAGGTTTTCATAATTTAAAGCCTCTAAAGCATCATGCATTAAATACTCAGGCATTTATTGAACTTAAGAAAAATTACTGTAACCTCAACAGATGTCTTTCGTGCCAAATAGGGAATTCTATACTCAACAGAGGATAAGTTAATCTTACACGGTTAATTTTAGTAATTTGCACGTACTACAGCACTTTTAAAATGAAGTTAATATTTAATATTAGGCACTTTTTTGAACGCAACGGGTTTTATGTTTCGTCCCGGCTCGCAGATCGAATGGGGATTAGAGCAAAAAATGTACGTTTGTTTTTTATCTATTTATCATTTGCCACCGCAGGTTTAGGATTTGCTGTGTATTTAGTTTTAGCTTTCTGGTTAAAATTAAAAGATCTTGTTTATACAAAACGCACTTCTGTGTTTGATTTATAAGAATGAGAAATATTTTAAAAAATAGATTTTACGTAGCTATTCTACTGCTTATAGGCACGCTGTGTTTAGGAATATTGGGATTTCGGTTTTTAGCGTTTTACACCTGGGTAGATGCGGTTTATATGACTATAATAACCATAAGTACAGTAGGATTTGGAGAAGTGCAACCCTTAAATGATACGGCAAAATTATTTACGGTACTTTTAATTTTGGTTAGTGTAATTGTACTGGGTTATGCAATTTCGGTAATTACAGAATATATTTTAAAACGCAGTAATGTAGAATTATTAAAAAAGCGCAGAGTGCAAAAGATAATAGATAATCTAAAAGATCACGTTATAGTTGTAGGTTATGGTCGTAATGGTAAACAAGCTGTTCAAAAACTTACAACCTATAAAAGATCTTTTGTCGTAATAGAGCGGGATGAAGAAATCGTTAACAGATTTCAATCTGAAGAAATGCCCTTTATTTTAGGAAATGCTAATGAAGATGAGGTGCTTATAGAAGCAGGGGTTAAGCGTGCTTCTACATTGATATCTGCATTGCCAGATGATTCTGATAATTTATTTGTGGTGCTTTCTGCGCGTCAAATGAATACCGCTATGAAAATTATTAGTCGTGCTTCTGAAGAAACCACGTATCGAAAACTAAAATTTGCCGGAGCCGATAATGTTATTATGCCCGATAAAATAGGGGGTGACCACATGGCTTCTTTAGTGGTTGTGCCCGATTTAGTTGAATTTTTAGATAATTTACAGGTAACAACTGCTGGGAGGGTTAATGTTCAAGAGATAACCTATGAAGCCGTATGTCCAGACCATGTTACGCGCACCATTAGAGACATTGATCTTAGAAATAGAACCGGATGCTCAATTATAGGCTATAAATCTCCACAGGGAGATTATGTTATCAATCCTGAAGCTTCTATGCTTTTAGAAAAAGATTCAAAATTAATTGTAATTGGAAGACCTGAACAGATTGAAAATTTACATAAAGAATTTGCGATTTAGTAGTATGTTTACTAAATCGTGAAGAGTAATTAGATAAACCTGTCAAATACTTGATAGTACTCTATTTTTAATTTAATGTTTTTTCCAATTTATGAAACACCTTTCCATTGCAAGTTTCTTGCTTTTATCTGCATTTAACATGTCTGCTCAAGAAGTAACCGAAGTAGGCATAGACCAGCAAATTGATCAGGCATTTGCACCCATATCAGATTTTTTCTTCAATATTATTTTCTTTAATGTTTTTGGAATTCCTTTTGTACTTATTCTTTTAGTATTTAGTGCAGTATTCTTTACATTATATTTTGGTTTTCCAAACTTCAGATATTTTTGGAGAGCCATACAAACGGTACGTGGTAAGTATGAAGATATTGAAAATCACGGGGCTAAATTACTCTATGGGGAAGATGGTATAGCAAACGGGGTTGACTTAAATAAAGTTAATCTCGAGGAGCATATAGAAAATCTGGACGGCGATCTGGCTATAGATGGTGATATCGTAGATACTATTCGTGATGAATCTTCCGCTGGTGAAGTAAGTCATTTTCAGGCTTTAGCAACTGCGGTCTCAGGTACCGTAGGTAATGGTAATATTGCCGGTGTAGCATTAGCAATTGCTTTAGGTGGTCCCGGTGCAACTTTCTGGATGGTTGTTTGCGGTCTTCTGGGTATGTCAACTAAATTTGTAGAATGTACCTTAGGTGTTCAGTACAGAGATGTAGGTGAAGATGGTACCGTTTACGGTGGGCCAATGTACTATCTAACTAAAGGTTTAAAAGAAAAAGGCTTTGCAACTTTAGGAAAAATAGCAGCAGTAATATTTGCTGTTTTTTGTGTGGGTGGTTCTTTTGGTGGGGGTAACGCTGCTCAGAGCAATCAGGCAACAATAGTTTTAAAAGAACTTTTTAATTTAGAAAGTACGGGTGCAGGATTCTCGATAGGTATTGTAATTGCAATTCTTGTAGGTGTTATTATCATAGGAGGTATTAAACGCATTGCTCAGGTTACTGAAAAGGTTGTGCCATTTATGGCTATTATGTATTTAGTAGCGTGTATATATATTATTGGTTCGAATTTTTCACTCATAGATGACGCTATCGTCCTAATTATTCAGGAGGCATTTAATCCTACTGCGATAGGAGTAGGTAGTGTTATTGGGGTTTTATTAGTTGGTTTTAAAAGGGCTGCATTTTCTAATGAAGCAGGAGCAGGTTCTGCTTCTATTGCTCACTCTGCTGTACGTACAAAATATTCTGCAAGTGAAGGTTTGGTAGCTTTATTAGAGCCATTTATTGATACAGTGATTATTTGTACAATGACCGCTTTAGTTATTATAATTTTTAATTTTGGAGGTTATTTTGAGTATGGGGGCGACGGTTCTGGAGCTGTTATTATTGATGGACTTTCTTATGAGGGTGCAGGTATCACTTCAAAGGCATTTCATGAATATATTCCTTTTTCAAATATCTTTTTAACTATTGCCGTAGTGTTATTTGCAGTTTCAACGATGATATCATGGTCGTACTACGGCTTGCAATCCTGGAAGTTTCTCTTCGGAAGAGGGAAAGTAGCAGATATAGTCTATAAAATGTTATTCTTAAGCTTTATTGTAATAGGTGCTGCAGCAAATATGGGCTCTATTTGGCAATTTTCAGATGCAATGATTTTTGCAATGATTTTTCCGAATATGGTAGGCTTATTCTTTTTATTTCCCGTTGTTAAAAGGCAACTTAGCCGTTATTTAGATGCTATTAAAATGAAAAAAGAAGCCATTAGCTAGATAAACAGAATAAAGTATTATTAAAAACACCCTCTTTAAGTAATTTTAAGGAGGGTGTTTTTTATTGAATAAATCCTTAATAACTAAGAGATTTGTTTGAATTATTCTTCGTAGAATGTAGAAACATCAACAGTTTTAACGGCTGTAGCCTTTGTAATAGACTATTTTTTTAGCATCTTGCAACTTCTGACTAAATCTATATGAACTTAATAAAAGCTATGAAAGAAAAATTATTTTTTTTAGTCTTCGTATTGCCTGTTATGGTATTTGCGCAGGATCTAAAAGTAACAGCAGAAATTCTTAACCCTTCTTCAAAAATTAATGATGGTGTTGCTAAAATAGTAGTTTCTGGTGGCCAATTGCCTTATAGTTATAAATGGAGTGATCAAAGTACATCGCTCACTTCAAACACTGCAGAATCTCTTACCGAAGGTGTTATCCATCAAGTAAAGGTGACTGATGCTGCAGGAACTTCTATTACAAAAGAATTTAAAATAGAAGCAGAGTCTATTACCGAAATTTTTAATGGTACGATGACTCCTGCTGTAGCAGCTATGGGCTCGGTTTTATTTTGGGACCCTTTTGCAGCCTTAAATTTGTATGACCCTGTAATTTATGCAGATCTAAAAATGGTGTCTATACCGGGTTGGACTGCAGATACTGAAGATGTTTTTACATTAGAAAAATGGCTTGTCGAAGACGGTTCAAAAGTCAAAAAAGGACAGGAAATTGCCGTAATATCAGAAAGCAATGGTACCAAAATTAGCGTTACAGCCGATGCAAATGGTGAAATTAAACACTTAGAAGAAGAAGGCGGGATTATCTATAACGCCAGTAATCAAAAGCATCTAATAGAAACTAATGCAGATGTTTTTGGTGAAATTATATATGATGACCCGGTACCTTTAGTTTATGCCAATGGTGATAAACAAACCAATAGTATCCCCTTTATTGTAGTTTGGCTAATATTTGGAGCTGCATTTTTTACGGTGCGTATGGGCTTTATCAACTTCAGAGGCTTTAAGCATAGTTTAGAATTAGCAAAAGGAAAGTACGACGACCCTAATGCTCCAGGTAGTATTACACACTTTCAAGCATTGGCAACTGCAGTATCAGCTACCGTAGGTTTAGGAAATATAGCAGGTGTGGCAGTAGCAGTATCATTAGGTGGTGCAGGTGCTACGTTCTGGATGATTGTTGCAGGTTTACTGGGGATGTCATCAAAATTTGTGGAGTGTACTTTAGGGGTAAAATATCGTGATATTTTACCTGATGGTCGTGTCTTTGGAGGGCCTATGAATTATTTACGTTACGGTCTTGAAAAGCGCAATATGGGCGGTTTTGGAAAAGTACTGGCGACAGCATTTGCCGTATTAGCGATTGGAGCTTCTTTTGGAGGTGGAAATATGTTTCAGGCAAACCAGTCTTTTGAAATATTAAGTGGTCAATTTCCAGGATTAGAAGGAAACGGATTTTGGTTTGGGGTTATAGTAGCTGTGCTTGTAGGTATCGTTATTATAGGAGGTATAAATAGCATCGCTAAGGTTACAGGAAAAATTGTGCCGTTTATGGCAGGTATTTATGTTTTAGGAGCTCTTACGGTTATTTTTATAAACATTGAAAATATAGGACCGGCATTTACCGCAATTATTGATGGTGCATTTAGTCCAAGTGCTTTAAAAGGTGGTATACTGGGAGTTTTAATTGTAGGATTTCAACGAGCTGCATTTTCTAACGAGGCAGGTGTGGGTTCTGCAGCTATAGCACATAGTGTGGCAAAGACAAACCATCCGCCTTCAGAAGGTTTTGTTGCACTTTTAGAACCGTTTATTGATACGGTAGTTGTTTGTACATTAACAGCATTGGTTCTAATATTTACAGGTATGCACGAGGTGACAGGTGTTGCAGGTGCAGATCTAACCTCAGATGCATTTGGTAGTGTGATATCGTGGTTTCCATATGTTCTTGCTGCGGCTGTATTTTTATTTGCATTCTCTACGATGATTTCATGGTCGTATTATGGGATGCGTGCATGGACTTATCTTTTTGGTAAAAGCAAAAAGATGGAATTATTATATAAAGTATTATTTTTATTCTTTGTAGTTGTAGGGGCTTCTGTAAGTTTAGGTGCAGTGCTTGACTTCTCTGATATGATGATATTGGCTATGTCTTTTCCTAATATTATAGGATTATACATACTTAGTGGAGAGGTTAGAAGTGATTTACGGGAATACTTCAGGAAATTAAAAGCAAACGAGTTGTTTAAAAAGCAACGTGTAGCTAAACAGAAAAGTTAATCGAATAGTAAATATTTATGAAACTAAAATCCCACTTGATGCTTGATTCTAAAAAGCGCAGTGGGATTTTACTTTTAGTTATAATTCTTAGTGCTTGTTGGATTTTTTATTTTTGGACTATTCAAAAAGAAAATTCGTTAGAATCTATTGATGATATTGCAATTTATCAGGCGCGCATAGATTCTTTAAAAGAAATAGAAACTTTAAAAAGCACACCGAAAATATATCCTTTCAATCCTAACTTCATAACAGATTATAAAGGATATACTTTGGGATTAAGTACAAAAGAACTCGATAAACTTTTCAGTTTTCGAAAAAATGGTAAGTGGATTAACTCTTCTGAAGATTTTCAAAAAGTAACTGGTGTTTCAGATTCTTTACTTGCGGCGATCTCTCCATATTTTAAATTTCCAGATTGGGTTACTAATTCAAAAACATCTCAAAATACGAAGAGCTTTAGTTTTAAATCTTTCAAACCTCAAAATGATTTAAATAAAGCCACATTTGAAAACTTAATAAGTTTGCCAGAAATGACTGAAGAGAGTGCACGGCTTATTTTAGCATACAGAAAGAAAATAGGAGGTTTTATAGAAGACAATCAGTTATACGATATATATAATGTTAAGCGCAATCAGGTTATTGAAGTAAAAAAAGAATTTACAGTTAAAACCAAGCCCGATATCGTATTAATTAACGTTAATAAGGCTAATGTTTCAGATCTTGCTACGGTACCTTTTTTGACATTTGATATAGCGCGATCAATTATAGATTACCGAATACTTAATGAGGGAATTAAAAATCTTGATGAACTACTTAAAATTGAAGGTATAACCCCTTACAAATTAGACCGAATTAAATTATATTTGTCAACCAGCCAGTAATACATAGGTTTATTTGAGAATAATGCAATTTCTCCTTGCAAAACTTCCTTTCCAATGACCTATTAACAATATAAAGCTTAATAAATGAAAAATGTAAACTTTTCAGAAGAGCATGAGCTCTTTAGAGAAAGTCTTAGAGAATTTCTACAAAAGGAAGTTGTTCCTCATATTGAGAAATGGGAGAAGACAGGTCAGATAGAGCGTTTTATCTGGAAAAAAATGGGAGAGATGGGTTATTTTGGCCTAGCCTCTCCTGAAGAATATGGCGGCCTGGATCTTGATATTTTTTATACGGTAATTTTTCTTGAAGAATTGCAACGTGTAAACAGTGGCGGTTTTGCTGCAGCAATATGGGCTCACGCGTACTTAGCGATGACGCACTTAAAAGCTGAAGGAACACCGGCTATTAAAGAAAAATATTTAACATCAAGTGTAACTGGAGAATTAATAGGGTGTCTGTGTATTACAGAACCATTTGGAGGATCTGATGTTGCTGGGATGCGAAGTACCGCTATTCTTAATGGAGATCATTATATTTTAAACGGATCTAAAACTTTTATTACTAATGGTGTCTATTCAGATTATTTAATAGTAGCTGCTAAAACAGATCCTGAAAAAGGTAATAAAGGTCTTAGTATTTTTATAGTAGATAGAGACACACCAGGTATTAGTGCTACAAAACTTGACAAATTAGGATGGCGAGCGTCAGATACCGGTGAGATTGCTTTTAGTGATGTAAGAATCCCAAAAGAAAATCTTATGGGAGAAGAGAACAAAGGATTCTCATATATAATGCAGCATTTTGCTTTAGAGCGCCTAATAATGGGGGTTAATGCACATGCTCGTGCAGAGTATGCATTAGAGTATACAATGGGTTATATGGCAGAGCGTACAGCTTTTGGGAAAACCATAGATAAATTTCAAGCGCTTAGACATTCAGTGGCAGAAATGGCAAGTGAGATTGAAATGGTAAAATCTTTTAATTACACTATTGCACATAGTCTGAAAACAGGTGAATATGTGGTTAAAGAGGCAAGTATGTCTAAATTGCTTTCTACTAAAATAGCAGACGAAGTTATTTATAAATGTCTTCAGATGTTAGGAGGTTATGGTTATATGGAAGAATATCCATTGGCAAGAATGTTTAGAGATAGTAGGCTAGGACCTATAGGAGGTGGTACATCTGAGATATTAAAAGAGATAATAGCTAAGATGATTATCGATAAAAAAGAATACAAGCCCGCAGCAAAATAGGTTGTTATAATATTTAAATAAAAACAGGCTTGTTAGTTTTAAAGTTTAGATTATATTTGCAGCCTGTAAACTGAAAAGAATTTTAAAGAAAGGAGGTACCACTATGTTAATTATACCAGTAAAAGACGGAGAAAATATCGATAGAGCGCTGAAGCGTTTTAAAAGAAAATTTGATAGAACGGGAACAATGCGTAAGCTACGTGATCGTCAAGCTTTCACTAAACCTTCTGTTTCTAGAAGACGTGAGATTCAAAAAGCTTCTTATATTCAAGGACTTCGCGATCAAGAGAATATTTAATAATTTCCGTCTGTAAGTTTTTATTCTTACATAGGATTATTAACAGAGAGACTAATCCTCTTTCACAAAATAAAAAATCCGCTAAGATTTATCTTAGCGGATTTTTCTTGTTTTAGTATCTTTCTCTCCTTAAGTATATCATGAACACAAAAGCCTTTTTAGATTATTTAGAATTTGAGCGTAATTACAGTTCACATACAATCTTGGCTTATAGTGGCGATATAAATGATTTCTTTCAATTTATAGCCGTTCTATATGGTGTTGAAGATGCTAAAGATGTTGTTTATTCTTATGTTAGAGCCTATGTCGTGCATCTTTCGGAAAGGGATTTAACTCACAGGAGTATTAATAGAAAAATAGCCTCGTTAAAGGCGTATTTTAAATTTCTACAAAAAATAGGTGATGTTGAAATTTCGCCATTGGCAAAACATAAATCTTTAAAAATAAAAAAAGAGATTCAGATTCCGTTTTCTCAAAGTGAAGTTAATGCTGTTCTCCAGGGTTTAGGTGAAGCAGATGATTTTAAATCAATCAGAGATTTTACAATAATAACGCTCTTTTATGCTACTGGAATGCGTAGAAGTGAATTAATAAATTTGAAACTTTCTGATATAGATTTTTCAACGGGCACAGTCAAAGTGCTTGGTAAAAGAAATAAAGAGCGATTAATACCTTTAATAAATTGGCTGGAGAATATTTTAAAAAAATATTTAAATGTAAGGTCAGTAAGCTGGGGTTCTGTTGATTTGCCTTATTTGTTACTTACAGATAAGGGCGATAAATTGTATGAAACCTTTGTTTACCGAATTATAAATCGCTACTTTAGTGAAGCGTCTAAAAAAACAAAAACGAGTCCTCATATGCTCAGGCATACATTTGCAACTCATTTGCTTAATAATGGCGCAGATTTAAATGCTGTAAAAGAATTGTTAGGGCATGCTAGTCTGGCTGCAACTCAAGTTTATACACACTCAAGTATTGCAGAACTAGGTAAGGTTTATAAAAATGCACATCCTCGCAATATTAAAAAGCAGTAATTTATTTCTAAATAAGTAACTTTTAAACCCAAACCTATGAAAGTAAATGTTCAAACCCCAAACTTTGTAGCAGATCAAAAATTGATCAATTTTATTCAAAAGAAGATGGATAAGCTCGAACAATTTCACGATCAGATAATTTATGCTGATATTTTTTTAAAAGTTCAGAAAACTAGTGGTAGGGATAACAAAATTGTAGAAATTTTACTGAGTATTCCCGGTAACGAGTTGATTGTTAAAAAACAAGCTAAGTCTTTTGAGGAAGGTGCTTATAATTGTGCGAGCTCTTTAGAGCGTTTATTAATTAGAAATAAGGAAAAAAATAGAGCAGTTGCGTAAAAAAAAATGAAAAAAGGTTTTGTCAATCTAAAATTTGTTTTACATTTGCACTCCGTTAGAAATAGCGGAGTTTTTTACACTTGAAAAAGTAATAAAAGCCGATGTAGCTCAGCTGGCTAGAGCAGCTGATTTGTAATCAGCAGGTCGTGGGTTCGAGTCCCTCCATCGGCTCTTTTAAAACTAAGTTTTAAGTTCTTTTAGAATTTATTAAACTTGCGCTAAGCGCGGTAAAAGCGTTTTTTGAAATATTGATTTACCAATATTGGGGAGATACTCAAGCGGCCAACGAGGACAGACTGTAACTCTGTTGTTTTACGACTTCGCAGGTTCGAATCCTGCTCTCCCCACATTTAATGCAAAACTTTTAATTTATTTAAAAGTTTATGCGGGAGTAGCTCAGTTGGTAGAGCGTCAGCCTTCCAAGCTGAATGTCGCCGGTTCGAACCCGGTCTCCCGCTCTAAGTTGTGGTTGATTAAATTAATCACAATTAAAATTGAAGAATTTATTTTTCAATTTTTATTAAACCAAATCTGATAGGCTTTGGTTGTAGTCATTTATGGCTTTTATGAGCCCTTTAGCTGAGAAGGTCAGCCCTGGGTAATTCAGACTTCGGTCTTGTTTATAGGGTATATTCTAAGCCGACGTAGCTCAGGGGTAGAGCGTTTCCTTGGTAAGGAAGAGGCCACGGGTTCAAATCCCGTCGTTGGCTCAATAGCAGTCGCTGCTAATAAACGAGTGTATTTTTACGCTCGGTTTTTTGCGTTTAGTAAAGAATCTATAATCAGCGTGTCAGGTAAGTTTAAAAATTAAACACTAATAATAACTAAGATTAAAATTATTTAAATCATGGCAAAGGCAACATTTGATCGTTCCAAACCTCACTTAAATATTGGTACTATAGGGCACGTTGACCACGGTAAAACTACCTTAACTGCTGCTATTACTACTGTACTTGCTAATGCAGGTCTTTCTGAAATGAGAAGTTTTGACTCTATTGACAACGCTCCTGAAGAAAAAGAAAGAGGTATTACTATTAACACTTCACACGTAGAATATTCTACAGCTAACCGTCACTATGCTCACGTTGACTGTCCAGGTCACGCGGATTATGTAAAGAACATGGTAACTGGTGCTGCTCAAATGGATGGTGCTATTTTGGTTGTTGCTGCAACAGATGGTCCTATGCCACAAACTCGTGAGCACATCCTATTAGGTCGTCAGGTAGGTATTCCTCGTATCGTTGTATTCATGAATAAAGTGGATATGGTTGATGATGAAGAATTACTTGAATTAGTAGAAATGGAAGTAAGAGATCTTCTTAGTTTCTATGATTATGATGGTGATAATGGTCCTGTTGTACAAGGTTCTGCTTTAGGTGCTTTAAATGGTGAGCAAGTATGGGTTGATAAAGTTATGGAGCTTATGGAAGCTGTAGATAACTGGATTGAACTTCCTGCTCGTGATGTTGATAAGCCTTTCTTGATGCCTATCGAAGATGTATTCTCTATTACTGGTCGTGGTACTGTTGCAACAGGTCGTATTGAAACAGGTGTAGCTAACACTGGAGATCCTGTTGAGATCATTGGTATGGGTGCAGAAAAACTTACTTCTACTATTACTGGAGTTGAAATGTTCCGTAAAATATTAGATAGAGGTGAAGCTGGTGATAACGTAGGTATCCTTTTAAGAGGTATTGAAAAATCACAAATCACTAGAGGTATGGTTATTGTGAAGCCAGGTTCTGTTAAGCCACACGCTAAGTTTAAGGCAGAGGTTTATATCTTGAAAAAAGAAGAAGGTGGTCGCCACACTCCATTCCATAATAACTACCGTCCACAGTTCTACGTTCGTACTACTGACGTAACTGGTAACATTGCTCTTCCAGAAGGAGTAGAGATGGTAATGCCGGGAGATAACTTAACAATTACTGTAGAGTTAATCCAGCCAATCGCTATGAGTGTAGGTTTACGTTTCGCTATCCGTGAAGGTGGTAGAACTGTAGGTGCTGGTCAGGTAACTGAAATATTATAGTAATTACGGATTATAATTTATAAGATTAAGGCGTCCGTTTCTACGGATGCCTTGATTTTTATTAAGAGGATAGGAGTTAATTTTATTCTTTTAAATACGGGCTTAGCTCAGTTGGTAGAGCACTGGTCTCCAAAACCAGGTGTCGGGAGTTCGAGCCTCTCAGCCCGTGCAAAATCATTAAAATTTAAATCATTTTTAATGAAATTTAAGCTATCGTAATTTAATAGCGGTAGTTAGTTTAAAAGGTATAGAGCCTTATAAATCACAAATAATAATATGGCTGGATTAATTAATTACATTCAAGAGTCTTATAACGAATTGAAAAATCACGTAACCTGGACTCCACTTTCTGAGGCGCAACGTTTAACTGTTGTGGTTGCTGTGTTTACAATAGTTTTCTCGTTAGCGATTTGGGGTGTTGATACTGTTTTTAGTAGAGCTATCAAGGCATATTTTAATCTGGTAGGAGCTTAAAACAATCACAATGGCTATAGCAAACAATACCAAAGATAAAGACTGGTACGTGGTAAGGGCCGTAAGTGGTCAAGAAAATAAAGTAAAGGGTTATATAGAACAGGAAATTTCTAGATTCAACCTTGAAGATTACATTGAGCAAGTACTCGTTCCTACAGAGAAAGTAATTCAAATTCGTAACGGAAAGAAAATTAATAAAGAGCGTGTTTATTTTCCTGGTTACATAATGATTCACGCAAATCTTGGTGGTGAGGTGACTCACATGATAAAATCTATAAATGGAGTTATCGGCTTTCTGGGTGAGACTAAAGGAGGAGATCCTGTGCCACTTAGAATTTCTGAGGTTAATAGAATGCTAGGTAAAGTAGATGAGTTATCTGTTAAATCTGACAGTGTAGCTATTCCTTTTGTAATAGGAGAAACGGTAAAGGTAATTGATGGTCCTTTTAACGGCTTCAATGGTACTGTTGAGAAAGTGAATGAAGAAAAACGTAAGCTTGAAGTTATGGTTAAGATTTTCGGAAGAAAAACACCATTAGAATTGAGTTACATGCAAGTTGAGAAAGTATAAGTGTTACACATATATTAGATATTGTTCTACTGCTTCCACTAAAGAACGTATCAAACTAAATTTTTAAAAATGGCAAAAGAAATAAGTAAGGTTGTTAAGTTGCAAGTTAAGGGAGGTGCCGCAAACCCTTCCCCACCTGTTGGACCAGCTTTAGGTGCTGCCGGAGTTAACATCATGGAGTTCTGTAAGCAGTTTAATGCAAGAACGCAAGATAAGGCCGGTAAAATATTGCCTGTAGCTATCACTGTTTACGGTGATAAGTCTTTTGACTTTGTGGTAAAAACTCCACCAGCTGCCATCCAATTAATGGAAGCAGCTAAGATCAAAGGAGGTTCTGGTGAGCCTAACCGTAAAAAAGTTGCTAGCGTTACATGGGATCAAATTAAGGCTATCTCAGAAGACAAGATGCCAGATTTAAACGCTTTTACAATTGAAAGCGCAATGAAGATGGTAGCAGGTACTGCAAGGTCTATGGGAATAACTGTAAAAGGACAAGCTCCTTTTTAACATCCAAAAAAGCAATTTAAAATGGCAAAAGTAACAAAAAAGCAAAAAGAGGCTCGCGCTAAAGTAGATAGTAGTTCTACGTATACATTAGCTGAAGCGTCTGCTTTAATAAAAGAAGTAAGCAAAGTTAATTTTGATCCTTCTGTTGATTTGGCTGTACGTCTTAACGTAGATCCACGTAAAGCGAACCAAATGGTTCGTGGTGTGGTAACACTTCCTCATGGAACTGGTAAAGATGTAAAGGTTCTTGCTCTGGTAACTCCAGATAAAGAAGCAGAAGCTAAAGAAGCTGGAGCTGACTTTGTAGGTCTTGATGAATATCTTGAGAAAATTAAAAACGGTTGGACAGATGTTGATGTTATCATCACTATGCCAAGTGTTATGGGTAAATTAGGTCCATTAGGACGTGTATTAGGTCCTCGTGGTTTAATGCCTAACCCAAAAACTGGTACTGTAACTATGGATGTAGCAAAAGCTGTATCTGATGTGAAAGCTGGTAAAATAGATTTTAAGGTTGATAAGACTGGTATTGTACACGCTGCTATAGGTAAAGCATCCTTTGATGCTGAAAAAATAGCTGAAAATGCAAGAGAATTGATAACCACATTAGTAAAATTGAAACCTACTGCAGCAAAAGGTGTTTATATTAAAAGCATCTTTATGTCTAGTACTATGAGTCCTAGCGTTCAGGTAGATTCAAAACGTTTTGCTGAGCAGTAAAAGTTAAATTATGACAAGAGAAGAAAAATCACAAGTAATAGAAGATTTGACTGCGCAGTTAGCTGATAGTGCTCACATATATTTAGCAGATATTTCTGGCTTAAATGCAGAAAGTACTTCTAGATTAAGAAGAGCTTGCTTTAAAGCAAACGTTAAGCTAGCCGTGGTTAAAAATACATTGCTTGCAAAGGCAATGGAAAGTTCAGATAAGGATTTTGGTGAATTACCTTCTATCTTAAAAGGTAATACATCTATAATGCTTGCTGAAACAGGAAATGCACCAGCAAAGGTTATTAAAGAATTTCGTAAGAAATCTAAAAAACCTTTACTTAAAGGAGCATTTATAGAAGAAGCGATTTACATAGGTGATGATCAATTAGATGCTCTAGTTGATATCAAATCTAAGGAAGAGCTTGTAGGAGAGATTATAGGTCTTCTTCAATCACCTGCTAAGAATGTTATTGGCGCTCTTAAGTCAGGAGGTCAAACAATCGCAGGACTTCTTAAAACTCTTTCTGAAAAGGAAGGTTAATAAACACGTACGCACAAATAATAATAATAGAATAATTTTTTTTTAAAACGATAGAAATGGCAGATTTAAAAGATTTCGCAGAACAACTAGTTAACTTAACTGTAAAAGAAGTAAATGAGTTAGCTACTATTTTAAAAGACGAGTATGGTATCGAGCCTGCAGCAGCAGCTGTAGCTATGGCTGGTCCTGCTGGTGGTGGTGAGGATGCAGCTGAAGAGCAAACAGAATTTAATGTAATTCTTAAGGCAGCTGGTGGTTCTAAACTTGCAGTAGTAAAATTAGTTAAAGAATTAACTGGTGCTGGTCTTAAAGAAGCAAAAGAATTAGTTGACAATGCTCCTAGTCCAATAAAAGAAGGTATCGCTAAAGATGAAGCTGAAGCTATTAAAGCTCAGTTAGAAGAAGCTGGTGCTGAAGTTGAGCTTAAGTAAGCTTAGCATTTATAATTACAAGGGTTTAGGTCTTTTCGATTTGTCGAAATAGACCTAAACCATTTGTCGTATATAAGGTTTTCCTATTATTTACGACTATTATTGCCTTAGATTTCTTATGTTAAGAGATCAATAGATCTGATTTTACAGATCTTTAATTTATTTTAATTAAATTCCGTTCGTTGAAGATGCAAGCAAAACAAGCTGAAAGACTGAATTTCTCATCGGTAAAGAACAGACCTGAGTATCCTGACTTTTTGGATATCCAGATTAAATCCTTCCAAGATTTCTTTCAATTAGAGACCAAGTCTGAAGAAAGAGGAAATGAAGGACTTTACAACACATTTCTAGAGAATTTCCCAATTACGGATACCCGTAATAACTTTGTACTAGAATTTTTGGATTACTTTGTAGATCCGCCTAGATACTCTATTCAAGAATGTATCGAACGAGGCTTAACGTATAGCGTTCCTTTAAAAGCCCGTTTAAAATTATACTGTACTGATGATGAGCACGAAGATTTTGAAACTATAGTACAGGATGTATATCTGGGTACTATACCATACATGACGCCAAGTGGTACTTTTTGTATCAATGGGGCTGAGCGTGTGGTGGTTTCTCAATTACACCGTTCACCTGGTGTTTTCTTTGGCCAGTCTTTTCATGCTAATGGTACCAAGCTTTATTCAGCTCGAGTAATTCCTTTTAAGGGTTCTTGGATTGAATTTGCTACAGACATTAATAGTGTAATGTATGCTTACATTGATCGTAAGAAAAAATTACCTGTTACAACACTTTTCCGTGCAATTGGATTTGAACGTGATAAAGATATTCTTGAAATATTTGACCTTGCAGAAGAGGTTAAAGTTTCAAAAACCGGTCTTAAGAAATACTTAGGTCGCAAACTTGCTGCACGTGTTCTTAATACCTGGCATGAAGATTTCGTTGATGAAGATACTGGTGAAGTGGTATCTATAGAGCGAAATGAAATTGTTTTAGATCGTGATACAATTCTTGAAAAAGAACATGTAGATGAGATTTTAGATGCTGGAGCTAAAACTATTCTTCTTCATAAAGAAGATAATCAACTAGGTGACTATGCGATTATTCATAATACTTTACAAAAAGATCCTACTAACTCAGAAAAAGAGGCAGTAGAGCATATATATCGTCAACTGCGTAATGCTGAGCCACCAGATGAGGAAACAGCTCGTGGTATTATAGACAAGTTATTCTTTAGTGATCAACGTTACAATTTAGGTGAGGTAGGTCGTTATAGAATGAATAAGAAACTAGGTCTTGATATAGGGATGGATAAGCAAGTGCTTACCAAACAAGATATTATTACTATAGTTAAGTATTTGATTGAGCTTATCAACTCTAAAGCAGAAATTGATGATATTGATCACCTTTCTAACCGTCGTGTACGTACTGTAGGTGAGCAATTATCAACTCAATTTGGTGTTGGTTTAGCACGTATGGCTCGTACAATTCGTGAGCGAATGAATGTACGTGATAATGAGGTTTTTACTCCTATTGATTTGATTAATGCGAAAACCCTTTCGTCTGTAATCAATTCTTTTTTCGGTACAAACCAGTTATCTCAATTTATGGATCAAACCAATCCTCTTGCAGAGATTACGCACAAGCGTCGTCTTTCGGCATTAGGACCCGGTGGTCTTTCTCGTGAGCGTGCAGGTTTTGAGGTGCGAGATGTACATTATACGCATTATGGTCGTCTTTGTCCTATTGAAACTCCTGAAGGTCCAAACATTGGTTTGATCTCTTCTTTAGCTGTCTATGCTAAGGTTAACAATATGGGATTCATTGAAACTCCTTATCGTACAGTTACTAATGGAAAAATTGATTTAGAAACTGAGCCGAGATATTTAAGTGCAGAGGAAGAAGAAGGTATGTTGATTGCGCAGGCAAACAACCCAATGACTGATGATGGGTCAATCACTGAAGAGAAAGTTATTGCTCGTATGGAGGGTGACTTCCCAGTTGTTGAACCTAATACAGTTCATTATGCCGATGTATCTCCTAACCAGATTGCTTCTATTTCAGCATCTTTAATTCCATTCCTGGAACATGATGATGCAAACCGTGCGTTGATGGGATCAAACATGATGCGTCAGGCAGTACCACTTTTACGAGTAGATTCTCCGATTGTAGGAACGGGTCTTGAGCGTCAGGTAGCTTCTGATTCACGTGTATTGATAAATGCAGAAGGTGATGGTGAGGTAGAATATGTAGATGCAAACGAAATTACTATCAAATATGATCGTACCGAAGAAGAGCGTATGGTTAGTTTTGAAGGTGATAGCAAAACATATCAATTAATAAAATTCCGTAAGACAAACCAGAGTACTTCTATTAACCTAAAGCCTATCGTAAGTAGAGGCGATCGTGTTAAAAAAGGTCAGGTTCTTTGTCAGGGATATGCTACCGAAGCTGGGGAACTAGCTTTAGGTCGTAACATGAAAGTAGCCTTTATGCCTTGGAAAGGGTATAACTTTGAGGATGCAATCGTAATTTCTGAAAAAGTAGTACGTGAAGATATATTTACATCAATTCACGTTGATGAGTATTCACTTGATGTACGTGATACTAAATTAGGTAATGAAGAATTAACTAATGATATTCCTAACGTTTCTGAAGAGGCTACAAAAGACCTCGATGAAAACGGAATGATACGTATAGGTGCAGAAGTGAAGCCAGGAGATATTTTAATAGGTAAGATTACTCCTAAAGGAGAATCTGACCCAACTCCAGAAGAAAAACTTCTTCGTGCAATATTTGGTGATAAAGCAGGTGATGTTAAAGATGCTTCTTTAAAAGCTTCTCCTTCTTTAAGAGGGGTTGTTATTCAAAAGAAACTTTTTGCACGTGCAATAAAAGATAAGCGTAAGAGAGCAAAAGATAAAGAAGATATTTCTGCTCTAGAGGCTGAGTACGATCAAAAATTTGATGATCTTAAAGCTGTATTAGTTGATAAGTTATTCCATTTAGTTAATGGAAAAACAGCTCAGGGCGTTAAGAATGATTTAGGTGAAGAGATTCTTCCAAAAGGAAAGAAATTCACTTTAAAAATGCTTAATTCTGTTGAAGACTATACGCATTTAAATCAAGGTACCTGGACAACTGACGATACAACTAACGTTATGATCGCAGACTTGTTACACAACTACCGTATCAAAGAAAATGATCTTCAAGGAAATTTACGTCGTGAGAAATTTACAATTTCAGTAGGTGATGAGTTACCTGCAGGAATTATAAAACTTGCTAAAGTGTACGTCGCCAAAAAACGTAAGTTAAAAGTAGGTGATAAAATGGCGGGTCGTCACGGTAACAAAGGTATTGTTGCACGTATAGTACGGGAAGAAGATATGCCTTTCTTAGAAGATGGAACACCAGTAGATATTGTATTGAACCCACTAGGTGTACCTTCTCGTATGAACATTGGTCAGATTTATGAAACTGTTCTTGGTTGGGCAGGTCAAAAATTAGGTCGTAAGTATGCAACTCCAATATTTGATGGTGCTACTTTAGATCAGATTAATGAACTTACAGATGAAGCTGGTATACCACGTTTTGGTCATACATACTTATATGATGGTGGTACAGGAGAGCGTTTTGATCAAGCTGCAACAGTAGGTGTGATTTACATGCTTAAACTGGGACACATGGTTGATGATAAGATGCACGCTCGTTCAATAGGACCATATTCATTAATTACGCAACAACCGTTAGGTGGTAAAGCACAATTTGGTGGTCAGCGTTTTGGGGAGATGGAAGTTTGGGCGCTTGAGGCTTATGGAGCTTCAGCAACTTTACGTGAGATTCTAACCGTAAAATCTGATGATGTAATAGGAAGAGCTAAAACATACGAAAGTATTGTTAAAGGAGAGCCTATGCCAGAACCGGGATTACCAGAATCGTTTAACGTGTTAATGCACGAGCTTAAAGGTCTTGGACTAGACATACGTCTAGAAGATTAGATATTTTAAGAGTTCCGCTTCTTAGGAAGCGGAACTTATTATGAATATCAAAGGATATTAAAAAGAATAATTTTCGACATAAGGTATTATGGCAAGAGATAATGATAAGAATGCAGTGAAGAGGTTTAATAAAATCTCTATTGGTCTTGCGTCTCCTGAAGCAATTTTGGCTGAATCGCGCGGAGAGGTGTTAAAACCAGAAACTATAAATTACCGTACACACAAACCAGAACGTGACGGTTTGTTCTGTGAGCGTATCTTTGGTCCTGTTAAGGATTATGAGTGTGCTTGTGGAAAGTACAAACGTATACGTTACAAGGGTATTGTATGTGACCGTTGTGGTGTTGAAGTTACAGAAAAGAAAGTACGTAGAGATCGTGTAGGTCACATCAACCTTGTTGTGCCTGTTGCACACATCTGGTACTTTAGAAGTTTGCCAAATAAAATAGGGTATATATTAGGTCTTCCGTCTAAGAAATTAGATATGATTATCTACTATGAGCGCTATGTAGTAATACAGCCAGGTATAGCTAAGAGTGAAGAAGGTGAAGATTTAAAGAAAATGGATTTCCTTACTGAAGAGGAATATTTAAATGTTCTTGAATCTATTCCTCAAGAAAATATGTATCTAGATGATAGCGATCCTAATAAGTTTATCGCTAAAATGGGTGCAGAATGTCTAATTGAGCTTTTAAAGAGAATAAATCTTGATGAGCTATCTTATGATTTACGTCATAAGGCTAACAATGAGACTTCAAAACAACGTAAAACCGAAGCATTAAAACGACTTCAGGTAGTTGAGTCTTTACGAGATGCTAATAAAAATCGCGAGAATCTTCCAGAATGGATGATTATGAAAGTGATTCCTGTAATTCCACCAGAATTACGTCCATTAGTACCTCTTGATGGTGGTCGTTTTGCAACTTCAGATTTAAATGATTTATACCGTCGTGTTATAATTCGTAACAACCGTTTAAAGCGTTTGATGGAAATTAAAGCTCCGGAAGTTATTTTACGTAATGAGAAACGTATGCTTCAGGAAGCTGTTGACTCTTTATTTGATAACACACGTAAATCATCTGCAGTTAAAACAGATTCTAACAGACCGTTAAAATCACTTTCAGATTCATTGAAAGGAAAGCAAGGTCGTTTCCGTCAAAACTTACTTGGTAAACGTGTTGATTATTCTGCACGTTCTGTAATTGTTGTTGGGCCAGAATTAAAACTTTATGAGTGCGGTCTTCCCAAAGATATGGCTGCCGAACTTTACAAGCCTTTCGTAATTAGAAAACTAATTGAGCGTGGTATTGTAAAGACTGTAAAGTCTGCTAAAAAAATTATAGATAAGAAAGAGCCAGTAGTTTGGGATATCCTGGAAAATGTACTTAAAGGACATCCAGTATTGCTAAACCGTGCTCCTACACTTCACCGTTTAGGTATACAGGCATTTCAGCCAAAACTTATTGAAGGTAAGGCGATACAATTACATCCGTTAGTTTGTACAGCATTTAACGCAGATTTTGATGGAGATCAAATGGCAGTGCATTTACCATTAGGGCCAGAAGCAATTCTAGAGGCTCAAATGTTAATGCTTGCTTCAAACAACATTTTAAACCCTGCAAACGGTGCTCCAATTACGGTACCGTCTCAGGATATGGTTCTTGGTCTTTATTATATGACTAAGGCGCGTAAGAGTACTCCTGAGCATCCTATATTAGGTGAAGGAATTACGTTTTATAGCCCAGAAGAAGTTGTAATTGCTCACAATCAGAAGCGTGTTAATATTAACGCTATGATTAAAATACGTACTAAAGATTTTAATGAGGAAGGTAAATTAGTTTCTCAAATTATCGATAGTACTGTGGGTCGTGTGTTATTTAATGAAAGTGTACCAGAAGAAGCAGGTTACATCAATGAAGTATTGACTAAAAAGTCACTTAGAGATGTTATTGCACGTATTTTAAAATTAACTAACGTTCCGCGTACCGCAGAATTTTTAGATAGTATTAAAACGTTAGGGTATACATTTGCATTTAGAGGTGGTCTTTCTTTCTCACTTGGGGATATTATTATACCTAAAGAAAAGTATGAAATGATTGATGAGGCTAATACACAGGTAGATGGTATTATGTCTAGCTATAATATGGGTCTTATCACAAATTCTGAACGTTACAATCAGGTTATTGATGTTTGGACATCCACAAATGCTTCATTAACAGAGCTTGCTATGAAGCGTATTCGCGAAGATCAGCAAGGATTCAACTCTGTATATATGATGCTTGATTCTGGTGCAAGGGGTTCTAAAGAACAGATTCGCCAGTTAACGGGTATGCGTGGTCTTATGGCTAAACCTAAAAAATCTAATGATGGAGGTGGTGCAATTATTGAAAACCCTATTCTTTCTAACTTTAAAGAAGGTCTTTCAATTCTTGAATACTTTATCTCTACTCACGGTGCTCGTAAAGGTCTTGCAGATACGGCTCTTAAAACTGCAGATGCGGGTTACTTAACACGTCGTCTGGTTGATGTTTCACAAGATGTTATAATCAATAGTGAAGATTGTGATACTTTAAGAGGTGTTGAAGTTTCTGCTTTAAAGAAAAATGAAGAGATTGTTGAAACTTTAGAAGCGCGTATAATAGGTCGAATTGCATTAAATGATGTAATTAATCCATTAGATAGTGAGGTTATTGTTAAAGCTGGAGCAGAAATAACTGAAGAGTTAGCTGCAGAAATCACTAAAGCTCCTATTGAGTCTGTAGAGGTACGTTCTCCATTGACTTGTGAAGCTTCTAAAGGTATTTGTTCTAAATGCTACGGTCGTAACCTTGCAACTAATAAAATGGTTCAAATGGGTGAGGCTGTAGGTGTTGTTGCTGCTCAGTCTATTGGAGAGCCTGGAACACAGCTTACACTTAGAACTTTCCACGTGGGAGGTATTGCGGGTAACATTTCAGAAGAAAATAAAGTTGTTGTTAAATTTAGCGGTCGTTTAGAAATAGAAGATCTCAAAACTGTAGAAGGTGAAGCTCCAGATGGATCAATTTCACAAATCGTAATATCACGTACCTCAGAAGCTAAAATATTTGACAATAAAACAGGTATTTTATTAAGTACGAATAACATTCCTTATGGTTCGCAGCTATCTGCAAAAGACGGTGATCTTGTAACGAAAGGTGATGTCATTTGTAGTTGGGATCCATATAACGGTGTTATTATTTCTGAATTTGCTGGTAAGATTAAATATGAAAATATTGAGCAAGGTCTTACGTATCAGGTAGAAACAGATGAGCAAACTGGTTTCCAGGAAAAGGTAATTTCAGAATCTCGTAATAAACGAATGATTCCTACTTTACATATTATAGGTAAAAAAGACGAAATTATTCGTTCTTACAACCTACCCGTAGGAGCTCACTTAATGGTTGACGATGACGATAAAATTAAAATAGGTAAAATCTTAGTTAAGATACCTCGTAAATCTGCAAAAGCAGGTGATATTACAGGGGGTCTTCCTAGAGTTACTGAATTATTCGAAGCTCGTAATCCTTCTAATCCTGCTGTTGTAAGTGAGATTGATGGTGTTGTTTCCTTTGGTAAGATTAAAAGAGGTAACCGTGAGATTATTGTAGAATCTAAACTTGGTGAAGTTAAAAAATACCTTGTTAAGTTATCTAATCAGATCCTTGTTCAAGAAAATGACTTTGTGAGAGCAGGTATGCCATTATCTGATGGTTCTGTTACTCCGGAGGATATTCTTGCAATCAAAGGACCATCTGCTGTTCAGCAGTATTTGGTAAATGAGGTTCAGGAAGTATACCGTTTACAGGGTGTGAAAATTAACGATAAGCATTTTGAAGTAGTAGTACGTCAAATGATGCGTAAAGTTAGAATTCAAGATCCAGGAGATACTATCTTCTTAGAAAATCAATTAGTTCATAAAGATGATTTCGTTACAGAAAACGATTCAATTTTTGGAATGAAAGTTATTGAAGAGGCTGGTGATTCTGCAACTCTTAAACCAGGACAAATAATTTCACCACGTGATTTACGTGATGAAAACTCAATCTTAAGAAGAGAAGACAAAGCTTTAGCTACCGCACGTGACGTAGTTGCAGCAACTGCAACTCCAGTGCTTCAGGGTATTACTAGAGCTTCACTTCAGACAAAATCATTTATATCTGCAGCATCGTTCCAGGAAACGACTAAGGTTCTTAACGAAGCAGCAGTAAGTGGTAAGATTGATGATTTAGAAGGTCTTAAAGAGAATGTAATTGTTGGACATAGAATTCCTGCAGGTACTGGTTTACGTAGATACGATAAAATTATCGTAGGAAGTAAACAAGAACTTGAAGAGCTTAATGCAGCTCGGGAAGAAGTAAATTTTAATTAATTTAACTGTATATATAAAAGCAGCTTCAGAAATGGAGCTGCTTTTTTTATTTAAACTATTTTAAAATGGCAGAAGATGAAAATGCTCAAAACCCTCAATTAAATATTGAACTTGATGAAACGATTGCTCAGGGACAATATTCTAATCTGGCAATAATAAATCACTCGGTTTCTGAATTTGTAGTAGATTTTATAAATATTATGCCCGGTACTCCTAAGAGTAAAGTAAAATCACGAATTATCTTAACACCACAACACGCTAAACGTTTAGCTAAGGCTTTACAAGAAAATGTAAAGCGTTTCGAAAAAGCACACGGAGAAATAAAAGATTATGAAAAACAACCCGTGCCTCTTAATTTTGGTCCAACCGGTCAAGCTTAATAAAAAAAGCCTAAACATTTGTTTAGGCTTTTTTTAATATAAGATTAACCAATCAATTTGTTTCTAGCAATAAGATTATCTTATTTATATAAAAAATTTAAGTCTTTTAGCGCTTGTTTTAGAGATTATTTTAAAAACTACAGGTTTATATTAGTCTGCGGAATTATAAACGCACAGGAGTCATTAAATTGATTATTTGTATTCTGAAACAAAATGTAGTTTGACGTTAGGATATTTTTGTTGCGTCATTTGTAGGGTAAAAGGAGAGTCTGCTAAAAATACGAGATGTCCTCTTTTATCCTTTGCCATAAATCGTTGTTTTACTCTAATAAACTCTTTAAACTCTTCACTTTTAGAATCTTTAGGTTCAACCCAGCAAGCTTTATGAACACTTAGGGGCTCGTAAGTGCATTTAGCACCGTATTCATGCTCTAATCGGTATTGAATTACCTCGTATTGCAGAGCACCAACTGTGCCTATGACTTTTCGACCGTTTAATTCGAGGGTAAATAACTGTGCAACACCTTCATCCATTAGCTGGTCTATACCTTTTTCCAGCTGTTTAGACTTCATAGGGTCTGCATTATTTATATATCTAAAGTGTTCAGGAGAGAAGGCCGGGATACCTTTGTAATGAATTTCTTCGCCTTCCGTTAAAGTATCTCCTATTTTAAAATTACCGGTATCATGAAGACCTACGATATCACCAGGATAGGAAACGTCAACTATTTCTTTCTTTTCAGCAAAAAAAGCATTTGGGCTCGAAAATTTTATTTTTTTGCCATTTCGTACATGCAAATAAGGGGTATTTCGTTCAAAAACTCCAGAAACAATCTTCACGAAAGCAAGACGATCTCTATGTTTAGGATCCATATTCGCGTGAATTTTGAATACGAATCCCGTAAATTCCTTTTCATCTGGTTTAACAATTCTTTCTTCACTTTGTTTTGGTCTTGGAGTAGGTGCTATGGTTACAAAACAATCTAATAGCTCTCTAACACCAAAATTATTTAATGCAGAGCCAAAGAATACGGGTTGTTGTTCTGCTGCGAGATAAGCTTCCTGATTAAATGAAGGGTAGACGCCTTCAACTAATTCTAACTCTTCTCTTAAAGTTTTAGCAGGTTTTTCACCTATTAAATTATCTAATTCTTCTGTTTGTATATCTTTTATATTGATAGTTTCTTCTATATTCTTACGACTATCACCACTAAAGAGATTAATATTTTTCTCCCAAATATTGTAAATTCCCTTAAAATCATAACCCATACCGATAGGGAAACTTAGTGGTGTCACGGTAAGTGAAAGCTTTTGTTCTATTTCATCTAAGAGTTCAAATGCATCTTTACCTTCTCGATCTAATTTGTTAATAAATACGATCATCGGTATTTTTCGCATTCTACATACCTGAACAAGTTTTTCTGTTTGTTCTTCTACACCTTTTGCAACATCAATTACCACAATAACGCTATCTACCGCCGTTAAGGTTCTAAACGTATCTTCAGCAAAGTCCTTATGTCCTGGGGTGTCTAGTATGTTAATTTTAATGCCATTATATTCAAATGCAAGCACAGATGTGGCTACAGATATACCTCTTTGGCGTTCAATTTCCATAAAGTCACTAGTAGCGCCTTTTTTTATTTTATTTGATTTAACGGCACCTGCTTCTTGAATAGCTCCACCAAATAATAAGAGTTTTTCAGTAAGAGTAGTTTTACCGGCATCAGGATGCGAGATTATGCCGAAAGTACGCCTACGTGCTATTTCTTTTTTAACGTTCATTTATAAAATTTAAGACCGCAAATATAAGATTTGTTAAGCATTTAGTTTGAAAATCATTTAAATCACTCTCAACCTTTTATGATTAGAATTTTATAAAAAGGACATATATTCTTTTAGTTGATAATATTTAGACTTACGAATTTTAGATATAATCTAAAACCATACTGAAATTTTGATGGGTGGTTAATTGTATAAATAACCAGCTGCAATTAGCAAAATTATTATTTTCTGATTAATGAGAATTTTGAACCCTTAAAAATCATATTTAAGGTCTAATTTCATGTAATTAAGTAAGTTAGGAGGCTTGTATTGATGAGAATTTGAGAGGAAAAACACGGAAAATGTAGGATATTTAAGTATAAATTCTTACTAAAAATAACGTTAATGTGTCGATTTTCCGACTATCGTGTATTACAACTAATATTGTGTAGCTATAGATAAATTCACTTAATCGATTAATATATTTGTGCCACCCAACTTAATGCGTTCTTTACCCTAATTCTAAGTATTTTTAGAATGGGGCTTACTATATTGTTAAAGTATTATTGGGTTCTTCTTTGAAGTAGGTTCTGATAATATCTCAAAATAAAAAATAATATTATTTACAATAGTTCTAAAACGCTAATGTAATTTTTTACGTATATCTACAATTTAACCTGCTATGAGTACTAAAACTTCAGTTTTTGATAACCTGTTTGTGTTAACAAATCTTCCCCGATTAATTCTGGTTGCCACATTTATGATGTTTAGCAGCATTTTTTATTCTCAGAATGCCTTATCTGAGGGACCGGGACAGTCTTCTAATTTATTAACGATTGAATATACTCGTCAAGAGGGTATAGGTATAACTGCAAAAAAGATAGATTATTTTGTGAAACTAAAAAATTCTACTTCGAAAGTTGAAAATTTAAGTTTGTCTGCAAAATCTATAACGTGTAATGAAGATAGTCTCCCAAGTTCAAGTGTTGAATTTGAATTATTGTCATTAGAAGGAGTTGCTATATCTAAAATTGATATCGCTGCGGGTTCAGATGCTGAGTTTATTTTAAGAACTATCAAGAAGGATAATATACAAGGTAGCTCTTGGAGTTGTGTAGAAGTTATTGCTACACCCCAAGGTTCAAACGCCGATGCGGCATCAGTGATTATAAAACAACTTAATACGAACGCATCAAACTTCAAATAAAAACCTTATGAAAATAAAAATTACTCTCTCCCTTTTAGGGTTTCTTATTGTTGGTGGGATTTTTACTGGGCAGGCTCAGCTTAAGAACTCATTTGATGTGCGTTATTCTGAAACATTGCGTGGTAATTTTACTACCATTGCCAATAATAACATGTCTAGAACTGCTACTTCAGCTTATACAGGTGAAGATGGCAATCATAACTTTCAAGATAATGTTTATGTAGATATAGATTCAGATGCGACTACTTTTAATTCTAGTAGTGCGTCTCTAAATTCTGTGGGTACTGGTTCTTGTGTGTCTATACGTAAGGTTTATCTGTATTGGACGGCAGGAGATAAGGAGCCTGGAGATAGAAATTCTTCAGATAATCAACCTAATTGGAATTTCAATCAGGTAAAATTAAAGTTACCAAGACAAACTGCATATACGACGGTAACGGCTGATGAAGTTTTGTATAGAGGTCGTACTGAGCATTTTGCTAATGATCCTTATGCGTGTGTAAAAGATATTACATCACTGGTTCAAGGCATTGGCGATTATACTGGTAGTTATACTGTGGCAAACGTCGAAGCAAAAACCGGAACGATCATAGGTCATCAAGGAGCTAATGGTGGTGATATTATTGGAGCATCTGCCGGATGGCAGATTGTTGTTGTTTATGAGAACACAAATCTTCCTGCAAGAAATGTGACCATATTTGATGGTTTTGCTAATGTTACTCGTAATAATGGAGAGAATAATTACGATGTACGTGTTGACGGTTTTAGAACAATTCCTGTTGGGGCGGTAAATGCTGATGTTGTATTTGGAGCTTTAGAAGGTGATCGTGATTTAACTGGAGATAGATTGCAAATTAGAAATGCTTCTAACTCTTATACAGATATAAGTACAGCACTAAGACCTGCAGATAACTTTTTTAATAGTAGAATTACCAGATATGGTCAGGATGTGACCAATAGAGTTCCTGCAAGTACAAATACATTAGGTTTTGATGCAGGTGTTTTTACGCTTAATAATCCTAATAATAGTCTATTAGGTAATGATCAGACAAGTACGATTTTAAGGTTGACTTCTACTCAGGAGACTTACAGTTTATATATGGTGGGTCTCGCTGTTGAAGTGTATGAGCCAGAACTTTCTCCTTTATTATTAACCACAAATTTAGGAGCTCAAAGTGAATTAATTATAGATGAGACCGTTCGTGCAACTTTTCAAGTGAAGAACTTCGGTAATGACGATATGAAAAATTTGTCAATTTCATATTTAGTACCTTCCTCTGTAAATTATGTTCCTAATGCAAGTCTTCTTCCGGCTGGCGTAACTGTTAATTATGCAGCAGGAACAAGAAAGCTAACTTTTCAATTTGCAGATAATATAGTTGAAGTGGGTGATGCTGTTCTTTCTGTTGGTTTTGATCTAAAAGCATCTTCAGATTGTTCTTTAGCCGGAACTCAATTTAATCTACAATTAAATGCTAGCTATAGAGGCGTAAAAAATACCACTCAAAAAACAACACTTTCATCTTCAGCATTATCAGGTGCGTGTCCTGTAGGAAACTTACAACCATCACGTATTACTTTTATTGCGAGTGGGGCGTGCAAGCCAACTGCGGTAAATGATAGTGCAAGTACGCAAGTTGATAGTCCTTTAAATATTGACGTTGTTATCAATGATAATTTTGGTGGTGATGGTCCTGCTTCTCAGGCTATTGTGGTTGCTAGCAATCCTTCAAATGGTACAGCGGTTGTAGATACTAATGGTACACCTAATGATCCTACCGATGATACTATTTTATATACACCAGCTTTAGGATATGTGGGTTCAGATTCTTTTACATATACAATAAAAGATGCAAATGGTGATACGAGTACAGCTACTGTTGACGTTACAGTATCTAATGTAATCGTTACTCCCCCGGGTCAGCGTAATTGTGATTGTGCTCCATTTTATCAAAATTCCAATTTTGTAAATCCTACTTTATTTTTAGGAAATAATCTTCAGCCGGGTGCTGTTTATAGGTTCTCAAATGTATTTACAGATAGTCCTTCTCCTATAGATGCACTTGTAAAAATCGTTAAATTTAATAACGGTGCTTCTTTATTAAATATAGATGTAGCTGGACAAGGTGTGCCTGCAAACTTTCAGCCACAAATTAAGAGTTCTACAAATGGTGATCAAAGTGTTGAGTTTGAAATCACATTTGTAACTGGTGGAGGGAATTATGGAAATGAGGTTGTTATTTCATTTTTTGGAACCCCATTTGATATTGATGGTGATAGTCAGAGAACCCGTGAGTATGCAGAGTTAAGTTTACCTGATGCGTATTACCAATCGGCAGATACTCAGATTTCTATTCAAAGAAAAATAGGTTCTGTACGCGGTACAGCTATTAATCCTACTACTGCACCTGGAGGGGATATTTCTTCAGATGCTCGTTATACCTTTAGTAATTATTGGGAGGGCAAATCAAAACTTAATTATACAATAGGTAAAGAAAACGGTAATAGCGACAGATATTATTCACTAGCTCTTAAAAATGCTAATTATGCAAAACCGCAATCTACTATAGTAACAGCTCCTGTTATCTGTGGTAATGTTTCTGATGAAGGTGGAGATCCTTTGAGAGGTGTAAAAGTAAATATTACAGGTACAGATGGAAGTTCTGCTACCTTGAGTACTGATATAAATGGTAATTACAGATATCAAACTTCAATACCTTCAGCATTAGTAGATGTAACATATACGATTACTGAAACAGATCTTGAAAATTATGTAAGTATTAGTGATGCTGATGGTGGGCCTGATTTTAATAAAATTACTAGAGTTGTAAATTTAATGTCAACTTGTCAGAACAATTTTGTTGACGATGGAAGACCTTTGGCTCAAGATGATGCGGCTCAGGCAAGTCCTTTAAGACCTATTCAACCGGTTAACATTAGAGTTCTTGAGAATGATATTTTTGGACCAGATGGTCCATCAACAGGAACTATAACAATTGTATCTCAACCAGCAGTAGGTTCTGCAGTTGTTAATAACTCAGGTACTCCTAATGATCCAACAGATGATTTTATTACCTATAATCCTCCATTACTTAATTTAGTACCTGTTCAATTAACCTATCAGATTTGTGATTCAGATGGTGATTGTGATACGGCAGTTGTTCGTATAGGAATTTTAGATGATTCACCAAGGGCTCAAGATGATCAATATACAGTTTCTGAAGATTCTCAAAATAACCCTCTTACTGTACTGGTAAATGATGATTTTGGTAATGATGGACCTGGCAGTTTATCTGTAGTTTCTGGCCCATCAAATGGAACATTGACTCCAAATAATAATGGTACTCCGGGAGATTTAAGTGATGACTTTTTCACGTATACTCCTAATGCAGATTATTTTGGGAATGACTTATTTACATATCAAATTTGTGACGCAGATTCTCCAATTTCTGATAGAGAATGTTCAACGGCAACTGTAAGAATTTTAGTTGCTGCAGATCCTACTTTATCGGTTCAGCCTGTACAGGTAGTTGAAGGACAGCCTCTTCAATTTGTTTTTACTATAAGTGATGTTTCTACAGAAGATGTAGTGATACAAGTAAATACTTCTGATGTTTCTGCGACTGCGGGATTAGATTATACAGCAGCTGTTAATCAGATTATTACAATTCCTGCGGGTCAATTGACAGCTAATTATGTTGTAAATTCTTTAGAGGATATAATATATGAGAACTCTGAAGTTTTCAACATTCAAGGAGGTGTTCAAACTAATAATACAAGAAATTTAACGGTTTCAACTACCGGAACCATCCTGGACAACGAAGATCCTGCTGGTCCAACAGTAACAATCGAAGACGTAACGGTAACCGAAGGAGCAGATGCTGTATTTGAGGT
>NZ_JBGQOK010000005.1:0-326068 GCF_052119605.1 Leeuwenhoekiella sp. W20_SRS_FM14 | reverse complement strand
AATTTTTCGTTCGCTGCACTGCATGCGCTTAACTCGGCCGGCGCACCGGCCTCAAACAGAACCGCCTGCGACGTTTCACTCGCTTCAAATTTTACGATACTTTCTTGTAGGCCGTTCTATAAGTAACCAATAGAATAGCGTTTTTTGTTTCTTTGTTTGGCGATACAAAAAAGAAGACATTATATTAATGAATAAAAGCAACAGAATGCGCTTAACTCGGTGGGCGCACCGGCCTCAAACAGAACCGCCTGCGACGTTTCGCTCGCTTCAAATTTTACGATACTTTCTTGTAGGCCGTTATACCAGTAGAATATAAAATGTCTGTCATTTTATAGAAAACAGACATTTTAATAAAAATCGTTGTAGTAAAAATGACTATATTCAATATTTAAAACTTTAATAGCAGTATTATGAGCAGTATTCCAAGGCGTAGATTCTTACAACAAACCACTTTAGCCACCGCAGGACTGGGACTTTCAAGTTCTCTTTTAGCAAATCCACTATCGTTTTTTGGCGCAAACGACCGAATGAACTTTGGCGTTATAGGGTGTAACGGTATGGGTTGGTCTAATATGCAGGCGCATTTAAAAATCCCCAACGTTAATTGTGTGGCATTGGCAGATGTTGATCAGCGGGTGTTAGATCGTCGTGCAGGTGAAATCAAGAAAATGACCGGTAAGGCACCTAAACTGTATACCGATTACCGCAAAATGCTTGAAAATAAAGATATTGATGCGGTCATCATAGGTACGCCAGACCATTGGCACTGTTTGAACATGGTAGATGCGGTGCAGGCAGGTAAACACGTGTATGTAGAAAAACCCCTGGCAAATAGTATTGAAGAATGTAACGTGATGCTTAAAGCGGCAAATGCTTCAGACCGTATGGTGCAGGTGGGGCAGTGGCAACGCAGCGGCCAGCAATATGATGAGGCTATTAAATATGTACAATCGGGGAAGCTGGGACAGATCCGTTTAGTGAAATGTTGGGCATATCAGGGTTGGATGAATCCGGTACCGGTAAAACCCAATAGCACTCCACCAGAAGGGGTAGATTATAAAATGTGGCTGGGTCCTGCGCCAGAACTTCCGTTTAATGAAAACCGTTTCCACTTTAATTTCAGATGGTTTTGGGATTATGCAGGTGGCTTGATGACCGACTGGGGTGTGCATGAACTCGATATTGCTTTGTTTGCGATGGGCGCAAAAGCTCCAAAATCTATTATGGCTTCGGGCGGAAAGTTGGCCTATCCCGATGATGCTTCCGAAACTCCAGATACTCTACAGACGATTTATGAGTTTGATGGGTTCAACCTGTTGTGGGAACACGCTACGGGTATTGACGGCGGAAATTACGGGCGCAACGAGGGCATTGCCTTTATAGGAAATAACGGTACGCTTGTGGTTAACCGTGGCGGCTGGGAAGTAATTCCTGAAGGAAAACGCAAAGACAATGAATGGATTACAAAAACTGATCGGGTAGAACTGATGAAACCCGAAGGCAATGCGCTAGACAATCACGCCAAAAACTTTGTTACCGCCATACGCGACAACGACGCGTCAAAACTGGCCTGTGGTGTAGAAACCGGAAGTATCGCAGCCATAACCGCACATATGGGTAATATCGCTTACAAAACCGGAAATAAGATTTATTGGGACGCCGCAAGCGGCTCGTTTAACAACGCAGAGGCAGATGCACTGGTAAAAGCACAGTACCACAACGGCTGGAAGTTACCCACGGTTTAACATTAGCTTATTCTAAACCGTATCATAAGAAGTGATACGGTTTTTTACGTTTTTTGTTGTCAACTCATTACCTGTGCAGCGTTTACAGAAGAGCTCTTGTCACATCGAGCGCAGTAGAGATGCCTTTATTAGGTATGAGGGTGGCTGTATTGTCTCTCAGAGTAAGGGATTTTTATAAATACTGGTTTAAGTGGGTTCTTTAGCGGATTTATCCCCTTTTTTAATTTTAAATCTAGGGTTTATGGAAATCTGTAGTTTTTAGTTAAAAGGAATGGGTAGATTTAGAAAATCAAATAAAATGGAAATATTTATTTAAGCGTAAAACTTTTTTTATGAAGAAGAAAATTGCCAAACCATCTGGGATTTTGAAGTTAGAGAAACTTTGTGGAATTGAAATAATGAAGTTTGACGATTTTGAAAATGGTCGAGGGAGAGTGAATCTTTCTGATTTTTATTCTGTGGATGATAACAACCAGGTAGTTTCCTTATCTATTACACATTCAGTTAAACAAATTGAGCAATTACTACCAATTAGAGAGTTTGAAGAACTAAGCTATTTGTCTTTAACATATTGTGAATTAGAAGATGTTTCATTTCTATTTCCAAAGCCCAATATGCTGCAAATGTTTTTAGGAGGCAACAGGCTTAAGGATATAACTTTTTTAAAAACATCACCCTTACTTCAGAAACTTGCAATATGGGATAATCCAATTAATGATTTTAAGCCTTTAAATTCACTTAGAAATTTGAAAGAACTATACATTCAAAATTGTGGATTGGAGAATTTAGATTTCATTACTGATATGAAAGATTTGACAGTACTTTACGCTCGTGATAATTTTATCGACGAAGTTGAGATTCTAACTGAAAATCAAAAATTAAACAACATAGATTTATCTAACAATAAAATAAAATTTATTTCAAAAGAACTTGCAAAAAAAAATAATTGGCTTGTCACCAATCAAGATAATCTAACGGGTTTTAATATTGTTCTCAATCCTTTAGAATATCCTCCAAGTTCAGTAATTGAATTAGGAGATGATTCTGTCAAAAGTTACTACAAGGCAACTGAAACATATGGTCATGGTCCTCTTTCAGAAGGTAGAATAATTGTAGTTGGAGATGGTAGTGCAGGTAAGAGTAGTTTGATAGAAAGAGTGTTACATGACACTTTTGAACAAGGTAAATCACAAACGAATGGTATTTTTATTGAAAATTGGAGACTTTCTCATATTGATCAAAGAGAATTAACATTTCATATTTGGGATTTTGGGGGTCAGGAAATTCAACATGCAGTTCATAAATTCTTTTTTACAGAGGGATGTTTATATGTTCTTGTTTTGGACAATAGGAAAGAAGAAGAACCTGAATATTGGTTGCAGCAGATTGAAAGTTTAGGAGGTAAAGCACCGGTCCTGGTTGTCTTTAACAAACAAGACGATAACGTCACAGAAATAGCTGATAGAAAATTTCTTAAAGAAAAATACGCCAATATAGTAGGTTTTTACAACACAAGTTGTAAAACTAGTTTTGGAATAAATGACTTTAAAGAAGATTTAGAAAGACACGTTATTAAATTAAGAACCGTTGAAGAACAATTTCCAAACAATTGGTTTAAAATCAAAAAGGCTATAGAAGAATGTACATCTGGCGATCAGCATTATTTAGACTATAAAACTTTTAGTAAAATTTGCAAAAAGCATAATGTTAAGGATGAAAAAACGCAGAAATTACTTTTAAAATATTTTACTACAATTGGAGCAGTTACTTGGTTTGGAGATACTTATCTAAATTTTCTTCATGTCTTAAGCCCAAAATGGATTACACAAGGTGTTTATAAAATCATAACATCAAAAAAGACAGCTAGACTTTATGGAGTAATTAATGTCAATGATTTTGATGAATTATTGGAGCCTTCAAATGAGGAAGATTATATCTATGAGTCATCACACTATGGGTATATTTTGAGTATGATGAAAAAATTTGATCTTTGCTATACGCCAGACGATAAAAGCCTACTTATACCATCTGCTTTTGGTAAAGTGCCTAAAGTTGAATATAGGGATTTTCGCGGCGAGAATGTACGTACTTATATCCTTCAATTTAAGGATTATATGCCTTTGGCTCTAATTCATCGCTTTACTGCTAAAAAATTGCCTTATGCGTTTGAAAACAACTACTGGTATTCTGGAATTGTTATACAAGATAGTAAAAGTGATTCTTTGGCAATGGTACATGCAGATAAGGAGTTAAAGAGAATTTATGTGCGAATTAAGGGGAATGAGAAATTAGGTCTATGGGAACATATTCGTAGAGAACTTCAAGATATTATTTCAAGTTATGCCCAAGTGGAATATAATGAATTAGTCTCTTTAGATGAGAAATCTATCAATACCGTTACATATGAGGATTTGATTAGTCATATAAAGGCAAATAGGACAGTTTATTTCCATTCTAAATTGAGGCAAGACTTTAATGTTGGATATTTGATTGGTTTATTTGAAAGTAGAGAGCAGACAATAGAAAAGTTTCAAAAGGAAAAGGAAGACCCCTTTGATTTTGAAGACGGAAATCAAACGGATATAAAATCTTTAGTGGTAAATATCCTTAATAATAATAGTCCTCAGGTAAGTACATCAATAAATACATCAATAAATGTTGACATAGATATTAATATTGTAAACAATATTAGTAGTGAAATCAAAGGAGAGGCTGGATACTTATTAGAAGAGTTAGGCGATTCTAATAAGGATTTGAGTCGGGCATTACAAAGGGTTATTGAATTTGCGGACGATGCCAAATCAGCAAGAAATAGCGGAGGCGTTGTAGAGAATGGCTGGGGAAGAAAATTAAAATCTGTTATAAAAACATTGAGCAATTCAGGTGAGAAATTAAAGAATATCGATGATGGTGCAGAATCTTTGAAGTCAATTTTAACAGGATTAAAAGACTTAGTAAATCAATTTCATTTAGACGGTCTGAAAGACCTATTTGAAATTGTCGTCAATTAGTAACATCATATTTATAAATTTGGCGGTTCTCAAGTTCAGGTGTTTCGCTCGTTTTAATACCTATAACTTCATCACCTCGCCTCAAAAAAAGAAATTTTAGTTCAGGGTTTCACAAGCCATTACGTCTCAGTATGATGCGATGCGAAAACGATTCCGATAATGATCGGGACAGCATGACGAGTAACCTTAAACTTTTCACCTCTAACCATTAACCCTTACCGGATAACCCGCTTCCGCAGTTCTCGTTTTTTAAAATACCGTAGCGAAAAATAAAGCACCACTGCCAGCGGTAATGCGATCATTAAATAGCGCAACGACATATCTAAAGTCGTGTTGATTTCGCCCGAGGCCGAGATGGCAAAACTGCCTATAGAGGTGATGATGTAGAGTAAACCACCCATAAGTCCGCCAGCGATACCGGCATTCCCCGGGAAGAAAATCATATTTTGGGTAAAGTAATTGGTAAACAAAAAGCCCGAGCAGATGTGAATGAGAAAGGCAAAGGCTACGAGCAGCACGAGGTTATCTACAAAGCCGGCGAGCGTGATAAATACCGCAATGATTCCTAATTGTATCAAGGAGACTAACCGTATTTTTTTAGCAAAAGCTACAGGAGTAAATTTTTTACTCAGGATACCGCCTATCATCCAGGAGAGTCCCAGAACCAGTGTGCAGTACCCAATAATTACCGGGCTGTAATTAAAGTGATGTTCTACCACAAACGGCCCGGCGATGTTAAACACCATCACCACCGAGTAGGCAAATCCTAATACGAGTATTCCCAAAATAAAGCCCGGGTTTTTAAGCATCGCCATATACAACAGCGAGGTTTTCTTCAGATTGAACTTCTTGTAATTGCGTATGGTTTCGCCGCCCCAGATCCCTTCGGCTCCAAGGAGAATCGCCGCGTAGATCGCGAGAAAGTAAAAGTTAGACTGCCAGCCAAATTGCTCTTCTAGAAAACCACCCAGAAACGGGGCGATAATAGGTCCGCACGACCAGACAATCGTAAAGAAACTCAGGTAGTGCTTTCGCTCTTTGTCGTCGTAGAGGTCTACAAAATAGGCACGTTTTGCAACCACAATAAAGGCTGTGGCAATCCCCTGCACAATACGCAACAAGCTAATGACCGCAACTTCTTGGGTAAAGGTAACCGCAAGGCTGCTCAACAGCAAAATAACGAGCGAGATCATCACCGGTTTACGCCGCCCGATGCTGTCTGCAACAGGACCCACAAACAACTGGGCAAAGCCGTAACTCAGGAAAAAGCAGGTGAGTGTAAATTGTATGCTTTGTTCCGAAACGTTGAGGTTGCGCGCCATAGCCGGAAAGGACGGCAAATAAATATCGGTCATAAACCCAGATAGGGGAATCGACAAAAAAGTGATGATGGTTGCAATTTTTTTTCGGGATTGGGAGGCGTCACGTAGGTGCATTGGGCATTTCTTTTAAAGTTCCACTCCTTTTAAAGGAGGAGATGCATGCGCCAAAGGCGCAGAAGGGGTGTTTTAGTTACTGGGGCAGCGGTTAGCACCACCCCGTTTGAATTAGAATTCCTAAACGAATTAAAATTAAAACTCCCCTCTTCAGGGAGGAGGGGAGCCTTTGGTATTTCAAATTTTAATAGATGATATTCCGTCATTCTGAACTTGTTTCAGAATCGCATCCTAAGGGTTTCAAGCTGTATGAGAACCTGAATCAAGTTCAGGTTGACGATTTAATGCGTTTCGGCTTTTAAAAGCTCGGGAAATTTTGCTTGAAAACGCTTTAACCTTGGGATCGATACATTTTGAATATAGGGATTCTCGGGATGTTGTCTTTCGTAGTTCTGGTGGTAGCCTTCTGCTTCCCAGAATTTTTCAAAAGGTTTTACTTCCGCAGCAATAGTTGCGTTAAGTTCTTTTGCCAAAGCCGCTTTTTTCTCGTCTATAATTTTCTTTTCGGCATCGTTTTGATAGAAAATGATTGAGCGGTATTGCGAACCTTTATCTGGTCCCTGACCGTTTACCTGCGTAGGATCTTGCGAACCAAAATACACATCTACAAGTGTGCTAAAGCTTACCACACTAGGATCATATATAATTTTCACAGCTTCAGCATGACCTGTTTTACCGGTATTGCTGTCTTCGTATGTTGGGTTTTTAGTGTGACCACCGGCGTATCCTGAAATGGATTCTTTAACGCCTTTTACACTTTCATAAACTGCCTCTACACACCAGAAACACCCGCTAGCAAAATAAGCAGTAGCTTCGGTTTGAGAAGTTGTGGTGTTTATTTCGTCTTTCGGTATAAATTTTAATGCAGCAGAGTTGATGCAATAACGCAAACCGGTAGGCTCTGGCCCATCGTTAAAAACGTGACCTAAATGTAAACCGGTTTCTTTTTCAATTACCTCATCACGGCTCATCCCAAGACTGTTATCTTTTACCCAGATTACAGCGTCTTCATCTATAGGAGCATAGAACGCAGGCCATCCTGAACCCGAATCAAATTTTGTATCTGAGCTAAAAAGCGGTTGCCCGGTTGCAGCGCTTACATAAATACCTTCTGCGTGATTGTCATAGAATGCATTTTTAAAAGGAGCTTCTGTTCCTTTTTTAACCATAATGTCGTACTGCTCTTCAGTAAGTTGTGATTTCCATTCAGCATCGGGTTTAGCATCAGGAAATGTAGTATGCATCGCCATATCTGAAGTGTCAGAAATGCTCGTTTTACCCTGTTTGCCATCTGCACACGAGGTAAATAATAGACTTAGAGCGATAGTCGCTGCCAGTAATGCTGAAAATAGGATTCTATTTTTCATAATCTTTATTAATATAAACGTTTTTTAGGCGCTTCCGGTTTTTTGCTTTGGACGTAATACAGGGTTTTAACTTTCTTAAAGCTCTGCCAAAATTTAGAAGTTTTTTTGAGGTTTTTCTTCGGAAAAAAATGATGTTATTTTAAGCCGTCAAGATAGTTTCTAAAATCCTGGGTGTCATAATCTGCCATACCCATATGGGTAAGTACGAGATTGCTCTGAGCATCTATACATATCGTGGTAGGCAGACTGCCGGTATTGTACATGTCGGGCAAATCGTTTGCAATGCGGTAAATAGGAAAGCTGTATCCTTTTTTTGCTTTAAAATCTCGTGCCTTCTGAAAGTCTGTATCAAAAGAAACCAGCACAAAATTTACTTCGTTCTTTTGATCCTGATATAAATTTGAAATTCCGGGCATTTCTGCAATACAGGGCGGACACCAGGTCGCCCAGAAATTTAGAAAAATGGGTTTATCGCTAAGGCTTTTAAGGGAAACCAATTCGTTTTGTTCGTTGTAAAAAGAAATGTCTAAATCTGCTTTTACCAAAGCTTCAGAATCTGTAGCATCAGTATTGTTCTTAGTCTGCTCCAGATCGGGATTGAGGAGTCCTGTTTTAAGAATGCCTCGTTGTACTGTCGCGATAATAGGTTTATGCAGTCCCGTAAAATAGATAACAGCTACCGCTATTAAAAGCAACAGGTATTTAAAGTTGAACTTCTTTTGCTGGGTCATAGGTCGCTCTCGATTTGGCCGTTTTTAGAATAAAAAGTTTCCGCTCTGGCCTCGGGGCTTAAACTTGGTTCTGTAAAGTTAACCGTGTTGCGGGGAACAGTTGGTTTGCCTTCTTCTACCGCATACCAGGAAATAGATTTTGGCAAAATTAAATCCTGTACCGGCATCCAGTCGCTATAGTTGATGTAATTAATTCCTGTTCCTTTTTCTGCTGCGCCAAAAGTCGCTGTATAACCTAACCAGCGCATTTGGTAGGTTTCTGTATCGTAATACAGGTAATACTCATCATTTGCCGAAGAGCCTATGTTTTCTTCAAAGCTTATTTTAAGACCGGGATAGCTGGTGTCGCTTACCACAAGGGCTTCGGTTTTCTCATAGATAATACCGGGATCTGCCAGTACAAAGGGCATTGCGTAAAAGTAGAACATCAGGTTATGGTAGAATTCGGGGTTGCCTTTATAGCTGTTTTCAGGATCGTGCAGCCAAACCTGTTCACCATCAAAACCTAGTGAAGCCGTGCCGCGCTGTATGTGGTCTTTCCGCGAATGAAGATCTATGGTTTGGGTCTCCGAGACCGGTTCGCCGGGAATGGTAAACGCAAGCGTTTTATAGGTATCCCAGGTATCGAGACCCCCGTGAGCATCGAGGATTTTTTGAAATGTTTCCGGGTAGGATGTAGCGGTTACGCCGGACTTTTCTGCTTGTGGTTTTTCAGAATTGTTTTCAGAGTTGGGTTTACAGGCCATAAACAGGCATAGCGTAAGGAGGAGGAAGTATTTCATGGTCTTGGTTTGTTTGTGTTTGGTCTGTTTTAGGGGCTGGTCATTACAAATTGATATTAACCGAAGCTTAGTAAACGATTAGAAATTCAGTTTTAAATATAAACGAAGTACTTTAAAATAGGCTTTGTTCCTTTTTTCCATCGATGAAAAAAGGAACCAAAAAAATCTAGGCTTATTTTTACATCCTTAAAAACTACGCAAACGCCTTATCGTGCGGATGGCAAACCGCTGCGCTAGGCCATCCTCCACTGCCCACCGCTGCGGCGTTTGCTTGTTTTACTACAGATGTAAAAAGTAGGCCGTTTTAAAAATTGGAGCTAGGAATAGTATTCTTTAGTCCACTTTTTCTTCAATATAGCAAGAAGTCCACGTTGTTCTCATCCCAAACCCTTCTCCCACCGGAGAAGGGAGCTTATTTTTAACTTTTAAATCAATAGACTACCAAATTATTTAAACCCGAAGGGTTAAACGAATCTCAATCCCTCGGTTCAGAATAGCCGCAGGAAGCTCCGAGATTCAGGAGCGATAGCGACGCGGAGCTGACAAGGTGGTTTTCGCCCTTAAGGCGAAAAATTCCTAAGCGAGGGTGTCTTTTCTTTTGTTTCTTTTCTTTGGACAGGCAAAGAAAAGAAAGTAACAAACTAAAGAAACTCTAATTAATCAAATCGACTCTGGGAGATATACGAGAGTCCACACACAACATTTTCAAAAAATTTTGTAAGCTGACAAAAGTCATAAAATACCCTGTAGCTTCCCGGTATTTTTACCCTGTAATTTGATAACCATTAAATTTTTCAGGTATGACCACTTTTTCAAAACTTCAGAACGACTTTACGCATAACATCATCGGCTACTCAGCTATCGGGATTATTTTAAGCACCTGCCTGGGCTCTGTAGCCGTGATGACGACCTTAATGCACGGGCACAATCTGCTCCAAATGTTTTTTGTGATGCTCAGCGTGGTGTCCTGCAGTATGCACAACGCCTCGATATTGACCGTGCAAAAGCCCGAACTTATTTTTAAACTTTTGGTTTTTAGTACCGTGTTGAATGTACTGATTATCGTTGGCGGACTCATCATTTAATTTTGAGACCTGTCTTAAACACGGATTTTCATTTTTTTTGATGTGGGTCTTCATTAATTTTGACGTATGAACCCACACGAAGAGTCCCGTTGCGAGAACTGTATCATCAGAGAATTGAATGCGCTTAAAACTCTGAAGAAAGAGGAGTTGAAGGCTATTTCAGACTCCAAGGTGACACGTACGGTAAAAAAGGGAGATCCTATTTTTAAGGAAGGCGAAAAGCTGAATGGGGTTTTTTGTGTTCGGGATGGTGTTTCTAAACTTTCTAAGCTTAGCGAAAACGGGAAGGATCAAATTGTAAAAATTGCTTCTAAAGGCGAGGTAATGGGGCAGCGTTCACTCATTGCCGAAGAAGCCGCAAACCTTAGTGCGGTTGCACTCAACGATATGCAGGTTTGTTTTATACCGAAAGAGAATTTTACCGAAAGCCTGTCTAAAAACCCCAAATTTACACAGGCCTTGCTCAAAAATATGGCCCGCGAACTCAAACTGGCAGATGACGTTATTGTAAATATGGCTCAGAAAACCGTAAACCAGCGTCTGGCCGGAATTTTACTGTATCTCGAGAAGCATTTTGGCACCGATGCAGACGGCTATCTCAGTCTGATACTGTCACGAAATGACATTGCAGATGTGGTAGGCACCGCCACCGAATTGTGCATACGCTCCCTTGCTAAGTTCAAAAAAAGCGGACTTATAGAAACCGAAGGAAAGCGTATAAAGATCAGCGACAGGGATGTGTTGAATCAGTTGTGGGAAGGGGTTTAATTAATCTTCCTCAACAATCCCTTCTGTAGTCATTTGCACCCGCTTTAAACTGCCGTCTTCGTTATAGTGCAGCTTGTCTATACATACCGATCTGCTGTAGCTCCCACCATCTGTCTGAACACCGCCGTTGTGGTAAATAAAATACCAGTCGTCTTTAAACTCAACAATGCTTTGATGATTGGTATTGCTGTTTCCGGCTATTTCGTTTAGAATTCCACCGTAGGTATAAGGCCCATCCACCGCATCTGCCGTGGCGTAAGCGATTTTCTCGGGAAAACCGGTGGCGTAGGTTAAATAGTAGGTGCCGTCTTTTTCGTGAACCCAGGGTGCTTCGGTAAAGTCAAGGCCTTTAAAATCTATTTTTTTGATTTCGCCGTCAATCTCAATCATGTTATCTTTCAGCTTTGCATAGTAGCAAACCCCGTTACCCCAAAAAATCCATGGTTGGTCGTCTTTGTCTATAAAAATCGCGGGATCAATACAGGTCCACGCGTGGCTGGAGGCAAAACAATTTTCGTTGGTCAAAAGCGGTTTTCCCAAAGCATCTTTGTAAGGACCCTGCGGCTGATCGGCCACCGCAACGCCGATCCCGTTCCAATTTGTGCTGATGTACCAGTAGTATTTGCCGTTTCTTTTGGCTACGTGACCGGCATAAGCATCGCCGCTGGTCGCCCAGGTGAAATCGGCGATTTTTAAAGGAATGGGGTGCTCGGTCCAGTTTTGCATATCGGTGGTTGAAAACACCAGCCAGTCTTTCATTTTATAACCCTTTTGTCCGCCTTCATAATCATGACCGGTAAACAGCCATAAGGTGTCATTTTCTACCAATGCCGCCGGGTCTGCGGTATATTTGTGCGTAATAATAGGATTTCCGGTTGATTGGAACGGGAAGGTTCCGTCTGCTTCGGTTAATAGTGATTGAGGAACGCCACCCCATGTTGCATTCAGGCGTTTGGCTTCTTCTTTGGTGATGCTGATGATACTGCCGTGGCGCGGAAAAAAGTCTTTGGTAAAGGATTCAGTTTCTTTAGTGAAATTATATAAATCGGTACTGCGCTGAAACTCATAACGCCCGCTGGAATACAGGTCATACATCAAAATGTATTCATCGCTGTCGTTGAGTTTAAAAACTGAACTTCCTTCTACTGTGGTATTTTGATCGGCATAGGCATCCAGATAATCGAAGCGTTCTTCATAGGGTCCTAAAAGCTTTTTGCTCGTAGCCTGCTTGATTCCGTTTTGGATCTCTTTGCCGTTTTCATCTTTAGTATTTCCCTTATAAAACAAATGGTAAAGCCCGTCTTTATAGATAATGTCACCATCTATAGCCCCGTCTTTTGCACTGTAAAGCAGTTTTGGCACAGACTCAAAAGCTGTAAAGTCTTTGTTGGCATAGGCTGCATAAAAGTCAAGCTTCAGATTGTCGTAGGAGCGTACGGTAAAATAGACGAGGTATTTTTTCTTTTTGGTATCGTAAAAGGTCTGTGGAGCCCAAACCCATTTGTTATTTTTAAACTTCTCTGGGTAGGTTTCTTCGAGATTAATTGCGAAAGATTTCCAATTGATCAAATCATCAGAGTGCATTAAAACGATTCCCGGATTATAATCCCAGCCATTTTTACGGGTGTACATATCAGTTGCTACCATATAGAAACCATCATTCTTACCACCTCGTAAAATATGTGGATCGCGAACCCCGCCGGTTGTAGAAATTTCAGCGGAAGAAACGATGGGTTTATTCTCATTTAAGGCTTTCCAGTGTATGGCGTCATCACTTACAGCAAAGCGTATTTGCTCTTGTTGGTCTCCGTCACCCTTACCCTCAAAATAGGCGAAAAGGTAGCCGTCTATTTTTGGGTTTTGGCCAAACATAAGATTTAAGGAAAGGCATAAAACAAGAAATAATGTGGTTTTTCTAAAGGCTTTCATATCCAATTCAGTTAGAATTTTAAATCCATTGCGTAGTGAGCAGCCAGTGCCCTGGCTTCCTTTTGGGTTAGGGTAATTACGGCGCCGTGTTTAGGCGAAGTGAAATTGGTTGTTTTCATCACGCCTTCGTTAAAATGTCCCAGATTTTTAAAGGTTTTAAAATCGGTTGTTTCGAGAAATCCAAAATTGTGCGGATTGATGCTGAAAATATCATACATCAAGACCCATTTATCTTCGCCAATGCGTTTCCAGATATTGGGGGCTTCGCACGAACCCGGTTCCTGATCGATCCATTCTGCATCGTAGGTATAACCGCCATTGGCGCGATCTGAAAATGCCAGCTTAATCCCGCCGGGATTTTCCTGAGCGACGTAGGTCATCACATACCGACCGTCTTCCAGTGGAGCGATGTCTGCATCCAAAACCTGTACTTCAGGATTGGGATAGGTAAATAGCAATTCGGGCTTGGTGATGATTTCCGTAAAGTCATTATTGGTATACGCGTAATACATTTTGGTAAAACCGTGGTCCAATCGCATGGTGAAATACACCATCATTTTTTCAGCTTTGGGATCGTATATGGTCTGCGGAGCCCAGGCACAACCAATGTTTTCTAGTTCGGGAAAATGCTCATCAAAAAGAAAATTGCTGTGCGTCCAGTTGATCAAATCATAGGATTTCATCAATACAAAACCGCGGTTGTTGCCCCAGTCGTATGCGTCCTGAGGTCGCTCCCACTGCGTATCTCGATAGCCTTTTTCTTTAGCGAAAATATGCAGGTCGGTCATCGCGACGTAAAAAGCACCATCGGGACCGCGGGTGATGTGTGGATCGCGTATTCCTTTTTGGCTTGCAATGGTATCTCCCGAAACTACAGGTTTACCGGCATTTACATCAGTAAACGTATAGCCATCTGTACTTAAAGCCAGATGCAGACTGTGATCATCGTCTTTAAAGTAGGCCATCAGGTAGGCGCTCATTTCTGTTTCTGAATTTGAACGCGAGGTTTGTTTACTGGTTTTACAGGCTATTAAAGAGAGCAACAAGAATAGAAGAATATGGAGGTTTCGTTGCAATAAAAAATTGCAAAACGTAGTTGAATGTGTATTCATTAGAGTATCTGAATTCAGTTTATTCTTATAAATGTATACAAAACATTTATAAGTAGATCTTTTTATATTTCCATATTTAGGTGCTCAACCTTTATAAAATAAAAAGCTAGTGAAACTACCTCACGTAGTTAAGTTAATAAATGCTTTGCTTTAAGTGTTAAATCAGACAGATTAACAGCCTTGTTAAGCTTCGGTGAGTAGCTGTTTATATCTCCCTGTGTAAACTTTTTTACTAGTTTTCTTTGTATTAAATCTCTTAATACATCCTCATCTTATTTTAAAAACTTTCTTTTTTCAATTAATGCCGCAAACCTAATGGCTACGGGAGTTCCAGTAATTACTGGGGACTCTGATTAATTTAATTCCTTATTTTTATTTGTACTTAATCTAAATAAACATAAGTTTGCATTTCAATTGAATGTTGATGAAGCAAAAATTAATTTTTTTATTATTTCTTTTTCCGGTTTTGGCAGCGGCACAATACGACATTAGTGGTGTGGTTAAAGATGCAAACGGATATCTGGTTGCTAATACTAGCATTCAATTAAATCACACTAAATATGGTCAGCGTGTAGTATCTAATGAAGCTGGAATTTATGTGTTAAAAAATCTACCAGCGGGTACTTACACCTTAGAGATTACATCAGGTGATTTTATGGGTTTTGAGCAGGTAATTGTAAAAAATGCTCCGCTGCGATTCGATATTCAGCTTAAGAATGATAAAGATTATGAGCTTGATGAAGTTGCTATTCAAGGTGAATCTTTAAAGACAAAAATTGAGAAAAAAGGCTTTGCAGTTAATATTGTAAATACCGAAGAAGCCAGCCAGCGTAATATACAAACTAACGAATTACTCAATACTACCGTTGGGGTTAAGATTCGTCAAAATGGGGGATTGGGTTCTAATGTTGAATATTCCTTAAACGGACTTTCAGGAAGCGCGGTACGTATTTTTATAGATGGGATTCCTATTTCGACTTTTGGTTCATCTTTCAATCTAAATAGTATTCCACCTTCATTAATTGAGCAGATTGAAGTGTACAAGGGTGTTGTGCCCGGTTATCTAGCCGATGATGCTTTAGGAGGAGCTATAAATATTGTTTTAGATAAAACTGCCAACACACATTTGAATGCTTCCGCTTCTTATGGATCGTTTAATACCTTTCAGGCAAGTGTAAATGGTTTATACCGATTTGAAGATTCGGGCTTTACCGTTAAAGCTTCGGGATTTCATAATTATTCAGATAATGATTATAAAGTTTCGGGTAGAAGTGTTGTAGTTGCAGGATTAGGAGGTGTACAAACTCCCATTACAGCTCGTAGATTTAATGATGCCTACCGCTCTACTGGTGGAATGGTGCAATTAGGATTTACCAATGTAAATTGGGCAGATCAATTTTTTGTAGGCTTTACCGGTTCTGACGATTACAAAGAAGTACAGCACGGTGCATTTATGACGATAAGACCGTATAAAGGTCGTTTTCTAGAGTCTGATGCGACACTTGCAAATCTTACGTACCAAAAGCAAAATTTATTCATAGAAGGTCTAGATCTTAATTTAAATGGATATTACGGTAAACGTAACCGTCAGGTAAACGATACTGTTGCTGCAGCTTATAGCTGGGCGGGTGAGCGTGCCATTGACTTTAGAGGTGACGAATTTGAATATCTGTGGGGTTCTCAACAAGAAGGTGGTCCTACACTTGCAAAGATTAAGCGAAATGTAGCGTCTATACGTACGGGATTATCTTACGCAGTAAACGACAATCATCGGTTTTTACTTAATCACGTGTACAGTGGGATTGATCGCGAAGATAGCGATGAGCTCGTATCTCTTTTAGAAAATACATTTATAGGTACTAGAGATTTACACAAAAATATTTACTCGTTTACTTATGAATTTAATGCTTTTGATGATAAGCTAGAGGCCAGTTTGTTTGGTAAGCACTATCAGCAAAAATCGGTGAGTGTTGACCCTGCATTGACCACCGATGCAAATGGTGATAGTCAAGTTGTGGATGAGGTGGTAAGTAGTAACAAAACCTATGAAGGTTACGGGTTTGCACTTTCTTATGCGATTTTGCCTGAGCTTACCTTGCTTACTTCTGCAGAGAAAGCCATACGCTTACCTAATGAGACCGAAATATTTGGGAATGATGGTGATAATGTGGTTGCCAACTCCAGTATAAATCCTGAGCAAAGTAATAACTACAATCTTGGTTTTAGATTTGGTTCGTTTAATATCAAGAAACATCAATTCACGGTTTCTACTAACATATTTACCCGAAATATAAAAGACCGAATAGGACTTCCTATTGAAAATTCATCAAACATAGACGACGAACTAATCGTTTATGTTAATCAGGGAAGCGGGACTTCAAAAGGGATTGATACCCAATTAAACTATAGCTATGACAGAAATTTTGGATTCAATTTTAATGTATCAAAATTTGATCTAAAAATAGAAAATCGCGGATCTCAGGTAGATGTACCTAACACGCCTTTTCTCACTATGAATGGTAGTCTTAGATATTCATTTAAAGACTTCATACAAAAAGATGCCCGTCTAAATCTGTTCTACACTCTGTATTATACAGATGAGTTTTCCTATCTCGTACCACAAGGGTCAAACACCGTAGGCGACGAATTTTTTAAAGTGCCTGAACAATTACAACAGGATTTTGGGTTGAGCTACAGCTTTCCTAAAAACAACCTCGTAATGAGTTTTGATGTCAAGAATATTTTTGACAGGCCTGTGTTTGATAATCTTTCGGTACAAAAACCCGGAAGAGCTTTCTACTTAAAACTAAACTATACAATCAATAAATTTTAATTACTAAAGTAACTATTATGAAACGTAATTTTTTCAATATCAAATATGTCGCAGCAGGAATACTGCTAGCAAGTTTAATGGCATCTTGTAGTACAGACGATACAAATGAAAATACAGACCCCGGCACAGATCCTGTAGCAGAATCACGATTTATTACCATTGCAGCTGCACGAATGGGTACAAACCCGGGAGATGGTAATGGAGGAACTTCTATTTTCTCGATTACCAGTGAGGAGGCAAAAGATCCTAACTTTTCTGTAGACGCTTTTAACAATGGGTTTACAGTACCTTCTAATAGAACGGCACGTTTACAGTCTTCTGAAGATGGTAACACAATTTTTAATATTAGTTATGCAGGCGATACCGGTGGTAACTATTCAAAATTTGCAGTAGGCGGTGGTCAGGATTTTGTAAAAGTAGGTTCTGATATAAGCATTGAACCTTATGTAGGATCTGCACCACGGTGGATAAAGCTTTTTGATGGAGACCAGACCGGAGCTGCAGTGTATGTAAACACTGAAAATATAATTGACGACAATGGTACGCCAGATATTGTTACAGATGACTTTTATGTGCGTACCGAAGCAACAATGGGTATTGTAACCTTAGATTTAGAAAATTCGTTAATAAAGAATTTTGAAGAATCTACCCTTCGGTTAACTGCCGAGGAAGAAGCAGATGGATATTATATTTCAAGAATAGATATGCCCACTTTAAATGCTGCAGGAGACAAATTGTATATAGGAGCGCGTTTGAGTAAGGTAAATCCTGATACGGTAGAAAGTGAGTCTGGCTATGAGATTTTAGGTTCTAAAACGATCGTGTTAGATTACCCATCATTATTAAATCCTACGGTTATCACTTCTAATGTAGGATTAGGTAACACAAACGGATACAGAAGTATCAACTCTTTTCTTTATAATGGAAGTGTTTACCAGGCAAATCAAGGCGATCCTCAAGGTTCGCATATCTTAAAAATAAATGCAGACAATACATATGATGATTCGTATGTATTTAATTTAGACACTGCTTTAGGCATTGATGATGCTTATATTCTTGCGTGGAGACCAGCAGCTAATGGAAAGGCTGTTGTTGCTTACCGTCACGCAGGTTCTGCAGAAGGTGTTGCAGGAGCTCAAGGGTTTTTTGCATTAGTAGATTTAGAAACTAAAACCGCACAAAAGATTGATGCTATACCTTATGATCCTGACTTTTACTTATTCCAATATCAAGGATTTGTAGTAGATGGCAATGAGATTTATGTAACACAGGCTCCCGTAGGTAAAAATGGAAACATTTATGTTATAGATACGGAAACCGGCGCAGTTACAAAAGGAGCTGAATTGGTAAACACAACAGGAAGTCACTTTATAGGTGTATTCTAGTTGTAAGCAATAGGCCATCTAATAAAACCCGTATCAACACGGGTTTTTTAGGTTTTACTGAATGTTGTGTTTAGTACGTCTTAAAAAAAATGCCCGCTTTAGCGGGCATTTATAGTTTCTAAACAGAAATAATTTTATTTTATTTCGGTAATAAAATCTTCTTTAGGTGTACGCACTTTTTTCATATTAACTAACCAGTCATTGTCTGCATCGCGATAGCCTAGCGTAAGAAGAAGTGTGCTCTTATAACCGCTGTTTTCAAGGCCTAAAAGTTCATCTACTTTAGGAGGTAAAAATCCTTCAATAGGAGTTGCATCTACTTTTTGCTCTGCCGCTGCTGCGATAGCCATAGCAAAAGAAATATAACTTTGTTTAGAAGCGTGGTCTGCCTGCCACTCTTTACCTAAAGGCTCATAAAGACCCATTATAGTTGCCTTGTAATCATCCATAGTAGAATGCGGCAATCCGCGCTCATCCATCGTATAGTTAAATACTTCAGTCACACGCTCGTTAGAATACCCGTCCCAGGCAGCAAAAACTAGTAAATGAGAACAATCTATAACCTGACTTTGACCCCAGGCAACTTCTTTTATTTTAGCAAGCAAATCTCTGTTTGAGATTACAAATATTTTATACGGCTGTAAACCCGATGAAGACGGTGCTAGTCGCGCCGCTTCTAATATATAATCTAATTTCTCCTGCGGTATCTGCTCACCGTTCATTTTCTTAGCAGCATAGCGCCATTGTAGATCTTCTAATAAACTCATGTTTGTTTTCTTTAAATTTCCGGTAAAATTAGTAAAGGTTGGTGACATAAAGTAACTTTGTGAACTAAAGTGATAGTGACATTTAAGTAACCATTAAAAAGATTCAAAATGAATTTAGAAGACAACATCACCTGCAGTCAGAAAATACGTGCTATACACGATACTATGGATGTTTTAAGTGGAAAATGGAAAGTATCAATAATAGCATGTCTCTGTTATCAGGGAATGCGGTATTCTGAATTACTACGCGAGGTAAAAGGAATCTCGGGAAAAATGTTAAGCAGAGAGCTTAAAGATTTAGAAATGAATAAGCTTGTAGAACGCGTGGTTGAAGATACTAAACCCATAAGCGTATATTATAAAATTACGCCCTACGGGTCTTCTTTAAAAGAACTTACAGATACTATTGCTGCCTGGGGATTAGCCCATAGAGAACTGGTAAAAATATAATGGTTTTTCTAAAAAAGTAAGCGTATTTCGGTACCGGTATCGGGTTCACTTTTAATCTGAATTTTACCTTTGTGCAGTGTCATAATTTGCTTGCTTAAACTAAGACCTACACCGCTTCCGGTTTTTTTAGTGCTAAAAAACGGAATAAAAATACTATCCTTAATTTCTTCAGGAATACCAGTCCCATTATCTATTACTTGTAGTTGCACACGGCCTTGTGTATTTTGAGAAGCCGTGATGAGTACACGTGCATGTTCTACAGAGACACAGGCATCTATTGCGTTTAAAATAAGATTTATAAGTACCTGTTCAATTAGGTAGCTGTCTATCTCCAGACTCATTTCGGGACTTTCAGTTTTAAACTGAAGCAGGATTTGCTTATCTGCTAAAGTAGGTTTCATAAGGTCGCTTATGTTTTTAAACAAGTCTGCGACTTTTATGGTTTCCAGATTAAGATGGGTGACCTTACTTAGGCTGCGGTAGGTTTTGGCAAATTTCATTAAGCCTTCACTACGTTTTTGAATACTGCTTATCCCAGCGTTGAGGTCATCTAAATCGAGGGGATGGCTTTTTGGGTTTTTCTGGCTGGCTTGTATATGGTGTTGCAAGGTTTCAGCCAGAGAAGAAATAGGCGCAATACTATTCATAATCTCGTGCGTCATTACACTTAGTAATTTCTTCCAGGAATCAGATTCGTTTTGATTAAGCGTATCTTCTATATTCTGAAGTACAACAAGTTTAAAAGCATCTTCTTCCACCTGAAAAACCGTGTCTGAAATTAATACCTTGAGGTTCTCATTTCTCAAACTTAGATCTACTGAAGTTACACCGGTACGATACGTGTCAAAAAGTTCTTCATACAGCTGCGGTCTTCTTTTTTCGACAAAGCTGATGTTTTTAAAAGAGGGTAGGTCTAGTGTAGTAATGAGCGATTCGTTTGCCCAGAGCACCTCGCCGCTATCTAGATTATACGCTACAATACCCACATCTACCATTTCTAAGATTTTCTGCAAATACACAAACTGAGCCTGTCGCTCATTATTGATTGCTTTTATGGTTTTGTTGACGTTGTTAAAGCCTTTATGAAGGGTTCTAATATCTTGCGGACCGTGTTTTTCTGAAAACCAACGTGAGAAATCACGGTATTTAACAGACTCAAAAAAGTCGTCCATTTCTTCAAAGCGGCGTATTAGAAAGCGGTATAAATTATAAATTATAATGATTGAAACGAGTGCCCCGCCCCAAAGAGTATAGGTGTTACTTTTAACAACGCCATAGGCGATGCTAATTAGCGCCGCAAGCAACAGCATAACGCGCAAAAATAACTGAATGAAATAGCCCTTATAAGTCATATTTATTGAGTCTGCGGTATAAGGCTGTGCGGGTTATTCCTAATTCTTTTGCAGACTTAGAGATGTTCCCTTTATTTTTTTCGATAACCTTTAGAATGGTATTTTTCTCCACCGCATCCAGATTGGTGGTTTTCAGTTTTAGTTCTGTTTCCGGTAGTTTTTCGAGTTGAGAGAATGCTAAATCTTCAGCATACAAAACATCGCCTTCTGCCATAATTACTGCCCGTTCTAAAGCATATTGAAGTTCGCGCACATTTCCCGGAAAAGAATGCTCTTTCAACTTTCTAAGAAAATCAGGAGCTAATTTGAAAGGCTGTTTTAGGTATTTTTCGGCATATACTTCTACAAAGTGATGTGCCAGTAATGTAATATCTGCACTACGTTCTCTAAGTGGTGGTATCGTAAGATCTACCGTATTTATTCGGTAGATAAGGTCTTTTCTAAATTTGCTTTCATCGGCGAGCTGGGTGAGGCTTAGGTTTGTCGCACAAATAAGCCGAATATCTACCGGTATGGCTTCGTTAGAACCCAACGGTGTCACGAGTCTATTTTGTAAAACGGTGAGCAACCGCGCCTGCTGGCTTAAGCTAATATTGCCTATTTCATCAAGAAATAACGTGCCGCCCTCAGCTGCCTCAAAGCGTCCTTTTCGATCTTCACGGGCATCAGTAAACGCTCCTTTTTTGTAGCCAAAAAGTTCGCTTTCAAATAAAGTAGATGTTAATGAACCGATGTCAACTTTTACAAAAGGTTTGTTTTTGCGTAGCGAATTTTCATGTATAGAACGCGCGATGAGGTCTTTACCGGTGCCGTTTTCCCCGAGTATTAGAATATTAGCATCAGTAGGTGCTACTTTTTTGAGCTTGATAAAAACCTCTTGCATAGGCTCACTATCGCCTACTATTTTGGTTTCAGAATCAACTTTTACCTTGATCGTTTTTGCGGTTTTCTTCTTGCTTAAAATTTCGGCAACAGACTCCAACAACTTTTCATTTTTCCAGGGTTTTACCAGAAAATCTGAAGCACCTTCTTTTAGAGAACGGATGGCAAGGTCAATATCGCCGTATGCGGTTATTAAAATTACCTCTGTAGCAGGTTTCCAGAGCTTTATTTTATTGAGCCAGAAAATACCTTCGTTACCGGTATTTACGAGCCCATTATAATTCATATCCAGAATAACTACATCAAAATTCTCTGTGTCGAGAATGCTTTGCAATGCATTGGGATTTTTCTCAACCACGACCAGTTTGACTTTAGGTTTTAACAACAGTCGCAGTGCAGTAAGCACATCTTCGTCATCGTCAAGGACCAGTATTTTAGCGTCTTTTAATTGCATGTTTACAATATTACAATTTTAGCGTGGGCGTAAAAGCAGTTTAAAAGACTATTTTCTAAGGTTTTAAAACTGTATCAGCAGCGTACATAAGGTGTATCAAAAACGAACACTACTAGATGAAGTTTAAAACTTAAAGTTATAAATATCAATCTATTATGTTTTTGGCACAATATTGATAATGATGTAGATGTAATACAATTATTTATGGACATTCCTTTACAAAAGAAACGGTTTACTACTTCAAAAATACTACTGATTGGCGGTGGTATTCTACTCGCTGCAATCATCATTTTCGTCATTATATCCTCAACCGGTGGTGCAAAACTTAATGTAGAAAAAGAGCGCTTAAGTATTGCAGCAGCAACGCAAGGTGTTTTTCAGGAAAACATACCGGTTAACGGGGTGGTAATGCCTATTACCACGATATATCTCGACGCATTAGAAGGTGGGCGTGTAGAAGAAAAATTTGTAGAAGATGGTGCGATTATGAAAAAAGGAGATCCTATTCTACGCTTGTCTAATACAGACCTCGAGCTGAGCCTGGTAAATCAAGAAACGCAGGTATATAACCTGCTTACACAAATGCAGATTTCTCAAAATCAAGCGAGTCAAAACACCATTAATAAAGTAAACCAATACACAGATGTTGAGAACGGACTAATAGAAGCAAAGCGGGTTTATGACTTAAACAAGAAGCTTTATGCTAAAGATGTAATTGCAAGACAGGACCTTATTAAGGCTGAAAACGATTACAACTATCAAAAAGAGCGTATGCGGTTAAGCAAGAAGATTCTTAAACAAGATTCTATGGCGGTAAAACAGGAGAAAGGTCAGGTGGCGAGTAGCTATGCACGTACCGAAAATGCATTGGAATTGATGCGTAGAAAAGTAGCCGACCTGGTAGTGCGTGCTCCTGTTGATGGGCAATTAACTTCGCTAGATGCCGAAATAGGGCAGTCAAAAAATAAAGGAGAACGTCTGGGACAAATAGATGTTCTGAGCGGTTTTAAAGTACGTGTAGATATTGATGAGCATTACATCTCCAGAATCTATACGGGACAAACCGGAAGTTTCGATTTTAATGGAGCAAACTACACTCTGGTTATAAAAAAGGTGTACACTCAGGTAACTAACGGAAGGTTTCAGGTAGATATGGAGTTTGAAGCAGAAGTGCCTGAAGGTATTCGTCGCGGTCAAACCTTGCAAATACGCGTTGCTTTAAGTCAGGAAAAACAAGCCTTATTGATTCCGAAGGGAGGATTCTTTCAGCAGACCGGCGGAAACTGGATTTTTAAAGTTAGTGACGATGGTAATACAGCCTATAAAGTAAACATCGCACTGGGCAGTCAGAACACAGAATACTACGAAGTATTAAGCGGCTTAGAGCCGGGAGATAAAGTAATCACCAGCAGTTATGATAATTATGGTGAAGTACAGGAACTTATTTTAAAAAATTAAAAAGATGATCACATTAATTCTAGAATTACTAACTCAAATGCTATCCTAATGATAAAAATAACAGACTTAGAAAAATATTATGCTACCGAAGAGGTGCGTACGATTGCGCTTAATAAACTTTCATTTCATGTTCAGGAAGGTGAGTTTGTAGCCGTAATGGGGCCATCAGGTTGCGGTAAATCTACCTTATTAAATATTCTGGGTTTACTAGATGATCCTGATGGCGGTAGTTTTTTATTCAACGGTATTGAAGTTGCCGGTTTTAATGAGCGCAAACGTGCAGATTTGCGTAAGCACAACATTGGTTTTGTGTTTCAGAGCTTTAATCTTATCGATGAATTGACAGTTTTTGAAAACGTAGAACTTCCGTTGATATACACGGGTGTAAAGGCAGCAGAACGCAAAGAGCGTGTAGATGCAGTGCTTGAGAAAATGCAAATTATGCACCGTCGTAAACACTTTCCGCAGCAATTATCAGGTGGGCAGCAGCAACGGGTAGCCGTCGCCAGAGCCGTGGTAAACAACCCAAAATTAATTCTGGCAGATGAGCCTACCGGAAATCTGGATAGCAGCAACGGTAATGAAGTGATGGATTTGCTTACCGAACTCAACGAAGCAGGAACCACAATTATAATGGTTACTCACAGCGAGCACGATGCCAAATACAGTCACCGCATTATTAGAATGCTAGACGGTCAAAAAGTGACCGAAAATGTACTGGCAGAATTTAAAAGTGCCAGGCTCGAAGTTTAAAACTTAGGGGATTCATCATCAATCAACCGGGAAACCGGAATCAAAACAACAGTTAACCGAGATCTAATCAATCTCACTATTCTTCAATTATGCTTAAAAATTATATGAACATTGCCTGGAGAAGCTTACAGAAGAACAAGCTTCAAACCCTAATTAATCTTTTGGGTTTAACGGTGGGTACTGTTTGTTGCCTAAGCATATTTATTTACGTTATCGCCCAGTTTGGCTACGATACTCAATTTGCAGATTCTTCTAATATCTACCGTATAAATACCTCCATTGCAGAACATGATGATGGAGCGCTTTCTGCGGGGGTTTCGCCTCCTATAGCTTTTACGATGAAGGAAGATTTTCCGGAAGTGACCGAAGCCTGTCGCGTGGTCTATTTTGGGCCGGAAGACTCGGGTCTTTTAAAAAATCTGGAAACCAATGAAGCCTTCTATGAAAATGGGGGGTATCTAGCCGATTCTACATTTTTTAAAGTCTTCAATTATCCTTTTATCGAAGGAAAAGCAGCGGGTTCTCTTACGCAACCTAATTCTATTGTGCTGTCAGAAACACTAGCTCAAAAACTCTTTGGAAACAAATATGCACTTAACAAAACCTTGATTTTAGGAAGTGGAGAAACAGAGCAGACGCTTACGATCACAGGAGTTTTTAAGGATGATTTCGGAAAATCGCACCTGAATCCTAATTACATCCTGACGATGGATTCCGGAGGCTTTGGAAAACGAACTTTAGAGATTCAAAATTTTGCCACTCAAAACTTCACCTATAGCTACCTTAAGTTAAAGCCAGGTGCAAACACCAGTCAAATAGAAGCAAAAATCCCTGATTTTTTACAGAGACATGGTGCTAAAGATTTTGCTGAGGTAGGTTTTACCAAGAAACTATTCTTTCAAAAAATCGCCGATATCCATTTATATTCTAAAGGAATTACAAATCAGTTGGAGTCTGTTTCAGACATCAGCTATCTTATAGTATTGCTTGTTCTGGCACTTTTTATTCAACTCGTTGCCTGTATTAATTTTATTAACTTAAGTACAGCCCGCGCTAATAAACGGGCAAAAGAAATAGGCGTGCGCAAAACCATAGGGGCTGAAAAAGGAGACTTAATCCGTCAATTTTTAGGGGAGTCTGTTTTGCTCTCTATCTTTGCCTCTCTATTGAGCTTACCGCTTACAGCAATCGCACTACCCTTTGTAAACACGCTAACACAAGGGAATGTTACCTATTTAAATCTCTTAGACTGGAAGGTTCTTGTAGCACTTCTCGTATTAGGGATTTTAACCGGTATTCTTGCCGGTATCTATCCCGCACTTATACTTTCTGCAGTAAACCCGGTAAAGGTTTTAAAGTCATCGGTAAATCTGAATTTGGGAAGCGGTTATCTGCGCAAAGCGCTGGTTGTGTTTCAGTTTGTAGTTTCTATCGGTTTAATTTCTGTAGTAATCATCATTACACAGCAAGTACAATTTTCGCAGAAAATGAATATGGGTTTTGATAAAGAAAACCTGATCTCCATACGTCTGGGGACACAAGATGCTTCAGAAAAATACGTAGCACTTGAGAACGCATTTAAAAATGTAAACGGGGTAAAACGTGTCGCAGGATCAAATTATTACCCTTCTCAGCGCATTATGGGAGATATGGGGATGACGCTTCCCGGAGGAAATCTAGCAGACAGAACCTTAGTAATGTACAATGGGATCACACCAGATTATTTACAGACTGTAAATACATTAATAGTGGCAGGGCGTAATTTGAGAGCTACAGATGAGTATCAAATTTTAGTAAATAAGGCAACAATAGATGCTTTTGAAATCCCTTTAGATAAAGCTATAGGCGCTAAGCTTATCAATTCGTATAACGGGGAGAATGAAGAATTTGAGATCGTAGGGGTAACTACAGATTATAATTTTGCTTCTCTAAAAGAAGAAGTCAAACCTATTTTACTTTACAACGAGATTGCTCCGGGATGGGTCTTAGTAAAAGCCGAAACTCAAGATTATCAAACCTTACTTACAAATCTGGAGCGCAGTTGGAAAAGCGTAAATGCAGATACCCCTTTTGTGTTCAGTTTTGTAGATAAGGAAGTTGAAAAGTTATATGCTGAAGAAAAACGATTGGGTAAAATAGCTAGCGTATTCACTGCTTTGGCAATTATTATAAGCTGTCTGGGTCTTTTTGGGCTGGTTTCTTATGTAGCAGAACAGAAGAAAAAGGAAATAGGTATTCGTAAGGTTTTAGGTGCCAGCGTGCAAAGTGTAATTCAACTGTTGACTAAAGATTTTCTGAAACTTGTAGGTGTTGCATTTCTAATTGCTTCCCCGGTATCGTACTACCTCATGCAAAATTGGCTTCAAAGTTTTCCTTATAGAATTAGTATTGAGTGGTGGGTGTTTGCAATCGCAGGAGGTGCTTCGTTAGGAATTACACTTTTAACAGTGAGCTTTCAAGCTCTAAAAGCGGCGCTGGCAAATCCTATAAAATCATTAAGAACCGAATAGCTCTTGTTGTACTAAAGACATTTTTTCAAAAAGGGAAAAATTTAAAATCATCAATCAAAAAACCAATCAGCTATGCTTAAAAATTATATCAAAATTGCCTTTAGAAACCTCTGGAAAAAGAAAGGGTACAGCGCGCTCAATATTTTTGGGCTTGCAATAGGCATTACCTGCGCCAGTTTAATTCTGCTTTGGGTAGAAGATGAGCTAAGTTTTGATGCAATTGTTGCAGATAAGCAAGAAGTATATAGTGTGCCTACAAATCAAAAATATGACGGACAGTGGCGCACGTTTTTTCAGGCTACGCCAGGACCACTGGCTGCTGCTTTAAAAACAGATATTCCTGAAATTACAAAATCAGCACGCCTACGAGGAGCAGACTTTCTTTTTAGTGTGGGAACTTCTTCGGTTACTAGTGCAGGTGCATTTACAGATGCAGACCTGTTTGATATTTTTAATTTAAAATTTATTGAAGGTAATGCTGCCATTGCTTTTAAAGAAAAAGAAGGAATTATTATTACTCAAAAAATAGCCGCAATCCTTTTTGAAAATCCCAATAATATTTTAGGCAAAACAGTCCGTATAGATCAGCAGGATAATTTTAAAATCACCGGTGTTATTGAAAATCTTCCTCAAAATACGACCTATAGTTTTGACTGGTTAACGCCGTTTGAAAACTTTACTCAGGATAAACCGTGGACGCAGGAATACGGCAGCAATTTTACAGAAACCTTTGTAAGACTGGCTCCCGGTTCAGATTATACGGTAGTAAATGACAAAGTAAAAGGGGTGTTGCCAACAAAAACAGGCGATGAAGATACGCAGGCAATTTTACAGAGCGCAGCAAACTGGCATTTACGTTCTGATTTTAAAAATGGAAAAGTAGTAGGTGGTCGTATAGAATATGTGCAGTTATTCAGCTTTATAGCCCTAATAATTCTACTTATTGCGTGCATCAATTTTATGAATCTATCAACCGCCCGCAGTGAAAAACGCGCCAATGAAGTAGGCGTAAGAAAAACCTTGGGTTCGGGAAAACAGCAGTTAATTTTTCAGTTTATTACCGAGGCTTTACTAACAGCAATTCTTGCGGCAGCCTTAAGTGTAATTGTATTGGTATTGATACTCCCCGGCTTTAATGCGCTTATAGACAAGCAACTTACATTAGGAATTACCGTTCCGTCGCATATTTTTTCGCTTCTTGCGATAACTGCTGTCTGCGGAATCGTTGCCGGTTTATATCCTGCATTTTATCTCTCTTCCTTTAAACCCATAGACGTTCTTAAAGGAAATCGCATACAGGCTAAAGGAGCCGGTTTTATACGTAAAGGCCTTGTGATTACCCAGTTTGTGGTTTCTATACTCTTTATCATAAGTACCATAGTGGTGTATCAACAAGTGCAACATGTTAAGAACCGCGACTTAGGATTGAATAAAGAAAATCTCATAGAAATCCCCGTAAATGGCAAATTGATACAGAATAGTGCCGCTCTGCAAGAAAGCTTAGAAGCATCAGGAATGATAAGCAGTACGGGCCTATCTAATACTAATATTTTATCTGCCGGAAATAACGGATCTGGCCTTAAATGGCAGGGCGGTGCTGATACCGAAAATGTTCTGGTTTCATATAGATACATCAACGATGGGTATTTAAATACAGCAGGAATTGAACTGGTTGAAGGACGTGGTTTTAGCAGTGTTGTGGCGCACGACAGTACGCACACCATAATTACAGAGTCGTTTGCAAAACTAATGGGAACGGGCAGCGCAATTGGGAAAACGATAGATCGCTATGGTGAAATTTATACGGTAATAGGTGTCACCAAAGATTATTTATATGGCGATATGTATGGTAAAAGTGACCCGGTTATGTTTTACAACTATCCGCCAGAAGCACAATATCTGTACTTAAAAACCAATCCAAAATATACAGCTTCAGAGATACTGAGCACTGTAGAAACTACTTTAAAAACTTACAATCCCGGGTATCCTTTTGAGTACCGTTTTGTAGATGATGATTTTAATGCGCGCTTTAAAAGTGAGCAACTGGTAGGAAACCTTTCTCAGATTTTTGCACTGCTGGCGATATTGATCTCATGTCTGGGTCTTTTTGGCCTATCGGCATACACCGCAGAGCAGCGTCGTAAAGAAATAGGCGTGCGCAAAGTACTGGGCTCTAGCATTAGCGGAATTGTGGGCCTGTTGTCTAAAGATTTTATTATTCTGGTTGCAATTGCAATCGCAATCGCAGTACCGCTAGCCTGGTTTATTATGCATAACTGGCTGCAGGGTTTTGCATATCGTATCTCTATTAATTTATGGGTATTTGTTGTTGCCGGATTAGCAGCGATAGGAATTGCATTATTAACGGTAAGCTTTCAGGCAATTAAAGCCGCATTGGCAAACCCGGTGAAATCGCTAAGAACAGAATAGGTCAAGAACTAAGAAAATCATCAATCAAAAAAAGCAATCACATGTTTAAAAATTATATCAAGATCGCCTGGCGGAATATAAAAGCAAACAGACTGTTTACGGTTTTAAATATTGCAGGATTGGCAATAGGCTTGTGCGTTTGTATTATTCTGTTTGCCTACATCAGCAGGGAACTCAGTTTTGATAAAATGTATACGCATTCAGAAACTATTTACAGAGTAAATATGGAAACCTCTGAAGAATATGATTTTGAAACCTGGGCACAATTGCCCAATGCGGTTGGGCCGGCTATCGTTAATGATATTCCGCAGGTTAAAAAAATGACTCGCTTAATAAAGGATGATTTTGGGGTTACCGCTTCCCTAAAAATAGGAGATAAAAACTTTAATGAGACGGGGTTATACCTTGCCGATTCTACGGTTTTTAGCATGTTTGATTTTCAATTTATAGCGGGTAATGCTCATGATGCATTTGCACAACCCAAATCAATTGTGCTTTCTAAGTCAGCAAAAGAGCGTTTCTTTGGAAGCAAAGCTGCATTAGGTGAGCTAATAACAGTTAATAACCGCGACACGTTGCAGGTTTCTGGGGTGTATGCAGATTTACCTAAAAATAGTGTTATAGACTGCGATATGGTCTATAATATTATGGACTCCTGGATGGGAACTAATGTGTACTGGAGTAATGCCAGTTATGAGACCTATGTACAACTTCAGCCAGATGCTAACGTTGCTCAAATTGAAACGCAAGCAAGTGGATTAATTACTAAATATGTAGAACAGGAAGGAAGGTATTTTACGAAGTTTCTTTTTCAGCCCCTAACAAAAATACACCTGTATTCTGCGGCGATACGCGACAGTTATTCAGCAAAAATGGGGAATATTAGCAGTATAAGAAGTCTTCTTTTTTTATCACTGCTTGTACTGTTTATTGCGTGTATTAACTATATGAATCTGGCAACAGCAAACTCCCGTAAACGTGCAAAAAGCATTGGAGTAAATAAAGTGTTAGGCGCAAGAAGAAGTCAGATGCTATCTCTTTTTTATGTAGAAACCGGTATTCTGGTGCTTATTTCTAGTATACTGGGTTATGGTATTTCATTCTTGGCACTACCGTTATTTAGCAGTATTACAGGCAATGAACTCAGCTATTTAGATTTACTAACTACCCCTATTCTAGCGGGGCTGTTTTTTATATGGCTGTTAGTCACACTAATTGCCGGTGGCTATCCTGCGCTAGCTATGTCTGGGATCTCACCGCTTTTATTAGTAAGCAAATCAAAAAAGAAAAATTCAGCTTCAGAATTTGTACGGAAAGGACTAGTTGTTTTTCAGTTTGCAGCGTCTATTATTTTAATAATTGCGGTGACGATAATCCTTCAGCAAATGGCATTTATACGCAATAAAAATCTAGGCTACGATCCTAAAGGCGTAGTAGCGATTTCGGTAAAATCTGCAGAAAACAGACAGCAAATTCAAAACTTAATGCAAGATCTAAAACGCAAATCTTACACCGAAAGTTTATCTTCTGTACAGTCTATGCCCGGCGTTAATGAAAGTGGGCGTTCTGTACGTAAATTGAGTACCGATGTAACAGGAATGCCTATTGCCAGTTGCCGTACCGAAGGTAATATTATTAAAACCCTGAAATTAAATTTACTGGCCGGGAGCGAACTTCCCGAAACTATTGCCGCAGGAGATTCTACAATCTATACCTTGATCAATGAAAAAGTACTTAATTATTTAAACTACAAAACCGCTGATGAAGCTATAGGTAAAATCATAAATACAGAAATGGGTGACAGAGCGCTTATTACAGGAGTGGTTTCTAACTTCAATTTTAACTCTGTAAAAGAAGATATAGGCGGGTATATTTATTATAAAGCTAACGAGGCTCCTGAAAGTGTACGAACTCTTTTAGTGCGCTATACTGCACAAGACCTTCCCGGTTTAATTGCAGATTTACAAAGTACGTTTAATGAGAATCTTCCCAATACCGCTTTTGATTATCAATTTGTAGATACGCATATAGCTCAACTCTATGCTTCTGAAGAAAAGACAGCAAGTACGGTTACTATTTTCTCGATACTGGCCATATTTATTGCGTGTTTGGGACTTTTTGGCCTTGCTGCATTTACCGCAGAACAGCGTAATAAAGAGATTGGAGTACGCAAAGTGTTGGGTGCAAGTGTTACGGGAATCATGACTTTACTATCTAAAGACTTTTTAAAACTTGTAGGAATTGCATTTGTTCTGGCTTCACCGTTAGCCTATTTGATTATGCAGAATTGGCTTCAGGATTTTACATACCGAACGCCTATAAACTGGTGGGTTTTTGGTCTTGCAGGGTTGGCGGCTGTTTGTGTGGCTCTTATAACTGTAAGTTTTCAGGCGATAAAAGCGGCAGTTGCTAATCCTATAAAAAGTCTAAGAACAGAGTAGGGCAGAAACATTTACGATCATCAATCAAATAATCAATCATGTTTAAGAACTATATAAAAATTGCCTTTAGAAACCTTTTAAAACATAAAGGTTATTCTGCAATAAATATTTTTGGCCTTGCTCTGGGTATGGCGGTGACGCTTATGATAGGGTTGTGGGTTGCAGATGAACTCAATTACAACAATCATTTTGAAAACAAATCAAGATTGGCTCAGGTGTACCAGTCACAGACTTTTAATGGAACTACTCAAACCGGTCCTGCAATACCTCGTCCTTTAGAATTCGCACTTCGGGAAAACTTTAAATCTAAGTTTAAGCATCTAAGCATGGCATCGTGGTTAGAAAGTAGAAATTTTAATTATGAAGAGACTGCGATCTCACTTGAGGGCTATTCGGTACAGCCCGAATTTACCCAGATGATCAACCTTAAAATTTTACAGGGAGATACCGCTGCCTTAAAATCGTCTAACGCAATAATGCTTTCACAAACTGCTGCTAAAACGATGTTTGGCTCCCAGAATGCAATGGGTAAAATGATTCAGGTAAATGATATTGACACCATGATTGTGAGTGCGATTTATGAAGATATTCCTGAAGGAAATGAGTTTAGTGATATGGAATATCTGATGCCCTGGTCGCTTTATGTAAACAAAGATTGGATTAAATCTTCGGTAGATCAATGGGGAAACAACTCGTTTCAATTATTTGTAGAGCTTGCAGATGATGTAGATCTGGCAAGTGCAAGTGCTGCAATTGCTACGGTTAAAAAAGAGAGCGATACAGGGGTAGCTCCGTTCAATCCGCAGTTGTTTTTATTTCCTATGAGGGAGTGGCACTTGTATTCTAATTTTGAAGATGGTGTACAAACCGGTGGTCGTATTGAAAACGTGTGGCTTTTTGGAATAATTGGTTTATTTGTGTTGCTTTTGGCGTGCATAAATTTTATGAATCTGGCGACTGCCCGAAGTGAAAAACGTGCCATCGAGGTAGGAATACGTAAAACAATAGGTTCTACAAAAAACCAACTTGTAAAGCAATTTTTAAGCGAATCATTTCTTGTGGTAATTCTGGCTTGTATTCTGGCGCTGGGCATTACACTACTTTTTCTAAAACCCTTTAACACTCTTGCAGATAAAGCAATTGCATTTCCGTGGAGCAATCTAAAATTTTGGGGTGTGGTCATACTATTTATAGTCGTGACAGCATTAGTTTCGGGAAGTTACCCTGCTTTGTATTTGTCATCCTTCAAGCCTATAAAAGTTTTAAAAGGAACCTTTAAAGTGGGTAAACTGGCTACGCTTCCGCGGAAAATACTTGTGGTGACCCAATTTAGTGTTTCGGCAGCTTTAATAATTGGGACACTCATTGTAATGGCGCAGATTGATTTTAGTAAAAACAGACCTATAGGCTACACCACCGAAAGTCTGATCCAAATCCCGGTAATGAGCAATCAATATTTAGGCAAAAGTGATATGATGCGCAACCGGTTTAAAGAATCTGGAGCTGTGGTAGAAATGGCCACGTCAAGTAGCCCTACCACTGAGGTATGGTCTAACCAAAGCGGCTATGGATGGGAAGGGAAGCCCGAAGGTTTTCAGGAAGACCTTGCGTTTACCCAGATATCCTATGAATTTGTAGAGACACTAAACATTAAAATGGCTTCTGGACGCGGATTTTCACGGGAGTTTCCTACAGACTCTACCGCGGTAATTCTGAATGAGTCTGCAGTAGCTTATATGGGCCTTCAGGATCCTGTGGGGAAATACCTTACACAAGGTAGTAATGAAGGCGGTATGCGTAACCTGCAAATTATAGGTGTTATGAAAGATATGGTCGTGCAATCGCCTTATGAACCCGTGAAACAGGCGATTTATATGTTTGATGGGTCTAATAATGCCAGTTACTGGAATCTGCGCCTGAATCCCAAAAACAGCATACGTGAAAATTTAGCAACGGTAGAAAAAGTCTTTAAAGAACACTTCCCCAATGCCCTGTTTCATTATGATTTTATTGATCAGGTATATGCAAAAAAGTTTGCAGAAGAAGATCGTATTGCGAGTCTGGCCAAAGTTTTTACAGCACTTGCAATTATAATAAGTTGTCTCGGTTTATTTGGATTAGCCTCTTTTGTAGCAGAGCAACGTACTAAGGAAATAGGAGTGCGTAAGGTATTGGGCGCATCAGTTGCCAATCTCTGGCTGCTGTTGTCTAAAGACTTTTTGTTATTGGTAATGATAGCCCTTCTTATTGCAGCTCCCGTTTCCTATTATTTAATGCGACAATGGGTTCAGAAATTTGCCTATCATACCGAGATTTCGATATGGATATTTGTTGCAGCGGGTGCAGGAGCGCTGGCAATTACGTTACTTACTGTGAGTTTTCAGGCTATAAAAGCGGCACTCGCAAACCCCGTAAAATCATTAAGAACAGAATAATTTGTGCATCAAGAATCTTTCTAAAACCTAATGAAAAGTTATTCGGTAAAACCAGTTAATTTAATTTAAAAACCAATATTCATGCTTTTACAACTCAATCATATTTACAAATGGGTAAAACAAGGAGGAAGGCGCGTCTTTCTGCTTAACGATGTAAGCCTTGAAGTAGAAGAAGGCGCGTTTTTGAGCATTATGGGACCTTCGGGTTCCGGTAAATCTACATTGCTTAATGTTATTGGGATGTTAGATGAATTTCAGGAAGGAGAATATAATTTTCTAAACGAATCTGTACATACTCTCAAAGAAAAACAGCGGGCTAATCTGTACAAAGAATATATTGGTTTTGTGTTTCAGGCATATCATCTTATCGATGAATTAACGGTTTACGAGAATATTGAAACGCCACTTCTATATAAAAATATTAAGAGTACAGAGCGTAAAGCACTCGTAGCAGATATGCTTGACCGATTTAATATTGTGGGTAAGAAAGATTTATTTCCCAGTCAGTTAAGTGGTGGTCAACAACAATTGGTAGGTATTGCGCGAGCACTGGTTGCTAAACCAAAACTAATACTTGCAGATGAGCCTACAGGTAACCTCAACTCCAAGCAGGGGGACGAGATCATGCAGTTATTTAAAGAATTAAATGAGGAAGGAGTTACTATAATTCAGGCTACGCACTCTGAAGCAAATGCCGCTTACGGCAATCGTATAATTAATCTGCTTGACGGTAGTAAAGTAAATGCGTAATAAAAATCTAACAAGTCTACATACTCGTTGCTGTATTGAGAAAAAGTTAAAAAACAGATTTCATTTATAGTATAAGAGCCTTTTAAATGCGCAACGTATTTAAAAGGCTATTTCAGTAATTGATACTATGTAAATTCTATATTAAGTATTAGGTCTTTTTTGTTAAAAAAAGTGCTGCTCAAGCTATAGCTTTACACGATTGATTTTCCACTGCATAATAAGAAATTCATATTTTCTGACACTTAATTTTTAGTATATGTCTAAAAATTAATAGGATATGTAAATTATTTATAATTATATTTAGATTGGCTTTTAGAGTTTGCCACTTGAGGTATTCGCAAACTGTTAATGAATGCATAACAATTAAGTAAAACGTTTTACTCGAAAAAGCGATTATTTAGCGGTCTCAAAAGGGCTATACCAAAACATCTAATTATGTAACAAATCTCCATTAAAATGCAGTTGTTTTTAAGCTGCTCACGTAAGCATTAGCATTGTACAACCAATCTCTTAACTATGAATTTTAATATTAAAAATACGATAAACAATACCCTTGTGTTCGCTGCAATGGTATGTGTTTCTTATCTAACTCACGCGAAACCAACAAACGACAATTTATTCTCAAAAGCAGTATTAAAATATACGGTTGCAGTACCTGTACAAAAAACAATTACTGGTACAGTAACAGATAATAGTGGAGTTTTACTTCCGGGAGCTTCCGTACAGATAAAAGGAACTTCAAAAGGTGTTACTACAGATTTTGATGGGGTATTTAGTCTTGAAGCCAGTGCAGGGGATGTACTTGAGGTTTCTTATGTAGGTTTTAAAACCAGTCAGATCACTGTAGGTGCAGCATCTCAATATAGCGTTCAGCTTGAAGCTAATACTTCTGAGCTTGATGAGGTTTTGGTAGTAGGATATGGTACTCAGAAAAAGTCTGACTTAACCGGGTCTGTAAGTTCGGTAGTAGCAGATGATTTTAACAAAGGAGTCGTTTCTAACCCTGGTAACTTATTACAGGGTAAAGTGTCTGGTCTTAATGTGACCAATACCAGTGGTGAACCCGGTGCAGGTCAGGATATTATCATACGTGGTGTAGGTACCTTACGTTCGGGTACATCTCCGCTTTATGTAGTAGATGGTTTTGTACTCGATAACTCTGCAAATGGAGTGCCTACAAACCCATTAAACTTTATAAATACGCAGGATATTGAGTCTATAAACGTATTAAAAGATGCATCTGCAGCAGCTATTTATGGTTCGCGTGCGGCAAACGGTGTTGTTGTAATTACTACTAAAAAAGGGAAGTCTGGTAGAACCCAAATGAATTTAACTGCATCTACCGCTATTGCCAGCATCGCAAATAAAATAGATGTTTTTTCTGCTGACGAGTTTAGGCAGATTGTTCCTCAAATAGGCGGAAGCTTAAGTGATAATGGTGGTAATACAGATTGGCAGGATGAACTTACGCGTACTGCGATTACCCATAATGTAAACTTCTCGATGAGTGGTGGTACACCTAATACCTCTTACTTTGCATCTGTAGGAGTTAATGATCAGGAAGGGGTTTTGAACAACAGTAATTTAAAGCGCTATTCTGCACGGGCTAATGTTTCTCAGAAAGGTTTAGATGATCGTCTTAAGGTAGACTTTAATCTAACCGCCACACGTACCGAAAATGAGCGCCCTAATACGTTTACGATGATAAACGGTATGCTTCAGTTAAATCCTACGACACCGGCTTATACAAACGGTGAACCTACAGTTTTTGGTACCGGAGTAAACCCGTTAATTATTGAAAATATCTACGGTGATTTTTCAGAAAATAACAGAATGATCGCCAATATCGCGCCATCAATCGAGATTATAGAAGGCCTTACCTATAAATTAAATCTGGGTGTAGATTATTCTAAAACAGATCGTGATGTACAATTTATACCGTATTCTGCAGATCCTGATTATGCGTTAGGATCTATAAGTACCAGTTTTACATCAAATAAAAACACGCTTGTAGAAAACACCCTAAACTACACGAAAGATTTTGGGGACCATACTATAAGCTTGTTAGCAGGACACTCCTATCAGAAATTTTTTATTCAGTCAAAAGGATTTTATTTTTCAAACTTCCCAGATAATGGTATCGAACCCAGATATCAGTTAGGAGAAGCACGCGGGGAAGATGCTACCCAGTATTCTAATGCAACTAAAAATGAATTGCAATCGTTTTTTGGGAGAGTAAATTATACCTACGCAGATAAATATCTGGTAACTGCAACGCTAAGATCTGATGGTTCTACTAAGTTTGGTGAGAATAACCGTTATGCAACTTTTCCTTCTTTAGCTTTTGGGTGGAATATATTTAAAGAAGAATTTATGGCCAGCTCAGGCTTTAATAACCTAAAACTGCGCGCGAGTTGGGGTAAATCTGGTAATCAGGAAATACCATCAAAGCAAACCCGTTTAAGCTATGGAGAGAGTTTTGAAGACAATGACATTTACCCGCTAGACGATGCGGTTACCAGTCGTGAAGATTACCCATACGGATTAGTATTTGCACGTACTGCAAACCCAGATTTGCAGTGGGAAGAAACGACACAGACAAACATAGGTTTAGATTTTGGGTTTCTAGATTACAAACTAAGCGGTTCTGTAGATTACTTCATAAAAGAGACTAATGATGTGCTTTTATATTTCTCTACTCAAGATCCTATTGATGAGGTAGGTTATAAGTGGCAAAATATACCGGGGATGAAAATTAAAAACAGCGGTCTGGAGTTTGCCTTAGATTATCAAAGTGACAGAACCCGCGACTTCTCGTATAACATAGGAGGAAACTTCTCCTATATTAAAAATGAAATTACAGATTCACCTTTTACTATAGTTACTACGGGAGCAGCAAGTGGAGGTGGCCAGACGGGAGCGACTATTAATGGGTATATGAATAATAAACCTATCGGTAATTTTTTCTTACGGGAATTTAACGGTATTGGCGAAGATGGTTTTAGCAGCTTTACAGATGTAAACGGAGATGGTCAAATAGACGATAGTGACCGTATTTCTGCAGGAAGTGCTGTGCCTGATGTGATCTATGCATTTTACTTAAAATTTAAATACAAGAACTTTGATTTAGGATTCAATTTTAATGGGGTAAGTGGTAACAAAATTTACAACCACACCCGTATGAATCTGTTTAATATCACGCAGATAGCAAACTCTCTGAATACAACAGATCAGGCAATTGAGTTTCCGGGAGAAGATATTAATAACTCTAATACGGTTTCAACACGATATCTTGAAGATGGTAGCTTTTTACGCCTAAACAACGCAACACTAGCTTACAATTTAGACCCTCAGGTTATAGGAATGAGTAAGTGGATTAACGGAATTAATCTTTCAGTTACCGGTCAAAATTTATTTGTTATTACAGATTATACCGGCTTTGATCCTGAGCTAAATACAGGAAGCTCTGGCGATTCTAAATCTTATGGTATTGATTATTTCACCTACCCAAAGCCACAAACTTTTGTTTTTGGTCTTAATGTATCCTTTTAATTTTAAAACAGCATAAAATGAGACATAGCATACTTACATTCCTGGTTGGGCTAAGTGCCTTAACGTTCTGTAATTGTACAGATCTGGAAGAAGAAATTTTAGATGAGTCCCTTAATGGTACAGACGGTTTAGTAGAACCTATATCAGGATCGCTGGCTGCTGCCTATGGTATTTTACCACAAACTTTTAGACATACGCGTTATTTTGGGTTGCAGGAAATAGCATCAGATGAGGCTATTTTACCTCCGCGTACCGGGTTAGGTGGTACACAATGGGCAGATAATGATACCTATACCACAGCGCATAGACATTTAATGTCATCGAGTAATAGCTTAGTAAGTGATTCCTGGGGTTACCTTACAACCGCTTTGTTTAGAACGGTTGCCGCAATAGACGTATTAACGCCGCTGGCGGAAAGTGGAGACGCAGAAGCAGTACAGGCTCTAGCCGAAATGCGGGCATTACGTGCTTATGAGAATATGCTGTTTTTAGACAGTTGGGGAATTGCCTTTAAAAAAGAAGGTACTTCTCAAACTTCAGAAATCATACGTGGGGCAGATGCCGTTGCATATATCGAATCAGAATTTTTAGCGGTAATAGATACAATCAATACAGACAAAGGTCCCGGGCGTATGACCCGTGATGCGGTTTATGGTTTTTTAGCAAAGTTGTATTTAAACGCAGCTGTTTATAGAGATCCTTATGGTACACCTGCTTTTACTGAAGCAGATATGAACAAAGTGGTGACCTATACCGGTAATATTATTAATGGAGGTGGTTTTTCTCTTTCACCAGAATATTTTGATCTTTTTAATGATGAAAACCATACCAATCCTGAGCTGATTTTTGCCCTTGATCTACGCGGTGTTTTAGACAGCGATCATAACCGCTGGGCATACTGGTCTATGTCTGGATCATTATTCCCGAGACCGGGAGATAAATATTTAAGTATGGATGGTACAGACGGTCCTGCGGCAACTCCAGATTTTTATCAAACCTGGTTAGATGCCTATGGCAGCGTAGATCCTGCAGAAGCAGATGCTCGTTTTTACCAGAAAAATGCAATGGTACCAGAAAATCTGGTAGATATATCTGGTCTTACACCCTATGGTAAAGATACTTTAGGACTTAAGACAGATAAGGATCATTACTTCTTAGCTGGAGCTGATTTTGAGATTGACCGCGGCATCATACGGGGTACGATGTGGGCTCCGCGTAAAGAGAAATTTAGATCGGGTAACTTTCTGACTGGCACAGATGGCTCTGGGCAAACAAAATTCCGTATTTATCCTTTAGCCGAAGCACGTGAGAATGGTTCAGATCTGGAAGATATTACCTATTACGTAAATCATACACTAGACATTAGCATTCAGAATCAAAACAGCTATGCAGGCGGCTACCGTTTTTCTAAGTGGCAGTTTAGCAAGACTTCTCCTAACGGAAATGACTATAGCGATGTTGATCTTGTACTTTTACGTCTTGCTGAAGTATATCTAATGCGTGCTGAAGCATATCTAAGGTTAAACAATAATGCAGCAGCCCTGGCAGATGTAAATACCGTAAGAGCTTCAAGAACTGCACGCCCATCGCAAACTCCACCGGCTTTAAGTTCGATTAGTTTAGAGACTTTATTTAGAGAGCGAGGCTTTGAGTTTTATTGGGAAATGACACGTCGTACAGATCAAATACGCTTCGGAAAATATGAAGACAGCTGGACGTCAAAAACAGATACTGATGTAAATCACCGTTTGTTTCCTATACCGCAAACAGCAATAGATGGTGCTTCAAATACGCCTGGATATTTAGAACAAAACAGAGGATATTAAGTATAAAATAGAATTATAATTTAACGGTAAGAGGTCACTCTTACCGTTAGTTATTTAAATTAAAATATGAGAAATAGTATTAGTATGGGCCTTTTAGGTCTGGGAATCGTGGCATTGCAAAGTTGTGCGTCAAAATCTGCAGTAGTAACCTCACAAGAAGACGCACCTTTAAGTGTTATTTTAATGATAGGTGATGGGATGGGAATTCCGCAGGTATCAAGTGCCTTTTATTTTGGAGAAGAAGCTTCAAATTTTGAGCGTTTTGAAGATATAGGATTACACCGCTCGTATTCGGTAAGTCATTTAATTACAGATTCTGCGGCAGGAGCCACTGCTTTTTCCACGGGAGAAAAAACGTATAAACGGGCAATAGGCGTTTCAAAAGATACTATTCGGCAAGAAACAATACTTGAGCATTTAAAAGATAAAGGGTATCAAACGGGTCTAATCTCGCTTACGTCTATAACACATGCGACACCGGCTTCCTTTTATGCCCACGTAAAAGATCGGGATCTGCACGAAGATATTGCTGCACAATTAGTGACTTCAGATATTGATTTTCTAGCAGGTGGTGGACGTAAATTCTTCAGTCAGCGTAGTGATAAAAAAGCCCTGTTTAATACGTTATTAGCACGCAATTACAACTTAGATACCTTGAGTTTAAGCAAACCGGTAGTTTCAAAGCGCAATGCTTTTATTATCGAAGATGAGGGCCTTCCGTCTAAAATACAGGGAAGAGGAGATTTTTTAAAAGAAGCAAGTTTAACTGCGCTCGATTATTTTGATACTAACAACAAACCTTTTTTCTTGATGATAGAAGGCTCCTATATAGATTGGGGTGGTCACGATAAAAATGCGGAAATGATGATTCAGGAAGTGGCAGATTTTGATAAAACTATAGGTGCGGTTTTAGACTATGTGGCTACACACCCTAATACCTTATTAGTTGTCACTGCAGATCACGAGACCGGTGGTGCGAGCATAGGTAAATATTATGACGTTAATGAAGAGACGGGAGAAAAGACCGAAGTGCCTCAAAAAGTAGCGGTTTATTTTATTACAGACCAACACAGCGGGGAGCTAATTCCTGTATTTGCAAAAGGTAAAGGCTCTGAAAAATTTAGAGGTATTTATCAAAATAGTGCGATTTATCATAAGATTCTTGATGCGATAAACACCAAGTAATAGAACCTATGAAGCTTTTTATTGTTGTATTTTTTTGGTTCGGTCTAACGGGCTGTAATGCTCAGCGTCAGCCGGGATATTCTGTGCATGCTCACAATGATTATGTTCATGAATTTCCGTTTTGGGAATCTTATATCGCCGGGGCTGCATCTATTGAAGCTGATGTTTTTTTAGAAAACGGAACCCTTTTAGTAGCCCATACCGCAGCCGAATTAAATCCTGAAAATACCCTGCAAAGCTTGTATATTGAGCCTGTTTTTCAGCTGATTCAAAAGTCTAAATTACGCAAGCTTACGCTTCTAATAGACATTAAGACTGAAGCAGAATCTACACTTCAGAATTTGATACATACGTTGCGTATGTATCCTCAATTAACAGCTTCAGATGAACTGACCATTGTAGTTTCCGGAAACCGGCCTCCTGCAGCTGACTATGCTAAATATCCTGATTTTATTCATTTTGATCACCAGCGTTTAGATGATTTAGACACGATTAATCTAGACAAAATAGCGATGCTGAGTGTAAATTTTAAAAATCACTCGGTATGGAATGGTCTGGGAAGACCTGTAGAACAGGAGTTGGCAGTACTTTTAGAATTAATAGATAAAGCCCATGTACACAATAAACCCTTGCGATTTTGGGGAAGTCCAGATACTAAAACAGCCTGGTCTTCTTTAGCAAAAATGGGGGTAGATTTTATAAATACAGATCACCCTGTTGAAGCAGTTTCGTTTTTATATACATTAGATAAAAACACTTACGCTAATGCACAGCAGGTTGAGGTATATACTCCTGCATTTGATTTTGATTACAAAGCCAAACCTACTAATATAATTCTGATGATAGGCGATGGTAATGGTCTGGCGCAAATTACTGCGGCACAAATTGCTAACCAGGGTGAATTGACTTTGACACAATTAAATGATATAGGCTTTTTAAAAACGGCATCTTCAGATGATTTAATTACAGATTCTGCAGCGGGAGCAACGGCTATAGCAACCGGTTTTAAGACACACAACCGGGCGATAGGGGTTGATACGGTAGATAAACCGGTAACAAATATCACAGAAATTTTAGGTGAAAGAGGATTTAATACGGCATTAATATCTACAGATGCAATTGATGGCGCCACACCGGCTTCTTTTTATGCGCACCGCAAGGAGCGCGATGATTCTGAAGGAATTCTGAAGGATTTAGAAACGGCTGAGCTTCAGTTTTTTATTGCCGGAGGAAGGTCTAAGGCAGCCTCAATCCCTGCTTCTTACCGCGTAAAAACAATTGACCAACTAACCAATTTAAGGGAGAAGTCCGCTGTATTTATAGGAGAAAACAAAGTGCCTTCTATTGCAAATGGCAGAGGTGATTTATTAAAACAAAGTGTGCAAAAAGCACTTCGTGTTTTGGAGAAAGACGAGAAGCCCTTCTTCCTAATGATTGAAGCTGCGCAAATAGACAGTAACGGGCATACAAATTCAGCCAGTGGTATTATACAGGAGATGCTTGACTTTGATACTGCAATTGCCGAAGTTTTAAAATATGCTGATGCCTTAAAAAACACACTTGTTATAATCACTGCAGATCACGAGACATCAGGTTTGGGTATTGTAGGAGGTGAATTAAAGCAAGGTGAAGTACAGGCAGATTTTTTAACTACAGATCACACGGGAATTATGGTTCCTGTTTTTTCCTATGGGCCGCAAGCTCAAAATTTTAGAGGAGTTTTTGAAAATAACCAACTGTTTTATAAAATGCTAAAAGCTGTAGAAAAGTAAAACTATTTAAATACCATAAAACCAAAAACCCATCATCTGACGGGTTTTTTGTTTTTAGGAAAATAGGGTTTTATAATAGGTATTGCTATTTTAAAAAAGAGTTCCCTTTATTGTTGTGGATAGGAACGTATTTCTCAATAATATATGGAGTTATCTTCCTCAATGTTTCTCCATTAACAGGGTGAAGCCCGGGAGCTGTAAAGAATTCGATTTCATTATTTTTTTTATAATACCAGATTAGGGGTTTGAAGTTTTCTTCAGTAAAAAAGGGAGTAGCCATAGTTACTTCTATTTTTCTAAAACTTTCAAATCTAAACGAGTCAAAGGGTTCTATTTGCGTGCCGTAGTCAGAGTATGGTTTTGTCTCGCAATTGATTTTTTCAAAATGCGTGTTTGCCCAGGTCATGTAATTTTGCCCTTTACTGTCTGTTAAAGCATTATTAGTATTCCATCTTAAATACGAGAATATCAATAGCATAAGGATACCACCTAAAACTAAATAGACATTTCTACGATTGCCAGTTTTTATGATCTTCTCTTGATCTGGTTTAGAGGTTTTTACTGAGACACCAGCATCTTTATCTGCCTTGTAATCCACATACGCTGCATAATTTTTATATCCTAAATACTTACAGAGTTTATCAACACTATCAGCTTGCAGTTCGCTACAGTTAAAATCTTTTTCAATATATCTTTTATGAGCTCTTTCAATTGTTTTAGAACTAAGATTAGATTCTATTTCTATCTGTTTAGCTAAGGCATATCGTGCTTTAGAAACAGATTCAGTACCTGCCTTATCAAAAGCCTCTTTTACAATTTTCGCAAGTAAATCTTCTTCCATTTCTTCAAAAATACAAATTATCATCAGACAATAATTAGACAGGATTACTGCTTAACTCCTTTTATTACTGGAGTCTACTAAATGTCCAATACAAGTCTAATACGTGTCTGCAATTAAAGGTCAACCATTAATTTACTTTGTCCTTGAGAATGATAGCTGCTCTGTTGTGCACTCAGGGCTTTCTAGAAAATTGTTCTTTAGAAAATCATAATGCGGCGATTTAAGCCTAATGGAAAGTAGCTTTTTGCTGCCGTGTTTGATTTTCACTTTCCACAAAAAGAAAAGGAGTACTCCAACCTCAAAAAGAATGGTTAAAAATTAAATCTGAAAAAATTTCGGACGGCCATTCCTGTGTTTAATCTCAAAAAAGTAAATAATGAAAAAAATTATAGTAGTTGTAATGGCTTTAATAATTAACGGTGTGTTTACATCGTGTACAGCAGACGCTTATGAAGAACAATTAATACATGATACTCGGGCAACTGAGGGCGATGATGGGAAAGTAACACCTCCGCCACTAGAAGGTGATGATGCGGGTTAATATTTTTAGTTATAATTAGTACAAGAGCCATACTAAAATTATGGCTCTTTTTAGTAGTTTAGCCGTAAACTTCAGCTATTGAACAAAGCAATACTCTTTTTTTTCTGCGGACTTTTACTCTCTTGCGGAAAAGATAATAAGCACAACTTTAAACAGCAGACTATTCAGGATAGTGCATTATTCTATTTTGACGAAGCACAGGATAAAACCCGATCTTTAGTAGATCGAAAAATTTCTATTGAGAAAGCACTTCAACTATATAACACTAAAACAAAGGATACTAATTATACAAAAATCCTTTATAAAAAAAACTGGCTTAATTACTCTTTAGGTGAATTTGACAGTTTACTTAAATATGACGACACCCTAATCAAATACGCACTTAAAATTGATGATAAATCAACTTTAGGGATGCAGGAATATTTGATGGGATATTACTTTGAGGTTGTAGCAAATCAACTTGATAGTGCTTTTGTGCGGTATAACAAATCTAAAACCAACTATCTGGCACTACAGGATAGTAGCTGGGTGGGTAAAAATTTGGTTAATATGGCCGGTATTCAACAAACACAGAGCGATTTTTTTGGAAGTAAAGAAACAATTACTGAAGCCTTGCAGTTTTTTGAAAACAACGACAATACAGGAGCTATAGCTTCAAGCTATAGTGTACTAGGTACAAATCACCGCAAGCTTTTTAATTATAATGATGCTATTCTGTATTTAAAGAAGGCGATAAAAATTACAGATTCAGATTCAGATCGAAACATTTATAAAAACAATCTGGCAGCTACTTACCTAGATAATAAGGAGTATAAGAAAGCAATAGAAATATTAAAATCGGTTTCAAAAGATTCAACGGTAATTAATAATGAAAAGGAATATGCGAGAGTTTTAGACAACCTTGCATATGCACAATGGTTAGCCGGTGCTCTCCATGTAGAAACGCCGTTAATTCAACCCCTTAATATTCGAAAATCTATAAATGATTTACGGGGTCAGCAATCTAGTTATACCCATTTAGGTGAGTTTTATAGTAGCATAAATGAGCAAAAAGCCAGAGCTTATTTTGATACGGTTATTCAGATTTCAAAAGTTATAAACACTCCTAAGGCAGAACAAGATGTCTTAAAAAAAATGCTGCAGTTTTCAGATAAAAACCTTCAGCTAAGAGATCGTTATATTGTTCTCCAAGACAGTTTGTATCAACAGGAATTAAAAGTAAAAACGCAATTTGCCAAGTATAAGTACGATGATAAATCTAAACAAGAATCTATTGTACGTTTAGAAAAAGAGAATGCTTTAAAAGAATTACAAACCGAACAAGAACAGTTTGCTAATTTAGTAGGTAAGGCCATAGTAATATGTTTACTTATAGTTTTGGTGGTCATATATATAATTTTTAAACAACGTACAAAGCGTTTAAAAACTCAAAACCGGGCAGATAGGTTAGAGGCTGCTTATACTACAGAAACAGAATTATCGAGCAGATTGCACGACGACTTTGGGGCAGGTCTTAACCACGTAATGCTGTTATTGCAGACTAATTCTGATAAAGAGATTGTGCTTGACGAACTCGATGGCTTGTATAAACAAAGCCGGGATTTTTCTAGAGAAATTAATGAAGTAGAGACGGGAGAGCAATACAAACAAAGTTTAGTAGCGCTATTGCAAATACAAAAGCCCGAAAATACAAACCTGTTTATTACCGGTGTTCAAAACATCTCGTGGGAGCATGTAGACCAGTGGTCTAAAGTTGCCCTTTACAAAGTGTTACGGGAGTTAATGATAAACATGAGAAAACATAGCGAGGCAAAATTAGTGACGGTAAAATTTTCTGAAGAATCAAATTCACTAAAGATTAATTATGAAGATAATGGTGTAGGAGCCTCAAAAGAAGCATTAATTTTAAAAAATGGGCTCCGTAATACAGAAAAGCGTATAAAAGCCATTGGAGGAACTATTAGTTTTGACACAGAAACAGGAAAAGGCTTTAGGGCCTTGATCTATTTACCAAAATAAAAGTTCTGTATTATGTTCAAAAAAGTTCTGATTGCTGAAGATTTTCAAGGTGATAATAAAAGTATTGTTGATACCTTAAAAGAGAAACTGGGAATTCCGTATTTATATGAAGAGTTGTATTGTGATAAAGCTTATAACAGGATTAGCGTTGCCCTGAGTGAAGATGATCCCTTTGAGCTGCTTGTGACAGACTTATCTTTTAAAGAATCTCATCTTAAACAAAAACTCAATTCTGGAGAAGAACTCATAGCTGCTGTGCGCAAATTGCAACCCGGGATTAAGATTGTTGTTAATTCTATGGAAGATAATCCTTCTAAAGTGCAGGCGCTTTTTGATCAATTAAATATTGACGGCTATGTATGCAAGGGCAGACAAAGTTTAAACGAACTCGTAATGGCTGTGCAATCTGTAAACGAACATAAAAAATACACTTCCCCACAAATAAATTTAAATGCAAATTCTAATGTATTTCAACTTGAAGAACTTGACCTAATTGTTTTAAAAAGCCTTGCCGAAGGTTTTAGTAAACGGGAAATTAGAGAACAGTTGATGCAACAAAATCTTAAACCCAATTCTGAAAGTTCTATAGATAAAAGGGTAAGTAAACTTTTTGTAGAGTTTGGCGTTAAAAACACTACCGAATTAGTGGCTAAACTTATTAGAAAAGGGATAATTTAAATTAAGTAAAAAGAGTTTTTTTAATACTGAAGCGCTATTTTTTGTTCAATTTAAATTGAACAAACACCGGTAAATGATCTGAAAGATTACGTGCATATTCTAAATTATCACAAGACCCGACAAAGTCTATAACGCCGGTTTTTATGCAGTGTATGTTTTTTGAATAGAATATGTTATCAATAGCGTAGTTGAGATAACCTAAAGGGCTGCATTGATTTTTTAGAGTTGTTTTTTGATTTTTAAGTGCCGCTATAAATCCCCTTTTCTTTAAAGGATTGAAGACTTCTTCCTGTTCATTCATATTAAAGTCACCGGCTAAAAATACAGTTCCGGTGAGTGTATTGAGAATGTAATTTGATATCGCTTTAATCTCGCGCTCGGGATTTTGATCAAAGGGTCTTGAGTGAAAGTTAATCACTGTAAAAGGTGTTTTCTCGAAATAAAAATCAATAAGAAAGGGCTCCCGATCTACCGCTTCATCTAGTTGCTTAATTAAGTCACCTCTGTTTTTTATTTTGATTTGAGCGGTCTTCCAAAGATACGCATAACGTTCTGTTACATATTTAGGGCTATGGGTAGGGTCACTTATTAGGTAATCCCACTTGGCACCTTTTCGATTTAAAATATCTGCAAGTTTAGCTACAGCCTGTGCGCCACCATAACCTGCAACTACCTCCTGTAAAGCCACAACATCTGCATCTCTTAAAATTTCGGCAATTGCATTAAGTTCTTCACCATTTTTTGTTTTGCCAAAATCCCGAATATTCCACGAGACTAATGTGATCTCTTTTTGCTGTGCAACCGAACTAATTGAGAGACACAGGAAGAAGAGGAGCGCTAATTTTATAATCAAAATATACTTTTTAAGTAGAGGCTAAAAATAGATATTCTTTAATCGAAGACTATACAGGAATTTGTAAGTAAATTTTTTCTTCAACATTTTATTAAATAATGCCACAGAATACGATTAGGTTGTAGTTATCGAAAAAATAGTTGTAACTATTTCATTACATTTTGACTATATTAGTTTTAGAAATATACTATTAATATTTATAAATTATTAAACCCTATGTTTTATCCATTCCTTATACAATTACCTCCCGGCACTCAAAATCCTGATGATAATAATCCTGTAGATTTTACAAATTCCTTTGATTTGATTGTTTTTGTAATTCTGCCTATTGTGGTACTTCTGTTTTATATATGGTGGAAACGCAAGCGTAATAAAAGGAGCTAATTAGTCTCAAAATTGACAACAATTTTATTAAGAAAAATTTAATTAACTATATTAAATTTTTAATAATTATATTTTATTAGGTAAAAGATGCGATTTTAAGTTTTTAATTTTAAATAATTACTAACGAAAATAATTGCACTATGAACTTCTCCAATGATAATCATTTTCTAAAGACGTTAAACAATCTACAAAAACGTCATTCTTTCTCGCACAAGGAAAATCAAGAGTTAGATTTTATCAAAACCACTTCTATAGTAAGTCTATCGTATACAGATGAAGGTGGTTTTGATATTAAAAAAGGTGATTTTTCCACCACTGGAACCGCTGGAACCTATAAAATTAAAGTAAACTATATACATCCAGAAAATTCGTGTTCTAAAATTGCAGGCTTTCTCCCTAATAAGGATTTTAATTAGTGTAAAATTTTATTCTTATGTGTGTGCAAAACTTATCTCAACAGCAACTAAATCAGCTCTGTGGAATAAAATATATTTCCTCTAAATACTTTGATACCTATCAGAATCTGGCAATAAATTCAAAGAATATCTTTCTAAAGAGGGTATTTAAAAATTTATATACCTGTAAGTCAGATTTTGTGAAATCTATTGAAGATGTATTGGTGCACGCTAAATCAAATGAAGAGCAGTCAACTATTCCTTCAAATTATAGAGAGATGATGCCTGAAATTGGATTTTCTACTGTTATTAAAAATTGTTATCAAATAGAACTAGCCATACACGAAACTTGCAGGTCAGAATATTTTCAGAATAAAAATCAAGTAGTCAAAAATATTCTTCGTGAATTTATAGAGAAACATAGCAAATTAATTAGTGAGTTACACGCAATCGACTTTAATTCACTTGCACTAACGAATCAACCTAACTAATAAAATTATAAATATGAATAAGCCAAAAAATTTTCCGGAGCAAAGCCAGGAATTGCCAGGTACCGAAAGTCAGATGAGTCCACAACCCGAAATAATTAGAGCAGGTTACAAGGGGTCTGATAAACTTAAAAATAAAGTCGCTTTAATTACCGGAGGCGATAGTGGCATAGGTAGAAGCGTTGCTGTTCACTTTGCCAAAGAAGGAGCTTCAGTCGCTATAATTTATAAATCTGAGAGCGATGATGCCGCCTACACAAAAGAACTTGTAGAGAAAGAAGGGCAAGAATGTTTATTATTTGAAGGAGATATTAGAGATGAGACTTTTTGCAACCAGTGTACTCAGGATGTTTTAAAACATTTTAAACAGGTAAATATTTTAGTTAATAATGCAGCAGTTCAGTTTCCTAAAGATAGTTTGGCTAATCTTACTATTTCTGAAGTAAAAGAAACATTTGAAACTAATATTTACCCGTATTTTTATTTTGTAAAAGCTTTAGAGAGTCAATTTAAAAGTGGCGATTCTATTATCAATTCAACTTCTGTCACCGCGTATAGAGGTTCTTCACATTTATTAGATTACAGTAGTACTAAGGGAGCGATAACCACGTTTACGCGCTCATTAAGTAAAATGTGGGCGTCTAAAAATATTCGTGTTAATGGCGTCGCTCCGGGTCCTATCTGGACACCCTTAATCCCGGCAACTTTTGATGACGTATCAGATTTTGGCCAGGATGTGCCACTAGGTCGAGCAGGACAACCCAGTGAAGTAGCACCAGCTTATGTATTTCTGGCTTCAGAAGATAGCAGTTATATTACTGGACAGGTAATTCATGTGAATGGAGGCGAAGTTGTAGGGGCTTAATTTATGAGCATTTTAGAAAGGGCAATTACTCACGTAGTTGCCCTTCTTTTTTGATGATAGGTCCTTTGATTATAAATCTTCAAATTCCATTAGTCTTACCGTGTTAAAGTAATGGGAAACAAACGCTAATACACTGAGTTAATAAGTAATTTTAAAATAAAAATTATGAGATCTATTTGGAATGGTACGCTAAGTTTTGGTCTGGTTTCTATACCGGTAAAATTATTTTCTGGTTCAGAAGATAGAAAACTTGATCTTGATATGCTTGATAAACACGATAATCAAAGGATTAGGTATAAACGTGTTAATGAGAAAACCGGGGAAGAAGTAGTTTGGGGTGATATCGTAAAAGGTTTCAAGAAAGATGATACCTATATCATATTAGAAAATGAAGATTTTGAAAAGGCCAATCTTAAAAAGAGTAAAACCATAGATATCGAAGAATTTGTTTTAGAAGATGATGTTGCCGATGTCTTATTCAAGAAACCCTATTTTTTAGAACCCCAAAAGGAAGGTAGCAAGTCCTACAATTTACTAAGAGATGCTTTAAAAAAGACAGGTAAGTTAGGTGTGGGTACATTCGTTATGCGCCAAAAAGAACATCTTAGTCTTATAGGTCATTACAAAGATGCTTTGGTTTTACACGTGATTCGGTTTAATGATGAAATTAGGGATCCTTCAGAGCTAAAATTACCCAAAACAAAAGTTACCAAAAAGGAGGTAGATATGGCGGTTTCTTTAATTGAAAACTATTCTGAAAAATTTGATTTATCTAAATATAAAGATGTTTATAATGATCAACTTATGAAAATTATTAACGATAAGGCAAAAGGAAAATCAACTAAAGTAGAAGAAGTTAATATTAAACCCACCGATGCCAAAGATCTAATGGCTCAATTGAAGGCAAGCTTGGAAGCTCGTAAGAAGAAAAAAGCATCCTAATTCTATGAGTCTCAAAAAGTATAACGATAAACGGAATTTTGAGAAGACTCCAGAACCTGAAGGCACTCTTAATGAAGAACATTTAAACCGGTTTGTTATTCAGGTGCATAAAGCCTCGCGTTTGCATTTTGATTTAAGGTTAGAAATAGATGGTGTGCTTAAAAGCTGGGCTATACCTAAAGGGCCTTCCTTAAATATTAAAGATAAAAGACTTGCTATACAAACTGAAGATCATCCTGTGAGTTACCTAACTTTTGAAGGAGAAATACCTAAAGGTAATTATGGGGCAGGAAAAATGAAAATATGGGATTCGGGTTTTTTTGAGTTTAATAATACTGGCCCATCTACATCAGACCAGTTATTTAAAAAGGGAGATTTAAAACTCACCTTTTTTGGCGCAAAAATAAAAGGTGCTTTTGCTTTAGTTCGAATTAAAGATCCTAAAAAAAATAATCAATGGCTACTCATAAAAAAACAGGATGCGTATGCAACCGAATTACATTACAGCATAGAATTACCTGATTTTGCTTTACCTCAAAAACAACCAATTCCTGCAACACGTGAAATTAAAATCGACCAGCAGGTCAAGCCTATGTTGGCGACTCCGGCTAAAGAAATCTTTAATAGTCCCGATTGGATTTACGAAATTAAGTGGGACGGCTATCGCCTAGTATCTTATGTAAATGAAGGTAATGTAATTCTTCAATCTAGAAATGGGCAATCTTATAATGAAAAATTCAGTCTTATTGCGGAAGAGTTACACGCTCTTCCTCAAAATGTAATTCTCGACGGAGAACTCGTAATACTGGAAGAAAATGGTCTTCCTAACTTTCAAAAATTACAGAACTACGAGCGAGGTAAAACAAAAGGAGTTCTAAGGTATTATGTTTTTGATATTGTATATCTTGATGGATATGATATGCAGCAACTTCCATTAATAGACCGAAAAAGTTTTCTACCAGAGCTACTACAAGGGTTAGATCATTGTGTGTATTGCGATCATATAGAGGGTATGGGCACTATGTTTTACAATAAGGCCATAGCAAGTGGTGTAGAAGGTGTGATAGCAAAGAAAAAAGACAGTAATTATTATCCCGGGCTTCGGTTTGAGCATTGGCTAAAAATAAAAAATATAGAAAGCGACGAATTTCTTATTTGTGGTTATACCAGCCCACTAAATAAAAATGATCATTTTGGCTCGTTAATTCTCGGGAATTATAAAGAGGGAAACTTGAGCTATGCAGGTAACTGTGGGAGTGGTTTTTCTAATGCCGAAAAGAAAGAATTGCTCTCAAAATTTAAATTATATGAAATTTCTTCGTCACCTTTTAATCAAAAAGTTTCTTTAAAGGGAAGAGAAGCACACTGGATGAAACCACATTTTGTTTGTGAAGTAAAATATATGGAAAAAACACAAACTGGTTTATTAAGACACCCCGTATTTAAAGGTTTACGTTTTGATAAGATGGTTGATGAGGTATCCCAACCCAAAGTTTTAAAGAGTTTAAAAACTAATGATAGTACAGATGTAGATTCTGTTTTAGAGATAGGTTCGGTCAAGGTTCCTATTTCTAATGTAAACAAAGTCTATTGGCCAGAGAAGGGATTTTTAAAATATGATTTGATCGATTATTATTTAAAGATTTCAGATTATATACTTCCCTATTTAGTTGACAGGCCCCAAAATCTTCATAGACATCCTAACGGAATTAAGGAATCTGGCTTTTATCAAAAGGATAATGAATATTTACCAGAATGGGTGGAAAGTAAAGCTATCTATTCAAAATCTGTAGATAAAAAAATAAATTATTTACTCTGTCAAAATGAGGCTACGCTCATCTACATGGCAAATTTAGGATGTATAGAAATTAATCCCTGGAATTCTAGAATATCAACACTAGACCATCCAGATTACGGAGTTATTGATCTTGACCCTTCAAAAAAGAATACTTTTGAACAGGTTATTGAGACTGCTCAGGCAGTTAACGAAGTTTTAAAAATTGCAGATATCCCAGGATATTGTAAAACTTCAGGTTCAACAGGATTGCATGTATATATACCAATGGGTGGAAACTATACGTATGAAGAAGTACGTAATTTTATTAAGCTACTATGTCTTTACGTTAACGAGATGCTTCCGGAAATCACCAGTCTAGATAGGTCATTAAAAACCCGGGGAGATAAAATTTATCTTGATTATTTACAGAATAGAAAAGGGCAAACCCTTGCAGCACCTTATTGCGTAAGACCAAAGGTGGGAGCTACTGTATCTACACCTCTAGCGTGGGAAGAAGTCAAGACAGGTTTATCGATTGAAGAATTTAATATGAAGTCTGTTATTAATAGATTTTCAGAAAAAGGAGATCTATTTATGGGTGTTCTCAAAGCGGGAATAGATATGAATTTAGCGTTGAGTAATCTTGATAAATAAAGGAGCCAAACATATTATATAAACAAAAACGGACATTCTATTTTTGAATGCCCGTTGTAAAACTTGTGATATATAGGAGTTACATAGAACCCCAGAAATTAAGTAAAGCTTTTGCAGTAGGTCCTGCAGATAAAGGATTTTGTCCTGTAATCAATAATCCGTCACTTTCTACGTGTGCTATAAAGGGCACGGCAGCAGTCTTATAATTTGCTCCAAGCTTCTTTAGACGATCTTCTAATTTGTAGGGTATATTATTGGAGCGTAATGCTAATTTTTCTTCGGTATTAGAAAAACCAGTTATTTTCTTATTTTCTAGCAATAAAGGATTTAGTTCTGCAGCTTTTAACAGTGCTGCAGGGCCGTGACATACTGCAGCTACAGGTTTTCCGCTTGCGATAAAATCTAAAATTAATTGACCGCTTAACTCATTTGAAGCTAGATCAAACATAGGGCCGTGACCACCAGGAAAGAAAACAGCATCAAAATCGGTAGCTGTTACACTTTCTAATTTTAGTGTGGTATTTAAAGCAATTTGAGCAACAGAATCATTTTTAAAACGCTTATTTGATTGTGTGATATTTTCAGTTAGTTGGCTCATTTCATCAATAGGGGGGTGACCTCCTTTAGGACTCGCTAATGTGACCTCACACCCGGCATCAATAAATTCGTAATAAGGATCTGTAAACTCTCCTATCCATAAACCTGTTTTGCTTTTTGTGTTTAACAACTCCCCGTGAGATGTAACAATCATTAATATTTTTTTTGACTTCATAATCTGGTTGTTTTTTAGGTTTATTCTGAAATCAGACATTCTAAGTCTACTGTATTTTCAAAATGAATTTCCGAATTTTTAAATGAGTCGAAAGCCAAAAATCTGCTAAAATTTATCTGCGAAGAGAATCATTGTTTTCTATTTTCTAGTCAATTTATTTGAGGAAAACAATTAAGGTGAGGTTTTGCTAATAAATACCGCGTGGGTTGATTTTGAAGGTGGCTAAAACTATAGATAATAAATTTCCCAGGGCTTATCTATTGCATTTACGAGATTTCTATAAACAAAAAAAGCCCTTCTTTCGAAGAGCTTTTAGCGGTCTGGACGGGACTCGAACCCGCGACCCCATGCGTGACAGGCATGTATTCTAACCAACTGAACTACCAGACCAAATATTTTAAGAACTTTTGAAGATTAGAAGCGATGATCATTTCCTTTCTTGCGGGTGCAAATATACATCCATTTTTTAAGTGTGCAAACAAAAAATGAAACTTTTTTTAATTTTTATAAAAACTGTTTGCGTTCTACCAGAAATGTACTCAATATAGGAGCAAAGCCTCGCTGTATATCTGCCTTCACATATTTTATACGGTATTGTGCGCAGCGTAATTTAAGAGCCTCAAAATAAGCATTTACCAGTTTTTTATAGTCTTCTTTTAAGTTGTCTGAAAAGACATCAATATGCTTTCCGGTTTCCACATCTTCAAAACGTTTAGGCGTACTATCAAAGTTAAAATTTAATTCTGTAGCGCTATCATACGTGTGAAAAAGTACGACCTCGTGCTTATTATATTTTAAATGCTGTAACGCTTCAAAGGTTTTTTCCTGCTCAATTTCATTTTGAAACAAATCACTAAATAAAAACACAAGCGATCTGCGCTTCAGTTTTTCGGCTATGAAGTGAAGATTAGCGTAGGTATCTGTTTTTACCGCATTGTCAGGCTTTACCAGCGTTTGATTTAATTGATTAAGCAACATATGATGATGACGCTCACTTCCTTTCTCGGGGGCATAATACTCAAAATTTTCAGCATATATACTTAAGCCTACCGCATCCCGCTGTTTTTTCATCAATTGCATAATAGCCGCCGCCGCTAATACCGAAAAGGCAATTTTATTTGGGCTGTTTAAGCCTGAAGAGGGTAGTGTAGGGTAGTGCATGCTACTGCTGTTGTCTAAGATAAGATGACAGCGCAGGTTTGTTTCTTCCTCGTAGCGCTTTGTATAGAGTTTATCTGTACGCGCATAAAGCTTCCAATCTATGTGTTTTGTACTTTCGCCGGCGTTGTACACCTTATGTTCTGCAAACTCTGCAGAAAACCCATGAAACGGACTCTTGTGCATCCCGCTAATAAACCCTTCAACAACCTGACCGGCCAGAAGCTCTAGGTTGTTAAAACCGGCAATAGCATTAAGGTGCGCTTGAAAATCCATAGGGTGATATAAAAATACAGTCTCAGTTAGCGGTAAGCCTAAAATAAAAATTCAAGAGCATCAACCGCTTACTGAGACTGTTTACAAGAAGGTTTTAGATTACACCGTCAACGATTCCGTAGGAAACAGATTCCTCTGCACCCATCCAGTGGTCACGGTTAAAATCTTTCATTACTTTTTCAAAATCCTGACCGCAGTTGTCTGCAAGAATTTTTGCGCTCAATTCTTTAGTTTTTAGAATTTCCTGAGCTGTAATTTCAATATCACTAGCCTGCCCACGCGCACCACCACTAGGCTGATGTATCATAACACGAGCGTGAGGCTGTATAAAACGACGACCTTTCTCACCTACCGAAAGTAAGATACTTCCCATACTGGCAGCAAGACCGGTACATATTGTAGAAACCGGACTTTTTATAGATTTAATCGTATCGTAAATAGAGAAACCGGCAGTCACATAACCACCTGGGCTGTTAATGTATAATTGAATTTCTTTATGACTTATTGCATCTAAATACATAAGACGGTCAACAACGTGCTTAGCACTCTTGTCATCTACCTGTCCCCAAAGAAAAACTTTACGTTCTTCCAGTAACTTAGCATCAATAAGATCTTGTGGTTTTCCTTTTTTATTTTCCATTGTATAATTTTTATTTCAGATACTGTTCAGCAAAACAGTGTATAAATTTCGGAACAATTTTTTTAATCGCCTTAACAAGTATAAACAATAAGTTTAAGATTTGCTTATAAAATTAGAGAAGTGTCGCAGGCATTAATTTACAGCTTACAGGCAAAATAAAAAGGTTTGACATGAAGCCAAACCTTTTTATTCTATTTTAAAAATGTTTTCTTATGCTTCGCTAAGTAAACCTTCTAAAGCCTCAGTATATGTAGCTTTAGGAGCAACACCTACCTGGCGACCTACAACCTCACCGTTTTTAAACATCAAAACCGTAGGTATGTTACGTACACCATATTTTGCTGCAAATTCCTGGTTAGCATCAACGTCGACTTTACCTACTACGGCTTTACCTTCATATTCTTTGCTTATTTCTTCAATAACGGGGCCTACCATTCTACAAGGGCCACACCATGCTGCCCAAAAGTCTACAAGTACCGGTTTATCAGATTGTAGTACAGCTTCGTCAAATGTTGCGTCAGTTATTTCTAGTGCCATTTTATTTTTATTTAGGTTATTAATGTAAAATTAGTCAATTATTTATCTAAAGCTTACAATCAACGAATTAGATTTGACTATGATTTTATCAGTTATATTGATTAATAATACCCTTTTGCCTTAACAATATAAGCATTTCTTAAACTGTCTTTAAATTGAAGTACTATTTTTTGCTTCTAAAAGATTGAAATCTCTAATATTCCGGGATTGTAACGTGCGATTTTAAGGTTTTGGGCGTAACCCTTTGGATCGCGCTATACGTTACAAGTCCGCGCTCGTTCCTCGCTGTGGGCTTTTCACTGCTATCTCTTACGCGCTTTTTCTATTGTTTCTTCAACCTGAACTCGTTACAGGGGTAGCTTATGCTGCGAGTGTGATGCTGAAACAAGTTCAGAATGACGAAATAAAAATTAAACTTTTTAAAATGATTTGGGCGTAACCCTTCGGGTCGGGCTATACGTTACAAGTCCGCGCTCGTTCCTCGCTGTGGGCTTTTCACTGCTATCCCTTACGCGGGTTTACGATAGTTTCGTCACCTTGAACTCTTTTAAGGGGCGCAGATTTTAGGAGTATGATGCTGAAATAAGTTTAGTATTACAAAAAGCGTTAGGGATAGCAGCGTAAATCCTCCTTGTTGCCCGAGGCAACAAGGAGATTGCAGTGTATAGCCCGACCGTTAGGGAACGCCCAAACAGCAAAGCTAATGATGTAAAAGCCTATTAATTGAGTTTAAAACTAAACCGCTGTGCCTTCAATTCATTTAACAACGCACTACTTATTTTTACTTTTTTCTTACGACTGGGCATCTGCAATGCGATCTTTTCGTCAGATTCAAAGACGTAAAAATGCAGATTGTGATCGCCGCGGTGATTAAATAAGGTTTCGCGCAGCTCATCAATACGGCTGCTTTGTACTTCTTTTAGATCCAGATTGATGGTGAGTTTTTTGCTAAAGGTTTCCATAACGTCCTGTAATTGCATAAAGTTGTTAAACTGCAAACGGGGATCGCCTTTTTTTCCGGTATCGCGGTTGGTCCATCCTTCACGTACAAAAACACGCATATGCACAAAAGAGTTGGGTATTAAAAAATGCCTGAATTTTAAATACTCTTCGCCAAACATCCTAAACTCGTATGACTCATCAAAATCTTCAACAGTAAATGCTGCCCAGCCTTTTCCGTTTTTAGAAACCCGATGCTGCACATCGCTAATTACCCCACCAATGGTAAGTTCACGGTTAAGGTGATTATCAAGGTTATTAAAATCACTAATCTTGCCGTTGCAGAAATTTTCCATTTCTAATTTAAAATCATCTAGCGGGTGCCCACTAATGTAAATACCTACCACCTCTTTCTCGCGACGCAGTTTTTCCATCGTTCCCCATTCTTCACAGGGAGGCACCACTGGCTCTGGGATTTGCACTTCACTGGCATCGCCAAACAAACTTACCTGAGACGAATTCTCATTTTCCTGAAATTTAGCTCCATATTTCACTGCTTTTTCAAGGAAGGTAATGCCATCGCCCTCGTCTTTAAAGTATTGCGCGCGGTGGGTGGTTGTAAAGCTGTCAAAACCGCCGGCCAGTGCCAGACTTTCAAAAGCTTTTTTGTTAGCAGCCCGTAAATCTATACGCTTTGCAAGGTCAAACACAGAACGATACGGCCCGTCTTTACGATTGTCAACGATGGTTTGTACTGCGTTAGCCCCAACGCCTTTTACAGCTCCCATACCAAAACGTACCGCGCCGCGGTCGTTTACGGTAAATTTTCTAAACGATTCATTCACGTCTGGCCCTAAAACTTCGAGTCCCATACGTTTACACTCTTCCATAAAGAAAGTAACCTGTTTGATATCGTTCATATTGTTAGACAGTACCGCAGCCATATATTCGGCAGGGTAGTGGGCCTTACAATAAGCGGTCTGGTAAGCAATCCACGCATAACAGGTAGAGTGAGATTTGTTAAAAGCATAGGCAGCAAAAGCTTCCCAGTCTTTCCATATTTTATTTAAAACCTCTCGAGGATGGCCATTTTTCTCACCACCTTCCAGAAATTGGGGTTTCATCTTATCAAGTACCGATAAAATCTTTTTACCCATCGCTTTACGCAAGACATCGGCATCACCTTTACTAAAGCCTGCAAGGCTCTGTGACAAGAGCATCACCTGCTCCTGATAGACGGTTATCCCGTAAGTTTCCTCCAGATATTCCTGCATGGCAGGTAGATCGTATTGTATTTCTTCGTCACCGTGTTTTCGCGCAATAAAGCTCGGGATGTATTCCATAGGGCCCGGGCGATACAAAGCGTTCATAGCAATGAGATCTTCAAAAACAGTAGGTTTTAATGCCTGCATGTGTTTTTGCATCCCGGGTGATTCATACTGAAATATCCCTACCGTATCACCCCGCTGAAAGAGTTCGTAGGTTTTTGCATCATCTAGCGGAAAATTATCGGGATCGAGATCAATCCCGTGTTTGTGTTTTACAAGTTTTACAGTATCCTTAATCAGCGTAAGGGTCTTCAGACCCAGGAAGTCCATTTTTAGCAGACCGGCTTCTTCTACTACCGAGTTGTCAAATTGCGTAACGTATAAATCGGAATCTTTTGCTGTGGACACCGGGACGAAATTAGTAATGTCATCGGGCGTTATAATTACCCCACAGGCGTGAATACCCGTGTTACGCACCGAACCTTCAAGCTGGCGTGCTCTTCGCAAGGTTTGGCCCTCAAGATCATCACCTTCGGCAAGGTTGAGGAGTTCGTTTACCTTTATAAGATCATCTGAGCGAAATTTCTTTTTTAATTCGGCTTCACTTTGCCCAAAGATCTTGGCAAGCTTCGACATATTGGGAATCAACTTGGCAATGCGGTCTGCATCTCCTAACGGAAGATCAAGCACCCGGGCGGTATCTCGAATTGATGATTTTGCTGCCATGGTACCGTAGGTGATAATTTGCGCCACCTGATTAGCACCATATTTATTGATTACATAATCCATAACCCGGCTTCGGCCCTCATCATCAAAATCGATATCAATATCGGGCATACTCACACGATCTGGATTTAAGAAACGCTCAAAAAGCAGATCGTATTTAATAGGATCAATATTTGTAATTCCCAGACAATAGGCTACCGCAGAACCGGCAGCCGAACCCCGGCCAGGACCTACCGAAACATCCATATTACGTGCTTCGCGAATGAAATCTTCTACAATCAGGAAATAACCCGGATATCCCGTATTCTCAATAACGCTCAACTCGAAATTGAGTCGCTCTTCAATTTCGGGAGTTAAGTCTGGATAGCGCTTTTTAGCTCCTTCAAATGTGATGTGCTTGAGGTATTTATTTTCTCCGCGTTTTCCACCATCGAGTTTATCTTCTTCAAACCTAAATTCTTCAGGAATCGTAAATGCAGGTAATAAGACATCACGCGCTAATACAAAAGCTTCAATCTTATCTACAACTTCACTCACATTGCTTATCGCTTCCGGCAGATCTGTAAACAGGGCCTTCATTTCTTCGGCAGACTTAAAGTAATATTCTTCATTATCCAGACCAAAACGATATCCACGCCCACGACCTTTTGGTGTCGCAACCTTCTCCCCATCTTTTACACACAATAAAATATCGTGAGCAGAGGCATCTTCTTTCTCAATGTAGAAGGTGTTGTTAGTGGCGACTAGTTTTATATCATGAGTTTTAGAAAACTCCACTAAAGTCTGGTTGACCCGGTCTTCATCTTCCTGCCCGTGACGCATAATCTCAATATAGAGATCTTCATCAAAGGTATCTTTCCACCAGAGTAAGGCCTCTTCGGCTTGCTTTTCACCTACATTGAGCACTTTACTGGGTACTTCGCCATATAAGTTACCGGTAAGTACGATAAGGTCTTCTTTGTAGCGCTCTACAATCTCCCGGTCTATACGCGGAACGTAGTAAAATCCGTCTGTATAAGCAAGCGAAGCCATTTTTGCGAGATTGTGATAGCCCTTTTTGTTTTTTGCGATAAACACAATCTGATAGCCGTTGTCTTTTTGGGTTTTATTTTTATGATCCTGACATACGTTGAGTTCGATCCCAACAATAGGTTTTATAATGGTTTCTGTAGGTTCTTCGCCTGCTTCTTCGAGTTCCTTATTTTTTTTGGCTGCTGCGGAATTATGTGCAGTCAATGCTTTCACAAAGTGGAAGGCACCCATCATGTTTCCCATATCGCTAATGGCGACTGCGGGCATCTGATGTTTTTTTGCAGCAGCAACCAGATCGTGTACACTTGAAGTAGACTGAAGGATGGAGAACTGCGAGTGGTTGTGCAAATGCACAAAATCTACCTTGGCAAGTTGGGCTTTGTTTTCCTTAATTTCTTCTTTAGAAATATCTGCCTGATCTACTTTTTGTAGCGTTTTGCGTATTTCTTCGGAAGCTTTTTTAAGATTTATATGCTTAAGCCCGATAAATTGAATCGGCTGCGGATTAGCTTCTGAAAAGTTTTCAAAATAACCTGCCGGTACATCTAATTCTTCCTGAGTAAATATGCGACGGCGTACCAGTTCAAAAAAGCAACGTGTGGTTGCTTCCACATCTGCGGTGGCATTATGTGCTTCAGAAAAAGGTTTGTTGAATAAATACTGGTGTAATTCAGTAAGCGTAGGAAGTTTAAATTTTCCTCCACGACCTCCGGGAATTTGACACAGTTGTGCGGTTCTTTCGGTACAGGTGTCTAAAACCGGAAGTTCTTGTAATTGGTTTGTAACATCAAGTCGGTAAAATTCTGCACCCATGATGTTTAAATCAAAACCTACGTTTTGACCCACTACAAATTTTGTCTTGTCTAAAGCAGCTTTAAATTTCCCCAGAACTTCGCCGAGAGGAAGTCCATCTCGTTGAGCCAATTCTGTAGAAATACCATGTATGCGTTCTGCATCAAAAGGAATGTCAAAACCATCAGGACGTATTAAATAATCTTCGTGCTCCATGCAGTTGCCCATGTCATCGTGAAGTTGCCACGCGATTTGTATGGCTCTTGGCCAGTTGTCAGAATCGGTAAGGGGAGCGTTCCAGTTTTTAGGTAAGCCGGTAGTTTCTGTATCAAAAATTAGGTACATCTGGTTCTCTTTGAATTACTCGATAGTCGAGGATTGAATCGTTTGACAGCTAAAGCTGTCAAAATAATTTTAGAAAAATATTAGATCAACTTCTTAAAACGCTGTGCTCTAAGACCGAAATAAAAATGGGCTAAAAGTTTAAATTTAAAGAAAAACAGAGGCTTTAAAAAGTTAACTTTTGAGGAGTTATTAACGTATGTATCATAAAAAAATCCCCTTCAATAGTTGACTATTGAAGGGGATTTTAGAGTTTATTTTTATTTTGGCTAATTCAAATAAACAGATTTTATGCCATTATTTCAAAGGCTTTTACTTCTTCTAGTGTGCTTTCTATAACTCCTAATTGAGATTTTAAAATGGCTTCAGTTGTAGGAGGTAGATGTGGTTCGCTCAGAATATTTTTATACTCCTCTATAGCGTTATTTTCCCCACGTATCGTTTCTTTTAAAAGCGCTTCGTCGCTGTTACTAGACACTGTAGATTTTATATTCATCCAAGCTCTGTGTGCATCGCCTGCCAGACTCGTACCTTTTTCAGGAGTCTCGCCATAAGCTTTAATTTCATTTTTTATATGGTGGCCAAAATCATAACGCTCTTTTGCTTTACGATTAAAGTATTCTGTCAAAGTTCCATTCTTGGTATGGTCTGAAGCTAACTTGTAACCTGCTTCCGCGTCGTAATTCTTGGTTAATAATTCGTTTAACTTATTCGAAATTTTTTCTGTGAACTTCATCTTCTAACTTCTTTTAAATTATCGAAACGTTTTTGTTAAGGTAACGTGTTTCGTCTACGTTTACTTTAAGATACTAAGTTAAGCCGCCAGAAGCAAATAAATTAAGAGTGTTTAACTTCTATATCAGGTGTTTAACACTTTTAGAATTTCTTGCTAATGAGACTTAACTTAAATATATTTTATGCTAAAGTTTCAAGGGCTTTAGCTTCTGTCAATGCATTTTGTACACTGTCGCGTTGTTTTGCTATTATGTTTGTTGTAGATAATGGTAATTCACCATTTTTTATAATCTCATTGTATTCTTCCAGGGCAGTTTTTTCACCACGTATCGCTTCTTCTAAAACTGCTTCATCCTTGTCTGAGGTCAATGCAGTTTTTAAATCCATCCACAGACGGTGTGCATCTCCTGCAAGACTGGTGCCTTTATCTGGCTCCTGACCAAGATTACTCAGTTCGGTTTTTAATTCGTGACCAAAATCATAGCGGTCCTGTGCTCGACTTAATAAATAATTTTTTAATGCTGAATTCTGAACTTTTTCAGCAGCATTTTTATACCCTGCTTCAGCATCGTAATTTTTCTCTAATAATTCGTTGAGCTTTTTGCCCATATCATCTGTATAACTCATAGTATTTTTTTTGTTGAATTGCTTTAGGTTATTCTAAAACACACCTCAATTTATATCGAAAAAAAATTCAATTTTCAGAATTAACAGGTTTTAACCGCTTTTAAGTCAAATTAACACAGGGTTTAAGAAGTTTTTTGTTAAAAAAATAACGCTTCCCCTAAGTAGGAGAAGCGTTATCTATTGAATGGAAGTAGCTGTTTAATCTACCTTTAAACCGGCATCTATACGTGCGATTAAATCTACGTAATGGAACCTGGTCAATGTGTCTCTGGAGTTGTTTTTACGTGAATTTAAATCTGAACGTAGCTGCGTAAGTTCACCGCGCATAAGAGGTAATACATCTGATATTAAAATCTCTTGATTGTCTTTTTCAAGTTCGCCTAGATAGGAGGTAGCGATTTCTACATATTTACGTTGTAGATTTCTGCGGTATGCATCAGTTTTTTGACCTTGATACAATTCGTTGAAAATCCCTTTTCTTAAATCATTCATTAATGTAACCGCCGAATATGCAGATGCGCCATTTTTCTGCTCATTTTCAATCATTCTGGTAAGACGCTTGCCTGATAGTAAATTGCTAAGCGCATAAATTTGTACACTTTTAACCTGCTCAATAGCTCCTTCTGCTTCAATGCGGTCTAATATATCTGAATTTAATAGCCACTGTGGGGTTGTGAATGCATTTTCGTTTAGAAAATCTACAGCTTCCTGCTGAACTTCTTTAGGCACCGGTTGATATACCACACCTTTCTGATCTGAAGTTTTTATAGTTTCGTAAATGCCGCCTACATTAGTAACTACGTGATTGATATAACCGCGCCATAAACGGGCTAATTCTCCATATACTTCGCTTAAGTCATCATAGCCGTAGCCGTCTTTGGTAGTCCAGTTTATTAAATTAGGCACTACTTTCTTCAAGTTAGCTAAACCATAGCTGCTGGCTTTGATGTTATCATCTCCCAGGCTTTCGGTTTGAGAATGCGGGTCTATACCGTTAGCGCTTCCAAATTCATACCACGGGTTTCCTGCTTTTTCAAGAATCCACTTATCTAGAGTAGGTTTTTCTTCTATAGAGCTGTTTGCTTCAGGAATATATCTATATCCCCAGTTGATAGCATATAAATCGTACGGTCCCATCATGCGTATGTAGCGTACGCCATCATCTCCTGGTTGCGCTACATAGTTTACACGCGCATAATCCATAATAGAAGGGGTGAGTCCGTATTTCTGGGTAAAAGAAGCAACACGTAGCGAATCTGTAGGATATGCTGAACTTGCTTTCATATTATGAGGTAAGCCTAATGCGTGACCTACTTCGTGAGCAATAACCATACGCATCATCTCACCTATTTCTGCTTCGGGAGTTTCTAAAGTACGTGCAGCCGGGTTTTGAGCTCCAGCCTCAATCATAAAACGGTTACGGTAGGAGCGTAGGTGGTTGTGATACCAGATCACATCACTTTCTATAATCTCACCCGTTCTTGGGTCAGATACAGAAGGTCCTACAGCATTACGCGTTGTGCTTGCCACGTATCGAATTACAGAATAGCGCACATCTTCCGGGCTAAAGTCAGGGTCTTCTTCGATAGAAGGCGGGTCTTTAGCAATAATGGCGTTTTTAAAGCCGGCAACTTCAAAGGCTTTGTTCCAGTCTTCAATACCTTGCTTGAAGTAGGGGCGCCACTTTAACGGAGTTGCAGGATCTAAATAATAAATGATGGGTTTTACGGGTTCTACCAGTTCACCTCTTTTGTAGGCTTCGATATCTTTAGGTATTAATTTCCAGCGGCGAATAATTTTATAATCATCTGCTTTTAACTGTTCAGAATCGTAATTGTATTTTTTAGAGGTAAACCAGCCTACACGATCATCTGCAAGTCGCGGTTGCATTTTATCGTCTGGAAGAAGAACCATAGATTGATTCATTAGCAAAGTTAGGGTACCGGCTTGATCGCGCTCTGGTGGCTCCTCTGCATCATAAGTCATTACGTGTTTAACTTCTACATTCTTAGGAAAAGCTGCAGCAGACTCGATATATGATCTGGTTCCATCTAACTTTTTAATCTTATATTCTTTGCGTAGTCTTGAAGATACACCGTTTATAGCATCAATATCTTTAGTAAATAGGTCTGTTACTTCAATAACGAGATTTGTAGAATCTTTACTTTTTGCGGCTATTGCTGTACTGTAGAGTATAGGGAAGAAATTATTTGCTTCTACAGATTTTGAGATCGGGCTGTTCTCGTCGCTTTGATTTTCAAAACTAATTACTTTTAGGTCAACATAGTTTCCGCGTTTTATCCAGCGTACCACCTGCTCATTTACTTTAGAACCTGCATTAACATAACCACCGCCAAAACCAGAGGGAACTTTTGCAATACGACTTACTAAAAGCATGTCTTTGCCTAATAAGCTATCTGGGATTTCAAAATAGAGTTTTTCATCAACGGTATGTGTTGTGAAAAGCCCCTGATCACTTAAGGCTTCTTTAGTGACAACCTTGTCGTAAGGTTTGAGTTTAGAATCCTTTTTGTCTTTAGTTTCAATCGCTGTGGAAGCTTTATTCTGGAGCTTTTGAGATTTGCAACTGTAGAGTAAAATACATAGGAGAGGTAGTAATACGAGTTTTCTTAGCATCATGTTGAATTTGATGCATAATTTACAGAATCGTTACTAAATCTACACTGCAAAAATTACAGAAATTTCATCGCATGCTAATAGTGCTTCTGAAGCACAAATAAGAAGGATTGAGCTGCTTCTCTAAATTTTCTTCTCGAGTCTGCGTTGAATGATTTGTTTACTAATTCTTTTGAATTCTGAAGTTCAAAAGAGTATGATTCTACAAGTTTAGTAGTAAAAAGATGTAGCACCTCATCTGAAATTTCAGTTCGAAGGTTGCAAGCGTATCCTTTTTTTTCTTTTGCTATACTTGAACAGGATTCTAATGCTAGTGTTATAGCGTTGCCATCTTTAAATTTGAGCGTGAGTTTATCCCCAACTTTAGATTGAGCTAAATTTTTACGTGTACCCAGAATAAGATAATTAGTATCTAAAAGACTTTGAAATCCCAGATGTAAAGAGTCATCATCTGTAAGGCTTAATTTATTTGCATTCTGAGTTCGGGTAACATCAAAATACAAACCTATATTTTTACCATCCTCGTGCTCAATATTAAGTATTGAGTGGCCGCCCATTACGTACTCGGTTCTATCTTTATAAGCCTTGGTTTTTACGAGGTAATTTGGCGCAAATAAAATATTATGTTGAAGACCGTTATCGTTAGATTTTGATCTTTTAAAAAATTTAAAGAGCATAATGGTGTCAATTTTCTTATATACGAAAAAATAGAGCTATTATGTAGGGGAATTTTTTTTATTCTAGGCTGCAAAAATAACCAAAATAGCATTGCTATTTAGTTAATAAATTACCAATAAAAAAAGCCTCCTGTTGAGGAGGCTTTTGTACTCGGGACGGGACTTGAACCCGTACGAACTAATGTTCATTGGATTTTAAGTCCAACGTGTCTACCAATTCCACCACCCGAGCGTGGGCTTTCAATTAAACACCATTTTATATATGGTGAAACTATTAGAGCGAAAGACGGGATTTGAACCCGCGACCCTCACCTTGGCAAGGTGATGCTCTACCCCTGAGCTACTTTCGCAATTCATTAAACTGTGTCGCTTAATGCGGATGCAAATTTACAAGATTTCTTCAATCTGCAAAGCAATTTCTGAAAAAAAATTAAATCTTTATGAAACCTTATTTTTTTTACTTCGAATAAGCATTCTTTTTATCTCATTTAATTTCATTAAAGCTTCAACAGGCGTTAGTGTATCTATATCAATATGAAGTATTTCCTCTTTAATTTCTTCTAAAAGGGGATCGTCAAGATTGAAAAAGCTAAGCTGCATTTCATCACTGTCTTTTTCTTTTAAAACTTTCTGTTGATCTTCTTTTCGGCTTGAATTCTCTAATTTTTCAAGCATTTTGTTTGCTCTGTGTAAAACTTGTTGTGGCATTCCGGCCATTTTAGCTACATGTATCCCAAAACTGTGCGCACTACCTCCCGGGATTAACTTCCGAAGAAATAAAACCGTGTCTTTGAGCTCTTTAACAGATACATTGAAGTTTTTTATACGTAAAAAGGTATCGCACATATCATTGAGTTCGTGATAGTGGGTTGCGAACAGGGTTTTAGGTCGTGCTGGGTGTTCGTGCAAATATTCACTAATTGCCCAGGCAATAGATATGCCATCATAAGTACTGGTACCCCTGCCTATCTCATCCAGTAAAACTAAACTTCGGTTAGATATATTATTTAGAATACTTGCTGTCTCATTCATCTCAACCATAAAGGTAGATTCTCCCATAGAGATGTTATCGCTTGCCCCCACGCGAGTAAAAATGCGATCTACAAGGCCTATACGGGCAGCTTTTGCAGGTACAAAACTTCCTATTTGTGCTAATAAAACAATTAAGGCGGTTTGTCTTAGAATAGCAGATTTACCAGACATGTTAGGGCCGGTAATCATAATCATTTGCTGGGTATCTCTATCTAAGTAGGTGTCATTTGCTATATAAACTTCACCCAGCGGGAGTTGTTTTTCAATTACGGGATGACGCCCTTCTGTGATCTCGAGTTCAAAAGACTCGTCAATGACAGGTCTTGAGTACTCGTTTTCTTTAGCCAAACATGTAAATGAACGCAAACAATCTAGCTGCGCAATGGTGTTAGCATTGGTCTGCACAGGGTCAATAAATTGAGTAATCCAGATTACAAGCTGATTAAAAAGTTGTTGCTCAATCCCCAATATGCGTTCTTCGGCTCCCAGAATTTTAGCTTCGTATTCTTTTAGTTCTTCGGTGATGTAGCGTTCTGCATTTACCAGCGTTTGTTTACGTATCCAATCTGCTGGCACCTTGTCTTTATGCGTATTACGCACTTCAATATAATACCCAAAAACATTATTTGAAGCTATTTTTAGAGAAGTAATGCCTGTTCGTTCAGTCTCTCGGGCAAGCATTTTGTCAAGATATTCTTTGCCCGAAGTTGCTAAACCTCTCAGTTCGTCAAGCTCTTCGTGAAATCCCGGGGCGATGGTATTTCCTTTTATCACATTTACCGGAGCATCCTCGGTAAGTGTCTCTTTAATCTTTGATCTTAAATGCTCCAGATTATTAATTTTTTCTGCTAAAATCTGAAGTGCTTCGTTTTCTGTATTTTGAGCCAGTGCTTTTATAGGCACCATTGCTTCTAAAGAATTTTTAAGCTGAATAATTTCCCGGGGTGTAACCTTCCCCGTTGCTACCTTAGAGATAAGTCGCTCAACATCTCCTATTTTTTTTATGTGCTGTGATAACTTGTCGTAAAACTCATTATTGTTTAAAATATATTCTACAACCTCGTGTCGCTCCTGTATGGGCGCGATTGATTTTAGCGGTAAAGCAAGCCATCGCTTTAGAAGCCTTCCGCCCATAGGCGATATAGTTTTATCAATAACATCTAAAAGTGTGATAGACTTAGTAGAAGTGCCCTGGTATAGCTCTAAGTTACGTATGGTAAATCGATCCATCCACACATAGGCGTCTTCGGCAATACGGCCTATGCGTGCAATATGCTGAAGTTTGTGATGCTGCGTCTCGCTTAAATAATGAAGTGCTGCACCGGCCGCAATTATACCTTCATCTATATCATCAATGCCAAAACCTTTTAGAGTTTTTGTATTGAAGTGTTTATTTAAACTTTCTCGGGCAAAATCTATTTGAAACACCCAATCTTCCTGATAGAAGACGTGAAAATCTGTGCCAAAACTATCTTTAAATTCTTTCTTGTTGCTTTTACTAATAAGCAGTTCGCTAGGGTTAAAATTTTGAAGTAGCTTATCTACATAGGCGCAATCTCCCTGCGTTGTAAGAAATTCACCAGTAGAAACGTCAAGAAAAGAGAGTCCTAGCAAGCGTTTACCAAAATGTAATGCGCCCAGAAAGTTATTGCTTTTAGACTGTAGTACTTCGTCGTTTAAAGCAACACCCGGAGTTACGAGTTCGGTCACTCCGCGTTTAACAATAGTTTTTGTGGTTTTGGGATCTTCTAATTGATCGCAAATTGCAACCCGGCAACCCGCTTTAACCAGCTTAGGTAAATAGGTGTTTAGTGAATGATGAGGAAAGCCTGCAAGTTCGGTACGCTCACCGCCATTATTTCTATTGGTTAAAATTATACCTAAAATACCGGCAGCCTTTACAGCATCTTCTCCAAAAGTCTCATAAAAATCACCCACTCTAAAAAGTAACAATGCATCAGGATATTTGGTTTTGATCCCGTTGTATTGTTTCATTAAAGGAGTGACTGTTTTCTCTTTTTTCTTAGACATAACTAGTGTTGCCGTATTTATATTTAGTGGGTATAAATTTAAAGAATATCACAGGGAAGTTCTTCTAACTCCCCTAAGAGTTATTTGTTTTTGTCAACAATTTAATGGGAGTTTCTTCTGAATTATAATTCAAAAAATTTAATCCTTATTTTATCGAATACTTATTTTTACAAGATGAATAGAAAGTTAAAGAACAGCGAACTCGATCGTAAGTCTGTAGATGAGTTTTTGAGTGCTAAAAAGACACCCATTATCGTGGTGCTTGATAATATAAGAAGTCTTAATAACATAGGTTCTGTGTTTAGAACAGCAGATGCTTTTCTCGTTGAGGCTGTCTATTTATGCGGTATTTGCGCACAGCCACCTAATAAAGAAATCACTAAAACCGCTTTAGGAGCTACAGAAAGTGTAACCTGGGAATATTTTGAAGATACTTTAATTGCAGTTGAGCAATTAAAAAGTTTAGGGTATACGATAGCTTCTATTGAACAGGCAGAACGAGCGGTCATGTTAGATGATTTTGTTCCTGAGCCAAATGCCAAACTCGCTGTAATATTTGGGAATGAGGTAAAAGGAGTACAGCAAAAAGTCGTAAATGCTTCAGATATTGTGCTTGAGATTCCTCAAATAGGAACCAAACATTCATTTAATATAGCTGTGAGCGCTGGTATTGTACTTTGGGATGTGTATGCTAAGATGAAAGCACTGTGATAATATAATTTTAAATAATATATTGAATTGTTAAAAATTATATAATTCTACTAAATCTTTCCTAAATACACTAGTATTGGCAATTTTATGTAAGAGTTTTGCGTTACCCACATAACAAAGAACCCAACATAATGAACGTTAATAATTTTGATTACGCATCGTATTCTAGAGGAGCTAAAGATGGTAAGAAGCTTGGAATCCTAGTAGGAATAATAATAGGCTTTGCATTTATGCTGGCGCTACTTTGCTTTTTTTACTATTAGCTTTCAATCAATTTTTATTTAATCTGATTGAGAATTGACAAATAGTCGGCGCGGTTTTTTACAAAATCCAGTTCTGAAATATCTATTATTTTAACTTTTCCCGGGCTACTGTTTTTTATCATATTCAGATAGCCCTTATTTATTTTCAGTAAATAATTTTCAGATATATCCTGCTCGTAAGATCTACCACGCTTTTTTATATTTTCCAATAAACGCTCCGGATTTTGGTAGAGATAAATGTATAAATCTGGTCGTGCAATTTCGCGATACATTATACCGTGTAACTTCTTATATAAATTGTACTCTTCTTCAGTAAGGGTGATTTTTGCAAAAATGAGTGATTTAAAACAATCATAATCGCCTATCATAAAATCTTTAAACAAATCATATTGACCTATGTCATCAAGCAGTTGTTGATAGCGGTCTGCTAAAAATGACATTTCAAGAGGAAAGGCATAGCGCGCCTGATCTTCATAAAACTTAGGGAGAAACGGATTGTCTTTAAAGCGTTCTAGAATAAGTTTTGCATTAAAATCTTCAGAAATCATAGTAGCCAATGTGGTTTTACCGGCTCCAATATTACCCTCAATCGCAATGTAATTTTGAGCGCTGAAGTTATAAGCGCTGTTGGGATTTTTGAGGGGTTCTGTTATTTTTTCAGGAATTAGCTGATCTGTAGTTTCCTTTAATAACTCTCGTATTTCTTTTTTTAATACAGGATGTTCAAAAGTTGTAGCAATGTCATTAAGCGGGTATAAAACAAAATTACGCTGGTGTAACCTGGGGTGAGGGACTTCTAATTTTTCAGTATATAAAATTTCATCGCCATAAAATAAAATGTCAATATCTATAAGGCGATCTGTATATCCTTGTGTAGAACGTACGCGGCCCAATTCTTTTTCAATAGTTAAAATTAAATCTATTACCGCTGCGCTTTCTAAACGGGTTTGAATTAGAATCGCACAATTAAGAAAGTCTGCACCTTCAAAACCCCACGATTTAGTTTTGTAAACAGGTGAAATCTGTTTTACGCTTCCTAGTTCTAAGAATAGTTGATCTACCGCATTTTGAAGATTTTCAAATGAGTTTCCCTGGTTGCTTCCTAAAGATAAGAGTATGTTTTGTAGTGCTTTAATGGGTGTAGAATGTTAAATAATTTAAGAGCAATTTAAGTAAAAGCAGTGTACATTCTGCTAATTTTGACGACTAGAACCTAATAAATTCAAGAGTTTGACGCAAGCCTCAATAAGCCAAAGAGATGCACTGGCTGCCTACCGCATTTATTTCATTCTGGGAGCTTTGTTTATTTGTTCTCTTGTAGTCTCTAATCTTATTTTTCAAAAGTTTTTTTACTGGGATTTTTTTGGTCTTTATCGGTTTGAAATTTCCGTAGGAATTTTGCCATACCCCATCACGTTTTTAATTACAGATTTGCTGAGTGAGATGTATGGTAAGAAAAAAGCAAATCAAGTAGTTACCGCAGGAATTTTTGCTTCATTATTTTCTTTACTAATAGTATATACCTCTGCGGCAGTCCCGGCAACTTCATGGTCTCCTGTTAATGATGCATTATTTAATACCGTTTTTGGGGCTACAGTAGTAGCGGTTTTAGCGTCTATGCTGGCTTACCTGTTTGCACAGTATATAGATATACAACTTTATCATTTTTGGAAAAATCTCACAAAAGGAAAACATTTATGGCTTAGAAATAACTTTTCCACTTTTTTTAGTCAGTTTTTAGACACCATCACGGTGCTATTATTGTTGTGTAGTTTTGGTAAAATAGAGTGGGAGCGTTTTACAGCACTTTTGGTTAGCGGTTTTTTATTTAAGGTACTTATTGCTATTTGTGATACCCCTTTTATGTATTTAGGCGTTTATATATTTAGAAAACGGTTTAACCTCGCTCCTAATCAAGAGTTAGGTTCTGAAATTGAAGTATTTCAAAAAGAAGAAAAAATTTAAAGAGTATGAAAAAGATATTTAAAATATTAGGAATTATACTGGTTGTTCTAATTGTAGGACTTATTGCTGCGCCTTTCTTATTTAAAAGTCAGCTTGAAGATTTATTGAAACGTTCAATAAATGAAAATTTAAATGCAACGGTTGCGTGGGAGGAATTTGATCTTACTTTATTCTCGAGTTTCCCAGATGCAGCGGTTCAGGTTAAAAATTTTAGCATCGTTAACAAAGCTCCTTTTGAAGGTGATACTTTGGCGAGCGGTGCCTTATTACAGCTTGATATGGGCGTGATGCAACTTTTTAAAACTTCGTCTGGCAACCCTATCGCAGTTGATGCAATTAAATTGAATCAAGCTTTTGTAAATATAAAAGTGGATAGTTTGGGCAATGCAAATTATGATATCACAAAAGAGAGTGCAACTCCAGAAACAGATACGATTGCAGACAATACCGGTAGTTTTAAGTTTGATATACAGCATTATGAACTCAATAATTCAAGGATAAATTATTTAGACGAAAGCACAAAAACGTATTTGAAGCTTACCGAAGTTAACCACGAGGGTACCGGTGATTTTTCTGCAGCAGTTTCTAATTTAGACACAAAAACTGAAGCATTAGCTTCCTTTGACTTTGATGGAGTAAATTATTTAAACTCAAATAAAATTAAGCTAGATGCACTTATAGAGATGAATCTACCAGAACAGCGCTATACCTTTAAGGAAAATCAGCTTCTCGTTAATCAGCTTCCATTAGTGTTCTCAGGATTTGTGAAAATTAACGAGACTAATAATGAGCTAGATCTTGCATTTGAAACACCATCTAGCGATTTTAAAAACTTTCTCGCTGTGATACCTGAGATTTATGCAAAGAATCTTGATGGGGTGACAACTACAGGCGATTTTATAGTTAATGGTAAAATAAATGGGATTGTTGATGAGACGCATATTCCGAAGCTTGATATAGAGATCAAATCAAATAATGCTTCTTTTAAATATCCTGACTTGCCTAAAACGGTAGAAGATATTGTAATAGATATGCAAATAGTAAATGAAACGGGCCTGGTAGAAGATACCTATTTGCGTCTGGGCAATTTAAATTTAAGAATAGATCAGGATGTTTTTAATGCCAAAGGAAGAATAGACAGGCTTACTACAAACCCTCTTATAGATCTGGCATTAAAGGGGAAATTAAATTTAGCCAATCTAGAAAAGGCGTATCCTTTAGAATTAGATCAGGATTTAAATGGAATGTTGACAGTAGATATGACTGCTAATTTTGATATGGAAAGTGTAGATAAAGAACAATATCAGAACATCAAGAGTAGTGGTACAGCTAACTTAAAAGATTTCAAATACATTTCGCCAGAACTACCTAATCCATTAACTATTGCAGTTGCTAATGTAAAATTTAATCCGGGAACGATAACCCTTGAGAATTTAACGGCACAAACCGGTAAAACAGATTTGGCTGCAAAAGGAAGCATAGAAAATCTTATTCCTTTCTTGCTTTCTAAACAAAATTTAAAAGGTCGTTTTAATGTAAACTCAAACACTATAAACCTTAGTGATTTTAGTGTTGTTGAGACAACGCCTGTAACTCCTGCTGAGTCAAAGACAAAGACTGTTACTGCCACAAAAGAAGCCGCAATTAAGATTCCTTCATTTTTAGATGCAGCGATAGATTTTTCTGCAGGAAAGGTAATTTATGATAATATCACACTTTCTAATGTTAGAGGTAATGTTGCGATTAATGATGAGACCGCAAGTCTAAATAACATACAATCTGATATTTTTGGAGGTGCAATAGCACTTCAGGGAAATGTGAGTACTAAGGGGCTAACCCCAACTTTTGGGATGAATTTAGATCTTAAAAGTGTAGATATCAGTAAATCTTTTGAAGGATTAGAAATGCTTCAGCAGTTTGCGCCTATTGCAAAAGCCTTGCAGGGAGCATTAAATACAACAATAAGCCTTAAAGGTAATCTTTCAGACGATCTAACACCGGTGTTATCATCACTGGCAGGAAATGCTTTAGCGCAATTACTTACCGTAAAAGTTGATCCTGAAAAAATGAAACTTCTTAATGCCTTAGACGGAAAACTAGATTTTATAAATCTTCAAAATATCGACTTAAGTAATTTAAAAACACAGTTGAGTTTTAATGATGGTTTAGTTACTGTAAAGCCCTTTGATTTTAATGTTAAGGGTATTAATGTAGGTGTAAGCGGAACACATAGTTTAGAAAATACAATTAATTATGTATTGAATCTTAAAGTACCGGGTACGTTTTTAGGAACAAAATTAGGGAGTACATTGTCAAGTTTAAGCAACACAGACCTAGATAAATATACTGTAGATCTACCTGTTAATTTGTCGGGGAGTTTTACGAGCCCTCAGGTGAATGTTAATATGCAGCAAGCAGTAACTAATTTAACGCAACAGATTGTTGCTACTCAAAAAGGAAAATTACAGCAGCAAGGTGAAGATAAAATAAAAGATGTTTTAGGTGGCTTATTAGGCGGTAGTAAAACGACCAAGGACACTACAACTACATCTAAACCTAAAGATTCTTTAGCGACTAAGCCTAATACAACAACTGTAGTAAAGGATGTACTTGGAGGCTTATTTGGTAAGAAGAAGAAAGCAGCAGATACTACAAAAACGGGTAATAACTAAGTTAATCTGTAAATTTTAAGCATAAAAAAAAGCACCAGGAGGTGCTTTTTTTTATGCTTAAATATAAGTTTAAAACTTAATTAGAAACTTATAACTATAAATTCTGAGCGTCTGTTAAGTTGATGTTCTTCTTCTGAACAGTCAGACCCATTACCGCAGTCGTTCATAAGTTCTGTCTCACCAAAACCTTTTCCTGTAATTCTGCTAGCATCTATACCACGACTTATAATATATTCTGCAGTTGATCGTGCACGTTTATCAGATAAGCTTAAGTTGTATGCGTCTTTTCCGCGACTGTCTGTATGTGAGCGTACTTCTACAATGAGGCTAGGATTTGTTTCCATAACTGCAAGAACTTTTACTAATTCTAATGCAGCGTCAGGGCGAATGTTAAAGCGATCAAAGTCAAAATAAATAGGATTTAGCTTCAGTAATTTTGCTAAATCATCACCTTGATTAATTTTAGTAATACGAGGTTCTAATAATAAATCAACCACCATAGATTCTCCATTAGCTTTAGGAGTTACAATTAGTTGTTCTGCAGAGTAGTAATCTGGTTCTTCAGCACGTATAAGTATTTCCTGATTACATAACGGATTTAATGTGTAATTGCCTTGTGCATCAACTTTAGTAGTTTCAAGAACCTTCCCATTAAGATCTACCACACTTACTGTAGCAGTAGGTATAGGTAAGAGTGTTTGTTTGTCTTTTACGGTGCCAGTAACTAAAATCTCACATACCGGCGGAGGAACAGGAGTTCTTGTAAATTTAAAAATATCATCACTTCCCATCCCAAAATAGCGGTTAGTAGAAAAGTAGCCGGTGTTGTTAAACTCATCAACTACAAAACCAAAATCATCTTGAGGACTATTTACAGGTTTGCCTAAATTTATTACATAGGCAACGTCTCCATTTTTCTTTGTAGCCACTACGTAAATATCAAGACCACCTAATCCCGGGCGACCATCTGATGAAAAGTAAAGGTTTCCTTTTTTACTAATATATGGGAAATTTTCACGGCCTTCTGTATTAATGATAGGGCCTAAATTTTTAGGTTCACTATATTCATCGTTTCCTAGAATATCAACCACCCAAATGTCTGATAAACCTTCACTTCCCGGCATATCTGATGCGAAGTAAAGTTTTTTATTGTCAGGGCTTAATGAAGGGTGTGAAACCGAGTAATTGTCGTCGTTAAAAGGTAATTCTTTAGGAGTTCCCCAAGTGCCACCCCGTTTTACAGATTTGAAAATCTTAAGACGTATGGTACCATTTTTGTCGGTACGTTTTACTCCCTGACTAAAATTGTTTCGGGTAAAGTACATGGTATTACCATCTGATGTAAATGATGGAGAAGACTCGTGAAACCGTGTATTAATGTTTTCAGCAAACTTTTCAACTTTACCAAGATCACCTGTTTCAATATCTATAGGAGCCTGGTAGAAATCTAAGAATGGCTCGTTATTCCAAGTATGTATGTATTTTTTTCCGGTTCCTGTATCTCTTGAGGATGAGAAAATAAGTTTGTTTTCATAAATCATAGGCCCAAAGTCAGAATATCTGGAGTTGGTTTTTCTCAGATTTTCTACTTCATATTCGCTATCACTGTAGCTAATTTCTTCTAGGTAATCGGGCTCTTTATTAAAAAGTTCAGCACGGGAATCTCCTCCTTTTAGACGACGGAATTCTTCCATCATCTCATCAGACTTATCGTATTGTTGAAGGGCTTTTAAAGACTGTGCATATCTAAACAAATACTCGGGAGTTATTGTTTCAGGATATTTATTGAAAAGTTTTTCAAACCATTTAGAGCTTTCTTCATATTTAGCGTTGAAATAATAAGAATCTCCCAGTTTTTGAAAAAGTTCTGCAGATTCATAACCTTCTCCGGCTAACCTTAAGTATATTTTTTGAGCATCAATAAAAGCATAGCTCTCAAATTTCTTATCAGCTTTATTTAATTCCTTATTTTGTCCATAAAAATAAAAAGGTGCTATGAAAACTAGCATCAGTGTAACCCACTGTTTCATATTAACTCGCATATTCATTGAGTTTATTAAAGATTAAAGGGGGCATTAGGAGAAGGCAAATATATATAAATTAATACCAGACAAATATACTACTTCAAAACTTTAGAAGTATGGGGGTTTTTACTGTTTTTCAAGTTGTTACTAAGGTGTGCCAGAATTTTAAGAATTTGAAATTTGAAGCGGTTTAGAATGTATTTTCATCAATCCATTAAGAGCTTAAAAGCACATTTGGTAATTAGCCTTTATATTTGCTTAAAATACCTATATGATATTAGATACAATAAAAAATCGCAGATCAATATTTCCTAATCAGTTTGAGGCCGAAACTATAAGTGATGATAAAATAAGGACTTTGCTTGAAGCGGCAAATTGGGCTCCTACGCACGCCAAAACAGAGCCGTGGAGATTTAAAATATTTAAAGATGATGCTCTAGAGCTACTTGCTGACATTCTTAAAACAGGATATACTAAAACTACTCCAGCAGATAAATTTTCAGAATTTAAATTGAATAAAAGTATCGAAAAAGTAATGCAAAGTGGTGCGGTAATAGCCATATGCATGCAAAGAGATCCGAAAGCGCGCATTCCGGAATGGGAAGAAATTGCTGCTGTAGGGATGGCTGTTCAAAATATGTGGCTTACAGCAGGTGAACAGGGATTGGGTGGTTACTGGAGTTCTCCGGGTTATATTACCGAATTGGGTACCGAACTGAAACTTAATGAAGGTGAAAAATGTTTAGGTTTTTTCTATCTGGGAGTTTTTAATGGTCCTAACCCAGAAGGTGTACGTACGAGTATTGAAGATAAAATCACCTGGTTTTAATAGCTTTTTAACTCAAATAATTAAGAATAAAAAATCCCTGATACGTATAATATCAGGGATTTTTTTCTTTTTGAATTACTTATCCAGAAAGTCTAATATCGTTTTAGTTATAAAATCAATCTGATCATCTTCTAATTCGGTATGCATAGGTAATGAGATCACTTCTTTTACAAGTTTGTTAGTTACTGTAAAATCTGCTTCATTATAACGCTCGTCAACATAAGCTTTTTGTTTATGCAAGGGTATGGGGTAATATACCCCACAAGGAATATCATTTGCATTTAAGTGTTTAACCAGTGCATCACGATCGGTATCTTTTAAGCGCAAGGTATATTGATGAAATACGTGACAATCACACGTATCACAAATCAAAGGCACGGTAATTTTATCGTGATTTGCCAGCTTTTCAGAATATTTTCTGGCAGATGCTCTACGTTTATCATTGTAAGTATCAAGCAACGGCAATTTTACTCGTAAAACTGCTGCCTGTATAGAATCTAAGCGAGAATTTACACCTACAACATCGTGGTGATAACGCTCATACATACCGTGATTAACTATACCGCGTATCGTATGTGCCAGAGCATCATCATTAGTGAAAATAGCGCCACCATCACCATAACCTCCTAAATTTTTAGAAGGAAAAAAGGATGTACTTCCTACGTGACCTATAGTGCCGGTTTTAACACGAGTACCATCTCTACGAGTGTAATTAGCTCCTATTGCCTGTGCGTTATCTTCTATAACAAATAAATTATGCTCTTCTGCTATTTGCATAATGGCATCCATATCTGCAACCTGACCAAATAGATGAACAGGAACAATAGCCTTAGTTTTTGGAGTTATTGCTCGTTTTATAGCCTCAACATCTATATTAAAACCGTGTGGGGTCACGTCTACCAGTACAGGAGTTAACTGCAATAAAGCTATTACTTCTACCGTGGCAGCAAAAGTAAAATCTGCAGTTATAACTTCGTCTCCGGGTTTTAAACCCAGACCCATCATTGCAATTTGCAGGGCATCTGTACCATTTGCGCACGGGATGACGTGTTTAACGTCAAGATATTCTTCCAGCTCTTTTTGAAATGAATGAACCTCGGGACCATTAATAAATGCAGTGGTATCTATAACTTCCTGAATAGAGTGGTTAACCTGCTCTTTTATAGATTCGTATTGACCTTTAAGGTCAACCATTTGAATTTTTTTCATAGGTAATTATTCAGCTGAACTATTTTTTCTATTGAATTCTTATTGTTGAACTCCGTGTATTAATAGGAAGATGTTCAAGCTAGTTATGTAAGTAATAATTCAGTTTTAATAACAAGAATTAAAAAGCTAATTCAGTAATTTTTTTGTTCTACGAAAATACAAAATCTCGATCCGCTAACCAATCTCTTTTTTTAGCCTAAAACGCTATTTTTACACCCTTATGCAACACCTGTATTCTTTTATAATCTCGCTTTTTAATGGTATTCTGCCGGTCTTTGGTTTATTTGTTCCTAAACTGAAAGAATTTAGACGCGTTCGGGTAAATGTTTTTTCTACATTAGAAGCTGCTATTTCTAAAGAAGATAATTATATCTGGGTTCACGCAGCCTCATTAGGAGAGTATGAGCAGGCAGTCCCCGTTCTTGAAGAGATTAGAACGAAGTACCCAAACTTTAAAATTCTACTTACCTTTTTTTCTCCTTCAGGTTATGATGTAAAATATAATACACCTTTAGCAGATGTTGTAACGTATTTGCCATTAGATACAAAAGTCAATGCAAGGCGCTTTCTTAAAATTGTAAAACCAAAACTGGCGATTTTTGTAAAATATGAGTTTTGGCCTAATTTTCTAAATGAACTTCGCATTACAGATACCCATACAATTTTGATTTCGGGTATATTTAGATCAAAACAACCCTTCTTTAAATTCTACGGAAAATGGATGGTCAACTCTTTAAACGCATTCAATTATTTCTTTTTACAAAATACTGCCTCTCTAGAACTACTGAAACAACTAGGTTTTAAAAATGCTATTGTAAGTGGCGATACTCGCTTTGATAGAGTAAGCATACAATTGTCGTATGATAATTCGCTTTCATTTATTGAAGAGTTTAAGCAAAATGAATTACTGCTTGTTTGTGGGAGCACCTGGCAAGAGGATGAAGCACTACTTTTAAATTTTGTGAATAGTAATCCAAATCTTAAGATTTTGATAGCTCCACACAAAATCAATTCAGAAAAAATAGATAAGCTTATCGCAGCGATTGAGATTCCGGTTGTGAGGTATTCTCAAAAGGATACTCAAAGCTTAAAAGAGGCACGTGTTCTTATTTTAGATACCATAGGCCTATTGAGCAAAGCTTATGCATATGCATCTATAGCTTATGTGGGCGGTGCAGCGGGTCAAACGGGAATGCACAATATTCTTGAGCCGGCAACTTTTGGGATTCCTATTTTAACCGGTACTCATATTGATAAATTTCCTGAAGCCTTAGAGTTAAGACGACTAGCGGGCTTATATACGGTAAATAATGAGAGTGAGACCACAAGTTTATTAAATAGATTCCTAAATGATGATCAATTTAGGTTACAGACAGGAATGATTAATGGTCACTATGTTTCAAGCAACACCGGCGCTACAACTGCTATAATGGCTTATTTAAATCAGACACTTACGGCCTCGTTTAAATAAGCTCTAAAGGGAAGCATTTCTTTATAAACTGTGATTACACGTTCTTCAAATTCATCACCGGTTACTAACTTTTGACTGAGATCGTGTTGTACAGCAAAGGTTTTTCGGCGTAGTAAATCAATGTGTTTGTGATCCTGACTAAATCCTTTAGGTGCTGTTTTAAGGCTGTCACCATCATCTATTAGGGTTCCAAAAACTTTTTTGAAACTAGGTTTATTAAGTATATCGAGTAATTCGTCTCCATTATAATCTATAGCCTGTCGTATACTTTTGAGTATTGAAGATTTAGGTTTATAAAAGCCACCGGCAATAAAACTCTCAGATGTTCCCAAATGTATGTAAAAATCACCTTGTTTCGTTTCTTGATCTAGCCCTGCTCCAAAATGATCTTTATATGTAGGTTTGTTAGGATGATATAGTAAATTATTATTAATGCGATTTATAGCTTGTTTGCCTGTTGTAGGTGTGTAGTTAGGATCTATCGCAGCCAGTTTAATATCCATTTTATTAAGCCAGTCTATATAAAAGTCGCGAACTTCAAAATAATAATTGCGATTCTCATCCATCCATTCTTTAGAATTATTTTGCTGTAATTCTCTAAGAAATGTATAAAGTTTGTAGAAACTCATTTTTTTAGCTCAAAGATAGCAGTGGCAAGTTTGTTGACTATTAAATAATTAACATTTAACTGAATATTTAGAGATATTGGGAATCATTTATAAATGGTCTATCTATAAAGTAGTTAGATTTGTTCGTTCAACCAAATGAATATATTATGAAAAAAGTAATTGGAATTTTTGCTTTAGGCCTTATAGTTTTCAATACAATTTCTTGTAGAGAGACTGAAGATAAAGAGACTGTTGTTGTAAAAGAAGTTCAGGTACAAACTGAAACTCCAGACAACGAGGGTATTTTAGAGCGTACTGCAAAGAAAGTAGATAACGAAGTCAATAAAGAAATTGACAAAAAAATAGAAACAATTGGTGACGATAACTAATTAATTAATATTAGCATTATGAAAAATATAAGCTTACTAGCAATCCTTTTAGTAGCAACACTTTCTTTTACTTCTTGTCGCGAGAAAACCGAAAAAGAAAAACTTGTTGAAGAAATGAAAGAAGAAGGTGCTGTTATCGATGAGAAAATAGACGATGACGGTAATTATAAAATTAAAATGGAGTCTGATTCTAAAGAAGTAAAAATTAAAGAAGATGCAGACGGTGACACTAAAATCAAAGTTGATAATTAGTAGGAATAACCCATAATTTATTTAAACCCATAAGCTTTGCTTGTGGGTTTTTTACTTTAAAGTGCGCATTTGATTTTTTAAATCAAGCATTCCCTGTTGCAATTCTCTCAATAAATTACTTTCTGATGGGGCATCAAGGTGAAAGGTCAGCTTACTATTTACCTGCCATAGCTCTTGAATATCACTTACCTGTACTTCAAAGGGAAGGTATTCTTGATTTAATGAAATCAACAAAACTTTAGAAGGGTCTGGTAGCTTTTGTAGTTTTTTAACCACCACAGCATCAGGTAGAACCACCACATAAACCTTATTGTTTGTCGCCTCACCCATATTTACGGTAGCTTTTCCTAATACCCAATCTTCGGGCATAAAATTAGGCATCATACTATCTCCCTCAATTTGAAAACCACGGTAGGTTGCATTACGATATTGTGGTAATGGAAGATCAAATGCAGGCAATTGCTGATACCAGTCTACATCCTGCACATTATGCGGGTAACCAGCGGCAGCTTTTTGATTTACCATAACAAGATTTTCATTATCACTCGCATCTACGGTAACTACTTTAGGACTTACATCACCTTTACCGGCGTGCAATAATTTTTGATTGCTATACCCAAAAAGCCACAGCGGATTAATATTATAGAGCCTTAGAAGTTCAGTAACAATCTGTCCTGAAAGTTTTGTACGCCCACGCTCAATATCTGCAGTAGAATTTTTAACACCTAAAGCTTCAGCAAACTCAGTCTGTGTAAGGTTTTGCTCTTCTCGTATTTGCTTAAATCGGCGAACATCGCCTGTTATATCATTGATTCCCATATCGTAAATGTACTATAATTCGGAAAAAATCCTAATTAAAAATAGGAAAAAATCCTTTAAATAGGAAATATTCTTTAAATTCGTAGAAATTCCACGCTATGAATTTTGAGAGAATAAAAGAAAAATTAAACATACTTGCTGATGCGGCTAAGTATGATGTATCCTGCTCCAGTAGTGGGAGTAAGCGTTTAAATACAAATAAGGGTTTAGGGGATAGTTCTGGTATGGGTATATGCCACAGTTATACAGAAGATGGTCGCTGTGTTTCTTTACTGAAGATTTTATTAACTAATCATTGCATTTACGATTGTGCATATTGTGTAAGTCGTAAGAGTAACGATATAAAACGAGCAGCTTTTAAAATTCAGGAGGTAGTAGATCTAACGATAAATTTTTACAGACGTAATTATATTGAAGGTCTGTTTTTAAGCAGTGGTATCTTTCATAATCCAGATTATACGATGGAGCGTTTGATATCGGTAGCCAAGAAGTTGCGTTTAGAAGAAAATTTTAATGGATATATTCATTTAAAATCTATTCCCGGATGTAGTGACGAGCTTATGCGCGAGGCGGGTTTATACGCAGATAGGTTATCTATAAATATAGAAATACCCACGGTTTCTGGTCTAAAATTATTAGCTCCTGAAAAAGATCATAAAGATTTTATTAAACCTATGGAAAAGGTGAAAAATGAAATCATTCAATATAAAGCTGAAAAGAAAATAATTAAAAGCACTCCGGTTTATGCACCTGCCGGGCAAAGTACTCAGATGATTGTAGGAGCAACGGGGGAGAGTGACAAAGATATTATGTACTCTGCGGTGCATTATTACAGCACCTATAAGATGAAGCGTGTCTACTATTCAGGATATGTACCGGTGCTTGAAGATACTCGATTGCCAGCTCTAGGAACTGAAGTGCCTATGTTACGCGAAAACCGATTGTATCAGACTGACTGGCTATTGCGTTTTTATGGTTTTGATGTACGTGAATTACTCAATCAAAATCACCCCAATCTAGATATAGATATAGATCCTAAATTGAGTTGGGCTTTACGAAATATGCATATGTTTCCGGTAGATGTAAATACTGCAGATAAACAAATGCTAGCCAGAGTTCCTGGTCTTGGGATGAAGTCTGTACATAAAATTATAAATGCCCGAAAATTTAGAAGGCTTAACTGGGAAAACTTAAAAGCAATAGGCATTGCGATGAGCAGAGCTAAGTATTTTATGGTATGTAATTCTTCAAATTTTGAAAGTAGAGATCTGGAGCCCGAGCGTATTAAGAGTATGATTTTGCAAACCTCAAAAAGTAAGTATCAAAAATTTTACAATCAACAATTAGCGTTATTCAATTAGATGCAAAAGCATAAACTTGTATATGATGGTAGTTTTGAGGGGATGCTTACGGCTATATTTCAGGTGTATGAAGAGCGATTAAGTGAGGTTATAATCGTAAATACGACACATTTTGAGCCTGATTTTTTTTCTGAAACGGTAGAAATTTATACAGATGAAACTAAAGCTTCTCGAGTTTACGAAGGACTCCGGCAGTTTAAAAGCTTTCAGCAATTAGTATACTGGTCATTTTTAAGTGAGCAGGAGGGTAGAGAACGGTATATTCTTGCTGCAATTCAGTATGTTTTAAAAACTAAGAATGAGAATGATTTTGGGCATCCCGCAGTTTTGATGTTGGCACAACTTACTAAAAAGGTAGGTAGAGAAAAACATAGAATGGAAGCGTTTGTGCGTTTTAAAAGAACGGCAGATGATTTGTATGCTTCAATAATAAGTCCAGATTTTAATGTACTTCCTTTAATTGCCAAGCATTTTAAAAACAGATATGCAGACCAGCAGTTTTTAATTTTTGATTCTAACCGTGATTTTGGTTTGTTTTACGATTTGAAAAAAATTGAATTTGTTTCTTTTGATTTTAAATCTAAAGAAGCGTTTAAAGAAGCGATGCACGAGGAGGAAAATCATTATGATTTATTATGGCAAAACTATTTTACAAGTACAACCATTAAAAGCCGTATTAATTTGAGATTACATACGCAGCACGTTCCTAAACGTTATTGGAAATACTTGAATGAGAAAAATCCGTTATAAGAACTTTTGACTATTTTTAAAATCTAACTAAAACATATAAAGTATGAAACGTATTTTTTTAAAAGCAATGATAGTAGTATTTGTTTTTTCAATTTACTCATGTAGAGAAACCACTCAAGAAAAAACAGAGGATGCTCTTGAGTCTATAGGCGAGGATATAGAAAACGGTGCAGAAAATGCTGGTGAAGCTATCAAAGAAGGTGCAGATGAATTAAATGATGAGATACAAGGTAATGATGATGTAATGGATGATGATGCGTAGTCTATAAAAAAGCCCTTTTAAAGTTGCATTGGTTATAAAATTTACACCAAAAGCACTTGTATTATAGAAAAACCGGAATAATGGTAGGCTTTAAAAAGTTGAGATTTTCCTGTGCCTCTGTTAATCAAATTGTTGTAAACGTTACGATATTTTTATCAAAATTATAATTCGATAAAAAATTTAATAAATTTTATGAAATTGTGATGTTAATTTATATACTTTTGCGAGCAATTAACGCTAATTAAAATATTACCAATTATGAAAAAATTAATTTTTAGTGCTTTCGCACTTTTACTAATGGTTTCTGTTTCTGCTTGTCGCGAAACTACTGAAGAAAAAACTGAAGATGCAATGGAAAACGCTGCTGATGACATGGGTGATGCTATGGATGACGCTGGTGACGCTATAGAAGAGGCTGCTGAAGATACAGGTGATGCTATCGAAGACGGTGCTCAGGAAGTAGAAGACGAAGTTGAAGGAAACGACGACATGTAATATCTTCTTAAGATAAGAAAAAGCCCCTTTTGGGGCTTTTTTTATTTGTAGTAATTAAGAATTTATAGCACAGCACTGCTGGTAACCGCTTGACGATCTACTTTCTTAACCAGGCCCTGTAAAACTTTTCCTGGGCCCACTTCTATAAATTCAGAAGCCCCATCGGCAAGCATATTTTGTACACTTTGCGTCCATTTTACGGGAGCAGTAAGTTGAAACAGTAAATTCTTCTTTATCTCAACAGGATCTGTTACCGCTGTTGTACTCACATTTTGATAAATGGGGCAAGATGGCGTATTAAACGTTGTATTTTCAATTGCCTTTGCAAGTTCTTCACGTGCAGGTTCCATTAAAGGAGAGTGAAATGCGCCTCCTACCGGTAATAGTAATGCACGTTTGGCGCCGCGTTCTTTAAGACGTTCACAAGCTTCTTCAACCGCACTAAGCTCACCAGAAATGATTAATTGACCCGGACAGTTATAATTTGCAGCAACTACTATTCCGTCAACATCTGCACAAACAGATTCAACAAGTTCATCTTCAAGACCTAATATAGCAGCCATTGTTGATGGTGTATTGTCACAAGCTTTTTGCATTGCCTGTGCTCTTTGCGAAACCAGACTTAATCCGTCTTCAAAACTTAGAGTGCCATTAGCTACTAAAGCAGATATTTCTCCTAAAGAGTGACCGGCAACCATTTGAGGTACAGCTGAATCACCTAAAGCTTTAAATAAAGCCACAGAATGTATAAAAATAGCAGGCTGCGTAACTTTAGTTTCTTTTAATTCTTCGGCAGAGCCTTCAAACATAATTTTAGTGATATCAAATCCCAGAATTTCATTGGCTTTTGAAAACAGAGAACGAGCAAGTTTAGAGTTGTCATAAACATCTTTTCCCATTCCTGTAAATTGAGCTCCCTGACCAGGGAATATATAAGCTTTCATAATAGTGTTTTTCTAAAAATTTGTAGTGCAAAAATAACGAATGCCAGATAATGACAGCAATTTAAAACAGTTCATTCTGAACTAGATGTAATATGCTTTATGATAAATGTTTACATTAGTACAAAATATAAGTATGAGGAGATTAATATTACTTTCGGTTTTTGTAATGCTTGGTATCAACGCAATAGTGGCTCAAAATTTTAAGAATGCGACACTAGAGCCGGGAGGAAGTTATCCTGATACATATAATGACAAGGATAATTTTAGAGAATTGAAAGAAGCTAAGCTTCAATTAGAATACTTCTTAAAGCAACCAGATATCGAAAATTATATACTTATTGTAGATGGAAAGGTTTTAAAGCGCAGTTTTTTTGAAGAATATAAAGAGAGCATCTTTTCTTTTAGTAACAGCATTTATTTTATTAAGAATATAGATGAAATAATAGGCGTGCCAGAACGGCATCAGAAGATGTTGATAATAATCAACACAAAAAATACAGAAAATTAAAAAGGAGCCTTAGTTATGAGACTCCTTTAAATTTTTAAAACATCATTAAAGATTAAGAGAGCCTGTTGCACCAACATCTACTTTGTCTCCTGTAACAGCCGCATAGCCCATTTTTAGTAGCGATATAAATTTGTTGCTTTTTGTGTCCCAATATTGAGCTTGAGCAGGTGTAAATTTAATAGCAGTAAGGTTAGGATCATCTATACCGTCAAACCAGGAGTCATCTGTTGTAGAATAAAGTTCCTCTAAAATAGTTTTATCTTTTGTGATTATGGCTTTCCCGAAAACACTAAGAAATTTCATGTCGCTGGGCTTGGCATATAATAATTGTACATCGGCATCTTTAGCAATATTTGCATTGTGATCGCTGTCTGCCCCACTTAAAAACCAGATATTTCCTGCTTCATCAACTTTTTTAGTTGACATGGGTATGGCATCTACTGGCTTGTTAGATAAGTCTGTTGCCATCATTGCAAAGTCTATTGACGTAGCTAAATCTTTTAATTTTTTAATGGCTTCTGTATTTGATAAATTCTCTGTACTCATAACATTAGTTTTTAATAAAGTTACTTCATTAAAATCTTGAGAATTGGTAAGAATTTGCCAATAATAAAGCATTAAAATATAAAGTTTGTTAATGCTATATATAAGCCTTGAGTATCGCTTTTGCGGAATTATAATATGATCCTCCAAAGAGATTGACGTGAACTAAAATATAGTACAATTGCCATAGACGTAAGCGTTCTTCCCAACCGCTTTCTAAAGGAAAATGTGTAGTGTAGATTTCAAAAATTTGTACGTCAAATCCCCCAAAAAGATGCATCAGAGCAATATCCATCTCTCGTGGGGCAAAACTAACTGCGGGATCTATAAGTGATGGACCTCCTTTAGAATTTATGAGGTAATTACCAGACCATAAGTCACCGTGAATTAAAGCTGGTTTTTCTGAAGGAATTAGTTGACTTATTTCTTTATAAAATAATTCAATAGAATTAAAGTAGTAACCATTGTCTGCTGCTAATTTGAATTGAGGTTCTAAACGTTGATTAATATAAAAATCAATGGCAGTAGATTCTGAAGTATTGTATTGCTTTAAACTGCCCATATAATTGTCATTCTCGAAACCAAATTTTGACGAGCTGGTTTGATGCATTGCTGCAAGTTGAGAGCCAAAAATATTATTGAAATCGGGGTTTTTAGGTCCCGTCTCGAGATATTCTAAAATAAGGTAGGACAGATTTTCAAAATTACCGTATTCAAGCACATTAGGTACCGGGAAACTACCGGAGGCTTTAATAAACGCCAGACCCTGCGCTTCGAGCTCAAACATATTAGGAAAGGCTGAAGCGTCATTAACTTTTATCACATAGTTGTAATCTGCACTCGAAAGTTTATAGACGTCATTGATGTCGCCACCCGTGAGCGAGGTGATTTGTTTTGCCTCTACAGAAAGAACGACTTGAAGATGTTTTTTAAAGCTATCGTTTAGCATAGGTTAGATACGTAAATGAGTAGTTGTGACGCTCATCTGTATCGTGAAAGACACTTTCTAGAAGTTCCCACTTTTCAGGATCTAGTTCGGGGAAAAATGCCTCAGCTTCAAAGGTTCCGTGTACCCGCGTAAGTTCTATATGGGTCGCATAATCTAATCCTAATTTATAAATCTCGCCGCCTCCTATAATAAATGCATTTTGATCTGTATCAATATAGGTTAGCGCTTCTTCAATACTTTGCACTACAATAATATGGTCACCGGGATTGTAATTTTTTTGACGCGTGATCACAATATGCTTACGATTCGGTAAAGGTCCGTCAAGCGACTCAAAGGTTTTTCTTCCCATAATAATAGTATGGTGAGAAGTAAGTTTTTTAAATCGTTTAAAATCATCTGGCAAATGCCAGATCATTGCATTGTCTTTACCCAAAGCATTATTTTCTGCGGCAGCCGCAATCATTGTAATCATATCAATTAGGGATTTAATGGGGTATTAGGGCGTATTATTTTAGTATCGTTCTCAATCACAGGATACTCTTTTTCTACCTGAGTTTGAAGCTTTGCAATTTTATCTTTTTGTTTAGCAACTAGTTTATCAAGTTGTTCATTCTCCCATTTTTTATTCATAAACGTTCTAAAAAGAAAAACATTTAGAAAATGAATTAAAAAAAGAAAGAACCATATCAACGTAGCCCATACAAACCAGTCTACGTCAAATGGTCTAAAATCTGCACCAAAATCTAAAATTAAATTCAGAATAATAAGCAATACGGCACCTGCAAGAAATATCACAAAATGTCTAAAAAGATTTTTCTTTTCTTTGATACGTAATTGTGCATACTCTATGAGTTCGCGTTGGTCACGATCTATTTTTGTGGTTTCTTGCTTTTTTGAGAACATAAGATGAGGTAAATTGTTTGTTGTTCAAATTTACAAGATTTAATCGCAGTTCTCACTTATGAAAAACTTAAAAAAAGAATTCCCGGTCACGGCAAATTATACGCATTTAAATACTGCCGGCTCTGGTTTACTCTCTGAAACCTTGCTTGATTTTAGACAAAATTACGATCTTGATTATCTGGTAATGGGGAGTTTGCTTAAAAATGACCAGGATAGTTTTTTAGATAAAGTGCGCAAAGATGTAGGTGCTTTTTTTAACTGTAACGCTTCTTATGTTGCTTTAGTTCCTAATTTTTCAATAGGATTTAATGCTGTACTTGAAGGTATACCTGCCACTCATAAAATTCTACTTCTAGAAGAAGATTACCCATCTATAAACTGGCCTGTTTTATCGCGCAATTTTAATGTGTGTTATGCTTCAATTAATGAACATCTAGAAGACAATATACAACAGGCTATCGAGAAAGAGCATCCTGATGTTTTGTGTTTAAGCTTAGTACAATATATCAGTGGTATCCGTATTGATTTAGAGTTTTTAAAAGCCTTAAAATCTAAATTTCCTAAACTTCTTATAATCGCAGATGGTACGCAATATTGTGGGATTGAGAGTTTTGATTTTGAGAATAGTGGTATAGATATATTAGGAGCAAGCGCCTATAAATGGTTAAATGCCGGTTACGGCAATGGCTTCTTTCTAATTAAGCAAGAAATTGCTACGCATATTGAATTAAAAACAACGGGTTTTAATAGTATTAGAGGTAAATATAAAGAGGCAAAAAATACCTTTATAGGAAAATTAGAACCGGGTCATTTAGACACTTTGGCACAAGGGAGTTTACAGGCTGCTATAGGTCTTATTAAGCGGGTAGGACAGCATCAGATAACGACTCAAATAGATATATTAAAAACAAAAGCTTTTGAGCAATTTGCTGAAAAAGGTTTGCTAGATTCTGTTGTATTAAAGCGGAAGCAGCATTCATCAATTTTTAATATAAGGGGAGATCAAAAATTATTTAAAAAATTAAATAATAATCAGATTATATGTTCTCAACGTGGAGAAGGAATACGCGTAAGTTTCCATTATTTTAATTCAGAAGAGGATTTATTGAAGCTTTTAAAGTTAATTTAGCATTTAATGGAGTTAATTTTCTTGGCGAAACACTTAAAATAGTAGTAAATTAATTTGATATAACGTTTTCGTATTAAATATTTAATTCTCAATACTTTGATAAAATTTATTATTCGGAAAAATAACGCTAAAAATCTGATTTCTTGCTTACTATCGATTTTCGTTTATAAATTTGGAAAAACTTAAAACTAATAGTTATGCCAATTACAAAACAATTCTTAAAGTCAAAACCAGAGTGTAAAGTAACATTTGTGGTTGAGAATGTTGATGCTGATGCGGTTGCTGTAGCGGGAGATTTTAATAACTGGGAAAAAGCCGAATTAAAAAAATTAAAAAACGGATCTTTTAAAGGTTCTTTGAATATACCTGTTGATGCTTCTTATGAGTTTAAATATGCAGTTGATCAAAACTGGATGACAGAACCTGAAGCAGATGGTACAAAATGGAATGATTTTGCTGGTGCAGACAACAGTATTTTAGCATTATAAATATAGAAAAGGGTGCTAGTGTTAGTTATGAATTAACACTAACACCTTTCCAAAAAGCTACATAATTAGCAATGTTTTTTGCTTTATCTTTTGGCTCTGGGTAATACCAGCCCGCGTCTTTTAGTGTTTCGCCAGCTACAGTAATAGAGTAGTAGTACGCTTCACCTTTCCACGGGCAGGTAGTACGAGTATTTGTTTTAGACAAAAACATATTATTTACATCTTTTAGCGGAAAATAGTGATTGCCCTCTACTACAATAGTCTCATTACTTTCTGCAATCACTGCATCTTTCCAAATTGCTTTCATTTATTTATGTGTTTACTATTTAAGAATGGGCTAATTTTTTATTCTGAATATATAATCTGTAAAGTAATTTTGATGATCTGTATATTGTTTTTCAACACTTAAACCAGCTTCTTGAGCTAACCAGTTTACGATATCATCGTCATATTTTTGAGAAATTTCGGTGTGAATACTTTCCCAGGCAGAAAAATGAATGTCTAGATTTAATTTTTGAATTGTAACTGTTTGGTCTTTTGTGCTTACTAAAAAACTCTTTGTAGTGCCGCTTTCCGGATCGTAAACAGGCCAATGTTTAAAATTATCTATTTCAAAATTTGCATCCATTTCCTTATTAATGCGAGTTAGTAAATTTTTATTGAAGCTTTCTGTTACCCCTTGAGAATCATTATAGGCTTTAAGAATAACTTCGGGATTCTTTTTTTGATCAAATCCCATAAATAAAAGATCATCGGGTTGCATTGATTTACGTATAGTTGTCAAAAACTCCACGGCATATTGATGAGAAAGATTACCAATATTTGAGCCTAAAACAACAATTACCATTTTGCGGTCTTTTTGCTGCTCGCTCAGTTTATTTAGAATATTAAAATAAGTTCCTTGTTCTGTTATAATATCTAGCTTAGGCCATCTTTTAAGAACGTCTTCTTCTAATTCATCAAGTACATTCTGGCTTATGTCTATAGGTCTGTAGGTAAAATTTAGTTTTGAATTCACCAATTCCTGCAGTAGTATTTTAGTTTTTTTACCGTCACCTGCACCTAATTCAACAAGATCAAAGCCCGTGTTGTCTGAAAAAAGTTGTGCTATATCTGCTTTGTTTTCCTCTATTATAGATCGCTCACATTCCGTTAGGTAATACTCAGGAAGTGCCATTATTTTCTGAAATAGCTTATCTCCTTTCATATCATAAAACCACTTAGATGATAAGTATTTAGGAAATGCTGTTAATCCCTCATATACTTCTTCTTCAAAAGTATTTTTAAATGTTACATTTTGATTTGTATTCATTGATAATAAAATTAGCGGGCAAGGCGTAAGCCGGTAAACTGCCACCTAAGTTGAGGGTGAAAAAAATTGCGATAAGTAGATCTGGTATGACTATTTGAAGTTGCAACAGAGCCGCCACGAAGGGTTTTTTGACTAACCATAAACTTACCATTATATTCCCCGAGTGCTCCTGGAGCTTTTGTATAATTAGGATAAGGTAAATATGCGCTTTCTGTCCATTCCCAGCGTTCTCCCCAGTCAAACTGTGATTGTGCAACTTCCCATTCAAATTCGGTAGGAAGTCGTAGGCCCCTCCATTGTGCGTATGCGTATGCTTCAAAATATGAAATATGAGTTACAGGAGCCTCAAGATTTAATTTTTGTAGACCGTTTAAGCCATAATATTCCCAGCCGTCAACCTGTTTATGCCAGTATAATGGCGCGGTAATAGTATTTTCAGTAACCCAGGACCAACCTTCGCTATGCCACAATAAGGTTTGTTTATAGCCTGAATCTTCAATAAACTCTAGATATTCGGCATTAGTTACTAAACGACTGCTTATTTCAAAAGAATTGAGATAGACTTTATGCAATCCTAGTTCATTATCATAACAAAAGCCAGAACCTTGATAACCAATGCTATAAATACCTTCTTCTACAGATAACCATTCTGCAGGCTTAGGATTCAGTTTAAATTCATTAAAATCAACAGAATATGTTGGTAGTAAGGGGTTATTGCCTAATATGTATTTAATATCTGTGAGTAATAATTCTTGATGCTGCTTTTCGTGATGAATACCTATCTCAATGAGACTTTCGACTTCTTCTGAAGGGTTTTCCTCGAGTAGTTCTTTAAGGGCATTAGTTACGTGCTTTCGGTAAGAATAGACTTGATCTACAGTAGGTCTTGAGAGATTACCACGATCTGTGCGAACAACTCTAGCCCCCATGCTTTCGTAATAACTATTAAAAACATACGCAAAATGATTATCGTAAACCTGATAATTTAGTTTGTATTTTTTTAGAATAAAGTCTTCAAAAAACCATGTAGTATGTCCTAAATGCCATTTAGGAGGAGAAACATCTTCAATAGGCTGAACTACATAATCTTCTATTTGCAGAGGCTTGCAAATAGTTTCTGTATGCTCCCGTGTTTCAAGTAAAAAATCTAATAGCGAGATAGAACTGGTAATCATAGCAATAGTATATAACTTTAGGTTATTCCCAAAGTTACACAATTATTGCCTTGACCTTTTTTACACGTGCGTTAACAGGGCGTTAAAACGTAAAAGGCATAGTATATTTAATGGCTCTTGGGCTTCCGCCTGCTTTTCCTGGTGTCATTTGTGGTATTGCCAGGATATTGCGCTTAGCTTCTTCCTGTAACACTTTAGTTCCTCCCTTTACACCTAGAATTTGAGGTTTACCCTCTTCATTAATTACAAAATCAACGACCACTTTTTCTTTTACAGTGCCTTTTTTATAACCTTCCGGAAATCTAAAATTACTTACTACGTGTTTAACTAATTCTTTTTTAAAGCAGGCTTTTGTTTCTGCTGCATTACCTGTACAGCCGGGCCAAATAGGAGGAATTTCGGTTATAGATATTGCGTTGCCAGATACAGTCACGCCTTCCTGAGCAAAGCTTAAACTGCTAACTGTTAGAAATGCAATTAAAAAAAGAGTTCTCATGAATTAAAGTTGGGGTTAAATAGCTACCGCTCCTTTAATGTGAGGATGCGGGTTATAATTCTCTAATGTAAAATCTTCAAATTTGAAGTCAAATATATTTTTGACTTCAGGATTGATTTTCATTGTCGGTAAGATGCGTATTTCTCGGCTCAATTGCAAGTTTAATTGCTCGATATGATTATTATAAATATGTGCATCGCCAAAAGTGTGTACAAAATCTCCGGGAGCATAATCACAAACTTGTGCAATCATCATTGTGAACAGAGCGTAAGAAGCTATATTAAACGGAACCCCTAAAAAAACATCTGCGCTACGCTGATAAAGTTGGCAGGAAAGTCTAGGTCTTTTGTCTTCGCTATTAAGATCTGCAGGAGCAACATAAAACTGAAAGAAAGCATGACAAGGCGGAAGCGCTGCTTTACCATTCACTACATTTTCGGCAAATGACTTTGAAGTGTCTGGTAATACACTTGGATTCCAGGCACTTACAAGCATACGTCTGCTATTTGGGTTTGTTTTTAAGGTTTCAATAACCTCTTTGATTTGGTCTATTTCTTCGCTTGCCCAGTTGCGCCATTGGTGACCATAAACAGGGCCTAAATCTCCGTTGTCATCTGCCCATTCATTCCATATACGAACACCATTTTCTTGAAGGTAAGCAATATTAGTTTCCCCTTTTAAAAACCAAAGCAATTCATAAATGATTGATTTAAGGTGTAATTTTTTTGTGGTAACCATTGGGAAACCTTCACTTAAATCAAAACGCATTTGATATCCAAAAACGCTTAACGTACCGGTACCAGTGCGATCGCCTTTCTGAATTCCGTTTTTTAAAATATGTTTTGCTAACTCGTGATACTGTTTCATTGGAATATTTTTTTCGGTTCAAAAATAAAAGAAGCCGGTATGAGAAAAATGTTAATAAGTTAAAATTTTCTAAAAACTTATTAACTTTAAATAAGTATTTTTGTGACGAATTAATTATTCATCTATATGACTATTGATAATACAAGGCAGTACTCTTTTGCTAAAGCAACATACTATGATGCGTATGTTCGTATTCAATTTGATAGTGATTTAAAAGAAGTGCTATTAGAACAGGCACAACTTTTATTGAAAGATATTGCAGCATATTATGGTAGTCAAAAAATTGTAATTATTTCTCAACGCGGTTTAGAAACTAATCTTGATCCTGAAATTCTTAAAATACTAAATCTTTCAAAGGTTGAGGGTCTTGCGATAGTATCTCCAGATGCAGAAGAACGTAGAAAAATTCTGATCAAAGAACAGAGTTTATTTGAGGGTTCTTTCGCCTACTTTGAAACCTACGAAGCTGCAAGAGAGTGGGCTCTTACCTTCTAATTATCCTATAAGCATACCTGCTAGTGTAGCAGATAATAGTGATGCTATAGTACCGCCTATAACAGCTTTAAGTCCAAATTCTGAAAGTGTTTTACGTTGTCCCGGTGCCAGTGATCCTATACCTCCTATCTGTATTCCTATAGAAGCAAAGTTTGCAAAACCGCAAAGCATATACGTTGCCATAATTACAGATTTTTGATAGGTAAAACTAATATCGTTTATTGGGTTTTTTAAATCAGCTAGTTGTATGTAGCCTACAAACTCACTTGCAGCAAGCTTAATCCCCAGCAGCTGTCCCATAAGCATCACATCTTCTTTTGCCACACCTATAAGCCACATTAAGGGAGCAAAAACAGTTCCTAGAATTGCTTCAATAGAAAAGCTCTCATAGGGTGTGTTTGCGGCTAAAAAGCTGTTAAGTGTGGTAAATTCTCCTATTTTATTAAAGCCATAGTTTATCATTGCTATAAACGCAACAAATACGAGCAGCATAGCGCCTACATTGGCTGCAAGCTTTAAGCCTTCAGTTGTTCCTGTTGCGATAGCATCTAAGATATTAGAACCTATTTTATCTGAAGAAACCTCTACTCTGGCGTCAATCTCCTGCTGTTGGGGATATAATAGTTTTGAAACTACAATTGCGCCAGGCGCAGCCATAACGGAGGCAGCTAGTAAATGACGGGCAAACTCGAGACGAGCAGCAGGGTCATCTCCACCTAAAAATCCTATGTAAGCAGCTAATACTCCTCCGGCTACTGTGGCCATACCGCCTATCATAACCAATAAAATTTCAGAACGCGTCATGCGCTCTAAGTACGCTTTGATCATTAAAGGAGCTTCAGTTTGTCCTAAAAATATGTTTCCGGCAACAGATAAACTTTCGGCACCCGAAATATTCATGAGTTTGGTAAGAACCCATGCCATTCCTTTTACAACAATTTGAATGATCCCTAAATAAAATAAAACAGAGGTTAGCGCCGAGAAGAAAATGATTGTGGGTAGCACCTGAAAAATGAAAATGAAGCCATAGCTTGCGGTGTCCATCATACCTCCTAACAGGAATTCACTACCAGCAGCGGTAAACTCCAGAATTTTCACAAAAATTTTTCCTACAAATTCAAATAAATTTTGAACAAAAGTAACCTTAAGTACTCCGTAGGCCAATAGAAGTTGGGCTGTTAAACCCACTCCTATAGTTTTCCAGTTTATAGCTTTTCGGTTTGCACTTAGAAGATAGGAAATAAGTAATAGGCAAAACATACCCAAAACTCCGCGCCAAAGACTATCAAATGAAAATCCTGCATTAGGAATTAATTTTTTTGCTTCTGCTACAGGTAATATTTCTTCTACGGTTTGGGCAATTGTGCCTGAAATAGTTATAAAAGATAGGATAAGGTATGAAAGTAATTTTCGCATCTATAGTTAATTGCGTTTAGAAATCTCGTCACGTATTTTAGCTGCAGCTTCATAATCTTCTGAAGCTACGGCTTCATCAAGAGCTGTATTAAGATCACTAAGTGACATTTTTTTGTAATCATTACTTTCTATAGATTCATCTTCTACAACAAGTTGATCTACCAGAATATCATTTTCATATCCCTCCTGATCTGATTCTGAACCTTTGAGGAATATGCCTGCTTTATCAAGTATATTTTTATAGGTAAATATGGGTGCGCTAAAGCGTAATGCTAAAGATATTGCATCGCTTGTTCTGGCATCAATTATTTCTTCGATGGTATCGCGCTCACAGATAATACTGCTATAAAAGACACCATCAACTAATTTGTGTATAATTACCTGCTTTATATTTATTTCAAAACGATCTGCGAAGTTTTTAAATAAATCGTGGGTAAGTGGCCTTGGCGGCATAATTTCTTTCTCAAGTGCGATTGCAATTGATTGTGCTTCAAAAGCACCTATAACTATGGGTAGTTTACGGTCACCGTCAACTTCACTTAGAATTAAAGCGTATGCGCCATTCTGTGTCTGGCTATACGATATTCCCTTAATATTCAAACGCACTAAACTCATAAGTTGCAAAAATATAAAAAGGCTGTTTAAAAGAGGACAAGTATCCAAATTTAAACAGCCCTTTGAGTAGCCGAAAATACTAAATTAAGAGTTATTAGCTTTAAACTCTTTTAATTTTTCATTAAGACGGGGTACAATATCAAAAGCATCGCCTACAATTCCGTAGTCTGCAGCCTTAAAAAATGGAGCTTCCGGGTCAGAATTGATAACAACTTTTACCTTAGAAGAGTTAATTCCTGCAAGGTGTTGTATCGCTCCAGATATCCCAATTGCGATATATAAATTAGAGGCTACAGGTTTACCGGTTTGCCCTACGTGCTCACCGTGTGGCCTCCAACCCATATCAGATACTGGTTTAGAGCATGCAGTTGCAGCACCTAAAATGTCTGCCATTTCTTCAATCATTCCCCAGTTTTCTGGTCCTTTTAATCCGCGACCTCCACTTACAACAACTTCTGCGTCTGCAATAGTTACTTTGTCTTTTGCCTTATCTACAGACTTTACTTCAACATTAAATTGAGAATCGTCAAGTTGTGGGTCAAAAGATTCTTCTGCAGCTTCTTTTTGAGACTCTTTTAAACCGTAGCTATTTTTTGAAAGACCTACGATTTTAATTTCGGTAGTGATTTCGGTATGGTTAAAAGCTTTATTTGTAAAAGCGGTACGCTTTACCGTAAATGGTGATTGGCTCTCTGGTAATGCAACCACATTAGAGGCATACCCGGCATTAAGATCTATCGCAAGAATTGGCGCAAGATATTTAGCATTTGCACTGCTGCTAACAACAATAACTTTTGCACCTTCTTGAGATACTGCCTGAGTTATTGCACTTGCATATGCATTGGCAGTAAATGAATTTAGTTTGTCATTCTTTATATGCAAGACTTTATCAGCACCATAAAGTCCTAGCTCAGAGGTATTCTCTGCATTGATAGCCAGCGCAGTCACCGTTGTATTCATCATATCTGCTATACCTCTTGCATAACTTACAACCTCGTAAGAGGTTTTCTTAAATTTTCCTTCTTCTGATTCTGTATATACTAAAACTGACATATTTGTTTAAAATTTTAAGTTTCCGCAAGCGGAAAAATGGTTTTTAATTCTTTAAATACTTTTAAATGGCTTTAGCTTCATTGTGAAGTAAATCTATAAGCTCATCTAAATTGTCTGGAGAAATTAATTTTACAGCACCTTTAGGAGCTGGTTTCTCAAACGAAACCGCTTTAGTTTCAGTTGATGCGCCTTGTGGTTCTTTAACATCTAATGGTTTTTTACGAGCCATCATTATACCGCGCATATTAGGAATACGTAGATCACTTTCTTCAACAAGTCCTTTTTGACCACCTATTACTAATGGTAACTTTGCCGTAACTGTTTCTTTACCACCATCTATTTCTCGTATTGCTGTCGCAGAATCTCCATCAACCTCAAGACTTATACATGTATTAATAAAACTTGCCCCAATTAAGCTCGCAAGCATTCCCGGTACCATACCACCGTTATAATCTATAGATTCACGACCGGCGATTATTAAATCGTAATTACCTTCTTTAGCAATTACACTCAATTCTTTTGCTACCTGAAAACCATCAAGAGCTTCGGTGTTGATACGTATAGCAGAATCTGCACCTATTGCAAGCGCCTTACGTAATGTAGGCTCAGTTTCTGCTCCTCCTACATTTACAATATCTACAGTTGCATTTTGTTTTTCTTTAAACCACATAGCTCGTGTTAAACCAAACTCATCGTTAGGATTTATTACAAACTGAACACCATTAGTGTCAAATTTTGTGTCGTTTTCAGTAAAGTTGATTTTTGAAGTCGTATCAGGTACGTGGCTGATGCACACTAATATTTTCATATATAATTTTCTTTTAAGAGTAACTATTTCGTTTGCGCTACGAAATTAAGCATTAATATTTGAAATTTACTATGCGCGCATAACAAATTTTAGTTAAATCCAATTCTTTTAGGTTGATTTAATTGCTATTTTTGCTACCCCTACAAATTTGGGGATTTTTACTTGATTTAACTGTATTACTACATCCACTTTAATATATGAAAACAATACAATTTAGGGAAGCCATTTGTGAGGCTATGAGTGAAGAAATGCGTCGGGACGACACGATTTACCTTATGGGTGAAGAAGTAGCAGAATACAATGGGGCTTATAAAGCTTCAAAAGGTATGCTAGACGAGTTTGGTCCAGAGCGTGTTATTGACACTCCAATTTCTGAGCTTGGTTTTGCCGGGATTGCCATAGGTAGTGCGATGAACGGGAATCGTCCTATTGTAGAATATATGACGTTTAACTTCTCATTAGTAGGTATTGACCAGATTATTAATAATGCAGCAAAAATACGCCAGATGTCTGGTGGTCAATTTAACTGCCCTATCGTTTTTAGAGGTCCTACGGCTTCAGCGGGTCAATTAGGAGCAACACATTCACAAGCATTTGAGAGTTGGTTTGCAAATACTCCTGGTTTAAAAGTAATTGTACCCTCTAACCCTGCAGATGCAAAAGGTCTTCTAAAAGCTGCTATACGTGATGACGATCCGGTTATTTTTATGGAAAGTGAGCAGATGTATGGTGATAAGGGTGAAGTGCCAGAAGGAGATTACTTAATCCCAATAGGGGTAGCCGATATTAAGAGAGCAGGTACAGATGTTACCATTGTTTCTTTTGGTAAAATTATTAAAGAAGCTTATACCGCTGCAGACGAATTAGAAAAAGAAGGTATTTCTTGTGAGATTATAGATTTACGTACGGTAAGACCTTTAGACATAAATACAGTTCTTGAATCTGTGAAAAAAACAAACAGATTAGTGATTCTTGAAGAAGCCTGGCCTTTTGGAAACGTTTCTACAGAAATTACTTATCAAGTACAAGAGCAGGCATTTGATTATTTAGATGCTCCTATTGTAAAAATAAATACTGCAGATACTCCTGCACCTTACTCTCCGGGACTTTTAAAGGAATGGATTCCTAACAGCAATGATGTTGTTAAAGCTGTTAAAAAAGTACTGTACAGGTAATTGGTTACGACTATCTTTGAAGCTTCATTAATCTATGATTAATGAAGCTTTTTTTGTTAATAAAAGTTGTGTTTTACGACCAACAGAACTTATGCGGAAGAATTACCGTATATGTATAACTAATTAACGCTGTATCAACAACGTTAGACGCTCCCCAAAGAGACCTACTTATAGTATTTATGAAGAGAATTATAGTCTTATTAATCTTAGCCCTTATTCCTGTATTGACATACAGTCAAACAAAAGCTGGAGGGATGGTTTATGACGATGCGGGTAACCCTATACCTTTTGCAAATGTGGTTTTTGCAGGTTCTACAGAAGGTACCATTACGAATGAAGACGGTAGATTTTACTTACAATCTGACGCAACATACACCGGTTTAAAAGTTTCTTTTGTAGGTTTTCAATCTAAAGCGGTTGAACTATCTCAAAAAGTTAACTACGATCTCAAAATAACACTAGAAGAAGAGACAGAGAGTCTGAGCGAGGTGGTTATATATACCGGCAAACAACCTAAAAAAAACAATCCAGCTATAGATATTTTACGTAAAATCTGGGAAAACAAACGCTCTAATGGTTTAAGTCAATTTAAGCAATATCAGTTTGATAAATATGAGAAGGTAGAATTTGACTTAAATACCATTGATAGTGCTTTAATAAACAGTAAAATCTTTAATAAGATGGAGTTTATTTTTGACCAGATGGATACTTCAAGAATAACCGGAAAAACATATTTACCTATTTTCATTAATGAGCGCAGTAGTAAAGTTTTTGGTGATAACGAGCTGGGTAAAGAAAAAGAGGAGTTAGAAGGTAATCGTAACAGTGGTTTTAGTACAAATCAAACCTTAATTGCATTTATTCAGGAGCTTTATAATGAGTTTAATATATATGATAATTATTTAAAATTCTTCGATAAGAGTTTTGTAAGCCCCTTATCAACTACCGGTATTGACACCTATAATTATGTACTTGCAGACAGTACATTTATTAAAGATAAATGGTGTTATAACATTATTTATTATCCAAGACGTTCTAATGAACTTACTTTTAAGGGTGATTTTTGGGTCAATGATACCACCTGGGCTATTAAAGAAATCAACCTTCAGGTTAATAAGAGTGCCAATATTAATTGGGTTAAGGAGATTTATATAGAGCAGGAGTATGATGTACTTAATGACTCGGTATTCTTAATTACGCGTGATTATTTTCTTTCAGATTTTTCACTTCGGAAAAAAGAAGGGAGCCGTGGTATCTATGGAAAGCGCACAACACTTTATGATGATTATGTTTTTGATAAGCAATTAGATGAGAAAATTTATGAAGAGCGCGTTACTAAATACGATGAAAATGTATACACAAAAACTGATGAATTCTGGGAAGAAAAGCGTCTAGAGCCTTTAAGTAAAGATGAGAAAGGAGTGTATGTCATGTTAGACTCCCTAAAAAAAGTGCCTAAATTTCAGAGATTGTATGATGCCGGTGCTGTTTTAGTAAGTGGTTATTATGAGTGGGATCAAGCAAATCTAGATATTGGTCCAGTGTTTTCGGCATTTGGTTTTAATGATGTAGAGGGATTACGACTACGTTTAGGAGCACGTACTTATTTTGACCAGAATGATCCCTGGCGTTTAGAAGGTTTTGGAGCCTATGGCTTTAAAGATGATAAGTTTAAATTCGGGATATCGGGTAAGGTTTTATTAGACAGTAAAGCACGATTAATTGTTTCTGGAGGGTATAGACAGGATATAGAGCAAATTGCAGCAAGTCTTACAACATCTACAGACGTTTTAGGTAGAAACCTGGCCTCCTCTTCATTAGTAACTGTAGGTAATAATGATCAATTAACCAGTATTAAACTGGCCAATTTTGCAATTGAAGCAGAGTTTTTAAAAAATTTAATTATTAGGTCTGATATCTCTTATAGAACTTTAAAATCTGCATCGCCCACTTTTAATCTGGATTATTATACAGATTTTTCGCAAACAGCTGTAGCGTCTGAAGTTAAACAGACTGAATTTGTACTGAGTGCTATATTTGAACCCGGAAAACGCACTTCGGGGTATGGCGTAGAGCGCACAACAAGTAATGAATGGTTTCCTTCCTTATTTTTAGGATACACTAAAGGCGTAGAAGGTCTTTTTGATAGTGATTTTGATTATGAAAAGCTTCAGTTTTCTTACAGACAACCCTGGCGTATGGGTGGTTTAGGAACTTTTAGCTCTACCATTGAAGCAGGGACTACTTTTGGCGAAGTGCCATTAAGTTTACTTAGTATTATTCCCGGTAACCAGAATTTGTTTTCGATATACGGTACTTTTCCGCAGTTAAATTATTATGAGTTTGTTACAGATACGTATGCAACATTGCACCTTGAGCATAATTTTGGAGGACGTATTTTTGGTAAAATACCCTTCCTTAAAAAATTAAATCTTCGGGAGATTATAGGTTTTAGAGGTGCCTGGGGGCAAATTTCAGATGAAAATCAACGTATAAATGCTTCCAATATTCAATATATAGCGCCAGACAGCAAGCCGTATTACGAATACAGCGTTGGAGTAGGTAATATTTTAAAAATTCTGCGAATAGATTTTAACTTTAGAGGAAATTATCTTGATGTTCCTGATGCCCGAAAATTTGGTGTTACCGGGGCATTAGAGTTCTCATTCTAAGGTTAGCATAAACAATATGATTTAGAGCATTTTAGTTTTAGGTAAAAAAACTGTTTGTTACGCATTAAGGTGTTACTTTTAAAAGAATTGTTTGTCCTAACTTCTTATTTGGTCTATTTTTGCAGCCTATTTCAGGTAATAAAACAATAGAAAAAATATATAATAGCATGACAACAGAGCAAATTTCAACATTTGACGTTCTTATCGAAATTCCAAAGGGTAGTCGTAATAAGTATGAATATGATTTTAAGCTGAAAAAAATACGTTACGACCGTATGATTTTTTCATCTATGATGTACCCTGCAGATTATGGTTTCATTCCTGAAACTTTAGCTTTAGATGGAGATCCTTTAGATGTTTTAGTGTTAGTTACAGAGCCTACTTTTCCGGGTTGTGTTATGGAGGTTAAACCAATTGGTGTTTTCCATATGACTGATGAAAAAGGACCTGATGAAAAAATTATTTGTGTTCCTGTAAGTGATCCTATTGCAAGCAGCACTAAAGATTTAAGTGAATTAAACCCGCACCTTATAAAAGAAATCGAACATTTCTTTCAGGTTTACAAAGACTTAGAAAAGAAAAAAGTTGATGTTGGCGGTTTTGGAGATGTAAATGAAGCTAAAGAAATAATTGTACAATGTATTCAACGCTTCGCAGACAGTGATGTTCCTAAAGAAGAAGTAAGCATAGATTAATATCGCAACGATATCCTAAGTAAATTGAAAGACCGCTAATAAGCGGTCTTTTTTTATTGTATATTCTCGGTAAATATTGAAATTATTTATATTAATCTCAATTTTGCTACATTAGCATTACATTATTTATAAATCAAAAGCTTATTTATGGAATCAAACATTATCTACGTGCCAATTGTATTGGCAATTTTAGGACTGCTTTTTATGTTTATTAAAATGGCCTGGGTTAAAAAACAACCTGCAGGTAGTGAGAAAATGCAAAATATCTCTAAAAGTATTAAAGAGGGAGCTCTTGCCTTTCTAGCAGCAGAATATAGACTTTTGCTCCTATTTGTCGTTATTGCCTCAGCATTATTATTCGGTATTTCGTACATCGTAGATACCACTAGTTGGATGATTGTACCTGCATTTATAATGGGAGCATTTTTTTCGGCACTTGCCGGAAACATAGGAATGCGTATCGCTACTGATGCTAATGCGCGTACTGCAGAAGCTGCAAAAACAAGTTTACCACAGGCGTTGAAAGTAAGTTTTGGCGGCGGTACGGTTATGGGGCTTGGTGTTGCAGGATTAGCTGTTTTAGGTTTGAGTTTAATTTTCTTATTCTTAATGGGAAGTTTTCTCACTGAAGGGGGTAATTTTTATAAGGAGATGACAGTGGTTCTTGAAACCTTAGCCGGATTTTCATTAGGAGCAGAATCTATTGCATTATTTGCGCGTGTAGGTGGTGGTATTTATACTAAGGCTGCAGATGTAGGAGCAGATCTTGTGGGTAAGGTTGAAGCCGGTATTCCGGAAGATGATCCTCGTAACCCGGCGACAATTGCAGATAATGTAGGTGATAATGTAGGAGATGTTGCCGGTATGGGAGCAGATCTTTTTGGTAGCTATGTGGCAACTGTGTTGGCGGCTATGGTATTAGGAAATTATCTCGTGCAGGATATGTCTCAGGGAACCCAATTTGTTGATGCTTTTAATAATATGGGGCCTATTTTGCTTCCTATCGTAATTGCGGGAGTTGGTATTTTAGCGTCAATATTAGGTACATTCCTGGTAAGTATTAAAAATAATGAAGCTAAAGAATCGCAGGTTCAACGCGCATTAGATACGGGTAACTGGGTTGCAATTCTTTTAACTCTTGTAGCGAGTTATTTTCTCATAGATTGGATGCTACCCCAAACTATGTCTATGCACTTTTTTGGCGAAGGCTATAAAGATATTCCGTCATTAAATGTCTTTTGGTCTGCTTGTATAGGTCTGGCTGTTGGAGCATTAATATCTGTAGTAACAGCACATTATACCAGTTTAGGCAAAGGACCTGTTATGAATATTGTTAAAAATTCATCAACCGGTGCAGCAACTAATATCATTGCTGGTCTGGCGGTAGGTATGAAATCTACATTTCTTTCAGTATTACTTTTTGCTGCTGCTATCTATGGCTCTTATGAATTGGCCGGTTTTTATGGGGTTGCTCTGGCAGCTTCTGCAATGATGGCGACTACTGCAATGCAACTGGCGATAGATGCATTTGGTCCTATAGCAGACAATGCAGGTGGTGTAGCAGAGATGAGTGATCTTGAAGATCACGTGCGCGAGCGCACCGATATTTTAGACTCTGTAGGTAACACTACTGCGGCAGTAGGTAAAGGTTTTGCCATTGCTTCTGCAGCACTTACAGCTCTTGCATTGTTTGCAGCATATGTAACTTTTACAGGTATTGATGGAATAAATATATTTAAAGCAGATGTTCTTGCAGCACTGTTTGTAGGTGGAATGATTCCGGTAGTGTTTTCAGCCTTAGCGATGCAATCTGTAGGTAAGGCAGCGATGGAAATGGTACAGGAAGTACGACGTCAGTTTAGAGAAATACCAGGTATTCTAGAGGGTACAGGAAAACCAGAATATGGCAAATGCGTCGAGATTTCTACCAAAGCGGCGCTACGCGAAATGATTCTTCCCGGTTTAATTACTATAATTACTCCTGTTTTAATGGGATTAATTTTTGGAGCTGAACCCCTAGGAGGTTATATGGCAGGTGTATGTGTATCTGGTGTAATGTGGGCTATTTTTCAAAACAATGCGGGTGGTGCCTGGGATAACGCCAAGAAGTCGTTTGAAGCAGGGGTAGAGATAGACGGTAAAATGTCTTATAAAGGTAGTGATGCTCATAAAGCAGCAGTTACCGGTGATACTGTAGGAGATCCTTTTAAGGATACATCTGGCCCTTCAATGAATATCTTAATTAAATTAACCTGTTTGGTGGGTCTGGTAATTGCTCCTATTTTAGGCAATCATTCTGAAGATGCAGTAGCAAATGCAAATAACATACAGGTAGAAATTAAAGTTGAAAATGTAGGTAACCAATTAGTAAGCGCTGTTATCACAGAAACCTCAACAGAAAATGGAGAAGTGAAATTAACCGAAAAGCGTATTCAAGGTAGTGAGGCAGAGGTACAAGGACAACTAGCTATCTACAAAAAGAAATCTGGATCTAAAGTTTCAAAAATGCATTAGGCTGCACAAAATTTATACTTAATTATAACGAATCCTTAAGACAATTTTACCATTAAAATCCCGGCTAGACAGTCGGGATTTTATAATTTCAAAGTATGCTGAAAGATGTTTTACAAAAATTGAATTTACACAAAAAAGATCCGCTCCAGATTCATGGGTATCAAAGCTATGGCACTAATGAGCACATCTATTTATTAGGCAGAGCGCTAGAGGATGAAGGCGTTAACCTCGATAAAACTGGTTTTGTTAATGCTTTTAAAAATGCGTATAAGCAATTTAAAAGTGACGAATTGCCTAAAGCAAGATTAAAAATTAGACTGCCAGATGATCGTATTCTTTATGCTGTAACAGACAATGAAGGCTATTTTAAAATAGATGAAAAAATAGCTAATTTAAAAAGTTTAACAAATGATGAAGGCTGGTTACAACTAGAGTTAAGTTACGATGATGAAAATCAAAAGCGCCTGGTTAACAATGACAACAGATTTGCGGCCCAGATGCTTATACCATCAGATAAGGTAGAGTATGGTGTTATTAGTGATATAGACGATACCATGCTTAAGACAGGTGTCACTTCGTTATTAAAATGGAGGGTTATTTTGAATACTATTTTTAGAGGAGTGGGCAAGCGGTCGCCTTTCAACGGTGCGGCAGACTTTTATAAAAAATTACATTTAGGCAAATCTGGCGAGGCATCTAATCCTATGTTTTATGTGAGTAACAGTCCGTGGAATTTATATCATTATCTTGAGGCTTTTATTAAGCATAACAATTTTCCTAAAGGGGCTATATTACTTCGGGATTTACGAACTCCTTTTGACAGAACTCCTAAGCCTGAAAAGCCACATAAACAACACGAGATTAGAAATATTTTAAAAACTTACCCAGATCTTCAATTTGTTCTAATAGGTGATAGTGGTGAACACGATGCAGACATTTATATTGAGATCGCAGAAGAATATCCAGACCGTATAAAAGCAATTTATTTACGAAGTGTGAATCACGAAAAACGTGCTTTTAGAGTTCGTGGTCTTTTAGAGAAATTTGAAATAACACCTGCACTTTTAGTAAAAGATAGTAGCACGGCCGAAGAACATGCGCGTGATTTGGGTTTAATTATATAAATCTTTATAATTTTTAGTATCATAAAAATCAAATGCAGGCAATGCCTCATTTGAATTTGATGCGTCAAAAAATGTTGCATTGTCCCAGTGTGATCCTGTACCCCAAAGCGTTTTTGAAGTTGAGGTAACCCAGGCAGGTTCCCAATAAATGACGCCAAGTCCACCAGCTTTTAAAACTTCCCTAGTAAGCTTAATCATATAATTTTTTTGACCTTCTGGTGTTGCGGGATAATTAGCTATCAAAGCATCTTCACCCAGAATGTTTTCTGCGTGATCTGCATTTTCTAAAGTATGAGGATATGCAGTTTCTACAATTATTACTTCTTTGTTAAACGTATTTTTTAAAGAATCTATGGCAACCGCTAATTCATTAAGCGGGTAAGTTGACCACTTAGAATAATAGGAAAGGCCTATGATATCAAAATCTGACACCTTGTATTCTTCCGCGTTGCGAAACCAGTTTAAAGCATTTTCGGGCTGTGCAATATGCAATACGATTTTAACCGGTTGTGTAAATACATCAGAAAAATCCCTAGCAGCTTTAATTCCACTGTTTAATAATAAAGCGTTTCGTTCCCAGTTAATGGTGTCATTACCCACCGTATCTCTGGGTTGAAGAATTTCAATATTGGTTTCATTACCTATTTGAACCCATTGCGGTTGCAGGTTTTCTTCAGCTAATTTACTTAGCGTTTTAAAGGTGTAGTTGTATACGCTATCAGCCATTAAATTGTCGTCTTGTATAGCATCCCAAGCTTTAGGGCGTTCTTGCTTTTGAGGATCAACCCAAAAGTCTGAATAATGAAAATCGAGCAATACAGCGACGCCCGCTCCGTGTGCTCGTCTAATAGACCTTTTTACATCTTCAAAATTAGAATAGGGTGAATGTTCTGGATTATGCCATAACCGTAAACGTATAATATTAGCGCCTTTTTCTGCAAAATAAGCATATGGGTCTATGGTATCTCCTGCCCAAGTAAAATAGGCATCAGAATCTTCAATCTCATTTACATACGACAAATCTGCACCTAGAACAGGAGCTTCAGGTTGTGCTATAAATCTATCGGGATTAGGTTTGTCACAACTTGAAACAAGCAGTACTAAAAGCAATAAGCCATTAAGGTAATTCAAAGAATTTGATATTTTAGGCTAAAATAGACCGTTTAATTCGGCATCAATACGGTTTATAATGTCTCCTAAATCTTCGGGATTATCAACAAAGTTGATGTCGTCAACATCTATGATTAAAAGATTTCCTTTTTTATAATCGTGTATCCATGCCTCGTAGCGCTCATTTAATCTGCTTAAATAGTCAATTGATATAGAATTCTCGTAATCACGACCACGCTTGTGTATTTGAGCTACAAGATTAGGTATGCTGCTGCGTAGGTATATTAATAAATCTGGCGGATCAACAACACTTTCCATCAGGTCAAACAAGGATCGATAGTTATTAAAATCCCTATTTGTTAATAAACCCATTGCATGCAGGTTAGGTGCAAAAATGAAAGCATCTTCATATATCGTACGATCCTGTATAATGTCTGTTTTGCTGTCTCGTATTTCTAAGAGTTGTCTAAAGCGGCTGTTTAAAAAGTAGATCTGTAAATTAAAAGACCAGCGCTCCATAGAATTGTAAAAATCATCGAGATACGGGTTGTCAACTACATCTTCAAACTGTGCTTGCCAGTTAAAATGCTTTGCGAGAAGTCGTGTAAGAGTTGTTTTTCCGGCGCCTATATTGCCTGCGATGGCTACGTGCATGTGATTAATATTTAGGTAGATTCAGTTTGTAGGTTGAGATTAGATCAGAACGGTAAAGATACAGGATTCCTGCATTCAAATAAAATGCAATGCTATCTTCAGGAAGGTTTTTAATAGGAAACCACATGTTATTTGATTTTGCTTTAACTGAAAGTTTTCCTTTGTATAAACCTATTAACAGATCGTTTGAATACATGATTTCACCTACTCCGTTCGCAATGTGTTTATTAAGTAAACTTCCATATTGATTGTACTCATAAATAAAATCGTCTGTTAAAACCCAACATGTATTAAAATCACTGGCAAGCATTAAAGCATTATAGGGTTGTGGCGTAAAATCGCTATTAAATGTATTTTTTTGATAATCATACAATTCAAGGCGCTGTAAATCTGTATTAAAAATCCATAATCTACGATCACTAGCAGTACGTGCGTGACTTACATTTCTAAAATTCTCAAGTTCGTTAAAGTTTATTCGGGTAATCTCATTAAGCGTGTTGTCAAGAATTACAGCTGTATTTGAATCGGCATAAAAAAGTGTAATACGCAGCGGATTAGTTAGATCAACTTCGCTTATATCGCCCATTAACAAATCACTAAATTGAATTGTTTTATCACTACTTTGTTTAAATAAGGTTTTGTCTTTAGTGTAATACAAATTTTGATATGCATCAACGCCTATAAATTGATCTGCTGTTAGTTGAATTTGTTTGTTTAATGGAGTTACTAGAACAGTATAAGACTCCTGAGCAGATATGAAACCCGGTAATAAAATTAAAAAGTAGAGAAGCATTCGCATTTAGGAAAAATACGAAAAAAGCAACAGTGGTTTGCGCAATTAGAATACTTGCGTAAAAAATTATCTTATTTAAAACAACTCGTTAAACCTTTCAGATTATTATATGTCAAAGTGCGATAAACTCTTTGACGTATGAAAATTAATTCGCTATTGCTGGTTCTCGCTATTTGTCTTGCCTCTGTGAGATTAAGTGCACAAAAATTTGATGGAGGTATTGCAACCTACCAGTCAAAAACATCTTTTGATATGGAAAATTTTGGAGGTCGTGAGATGAGCGATCAACAAAAGAAACAATTTGCAGAGCGTATAAAAAATAGGCTTGAAAAAGTGTTTACCCTTACGTTTACAAAAGATGAATCTATCTATGAAGAAGTAGCAAAACTAGAGACTCCTGGAACTGGTGGCGGTAACATACGTTTTGCCGGTGGTTTTTCTCAAGGTGGAATTTATAAGAACGTAGCAGAGAATGTGTATGCTCGTGAAAATGACTTGATGGGAAAAAACTTTCTTGTAAAAGATACTTTGTCAAAATTAGACTGGAAACTAGAAAAGGAAAGTAAAATGATAGGGCAGTATGCAGCTTTTAAAGCTACTGCAATACGAAAAATTGAGGAAAACCCCTGGGAAGCGATGCGTTCTAGACGTGGAGGTGATGAGCATAAAGAAGAAACTTCAAAACCTACCGAAGAAGTAATTACAGCCTGGTACACACCTCAAATACCTGTAAGTCAGGGTCCCGATGAATACTGGGGATTACCCGGCTTAATTCTTGAAGTTACAGCAGGTCGTACTGTAATTCTATGTAATAAAATTGTCATTAACCCTAAAGAAGGTTTAGAGATTGAAGTTCCTAAAAAAGGAGATAAAGTTACTCGTAGTGAGTATGAAAAAATTGTAGCTGAAAAAACCAAAGAAATGGCAGAGCGCTTTGGAAATGGGAGACGTAATGGTCCCGGAGGTAGAGGATAGAAATTTGCTTTAAACAACCAAACAATCAACTAACAAGTATAAGCAATGAAATATATTTTCGGTTTAATTTTATTCTTAAGCCTCTCTGCAACTGCACAAAGTGTACGTATTACAGGAACCGTAAAAGACAGTATAGGTATTCCTCTAGAATTAGCAAATGTAATCGCAACCCGCAGCGATACGGGTGATATGGAGTCGTATGCAATTTCTAATACAGACGGGAAGTATCAATTTAATTTACCTTCTGGAGCTAGTTACACTTTAGTATCTAGTTTTTTAGGGCTGGCACCTACCACAAAAGATATCACGCTAGAAAAAGATGCGCCAGATATGACACTTGATTTTGTTTTACTACCTGCAGCAAATCAACTTGATGATGTGGAGATTGTTTATGAAATGCCCGTAGTGGTGCGCGGCGATACCATTGTTTACAATACAGACAGTTTTACAAATGGAACCGAACAAAAACTAGGTGACGTTTTAAAAAAACTACCTGGGGTTACCGTAAGTGACGATGGCGAAATCCAAATAGAAGGTCAAACAGTTTCTAAAGTAATGATTGAAGGAAAAGACTTTTTTGATGGAAACTCAAAGCTAGCCGTAAAGAATATTCCTGCAGATGCATTGAAAAAGGTCGAAGTACTCAAAAATTTTAATGAGGTAGATCAAATGCGAGGTCTGGGAAATGATCAGGACAACGTAGCTATTAATTTAAAATTAAAAGAAGGTAAAAAGAACTTCTGGTTTGGAGAGATACAGGGCGGTATAGGCGATGGAGGTAAAACGCGTTATTTAGGAAGCACCAAACTCTTCTATTACAGTCCTAAAGGAAGTATAAACCTTATAGGGAACACAAATAATACGGGCGATGTGCCATTTACATTTCGCGATTATTTCAACTTTACAGGAGGTTTTAGAAATTTTAATCAACGAGGCGGTACATCTTTTAATATAGCAGACAGCGGGTTGAGCTTTTTGACAACGCAAAATAACCGAGCAAGCGAACTTTCAACAAACTTTGCGGCCGCAAACTTTAGCTATGAGGCTTCTGAGGCCTGGGATTTAAGTGGTTTTGCTTTGTTTAGTGATAACGCTACAGATTTTATTCAGCGATCGCTACGCAATTATATTGCTACGCAGGCTACTGAGGTCAATACAGAATCTAGCGATCAACGTAATCAATTGGGGATGGTAAAATTTAGTTCGATCTATAAGCCTAATGATAAACTACAATTAGATTATGATGTGTTAGCTAAAAAATCAAATCAAAGTGAAATAACAGATGCGTTATCTGTTTTTACAGATTCAGGCACTACAACCTCAAATGATATAGATGAGCAAAAAGATAATAACCCGTTTAGCATTAACCAGAATTTAAACGCATATTACACGTTAGATGATAAGAATATCTTTGCCGGTTTTATTCAGCATTTATATCAGAATGAAGATCCTTTTTACAATGCGACGTTACAACAGCAACCGTTTACACAAATCCTTCCGTTAGATACTATTAATCAATCTAATTTTGATATCAATCAGGATAAGATGATAAAGACGAATAAGATTGACAGTAAGATTGATTATTACTATGTAATTAATGATAAAAGTAACCTAAATCTTACTGTGGGTACGACCTTGAGCCGTCAGGAATTTAACTCTAATATTTTTCAGATTTTAAATAATGGCACTGTTAATAATTTTGTGGGAGATAGTCTTAATAATGATGTGATTTATAAATTTAGTGATGTGTTTGTAGGAGCGCATTATAAGTTTAAAACCGGAATTTTCACAGTTACACCGGGATTAACCTTGCATAATTATACGGTATCGTCAGAACAATTAGGGACTGAAACCAGTGAGAGTGAGTTTAAATTACTTCCAGATTTGTATGCCATAGCGCAGTTTAAACAGAGTGAAAGTTTACGTCTTAATTACCAGATGACGGCAGATTATACAGATGTAAATAATTTTGCTGAAGGTTATGTTTTTAATAATTATAACCGAATGTTTAGAGGAAACCGCGACATTGAGAATGCAATTTTTCACACCGCCAGACTGAATTATTTTAATTTCAATATGTTTAATTTTACCAATATAAATGGTGGGTTGAGCTATACAAAACGTATTGATGCCATAAAAAGTCAAACTGCGATAAATCAGATCAATCAGGCTTCATCCCCTATAAATAGTAATTTTGTAGACGAAGTGTTTAGTGCAAACGGGCGGTTTCAAAAAACTTTCAGAAAATTTAAAGCAAATTTAAGCGGAAGCATTTCGTATAGCGAATTGAATAATATTGTAAATACGCTACCTACCCAATCTCAAAATTTCACACAAGATTATCAAGGGAGTTTAGAAACTAATTTTAAGAATGCCCCAAATTTTGAAATAGGTTATAATCGAAGCATTAACAATTACCAGACAGGAAATACAGACCGTATATTTTATACAGATAGGCCATTTGCTAATGTAGATGTAAAGTTCTTAAAAGGATTTACGTTTACAGCAGACTGGAGTTATTATAATTATTATGATAAAGATGATACGGTAAGTAACGAGTATGCTTTTTTTGAAGCTGGCTTACGTTATCAAAAACCAGAAAGTAAATGGGAGTTTCGTCTAGATGGTACAAACCTGTTAAATGTAGACTCTTTAAACAATGATAGTTTTAATGAGACATTTAGTACCACAACCGAATACTTTGTACAGCCTAGAATTGTTTTACTTTCTGTAAAGTATAATTTATAGTGAATACCTTTAATTAGCGTTGAACGTATTCAAAACCGGAAAACTTATAATTTAGTTTTCCGGTTTTTTTATGGCTTAAAAGTTAACCGAAGTAGTTTCTGGTTCTGTCAAATAGGGCTTGTTATCTGGATATTCTTTCCTGTAAGTTCTCACAAAGACATTTTTAACGCATTCAGCAAAGAATAGACATCCCCACAATAGAAATTAGCATAATTCCATTTGTGATAGCGTGACTTTCAAAATCATTCTCACTAGAGGCGACTAAATTCTTGTTATACGAGATTTGATAGGTAATGCCTTCCTGAATTTTTTAAATTATTAAGTGTTTTTATAAGTATTATGAAAATGTTTGTGTTAGTTAGTAATATTTATGATTATTGCTTAAAGTAATTTGCTAATTTTCAATATTATGAATAAAAAAATAGGTTTAATTTTTTATTATTAGTTTTTGCCTCCTGCTCTAAAGATGATTTTTCAAATAGTAACGAAAGCTATTTTGAAGATAATAACTTAAAAATTCAGGACATTGACTACGATGAACTTCCTACTTCAATAAGCACTATTTTTGATAAAAAAATTTTTACATCTAAATCTAGTCAAATTAAGTTTGGAAAGATTAACTCTAATGTTCCTGCAAAGAAAATAACGTTGGAGGATGATGAGAGTTACACTTTGAGCTTACTTAAAGTTGAAAAGGGTTCTAAATTCTCTAACAATATAAATGAAGTTTATTTCGATAATCTAATATTTAATATTAAAAATGGAAAGGAGACTTCTTTTATAGTAAGATATATTCCAAATCATATGTGGTATTCTGGTGATCGTAATTTTGAAAATTATACGGGGTCAATAATCTTATATAGCCTTGAGGGTATTCAAATTAATAAAATGGAAGTTAAAAATGGTAATATGCCAAGGTCAACAAATTCAACACAAAAAGCAGTATGTGCTCTTTATTTAGAAAGTGAAACTATAATTTGTTCACAACTTTTAGACGATCATGGTAATCCTACCGGTAATACAACTTGCTTAACTACCTATAAATACAAGTGGAATTGTGCAACTGGTGGCGGTTCAGATCCAAATCAAGGGGGTGGTAACCCGGGAGGAGAAGGAAACGGAGGATCATCGGGTCCTGGTGGTGGTAATCCTGAAAGTATTCCGACTGAAGGTGATGCTGGACCTACAGTTCCAATTATACCGCCCTCCCCATTTAATGTTTTTAATAACTTACAAAATCCTTGTGCTAATAGTATATTCAGTGAGCTTTTAAGTGGTTTGTATATAGATAATCAAATTAAACCTGAAGTTCAGATACCGAGCGAGGCCTTAACTCTAAATTTTTCAGAATCTATTTTGGAGCTTTTCAACAAATCTAAGGATTACGATTATATAGTTAACAATGGCACGCCTTCCAATCCTTTAGCGAATGCAAGTACATCTCCAAGCCCAAGATATAATTCTAATACCGGTAATTTTGAGATAAAAACTACATTTAATGATAACTATTTGAATTCAGCGACACAGTTGTCCATCGCAAGGACTATGATACACGAAAGTGTTCACGCATATTTAGTTTACGAGGGAGGTTCAAATTATACTGGTGATGTCTATACAGCTCTTTTAGTATATGCTAATGAGTGCGGTAACACAGGACTAGATAAACATTATGAGTTTATGGGACAATATATTAACGGAATAGCATATTCGCTTTATATGTGGGATAGGAGTTATGGTAGCGGTGGAAATCTAGATTGGGAATATTATTATTCAATGTCTTTTGGAGGACTTTTTCAAGTATATCAAAATGGTCAAATAGCCACAAGTACGGATGCGTTTATTGATTTGGTGCCAAATTTAACGGAACGTCAAAATATAGCTAATAAAATTCTTAATGAAAACAATGCAAACACTCAGTCGCAAGGTTCAAAATGTCCCTAATTTGATTATTTGTCTAATACTCCTATTAGGTAAAATTGCACTTTCTCAAGGACAAAGTCTTGAAGGTTCCTACTCTGCTTTAGCTAAGGGTCAGGAAAACTATAAAGTATATACTTTTTTGAAAGATAATAAATTTGAATATCACTATGGTGCATCTTTAGGAGATGATGAGTATGGTTATGGTACATATTTTATTACAGGTGATTATTTATTACTGAATTTTGATACTCCTCCAGTAGAAAACCTTTATAGGTTAAAAGTAACTAAATGGAATAACTCTAATGATTCTTTGGTTATTAAAGTTAGACTTTTTGACTTGAAGCAAAACCCTATTGTAGGAGCCTATGTTAATTTAGTAGGCCTTAAAACGCAAAAAAAAAAAATAGATATTAACGGTCAAACAACATTTAAAATATTAGATGATCTTTCTAAGAGAGGTGATTCCTTATTCTTAGATGTTCATTATGTTGGTTTTGAAACAATAAAGGTTGGTTTGATTCAAGAATCTAACATGGATTTCAATATCAATTTAAGTCCTTTAAAAGGCGAATTGATTTATGATCAAATTGATACGCTACATATCAGAGAAATTACTAATGACAAAATATTTCTAAGAGATGAAAATGAAGATTTTACGTGGTATAAAATAAAATGATTATGAATTTTTCCAGTTGGATAATACTAATTATTCCATTTTTTAGCCCAGTAATCTCGCAAGATCAAGAGAGTGCAATAGGAGCTAATAATAAGGAATTCTATGTGAAAAAGATAAATGGCGAGAATTTAATAGGTGAATGGGAGTGGTCTAATGATACAGAGCTTTTTGAAGTTAAGTTATCAGGCTTTACTAAGAAAATGGGGGATGTTACATATGATTTTGTTAATGCGCATTTTAAATACTCAGTTAGAGGTGAAATCATTAATGAATTTGAAGGGGTTGGTGGCTTTAACAAAGATGGTATTTTAAAAATCTTTATAACAGATAAAGTTTCAGGTAAAAATGGTAGAGTAACTATGAAACTTCAAAACGAGGATATATGTAAGGCTTCTTGGGACCTTGAGGAAATAGAAACCATTTACTTAGGAGAAGGATCTTCGGCTGATTTCTCTATTCCTAAGCATGTTATTTTAAATAAAAAGTTTAAATGATATATAAAAACCCCCGAATGTTTTACCATCGGGGGTTGCTTTTATTAATAAATTGACTTTTTACGATTGCTGAGCTTTATTAAATTTCATTTCATAGGCTTCAATGGCCTCTGAAATTTTGTCGACATTATCTGAAGCCTTTTGATGAGCAGCTTCCATTGCTTTTTCAAGTTCCTTATCGGGATGCTGAAAAAGGTCTGTAATTACGTGATTTATTTTATCGATAATGCTTTCCTGGCTGTTTTTAATATCTTCCAGTTTGTGAAGCATTTTTTCCATTTCGTCATACTTTGCTTGATCCATAATCTTTTAATTTTGAATAAAGATATAGGGATCGAAGCCCGAAAATGCCTTTTTTAACCTCACTTTACAAGTAATTAGGGGTGTTTTAACGAATAGGTATCAAAACGAATGAGGTTAAGATAGTTAGTTGAAAATTCTAGTATTTCTAAATAAACTATTATAATTGCTAATAGTAATTCTTAAAATAAATCCTAGTATGATTAAAAAATTACTTGTGGTAATTATTTTACTTACAACTTCAAATTCATTCGCAACAAATTGGCTTCATTCATTAGAAGACGCTCAGAAACTAGCCTTAGGTCAAAATAAATTAATACTAGTAGACTTCTGGGCTTCGTGGTGTGGACCTTGTTTAAAAATGGATAAAGATTCATGGAGTGATCCTGAGGTGCAAAGTTTGATGGAGGCTTTTATCCCGGTTAAGATTGATTTTGATCGCCAAAAGAATTTGGCTCGATCTTATCAAGTGAATGCCATACCCGATTTTTTTATTATGGATGGCAACGGAGCGGTCATTTACCATCATAAAGGATACTTAAATGCCTTTGGTTTAATTCAGGAATTGAAAAAGTATCAACTCAATATAGCCTATACCACTACACCTGCAATTCAATATTATCAAAAAAAGCAATATAATACTGCATTAAAACTTGCAGAGCGTTATATGGATTTTGCATTAAATATTTCAGACAAGGAAGTTCGTTTTAATTTTCTTCAGGTTGCTGAAAATTATTTAAATAAATCTGAAGATCTACTTGTTAAAACAATGAGCACTTACAACCTATTTGAAGAACGTATAGCTCTTTACAATTTAATGATTGATGTATACCGAGGTAAAACATCAAAAGTGACTCGTGTTTTAGAAAAAGAATATTCTGAGAGTACCATAGATTCGCGAAATAAAGCAGTATTCTATTTCTTAAAATCCTGTTTGTGTGAACCCAATGATTCTGAATTAGCACAAGTATCTGAAAAACTAAAATCAGAAGATGTTACAGGTGACTTTCAAACCCGCCTTCAATGGTTTTCAGCAATTGATTGATAATCAATATCCTTTATCGATAGAGACTGTATTCATCAATTCATCACCGTTTTGTAATCTTTTATAATTTTCGGCAATTTGTGCAGAAACTGAAGCTGCATTACTCATACTGGCAATATGTGGGGTGATTGTAATATCGTTTCGGTTCCAAAACAAATGATCTTGTGGCAAAGGTTCTGTGTGAAATACATCAAGCGCAGCGCCGCTTAATTGGCCATTATCTAAAGCTTCGATCAAATCAGTTTCGACAAGATGACCGCCACGCGCTACATTAATTAAATAAGCGCCTTTAGGAAGTTTAGAAAATAATTCAGTATTTAAAATTCCTTCAGTTTTATCTGTTAGGGGTAGCAAACACACTAGAATCTCAGCTTCAGCTAAAAATCTATCGAGTTCATTTTGAGAATAACTGGTAATCTGTTCAACATCTTTTTTTGAGTGTGACCAGCCGGTAACTTTAAATCCAATAGCACTAAGCATATTCCCAACAGCCTGTCCCAGCGTGCCAAAACCCAGAATACCTACGGTTACATCTTTAGCGCGTTTATACGATGTAGGTTTCCATTTTGCTTGTGCTTGCAAAGCAGCATACTCTTTTAAATTTCTAATATGGTTGAGACATAATGCAGAAACAAATTCCTGCATATCGCTGGCTAGTTTATCATCTACTACGCGAGTGAGTGATACGTTTTTTGGCAGTGATGGGTCATCAAATAAATGATCTACACCAGCACCCATAGAGCCTATAGCTTTAAGGTTAGTGTATTTAGCAAAACTTCCCTGTGGAGCTTTCCAGGTAACAGCCATTGTAACCTCCTCAGGATTTTCCACCGTCTCGGGAGTTACTACGGTGATTGAAGAATCGGCTTTCTTTAAAGCGTCAATCCACGGCGTATAATTTTTATCGTTGCGTATTAGTAAAAGTGCCATTGTTTTTAAGCTTAAAATTAAAAAATGCCATTCAGACTGAATGGCATTAGGTATAGTTTATGAAGTATTTAGGTTTTACAACCCAAATGCTTCTTTTACTTGATCTACATAATCAAGCTTTTCCCAGGTAAACAGTTCAACTTCTTTAGTAACTCTACCGCTGTATGGGCTTTCAAAAATCTTAGTGATTATCTGAGGATCTTTTCCCATATGGCCATAAGCCGCAGTTTCTCTATAAATAGGATTGCGTAATTTTAAACGATCTTCAATTGCCGCAGGGCGCATATCAAATAGCTCACGTACTTTTGTTGCTATCTCACCATTGTTCATAGCTACTTTCTTAGTTCCGTAGGTGTCTACAAATATAGAAGTGGGCTCTACAACACCAATAGCATAAGATACCTGTACTAAAACCTCATCAGCTACACCTGCAGCCACTAAATTTTTAGCAATGTGTCGTGCAGCATAAGCCGCAGAACGGTCTACTTTACTCGGATCTTTACCAGAAAATGCACCACCACCGTGAGCACCTTTACCGCCATAGGTATCTACGATGATTTTACGCCCTGTAAGACCAGAATCTCCGTGAGGACCACCTATAACAAACTTCCCTGTTGGGTTAATATGGTAGGTGATCTCGTCATTAAATAATTTGGCAATATCTTCGGTAAGACCTGCTTTTACACGAGGGATTAAAATAGAAATCATATCTTTTTTAATCTTAGCAAGCATTTTTTCGTCTTCATCAAATTCGTCATGCTGTGTAGAAACTACAATAGCAACGATTTTTTGAGGTATGTTATCATCAGAATATTCAATGGTTACCTGTGCTTTAGCATCTGGGCGTAAATAGGTAATGTCTTTTTCTTCGCGGCGTAGTTTTGCCAGTTCGATCATAATGCGATGCGAGATGTCTAAAGCGAGAGGCATATAATTAGCCGTTTCTTTAGTCGCGTAACCAAACATCATCCCCTGGTCACCGGCTCCCTGCTCTTCTTTTGAAGCGCGGTCTACACCTTGATTAATATCTTTTGACTGCTCGTGTATAAGAGAGATTACACCACAGCTATCACCACTAAACTGGTAAGCTCCTTTTGTGTAACCAATATCGTTGATAACACCTCTTGCAATATTTTGAACATCTATATACGTATCGCTTTTTACTTCTCCGGCAAGTACAACCTGGCCGGTAGTCACAAGTGTTTCACAAGCTACTTTTGACTCGGGGTCAAAGGCTAGAAAATTGTCTAATAATGTATCGCTAATTTGATCAGCGATTTTATCCGGGTGTCCTTCAGACACGCTTTCTGAGGTAAATAAGTAAGCCATTCAAGCAATTTTTTCCCTACCGGGTTTTAAACTTCAGAATTATCTAAAATTCAAAATTAATTATCGATTCGTACCTCTGGTGTTTCCGCAGAGGATTGTCTTAAAGCCGAAAAAAAGATTTGACAAATGCCTGTTAAGGGTAGTGGTTACTGCCTTTAGCATTTTTTACACCGAAAAATTATTCAGTATAAGAGGTTGCAATCAGTCAAATCTTTCCTCTTTTGGGTGGCAAATGTATAAATTTAGAAGGTATTAAAAAACGGGAATCAAAATCTTATGAAAACTTTTCATTTTGTAAAATTAAACGTTCTTTACTTGCATATCTGTAAAAGGTTTTGCAATCTTTACACTCACAAAGTTCAAACACTTACTGAAATGTTATCAAGAAAGGCGGAGGGATAGACCCAATGAAGCCTTAGCAACCCTTCCTACGGGATGAAGGTGCTAAATTCTACAACAGTTTAATTACTGATGATAGATAACCTAACAAACTATTTGTTCTTAAATAGTTTATTTTTCTTCATAACATTTTTCTTGTAATTGATGCCAGGGCGGCACTATTTGACTTTTGGTTTTATTTTATTTTAACTAAAAAAAAGAGAAAAATGAGTACTCAAAAATTTTCAACACAGGCATTACACGCGGGTCATGACACTAAAGCTAACGGGGGCACACGCGCTGTGCCTATTTACCAGACGAGTAGCTATGTTTTTAACGACTCTGACCACGCCGCAGGATTATTCAATTTATCACAACCGGGGTTTATTTACACACGCTTAAATAATCCTACAAATGATATTCTAGAGCAACGCCTTGCTGCTCTTGAAGGTGGTATTGCAGCAGTTGTTACAGCCTCTGGTACAGCAGCAATCAATACCGCATTATTAACTCTTTTAAAACAGGGCGATCATATTGTGGCTTCCAGCAGTTTGTATGGTGGGACTTATAACCTATTAAGCGTTACACTTCCACGATTTGGGATTACAACCACTTTTGTAGATCCTGATGAGATGGCAAATTTTGACGCTGCTGTGCAGGATAATACGCGTGCTATTTTTGTCGAGTCTTTAGGGAATCCTAAGCTTGATGTGCTGGATTTAGAAGGAATTGCTGCTACAGCTAAGGCGCATAAAATACCTTTAATAGTAGATAATACCGTCGCTTCACCTGCACTTTTAAATCCTATTGCACACGGGGCAAATATTGTAATTCATTCTTTGACAAAATACATTAATGGTAACGGAACTTCTTTAGGTGGGGTTATTATAGATGCAGGTACTTTTGACTGGTCTAGCGGAAAATTCCCCGAGTTTACAGAACCTTCTGCGGGTTATCACGGGTTAGTATATCACGATGTATTGGGTCCTGCGGCCTTCATAGCAAAAACACGTATTGAAGGATTACGAGATCACGGCGCTGCTTTGAGTCCGTTTAACGCATTTCAAATTATTCAGGGATTAGAGACTTTAAAAGTCCGCATCAAACAACATAGTGAAAATGCATTGGAATTAGCAACCTGGTTAGAAGCACAGCCTGAAGTTACCTGGGTTAACTATCCTGGTTTAGCGAGTAGTAAATACAATACTTTAGCAAAAAAATACCTGCCTCACGGTCAAAGTGGGATCGTGACTTTTGGTTTAAAAAGTGGTTTTGAAGGAGCGAAAACAGTTGCAGATAAAACAGAAATTTTTTCACTACTTGCAAATATAGGAGATACTAAATCATTAATTATACACCCGGCAAGCACCACGCATCAGCAACTGCCAGATGCGGCTCAGGAAGCAACGGGAGTTACTAAAGATTTAATACGTCTTTCTGTAGGTCTTGAAGATGTTGAAGATTTAAAAGCTGATCTAAAAGCGGCATTCGCACAAATTAAATAAGCAGTTACTACATAAAATTACAAATCGCCTGTCTGGAGATAGGCGATTAATACTACAATTTACCCTAAATGGTACACAAACTTGAAATACTAAATTTCATAACGCAGTCAGGTTATCAATTAGATCTGCCATTGAGTTATGAGACATTTGGTCAAAAACTGGGAACAGCGCCGTTAATTTTAGTTAACCATGCACTTACCGGTAACTCGCACGTGAGTGGTGAAGACGGCTGGTGGAATGAAATTATAGGAGAGAATAAGTGTATAGATACAAATACGTATAGCATTCTTTCTTTTAATATTCCGGGGAATGGTTATGACGGATTCTTGATTGAAAATTACAAAGATTTTGTGGCCCAGGATGTGGCGCGTTCTTTTTTAGAAGGTCTCAAATTACTGAAGATTAAGGAACTTTTTGCTATTGTAGGAGGCTCACTGGGAGGCGGTATTGCCTGGGAGATGATTGCGCTTCAGCCAGATATCACTAAGCATCTAATCCCCGTTGCATCAGACTGGAAGTCTACAGATTGGCTTATTGCTAACTGCCAGATTCAGGAACAAATATTAAAAAATTCTTCACAGCCGGTTCACGATGCGCGTATGCACGCGATGTTGTGCTATAGAACACCAGAGTCATTTAAAAATAAATTTCAGCGCAGCACAAATGAAGATCTTAAAATCTTTAATGTAGAAAGCTGGTTAGATCATCATGGGCATAAGTTAAAAGACCGGTTTCAGGTAGCAGCATACCGGTTAATGAATCAGCTTCTAAAAACCATAGATGTAACTCGTGGTCGCGAAGGTTTTAATGAGATTTTAAGTAAGGTAGAGGCAAATATTCACATCATTGGAGTAGATTCTGATCTATTTTTTACACCTGCAGAAAACAGAGAAACGTATAAGCAGCTGGCGCAACATAAGAACAATGTAACCTACGGCGAGATTAATTCGGTACACGGTCACGATGCTTTTTTAATCGAATTTGAACAGCTTGAGCAGTTATTATATCCTGTATTTAGAGCAGATACCGCAAAGCTGAAAATTTTAAAATTTGGCGGAAAATCATTAGCAAATGGGAAAGGATTAGATACTGTACTAGATATTATTCAATCTAAAGTAAATAATCACGAGCGTATTGCAGTAGTGCTTTCTGCGCGAGGTGGTGCTACAGATGAGTTAGAAGCGCTACTTGAAGCCGCTGCTTCAGGTCTCGATATTCAGCATAGATTTGATGCTTTTAAAACCTATCAACAACATAATTTTGATGTTGATTTGACTGAAGAATTTTCAGAATTAAAACGTCTTTTTGAAGGAGTAGCTTTACTGGGAGATTACAGCCGAAAAGTGAAAGATGAGGTCTTGTCTTTTGGTGAATTAATTTCAGTAAAAACAGTAACGCATCTTTTGCAAAAGCATGGTGTTAAAGCGCACTTTGCAGATACCCGTAAACTAATAAAAACCAATGGGACTTTTGGCAATGCACAGCCTAATGATACCCGTTCAAAAGAACAGGTGGTAAAGCATTTTGCCAGGTATAATGGCGATACGGTAAATGTAGTTACCGGTTTTATCGCCAGTAATGAAGATAATCAAACGACCACCTTAGGTAGAAACGGGAGTAATTACACGGCTTCTTTACTAGCAAACTACCTTGATGCAGGCGAGTTGCAAAACTACACCCACGTAGATGGTATTTTTACCGCAAATCCCGATATGGTGCCTGATGCACAAAAAATTGAGCGTTTAACGTATAGCGAAGCAAACGAACTCGCAAATTTTGGAACTTCGGTGTTGCACGCCAAGACGATCATCCCGTTGATTGAGAAGAATATTCCGTTACGTATTTTAAACACGTTTAATGCAGACGATACCGGTACGTTGATTACCGCGAGGGCTGAAAAAGAGGGGATTAAGTCACTATCCGTTTTGAGCGAAATGGCATTGATTAATTTGGAAGGTCGCGGACTTTTAGGTAAAGTGGGTGTTGATGCCCGTATTTTTAGAGCTTTAGGAAACAGCGGTGTGAGCGTAAGTATTATTGCGCAGGGCTCTTCAGAACGCGGTATAGGATTAGTTGTAGAAACAAAGCAGGCACAACAGGCAATTTCTGCACTGCGTTTTGAGTTTGAAGCAGATTTTCAAAATCAGGATGTAAACCGCATTGAAGTTATTGATGAGGTTGCTGTGATCTCGATAATAGGGCAGGATTTAAGCACCTTTCATAAACCTTATAGCGCTCTTATTAAAAATGGTATTGTTCCATTACTTTTTAATAATACGGTAACCGGTAAAAATGTAAGTGTTGTCGTGCGCAAACCTCAATTGAATAAAGCAATTAATGTGGTTCACGGGGAGATTTTTGGCATTGCTAAAAAAATAAATGTCGCCCTATTTGGTCAGGGATTAGTAGGTGGCACATTGATTAATCAAATCCTTGCTTCTGCGGCAACAATACAAGATCGTAAGGGTATTTCACTAAATATTTTTGCGGTAGCTAACTCTAAGAAGGTATTGTTAGATAAAAATGGGACAACAGAAGATTGGAAATCCCATTTTGACACACAAGCAATAGAAGGTGGTGTAAAAGAGGTTATCGCTTTCGCGAAAGCAAATCATCTTGCAAATTTGATTGCTATTGATAATACGGCTAGTACCGCTTTTATTGAAAACTATATCGATCTGGCTAAAAATGGTTTTGATTTGGTTTCTTCAAATAAAATTGCAAATACGGTGGGGTTTGATTTCTATCAAAAATTACGCAGGGTTTTAGACGAAAACCAAAAGCGCTATTTGTATGAGACTAACGTAGGTGCAGGTTTACCGCTTATAGATACCATACGATTATTACATCTTTCAGGTGATAATATCACACGTATAAAGGGAGTATTTAGTGGCTCGCTTAGTTATTTATTCAACACATTTTCTGTAGAAGACCGAAGCTTTTCTGATGTGCTCGGGGACGCCATTGACAAGGGTTTTACAGAGCCAGACCCACGAGAAGATCTGGGCGGAAATGATGTAGGGCGTAAACTGTTAATTTTAGCGCGCGAACTCGACTTACATAAGGAGTTTAGTGATGTGCAGATCGAAAATCTTATTCCTGATAATTTGCGTGATGGAGCGGCTTCAGATTTCTTAAGTCGTTTAGAAGAACTCGATGCCGTATTCGAAGCGCGTAAAAAAGCGTTAAAAGAGGGCGAAGTTTTGCGATATGTTGGCGACCTTTACGGAGATTTATCTCAGGAAGATGGCGGGACACTCGAAGTAAAGCTGGTGACCGTGTCTAAAAATTCGGCTTTAGGGCAGGTTAAAGGCAGTGACAGTATTTTTGAGATTTATACCGAGTCTTATGGCGAAAATCCGTTAGTGATACAGGGAGCCGGGGCAGGAGCTGCGGTTACTGCCAGAGGGGTTTTTGGAGATATTTTAAAACTCGCAGAACGAAATAATTAAATAATACAAAATGAAAGTTACACTTGAACGTAAAAACACCGATTACCTGTTTGAAGCAAAAGGAGCTTCAGGCAATTCGGTGATGATAGATAATAAAACCGGAGATGTGGTTCAGGGTAGTAGCCCTATGGAATTACTCCTTATGGGTGTAGGTGGCTGTAGTGCTATTGATATCATTTCAATCTTAAAAAAGCAAAAGCTAGAGGTAGATTCATATCACGTGGAAGTAGAAGGTGATCGCAAAGAAGTAGGAGGTGCCAAGCCTTTTGAAGCGATGCGTGTACACGTGTATTTAGAAGGAGACATTCCGCCGGAAAAGGCCTTGCGCGCCGCAAAATTAAGTTTTGAGAAATATTGTTCGGTTTCAATTACCTTACAGGCAGGTGTAGATATCACTTATAAGGTGTTTTTAAACGGCGAAGAAGTCGAGTAGATTTGTTATCTAAGACTTAAGATTTTAGATAAAAGAATACAGAAAATAGAAAAGAAAGGGTCTTGAAGTGAAGTACAATTGGCAATTAACGATATTACGATTAAACGTTCTAACCTTTTAAAGACCACAAAAAAATGAAACAGGATTTTAGACATCTGATTAGATCATCAAAACGAGTATCTCAAATCTAATGTCTAATATCTAACATCTAAGAAAGTAATGAGCAAGCATTTTGAAACTGAAGCGATACGCACCCAATTAAACCGAAGTGAATTTTTAGAGCATTCTGTGCCTTTATACCTTACTTCCAGTTTTGTTTTCGAGGATGCAGAAGATATGCGCGCATCGTTTACCGAAGAGAAGGACCGTAATATTTACAGTCGATTTACAAACCCAAACACCAGTGAGTTTGTAGATAAAATCTGCAAGCTAGAGGGAGCCGAATCTGGTTATGCATTTGCAACAGGTATGGCAGCGGTGTTTTCAACTTTTGCTGCGCTTTTAGATAGTGGCGATCATATTGTTTCAGCACGTTCAGTTTTTGGATCTACCCATACGCTCTTTACAAAATACCTTCCAAAATGGAATATTGAAACCTCTTATTTTAAAGTAGATGAGGTAGATAAAGCAGAACGACTTATCAAGCCCGAAACTAAAATTCTTTATGTAGAATCGCCTACAAATCCCGGTTGTGATGTCTTGGATCTTCAGTATTTAGGGGACTTAGCAAAAAAGCACAATCTTATTTTTGTAGTTGATAACTGTTTTGCGACTCCGTATTTACAACAGCCAATTAAATTTGGTGCAGATTTGGTAATTCATTCTGCAACAAAAATGATTGACGGTCAGGGTCGCGTTTTAGGTGGCGTGACTGTAGGGCGTTCAGATTTAGTACGTGAGATTTATTTATTTGCCCGTAATACCGGGCCGGCATTATCACCGTTTAATGCCTGGGTGCTTTCAAAAAGTTTAGAAACACTTCACGTGCGAGCAGATCGTCATTGCGAAAACGCACTTAAAATTGCGGAGTTCTTAGAAAGCCACGATAAAGTGAATATGGTAAAATATCCCTTCTTAAAATCACATCCTCAGTACGAAGTGGCTAAAAAACAAATGCGTTTAGGAGGTAACATTGTTGCCTTTGAAGTAAAAGGAGGCATTGATGCCGGTCGTAATTTCTTAAATGCGATTAAAATGTGCTCGCTTTCAGCAAATCTAGGAGATACCCGCACGATTGTTACGCATCCCGCTTCTACTACGCACAGTAAATTGGCTGAAGAAGACCGCCTCGAAGTAGGTATTACAGATGGTTTAGTACGTTGTTCGGTAGGTCTTGAGCACATAGATGATATCATTGCAGATCTGGATCAAGCCTTAAAAGCTTAGAATAATAACTTTTTGCATACTTTTAGGCTGTGTTATCTAAAAAGACAAAGTACGGTTTAAAGGCGCTAGCCTATGTGGCAAAGCATAAGGGTGAAGATCCTGTGCAAATAGGAGCCATAGCTAAGAGTGAAAATATCTCTCAAAAATTCCTAGAAAGCATTATGCTTACCTTGCGTAAAGCTGGTTTTCTGGGAAGCAAGAAAGGAAAAGGTGGTGGCTACTATCTACGCAGACAACCGGCAGACATTAAAATGGTTGAGGTGATGCGTATTCTTGAAGGTCCGGTTTCTATGGTGCCTTGTGTTAGTTTAAATTTCTACGAAAAATGTGATGATTGTCCTGATGAGACCGCATGTTCGGTACACAGTTTAATGGTGCAGTTACGAGACAGTAATCTGGCTGTGCTCAATAATAACACATTAGCAGATCTAATAAAGGAATAGTTGCAGAATTCTTGATTTATCGCTTAAATGCTGAAAATCACTTAAAAGTTTCAAAAAAATATCTAAAATATTTGGTCACAAAAGGCACGAAGTATACTTTTGCTTTATAATCCTACTAAATCGATAGGATTAAAGTAAAATACAGAATTTAGTAGTTGAGATATGATTTTAGATCACATATATAGCGAAAGCCGCACAGACAAGCCAGAGAAGGCGACCTATAAAAAAGATACCACTTCAGAGAAACCTTTACGAAGTGTAGTAAAATCTATTAGCTGGAGGTTAGTAGGTACTATTGATACCATACTAATTTCCTGGTTTGTTACCGGCACACTGGCTTTGGCATTTTCTATAGGAGCTATTGAATTAGTTACTAAAATGGTATTATACTTTTTTCACGAGCGTCTTTGGAACACTATAAACTGGGGTAAATAATGAGTTATTCAACTGAAGAACTACAGCAGTTAAATGCTGATTTGAGAGCTAAATCACCTTTAGAAATTGCAGAATGGGCTGTTGAGCATGCAAACAATCCTGTGGTTACGACTAATTTTAGACCTTATGAAGCTGCAATATTATTTGCGGCCAGCAAGGCTCAAAAAGATATTCCGGTAGTGTGGTGTGATACGGGTTATAATACACCTAATACCTATAGACACGCTGAAGAGGTCATTAAGCTTCTCGAGTTGAATGTTGACTTATATGTCCCAAAACAAACAACTTCACATCGAGATGTTGTAATGGGTATTCCGCAAATTGACGATCCATTACATAAGGTGTTTACAGAGCAGGTAAAGCTTGAGCCATTTAAAAGAGCTATGGCAAATCATAAACCAGATGTGTGGTTCACAAATCTTAGAAAGGGGCAAACGGCACATCGTGATAACCTTGATATATTGAGCCTGGGAGCAGACGGGGTATTAAAAGTGAGTCCGTTTTACTATTACAGTGACGAAGAATTAGATACTTTTTTGGCAGAACACAATCTGCCAAACGAACATAAATATTTTGATCCAACAAAAGTTTTGGAGAATCGGGAGTGTGGCTTACACGCCTAAAACAAGCATACAATGAGTAAGATTTTAAAAACAAATGCATTAGAAAGCGAAGCTATTTACATCTTTAGAGAAGTAGTGGCTCAGTTTGAAAATCCGGTATTGTTATTTTCAGGAGGAAAGGACAGTATTACCTTAGTGCGTTTAGCGCAAAAAGCATTTTATCCGGGTAAAATTCCGTTTCCACTTTTGCACGTTGATACTGGTCATAACTTCCCTGAAACTATAGAATTTAGAGATCGTCTCGTAGAAGAATTAGGGTTGAATTTAATTGTGCGCAACGTACAGGATGCGATTGATGCAGGTAAAGTAACTGAAGAAACCGGTAAATATTCAAGCCGAAATATGCTTCAGACCACGACACTTTTAGATGCAATTGAAGAATTTAAGTTTGATGCTTGTATAGGTGGCGCACGTCGTGACGAAGAAAAAGCACGAGCTAAAGAACGTATTTTTTCGGTACGAGATGATTTTGGACAATGGGATGAGAAAAATCAGCGTCCAGAGTTATTCGATCTTTTAAACGGAAAGATTGAAATCGGTCAGAACGTACGTGTTTTCCCTATTTCAAACTGGACTGAACTTGATGTATGGAGTTATATAGAGCAGGAGCAAATTGAAATTCCATCTATATATTTTTCGCATAAGCGTAAAACATTTGTGCGTGACGGGTTAATCTGGAGTGCGTCAAAGTATGTATATAGAGAAGAAGATGAAGAAGTTTTAGAGCGTATTGTACGTTTTAGAACGGTAGGCGATATGACGTGTACGGCAGCTGTAGAATCTGAAGCAGACACAATAGAACGCATTGTTAGTGAAATTAAAGTTTCTACTATTTCAGAACGAGGAGCACGTATAGATGATAAGCGCTCTGAAGCAGCAATGGAAAAGCGCAAGCAACAAGGGTATTTTTAGTCTTATGAGACACGAGAATATTCAATAGGCTTAAAGAAAACGAATACGAATTAAAAATACCCACAAAACTCTTTCTCATAAAGAGGGACGGGAACTATAAAAATGGAAGTTCTAAAAATAGCAACAGCAGGTAGTGTAGATGATGGTAAAAGTACCTTGATAGGGCGCTTGCTTTACGATACAAAGTCGCTAACAGACGATAAACTTGAGGCCATTGAGCGCAACAGTAAGAAAAAAGGATATGATTATCTTGATTTTTCGTTAGCTACAGATGGTTTAGTAGCAGAACGTGAGCAAGGGATTACCATTGACGTGGCTCACATTTATTTTTCTACAAAAAAGAAAAGTTACATCATTGCAGACACACCGGGTCACGTAGAATATACGCGTAATATGGTTACCGGTGCTTCACAGGCGCAGGCTTCAATCATATTAATAGATGCTCGTAAAGGCGTGATCGAACAAACGTACCGCCATTTTTTTATCAATAATTTGCTGCGCGTAAAACATGTGATTGTTGCGGTAAATAAAATGGATCTGGTTGATTACGATCAACAGGTTTTTGAGAATATTAAAGCAGATTTTGAGAAGCTTAATGCTCAAAGCAGTTATGACGATCAGCAGATAACTTTTATTCCTATAAGTGCGTTAAAAGGGGATAACGTTGTACATAAAACAAATGTTATGTCCTGGTATGATGGGGTGAGTGTTCTGGATTATCTTGAAGAACTACAGCCCGAGCAAGATGAATTAACAGCAGCTCGTTTTCCTGTACAAACAGTTATACGACCTAAAAAAGATGAATTTCACGATTATCGCGGTTATGCAGGTAAAATTTATGGAAGCAGTCTTAAGGTAGGAGATGCTGTAACGGTTCTCCCTTCATTAACCACTTCTAAAATTAAAACTATAGAATTTTTTAATGAGCAGTATGATGAGGCTATAGCAGGAAGTTCAGTTTCTATTACGTTAGAAGACGATATAAATGTGACCAGAGGTGATGTTTTAGTGAAGTCTGATGAGGTGCCACAATCTTCTAAGACAATAAAAGCAGCAGTTTGTTGGATGGATGGGAAAGCATTAGTTCCCGGTGCAAAATATGAGATACAGCATAACTCAAACCGAATTTTAGCCAAGATAGATAGTATAGAAAGCATTATTGCTACTGATTATTCTGGAGAAGATACTTCTAAAAATCAACTTACTCTAAATGAGATAGGTAAGGTTAACTTAAAATTGAGTAAGAATTTATTTTTTGACAATTACGCCGATAATAAAGCAGGGGGTTCTTTTATCTTAATTGATACACAGAGCAACACAACTGCTGGAGTTGGTTTTATAGGTTAACAATCGCAGATGAAAGGATGATAATTTTTAGCATCCTTTTTTGCTAAAATCCTATTTCACCCATAGGATTAAAATGAATTATAAAAATATAATACAAAAGCTATGCAAAGCTTCAGAACAGAAATAGAAAACCCGGTTGTAGAAAAAGACATCATAGAACTTGAGCGTAAAATCAAGCTTTTTAAAGATGGAAAGATAGATGAAGAGCGTTTTAGAAGTCTAAGACTTGCAAGAGGTGTTTACGGTCAGCGTCAGGAAGGAGTGCAGATGATACGTATAAAATTACCCTATGGTAAGGTTACCAGTGATCAGCTTTTGCGTATTTCTGATGTTTCTGATGAGTATTCTAGAGGAAAACTACATATAACCACACGTCAGGATATTCAGATTCATTATGTAAGTTTAGATCGTACTCCAGAATTGTGGGCAGAACTTGAGAAAAGTGATGTCACCCTTCGTGAAGCTTGTGGTAATACCGTACGTAACGTTACTGCAAGTCCAGATGCAGGTATAAATCCTGATGAAGCGTTTGATACGACACCATATGCTCACGCGACTTTTCAGTATTTTCTACGGAACCCTATTTCTCAGGAAATGGGTAGAAAATTTAAAATGTCGTTTTCATCTACAGACGATGATTCTGCATTGGCATTTATTCATGATTTAGGTTTTATCCCCAAGATTAAAGATGGTGCACGTGGTTTTAAAGTGATGTTGGGTGGTGGTTTAGGATCACAACCGCGTCACGCAGATACCTTACATGAGTTTTTACCGGTGAACCAACTAATCCCTTTAATAGAAGGTGTGTTACGTGTTTTTGACCGTCACGGTGAGCGTGCACGTCGTCTTAAGGCACGTATGAAATTCCTTATAAAAGATCTGGGAGTAGATGGTTTTATGGCCTTAGTGGAAGAAGAGCAGAAAGCACTTGCTTATAAAACTTACGAGATTGATACTGCAGAATTTGAAAAAGAAATTACAGCTCCTTTAACGGAAGCACCACAGGTAACAATTGAAGACCTTAAAGCTTATGAAGCCTGGAAAGCTACCAATGTGTTTAAGCAAAAGCAAAACGGATTAGTAGCTATAGGAATCAAAGTTAAATTAGGTGATTTTTCTACTGAAAAGGCACGTGCTTTAGCAGGATTAATTAAAAAATATGCAGGCGATGAGTTGCGATTCACGCTGCGTCAAAATATCTTATTAAGACATATACCGGAAGGGGCAATTCCTTTTTTCTACTCACAACTAGCCAATCTTGGTTTTGCTCGTCCGGGATATGAAACTACGGCAGACATTACTGCATGTCCCGGTACAGACACTTGTAATTTAGGGATTGCAAGTAGTACCGGTATTGCAGATAAATTAGAAGATGTTCTTATTGCAGAATATCCTGAATATTTAAACAATAAAGAGATCACGATTAAAATAAGTGGTTGTATGAATGCCTGTGGGCAACATAATATGGCACACATTGGTTTTCAAGGGATGTCTGTACGTACTCCAGATAAATTAGTAGCTCCCGCACTTCAGGTTTTATTAGGTGGCGGTGTACTTGGTGATGGTCAGGGTCGTTTTGCAGATAAAGTCATAAAAATTCCAAGTAAACGAGGACCTCAGGCGCTACGTGCAATTCTTGATGATTATAAGGAGAATGCTGGTGATTTAGATTTTCTAAGTTATTATGATGAGAAAGGGCAGCGTTATTTTTATGATTTCTTAAAACCGTTATCAGATACAGACAACCTGGTTGCATCAGACTTTATAGACTGGGGTAATGATGAGAAATATATTCAGGAAGTAGGAGTAGGTGAGTGTGCCGGTGTAGTAATTGATCTGGTACAAACACTACTTTTAGAAGCTAAAGATAAATTAGGAAGTGCAATAGAATCTTTTGAAGAAAACCGCTGGGCAGATAGTGTATATCATACGTATGCAAGTCTGGTTAATGGAGCTAAAGCGATTTTACTTTCAGAAAATGTAAAGACAAATACACAGGCAAATATAATTGCTGAATTTGATGAGACATTTAAGGAAGACGCTACACTTTCCATAGATAAAACCTTTGCAGAATTAGTTTATCAAATACAGAATAACGAGCCAACTAAAGACTTTGCTGAATCGTATCTTTCTGATGCAAATGCATTCTTTAGCAGAGCAGATGTTTACCGAAAAAATCAACTAGCTCATGCCAATTAACAATCCAAAACTTACCGTAGTAGGAGCCGGGCCTGGAGATGTTGAATTATTTACGTTGAAAGGGGTGAAAGCCTTGCAAAGCGCAGATGTTGTTCTATACGATGCGCTTGTAAACCCATCACTTCTTGAATATGCTCAAAATGCCGAACTTATTTTTGTAGGGAAACGCAAAGGATGTTACGCATACCAGCAGGATCAGATTAATGATTTAATTATTTCACGGGCAAGAAGTCACGGCCACGTGGTACGCTTAAAGGGTGGCGATCCCTTTATTTTTGGACGAGGTGCAGAAGAGATGGAAATCGCTGCAGCTGCCGGAATTGAGGTAGCAATGGTACCGGGTATATCTTCTTCTCTTGCGGTACCGGCATATCAAAATATACCGTTGACTAAACGAGGAAGTTCTGAAAGCTTTTGGGTTATTACAGGTACAACTAAAGATCATAAACTCTCTAAAGATGTACAGCTTGCAGCGCAATCATCAGCAACAGTTGTAATCCTTATGGGAATGAGTAAGTTGGGAGAGATTACAAATTTATTTCGCAAAAGCGGAAAAAATGAAACTCCTGTTGCAATTATTCAGAATGGTACAACTGTAGAAGAGCGCATAGGTGTGGGCACTATTAACACCATAGAATCTGTAGTGCAAGAGTTAAAACTTACTAACCCATCAATTATTGTGATAGGTGAAGTGGTAAGACATCGTGCACAATTGCTAAATTTGCAGTTAGAATATACAGCGTATGATAATTGATCCTCAAGAGAATAATACCCTTTACCCGGTTTTTTTAAAAGTACGTAACCTACAAATCCTCATCGTAGGTGGAGGTAATGTAGCATTAGAAAAATTGACGTTTCTCACAAAATCAAGTCCTGACGCTGTTGTTGAGATGGTCGCACCTTTTTTTAGACCTGAAACCTTAGCTCTAGCAAGTACATTTAATGTAAAAATCACCAAAAAGCGATTTACACGTTCGATGCTTAAAAAGCGTCACATAGTAATTGCTACAACAGATAGCCCTGCAGTAAATAAACGCATTTACAGAGCGGCGAGAAAGCGTTTTTTACTCTGTAATATAGCAGACGTACCAGAGCTTTGTGATTTTTATATGGGGGGTATTGTAACAAAAGGTAATGTTAAAATTGCAATCTCGACTAATGGAAAGTCACCAACCACAGCAAAACGATTAAGACAGTTTTTTGAGGATGTGATACCCGAAAATATTGATGATATGGTTAAAAATATTAACGAATATAGAAAAACCATAAAAGGGGATTTTGAAGAAAAAGTGGAAACCCTTAACGAATTTACAAAAGGATTGATTTCCAAAAATTAAAGATAAAGTTGAATGAGGAGCTGTAAGGGCTCAAAGAATTAAGAAGATGATAAAGACAGATATACTTATAATTGGAGCAGGACCTACAGGATTATTTACCGTTTTTGAAGCCGGTTTATTAAAGCTTAAGTGCCATATAATTGATGCACTTGCACAACCTGGCGGACAGTTATCAGAGATTTATCCTAAAAAACCTATTTACGATATTCCCGGTTTTCCTGAAGTAATGGCAGGAAAATTAATTGACAACTTAATTGAGCAGGGAAAACAGTTTCAACCGGGCTTCACTTTAGGTGAGCGTGCAGAAACTATAGATAAGCAAGATGACGGTAGCTTTATAGTAACTACAAATAAAGGAACACAACACCACACTAAGGTGGTTGCAATTGCTGGTGGTCTGGGTAGTTTTGAACCGCGTAAGCCGCTTATACCTAATATTCACGAGTTTGAAGATAAGGGAGTTGCTTACATGATTAAAGACCCTGAAGTATATCGCGACAAAAAAGTTGTTATCGCCGGTGGTGGGGATTCTGCATTAGACTGGAGTATTTATTTGGCAGATATCGCTAAAGAAGTAACTCTTATACATCGTCGTAATGAGTTTAGAGGAGCCCTAGATTCCGTAGAAAAAGTTAGAGAATTAAAGTTAATAGGTAAGATTAATCTAATTACTCCGGGTGAAGTTGTAGGTCTTGCAGGTGTTGATAAACTTGATCAGGTTGTTGTAGAAACTACTGAAGGTGAAGTAACTCTTGAAGCAGATGCTTTTATACCATTATTTGGTCTTTCTCCTAAATTAGGGCCTATAGGCGATTGGGGATTAGAGATAGAGAAAAATGCGATTAAAGTAAATAATGCATTAGACTACCAGACTAATATACCTGGTGTTTTTGCCATAGGTGATGTTAACACCTACCCAGGTAAATTAAAGTTGATACTTTGTGGTTTTCACGAGGCTACAATGATGTGTCAGGCTGCATATCAAATTATAAATCCTGGTAAGCGCTATGTTATGAAATATACAACCGTAAGTGGTATAGACGGCTTTGATGGTACACGTAAAGAAGCAGAAAAAGCAGTTGTACAGGCGATAAATTAAAAAGTTAAATTCAATTTAGATTTAAGGCTCAGCATTATATCTTTGGTTAATGGCTTAATTAGAAAGTCAATTACCTGAGTATAGTTCTGAGCCTTTTCTCTGTCTATTTCACTTGTACTTGAGGTGAGTATTACAACTTTAGTAAAATTTTTAGCTTCGGTTAAACTATCAAGAAATTTCCAGCCATTTACCACGGGCATATTAAGATCAAGAAAAATGACATCAGGCTTTTGAAATTCTACTTCGGCTAAAGCGATTTCAGGTAATGTATAATCAATAACTTCTGCTGCCAGTTCTGTGACGGCAATCAGTTTTTTATTAATGAAATTAGCCATTTTTTGATCATCTACGAGCATTATTTTTAAGCGGTTACTCATAGTTGATCATTATAATTATAGGAGTATTTTTTGATTTCTTCCTCACTCTTAATCACAACACTTTTAAAAATTGAATCTAGTTCAAAAGAAGACTCTGCTAGTTTTGGTAAAATTTCATTGCGTAACTCGGTATCTGTGTAGTAGTCTGAAATTTCTAATAAACCTAAAATACGACATAAAGGTTCTCTGAGTTCGTGTGCATTCAATCTTAAAAGCTCCAAAATTTTCTTGTTTTTAATACGAAGCTCTCGGGTACGAGAATCTATAATGCTTTGTTGATTACTATTAATTTTTTCAATCTCTTTATTTTTAAGTGCAATTTGTGCGACGGCATCTTCTAATCGCTGGTTTTTAAGATTTATCTCTTGATTTAAACAAATCTGTCTATACTTTGAGGTGAGCGTGTCTACCAGCAAATGTAGAATTTCAACATCACTGAAGCTAAATTGAGCGCTATCATCAGAAACTAGAGATACACATACTTCATAATCTGAGTAGGGTATATACCACCCCCACAGTTGCCCATTGTCAAGTGTAATATGATTTAAATATTTTGGTAAATCTGAGTCATTTATAGCATTTGAGAATGGGATTTGATCTTTGAGTAATTTATTTTCAAAAGCTAAGACGTCTTCCCTGTTTTTTGAGATCCAGGTTTGACCCTTGGCAAAAGTATAGCCGGTAACATTACTTTTATCAATTAAAAGAATTCTAAAAATCTTAAAATTGAAAAGATACTTTAGATGTTTGCTAACCACATGGCTTAGGTTCTCCAGGTTTTCGACCTTACTTAAACCGCCAGAAAATTTAGAAAACGCCTCATAGGTAATACGGTACTTTGCGGCGGCTAGATTCAATTTTTGTAATTTTATGCTTGAGCTTCCATTAGCTCGTTATCAATTTTGATTCCGGCAACATCGGCCAGAGTGTTTAGCATATTTACTAAATCTGCCTGTGCCATAAGTTCTTGTATCTCTGCATCATCAAAGCCGGCCTCGCGAAGTTTTTCAAAATCAGAATCTACGATCATATCATGGTTGAGTGCTGCTTTAGTTACTACTTTAATAGCAGTGCGATAGCTTTCAGGAATCAACGGACTTTCAAGATCATTTGTAACTCTAAAATTTTCATTCTCACTTATCATTGCACTCATACTGTCTGCAAAAATTCCGTGGGCTTGTGCGCAGTATTCACAGTTACGTTCTTTGGAGACGTTGTAGATTATAAGCTGTTTTAGAACGTTAGGAATATCACCTTGCATGAGTGTAGATTTTAATTTGGCCCAATTACCTTTTAACAGAATAGGATTTGACCCCTGACATTTAAACCAGTTTAAAACAAAAGGGATTTGAAGTGTTTTCTTAGTATCATCATAGATGGCTTTAACTTCAGCAGAAGCTTCTTCATAGGATACAACTTTAAAACGTGGATGTGATTGTGTAGTGTTGCTAATCATAGGTTTAAATTTGGTTTTGTTAAGGTAATACGTTTGGGTATACAAACTTAATTTAAAAAATAATTTATACAAGATTGTAAATCAGGCGATTAATATTTTAAGGGTACAATTACATGGCTTTTTAAGACTTTTAAGCGGATAAATGATTCATTTAAGCGTATTTAAAAACTGTTTTATTTTGATAACTTTTTAATTTTAATTCTTTAAAATTTGTGTATTCTCAAGTTGTTTTACAATCTTTGTAAACAAGTTCATTATTTATTAAGTTATCAAGAAAGGCAGAGGGATTAGACCCATTGAAGCCTTAGCAACCCTCCTCTGGAGAAGGTGCTACGTTCTACTCTTATTTAGTAAGGGATAGATAACAAAAAACAAGTCATTCTGGCTTTCCTTTTTATTTTCTTGATACCATAATTACTGAACCTTTCTAATTTAGAAAGCATTTTTTAATGTTTGTAATTGAAGTTTGAAAGAGATTTATGAGTCAGAATAATTTATATAATGTTTTACAAGAACGCATCTTAGTTCTTGATGGCGCTATGGGAACAATGCTACAGCGCTATAAATTCACTGAAGAAGATTTCCGCGGAGAGCGTTTTAAAGATTGGCCTAGTCCTGTACAGGGAAACAATGATTTATTGAGTCTTACTCAGCCTCAGGCAATTGCAGATGTACATGCTCAATATTTTGAAGCAGGAGCAGATATTGTAGAAACAAATACTTTTAGCGGCACTACGATTGCCATGGCAGATTACGGTATGGAGGCGTTGGTGTATGATTTAAACTACGAGTCTGCTAAAATAGCTAAAAAAGTAGCAGAAGAATTTACTGCCAGAGAACCACACAAACCCCGTTTTGTAGCAGGAGCAATGGGTCCTACAAATAAAACGGCGAGTATGTCGCCAGATGTAAATGATCCTGGGTTTAGAGCAATTTCATTTGATGAGTTGCGTATAGCGTATAAACAGCAAGCTGAAGCCCTTATAGACGGAGGGGTAGATATACTTCTGGTAGAAACAATTTTTGATACGTTAAATGCAAAAGCTGCTTTGTTTGCAATAGAAGAATTAAAAGAAGAGCGCGGTGTAGATGTCCCGGTTATGGTAAGTGGTACAATTACAGATGCATCAGGACGCACACTTTCTGGTCAGACCGCAGAGGCTTTTTTGATTTCAATAGGGCATATGCCCTTACTTTCGGTGGGGTTTAATTGTGCTTTAGGAGCAGAGCAATTAACACCCTATTTAGAGGTTATCTCTAGCAAATCTGATTTTGCCGTGTCTGCATATCCTAATGCAGGATTGCCTAACGCGTTTGGTGAATATGATGAGACAGCGCAGGAAATGGCTTCTCAAATTAAATCCTATTTAGATAAACAACTTATTAATATAGTAGGGGGTTGTTGTGGTACAACACCAGAGCACATACGCGCAATTGCGGAACTTGTAAAAGAATATAAGCCAAGACCCTTACCGGCTTTTAAAAATGGACAATCAGCTTTATAATATAGTATTTATGAATAACAGATTAGAAGCAGCTGATACGACTAAAGTAGCATTTAGGCCCTTAAAATTAAGCGGACTCGAACCTTTAATTATTACGCCCGAAAGTAATTTTGTAAACGTAGGAGAACGTACAAATGTAGCGGGGTCTCGCAGGTTTTTAAGGCTTATAAATGAAGAGAAATTTGATGAGGCGCTTGCAATCGCAAGAGATCAGGTAGAAAACGGTGCGCAGATTATAGATATCAATATGGACGATGGTCTAATTGATGGAAAAAAAGCAATGGTTACCTTCTTAAATCTCATAGCAGCAGAACCAGATATTTCACGCGTACCCATAATGATAGACAGCTCTAAATGGGAAATTATAGAAGCGGGTCTACAAGTTGTACAGGGAAAATGCGTGGTAAACTCAATAAGTTTAAAAGAAGGAGAAGCAGAGTTTATAGCACACGCAAAAAAAATAAAGCGTTATGGTGCAGCAGTAATTGTGATGGCTTTTGACGAGGTAGGCCAGGCAGATAATTATGAACGTAGGCTAGAAATTACCAAGCGCAGTTATGACATTCTGGTAGATCAGGTAAATTTTCCGCCTGAGGATATTATTTTTGATCTAAATATTTTTCCCGTTGCAACTGGTATGGATGAGCATAAACTCAATGCCATAGATTTTATAGAAGCAACGCGATGGGTTAAGGCAAATCTACCTTTTGCAAGTGTGAGTGGTGGAGTGAGTAATGTGTCATTTAGTTTTAGAGGAAATGATACAGTGCGTGAAGCGATGCACTCGGTATTTTTATATCACGCGATAAAAGCGGGTATGAATATAGGTATCGTAAATCCTAGCATGCTCGAGGTGTATGATGATATCCCAAAAGAACTTTTAGAGCATGTAGAGGATGTTATTTTAAACCGAAGAGATGACGCTACAGAGCGACTTTTAGACCTTGCAGAAAGCGTAAAAGGAACTTCTAAAGAAAAAGTTATTGATCTCTCCTGGAGGGAAGAACCGCTTCAAAACCGAATTACAAGAGCTCTTGTTAAAGGTATTGACGCCTATATTCTTGAAGATATAGAAGAAGCACGGCTGGCTTCAGAAAAACCATTACATGTTATTGAAGGTCACTTAATGACGGGTATGAACGTTGTAGGTGATCTTTTTGGAAGTGGAAAAATGTTTCTGCCTCAGGTTGTAAAATCAGCCCGGGTGATGAAAAAAGCAGTGGCTTACTTATTGCCTTTTATCGAAGAAGAAAAGCTCAAGAATCCGCCGCCGGTAGATGAGAAAGCAAAATCAAATCTTGTTCTCATGGCAACGGTGAAGGGTGATGTACACGATATTGGTAAAAATATTGTGAGCGTTGTTTTAGCGTGTAACAATTACGAGATTATAGATATGGGGGTAATGGTACCGCCAGAAAAAATTATTGCTACAGCAAAAGAGCGCAACGTAGATATTATAGGCCTTAGCGGTTTAATTACACCATCGCTAGATGAGATGGTATTTCTCGCAAAAGAGATGAAACGTCAGAACTTTACAGTGCCTTTATTAATTGGAGGTGCTACAACAAGCAAAGCGCATACTGCGGTTAAAATTGACCCCGAATATCCTGAAGCGGTTGTGCACGTTAATGATGCTTCGCGAGCGGTAACCGTAGTCGGAGATTTGTTAAATCCTGAATCTAGATTGAAGTATAAAGCAGGTATTAAAGAAGAGTATGCCTTATTTAGAGATCGTTTTTTAACCCGAGGCAAGAAGCGCGATTTCTTAAGTCTAGAACAGGCTAGAGCTAACAATTGGAAACTAGACTGGGAGAGTTTTCAGGCCTTTAAACCTGCGGAAATGGGAATTCAGGTTATTGAAGAATTTGACCTAAACAAGCTTGTTGATTTTATTGATTGGTCACCGTTTTTTAGAAGTTGGGATTTGCACGGAAAATATCCTGATATTTTAGATGATGAGGTGGTGGGCGAGCAGGCACGCGAATTATTTGCCGATGCAAAAGTAATTTTAAAACGCATTTTAGACGAAAAATTACTCACGGCAAAAGCGGTTTTTGGTCTTTTTGAAGCCAATACTGTTAATGATGATGATATTCAGATTATTACGGAAGAGGGAAAAGAGTTTGTTTTTAGAACCTTACGTCAACAAAGTAAAAAAGCATCGGGTAAGCCTAACATTGCACTTTCAGATTTTATAGCGCCTAAAGAAACCGGAAAACAGGATTATATGGGCTGTTTTTGCGTGACAGCAGGTTTTGGTACTCAGGAATTGGCTCAAAAGTATGAGGCAGAACACGATGATTACAACAGTATTATGGTAAAAGCGCTGGCAGATCGTTTTGCTGAAGCTTTTGCGGAATATTTACACAAAGAAGTACGTACAAAACACTGGGGATATGCAAGTGATGAAGCCTTGAGTAATATAGAATTGATTAAAGAGGAATATAAAGGAATACGCCCTGCGCCGGGATATCCTGCGTGCCCAGACCATTTAGAGAAGCTTACGATTTGGGAAGTGCTTAATGTAAAAGAAAATATTGGAGTTGAACTTACTGAAAGCCTAGCCATGTGGCCTGCAGCTTCGGTAAGTGGGTATTACTTTGGCAATCCTGAAGCGCGTTATTTTGGTTTAGGGAAAATTAAAATGGATCAGGTTAAAGATTTTGCAGCGCGCAAAAATATTGAAGTTAGATTGGCAGAAAAATGGTTAAATCCTAATATATCTGACGATTAGTATGCGCTAGGGATTGAGCTCTTGCCGAAGCTCGTTGAAGCGATAGCGAAAACAGCGACGAGCGAAAGCCCGACCCGAAGGGTAGCGCCCAAAAAAATAAATAGAATTGTTCAATTAAAAATACCCGAATAAAGTTTTCACGAGAAAACAAGGGACATTATGAAAATTACAGATCACATAAAAGCAGCTAACGGGAAGACTTTATTTTCTTTTGAATTGATACCACCCAGAAAGGGTAAAAGTATTCAGGAATTATATGATAATATAGACCCGTTGATGGAGTTTAAACCGCCTTTTATTGATGTGACTACATCACGCGAGGAGTTTATTTATATAGAAAAAGACGGGCTTTTAGATAAAAAGGTAACACGTATGCGACCGGGTACTCTGGGAATTTGTGCATCTATAAAGCATAAGTACAACGTAGATACGGTTCCGCACGTGTTATGTGGTGGTTTTACTAAAGAGGAAACCGAATATTTGCTGGTAGATTGTCACTTTCTTGATATACACAATGTAATGGCACTACGAGGTGATGCCATGAAAGAGCAGCAGTATTTTGAGCCTACAAATGGTGGCCACGAGTATGCGTTAGGTCTTGTAGAGCAAATTTCAGAAATGAATAAAGGCAGGTACCTCAATAATGTCGTGGAAACATCTGACTGTTCTGACTTTTGTATAGGTGTGGCGGGCTATCCTGAAAAGCATTTAGAGGCACCTTCTTTAAAAACAGACTTAAAAAGACTTATTCAAAAGGTAGAAGCCGGTGCAGATTATGTGGTGACTCAGATGTTTTTTGATAATAAAAAATACTTTGAGTTTGTTGATTTAGTGCGTGCCGAAGGAATAGATATTCCTATTATTCCAGGTATTAAGCCTATTGCCGTAAAACGTCATTTACAGTTATTACCACAAGTGTTTAAAATAGATTTGCCTCAAGATCTTATAGATGCGGTAGATGATTGTAAGTCTAATGCAGATGTACGACAGGTAGGAATAGACTGGGCAATACAACAATCTAAAGAACTTATGGCAGGTGGTGCGCCTGTTTTGCATTACTATTCTATGGGCAAAAGTGATAATGTGCACGCGATTGCTTCCGCACTTTTTTAAGTGCTGTGAGATCTCAATTAAATGCATATTTTTACCGACACCCCTTTTTTAAATGAAGTATAAATTACTGTTTGTTTTATTGTGGTCTGTTTTTGCATTTGGTCAAGAAACAGAACAGAAACCTTATAGCCTTGATGCTAACTTTTTTTATGGTACCATCTTGCAGCATAACAAGGATATCGCTCATTTAATCACCGGTCATCCTACCGGTGTTATATTAAGTTATAACCGCAGAACTTATGGTTTTAATGAGTGGGAAGCACGTTACAATTATCCTGATTATGGTTTTTCTTTTATAGCTCAAGATCAAAAAAACGAATTTCTAGGTGAGAATTATGGTCTTTACGGTCATTTTAATTTTTATGCCTTAAACCGAAAATTAATGATGCGTGTAGGGCAGGGTGTTGCTGTTACTACAAAGGCATTTGATCTCGATAAAAATTTCAGAAACAATGCATATGGCTCAACATTATTGAGTTCAACCTATATCATGCTTAATTACAAGCAACCTAACATTATAGATAAAATAGGTTTGCAAACGGGAGTTTCATTGATTCACTATTCTAATGCAAATGTGAAAGCTCCTAATGCCAGTACAAATTCTTTTACATTTAATCTTGGTCTTAATTACCAATTGTCTGACGAAGATGCTTTTCCAGAGTATATTCCTAAGGTAAAAAGTCGATATTCTGAACCTGTAAAATGGAATTTAGTACTTAGATCAGGTATTAATGAAAGTGATTATATAGGTCTGGGACAGCAGCCGTTTTTAATAGTTTCTACATTTTTAGATAAGCGTGTAACGCATAAGAGCAGTTTTCAGTTAGGAGCAGATTTATTTTTGAGTCCGTTTTTAAAAGATCAGATTGAGTTTGAAAGCATAGCTTTTAAGCGCTTTAATGTAAGTGGCGATGAAGATTGGAAACGTATAGGTGTTTTTGCCGGGCACGAACTTCATTTTAATAAGAACGCTTTTGTAAGTCAGCTAGGGTATTATGCCTATTATGATTATGATTTTGAAGGAAGAGTTTATTTAAGAAACGGACTCAAAAGATACTTTACCCCAAAAATATTTGGTTCAATAACCTTGAAATCTCATTTTGCCAAAGCTGAAGCGGTAGAATTTGGTATAGGGATACGGCCTTAATAATAGACTGTATACTTCTTAAATTTTTCAGACTTAAAACCTTGTAAAAGGTACGATAAACTGTCTGGAAGTTTCTTTTTATTCTTAATAAGCAAGACCGTATTAGAATTTTGCATCAGATTTTTAAACCGTTGCACTTGCCCAGAATCATGAATAGGTAAATAGCTTTCTTTCCAACTATCTGTATCTTCAAATCGTGTATCCCGTTTAGACTCAAAATTAGTGTCATAAATTGTAATCACGTGATCTCCTAAATAAAACGGCGCAGAAGATAGGAGATTATCATAAACCAGTACCTTATAATATGAAGTGGTGCGCTGTTGTTTTATAAAGGTATATTCAGGTTTTAGAGCATTAATAATAAAGCTGTTTTGACTGCTAATAGAGGTATAAATAAGTATGAGAAAACAAGTTGCTCCCGTGCTTAATAGCAATACGAGTTGATCAGGCTGTCCTTTTGATTTAAACAGAAAAATATATCCAAAAACTATAATACTTAAAGCAAAGGCAGAGGCTAGAAGCCAGTTAAAGTTAAGGGTGGGTATTAATGGAAGCGCTATAACTAAAAGTACTAAAATAATAAATGCAGCTTTATACGTCTGAATATATACAATTTTATTTAAGGTTGAGTATTTGCTGAAAATACTACCAAAATATAAAGCCAAAAATGGATACAGTGGCAGTATATAAAGAAGCAATTTTGATGAGAATAATGAGAAAGTAGCTAAAATCGCAATTGCTGCATAACCGCATATTTTTGTCTGCGCATCAATCTTAATTACCTTCGATTTTTTAAAAAGGTTTATAACAACCGGAACTAACCAGGGCAAGCATAGGGCAGGAGCAATTAAGATATAGTACCAGAACGGTTTATCTCTATGGAATGTTTCTGCATTTACGCTACGAGCTATAATTTGCTCTTGAATAAAATAATCCCATAATTCCGGTTTGTTTATAATTATAGAAAAAAACCAGGATCCAGAAACCAGGAGCAGTAAAATAAGACCCGGTAGGGTATGAATTGAAAACTTCGGTTTTTCCCCGTTTACGATTTTATAACAAAGGATAAAAAGTGCTACTGGTAAAAAGGATACAGGTCCTTTTGTTAAAAAAGCGAGTCCTAAAATGGTGTAGAACAGATAAAGATATTTTGGCCTATTCGTTATTTTAAATTGAAGCCATAAGTAAACGCTAAAAATGATGAAAGTAGTTAAATAAGCGTCTGTGGTTAAATTGCGGGTTGCAATGAGTACAATAGGAAAGCTGAAATAAATTAGCGATGATGCTATTGCAGTTTTCTCATCTTTAAACCAGATCAGCGCTATTTTATAGATCAGAAATAACTGAAAAATTAGAGCTAAGCTTAGAAAGAAACGTGCTCCATATTCTGTATAGCCAAATATTTTATAACCCAGAGCAGTTATTGCATACGTTACCGGTGGCTTGTGATAATGACCTATACCCAGCAAAGACGGATATAAAAAATCATTACTAAGAGCCATTTCACGGCCTATTTCTGCATAACGCGCTTCACTACTCTCTGTAAGTCCCCAGCTGCCCTGACCAATATTTAATACGACAAAAAGAAAGAGAAGGACGAGATAAAATGATTTTTTCAAAATAATCTTTTAATGGTATTCAAATTTGTGAAATTTTATTGATTTGGTATTAGACATCAACTTTTATTTCATTTTTGGAGTCACGATTTGCTCGTTTGAGATTTTGATAAAATTTAGGCTACCTAGAGCTTTTAGCGTAATTTGCCACATTAGAAAAGCGAGTATACGCGTACACCCTAATGAATTTTATATGAGATTTATACTAAGTCTTTTGATTTTAATTTTTTGCTCCTGTGGTTCAGATAATATAGGAGATTGTTTTGAGTCTCAAGGCGACCCTGTAGAAGTTTCCTACGAGCTTCCACCCTTTACAAAGTTACGCAGTGAGTCAGACGTTATTGTTTATCTAAAACAAGGCCCGGTACAAAAAGTAGTACTTAAAACTGGAGAAAATATGCTGAGTGACGCACAGATAGAGGTGCTTGATGGGGGGATTCTGCGTTTAAAAAATAACAAGCGCTGCAATCTTGTGCGGGATTATGAGAATTTTGTAGTATATGTTACTGCACCTAATCTTACTGAAATACGCAATGCATCAGGGCAAGATATTATAGGAGAAGGAGTGCTTGAATTTTCTAATCTTCGACTTGTGAGTGATACTTCTTTTGATGCAGAGGGTGGTCCTGCACGCAAGAGTGGTAATTTCTATCTAGAATTAGAAACAGAAAATCTAACAGTGCAGGCAAATGGTAAAAGTGTTTTTTACTTAAGTGGAAGTGCAGAAAGCTTTAGAGCTAATTTTCCTAATGAAGGACCCAGACTTGAGTCTCGGGAACTAATAGCTCAAAACATCGTAATTTCTCAAACCTCGGCAAACAAAATGATTGTTAACCCGCAGGCGAGTATTAAAGGAACTATTTTTGGCACAGGAGATGTGATTTCAGCAAACAGACCGCCTGTTGTTGAGGTAGAACAGTTATATACAGGCCGTCTTATTTTTGAAGAATAACCCCACTTTATGAACTATTTTTTACTGGGATGCTTTTGTTTTTTTAGTCTTAGTTTTCACGCTCAGGATTTAGATTTTACCGGCAAAAAAAAGCCCATTACGCTTGATGCTTCTTATTTTTACGGAACAATTTTAGAGCATAACCCAGATATAAACCACCTTATTACCGGGCATCCTACAGGACTTATCTTAAGTTACAATCATAAAACCTATGGTTTTAAAGAATGGGAGCGCCGATACAATTACCCAGACTATGGTTTCTCGATGATTTATCAGGATTTAGATAATGAGTATCTAGGTGAGAATATAAGTTTATACGGGCATTTTAACTTCTATTTTTTAAATCGAAATGCCTATTTTAGAATAGGGCAGGGTGTTGCTTTGGCCGGTAAACCTTACGATGCAGAATCAAATTATCAAAATAACGCATACGGTACAAAATTGTTGAGTTCAACGTATATAGCGCTTCAATACAATAAACAGAATATCTATAAAGGCTTTGGGGTAAATGCAGGTTTTACAGTAATTCATTACAGCAATGCAAACTTACGCGCCCCTAATAACAGTACAAATACCTTTGCCTTTAATGTTGGTACAAACTATAATCTAGATTATGAGAATTTCCCGGAATATATTCCGGAAGGCGAGCGTACAAAATATACTGAGCCTGTACATTACAACTTGGTTTTGAGAGGTGGTGTGAATGAAAGTGATATAGTAGGTCAGGGTAGATTTCCATTTTTTGTAGTTTCTGCATTTGCAGACAAGCGTATAAATCACAAGAGTACCTTAGTAGCAGGAACAGATGTGTTTTTTGCCTACTTTTTTAAAGAGCTTATTAAACTTCAGGCGGCTTCTTTTCCTGAGCTAGGCGTTACGGGAGATGAAGATTGGAAACGTGTAGGTCTTTTTGTAGGTCACGAGTTACGCTTTAATAAAATTGCATTTGTATCGCATTTAGGCTATTATATTTATTACCCATACGAGTTTGAGAACAGGTTGTATAACCGTTTGGGATTAAAGCGTTATTTCACAGAAGATACCTTTGCTTCGGTAACTGTAAAGGCACACGGAGCAAAAGCCGAGGGTGTAGAGTTTAGTGTTGGATATCGTTTTTAAACTAAATTAGTGTCCTTGAGCTATTTCGGTCTAAAATTGTATTTTCACATTCAATAGAAAATGATAAAATTAAGACTTCTTTTAGCGTTTGCTTTGTGTATTACAAGCTGTAAAGATCTGGAGACTCAAAAAGTATCTTCAGATGTTTTAGTGCAGGAAGAACTTAAAACCATAAAAATGAATGAGGTTGAAGAATATCCCTCATTTGCTATTTGCGATTCACTTCAGGATCAGGATTCAAGATATCAATGTTTTAAAACGGAATTAGCACTCAATTTTCAACGCCAATTGTCTAATAAAACAATTATGGTTGAGACCGAGTTAAATGATACCATCTGGCTGTATTTAAGTATTAGTGAGTTAGGAGATTTAAAAATTGAGCGTGTTGAGATACCAGACACTATAGCACTACAATTGCCTGAGTTAGAGCTTTGGTTAAAAGATAGTCTTGATTCACTCCCTAAGATTACACCTGCTAATAAGAGAAGCATTCCTGTAAAAACCGCTTTTAAAATGCCAGTGTTAGTTAAAGTAGATTAGTTATTTCTTAAACGCTCTTCCTTTCCATTCAAACTTCCCGAACTGACTGGCAACTGCTACATTGACGGTAAAAAGCGGGTAAACGAGCATAACCCAGCTAAAATGTTTGAGTACTTTTTTTTGGTCGAAAAGTGTTGCAATTAGATAGATGAGCGTAAAATCTAGTGTAAATTTTAGAAGTATTAAAAATACCATTTGCTCTAGAAAGAAGCATCCCACTAAAACCGAAAAATTTCCAAAAAATACGAGAAACGAGGTGGCAATTGCAAAACCACTGGTATAAGCAGAGGCTTTTGCAGCCCAGCGTTTGCGCTGCTGCAAAAGATCATTAAATGTTTTTTGAGTTGTTGTTAGAACCAGAGCTTCTTTAGTTTTTAAGTACACAACACCCTTAGGATTTGCTTTACTAAACTTCTGCATCAAAAATAAATCATCGCCACTGGCAATATGATTTGTCTTCTCGTAGCCGTTTAATCTTAAAAATTCAATTTTAGAAAAAGCCAGATTTGCACCGTTACACATAAAAGCTTGGTTTAAACCAAAACTCCCAATCGTAGCGCCCTGTAAACTCAAAAAATCTAAATGCTGAAATGCATTTAAAATTCCGTTTTCAGAAAAAAAAGAAACCGGTCCTGCTATAAATTGAATGCTATTTTTTACAGCTAATGCATTAAATTGATCGAGCCATAAAACAGGCACCTGGCAATCTGCATCGGTAGTTACAATCCAATCAAAAGTTGCGTGTGCAATGCCTTTAGTTAGTGCATCCTTTTTTGGTGATCCCGAAAACCGCTCGTTATCTAATATTTTTAAAGGCAATTTGTGAGTCAAAAGAAAAGTTTCAATGATTTCAACAGAAGCATCAGTTGAGGCGTCATTTATTAACAAAATTTCAAAACGAGCTTCAGGATATTTTAAAGCAGCTAACGACAGGAGTAAACGTTCTAGATTTTCGGCCTCATTTCTAAACGGAATTAGTATTGAAAAGCCGGTAGTTGGAATTTTATCTTGAGGTATAGTATGTGCAGGAAGTTTAATAAAACCTACAACTAAAAGCGCAATAAGAAATACGTAGAGGATTAAGATAGCTTCTAGAAGGATCACGCTTATTATGTTTAGCTTTGTGAAAGCTTCAAAGATGTAAAAAATTAAGTTTGAAATCAGAAAAAATCATTTTAGGAATTGACCCGGGAACTACCATTATGGGATTTGGTCTCATACGAGTCGTAAATAAAAAAATGGAGTTTATGCAGCTCAATGAGCTCATGCTTAAAAAGTATGATGATCCTTACGTAAAACTGAAACTTATTTTTGAACGCACCATTGAGTTAATAGATACCTACCACCCCGATGAGATGGCACTTGAAGCTCCGTTTTTTGGTAAAAACGTGCAATCTATGCTTAAGCTGGGGCGTGCTCAGGGAGTGGCAATGGCAGCGGGCTTATCACGTCAAATTCCGGTAACAGAATATCTTCCTAAAAAAATAAAAATGGCAATTACCGGTAATGGTAATGCCAGTAAAGAACAGGTTGCTAAAATGCTTCAAAGCCTGCTGGGGCTTAAAACCCTTCCTAAAAATTTAGACAGTACAGATGGTCTTGCTGCTGCGGTTTGTCATCATTTTAATTCGGGTCGTGTTGAAACCGGGAAGAATTATACCGGTTGGGATGCTTTTGTAAAGCAGAATGAGAAACGAGTTGTAGCTCGCAAACCTCTAAAGTGAGTTTAAAATAATCTCCATGAAAACTGAAAATTCTTCAGATATAAATAAAACGAATCTTATAGCGGTAGAGGAATTGGGATTATACATTCATATCCCATTTTGTAAACAAGCCTGCCATTATTGTGATTTTCATTTTTCTACTTCGCTAAGTAAAAAGCAAGAACTTATTGATGCACTATGCGATGAGATTATTTTGAGAAAAGAGGAGATTCCGGGTATTTTAAGAACTATTTATTTTGGTGGAGGAACGCCTAGTTTATTAGATGCAAATGAGCTTGATCAGATTTTTAATACAATTCAATTGCATTTTAATGTAGCAGAACACGCTGAGGTTACCTTAGAAGCTAATCCAGATGATTTGACCGAAGACAAGCTAAAAGTACTTTCGCAATCACAAATAAACCGACTGAGCATCGGGGTTCAGTCTTTTTTTGAAGAAGATTTAAAATTAATGAATCGTGCACACAATGCGGTCGAAGCTGTACAATCACTTAAACTGGCAAAACAATATTTTAATAATATTTCTATAGATCTTATTTACGGGATGCCAGATATGAGTAATGCTCGCTGGCAAGAGAATTTAAATAAAGCAATCGCATTAGATATTCCTCATATTTCTAGCTATGCACTTACGGTAGAGCCACATACAGCACTTCAGAAATTTATAGAAAAGGGTATTGTTAAACCGGTAGATGATGCGGTTGCTCAGGCGCATTTTGAGATTTTAGTTGATTGTATGCAACAAGCAGGTTTTGAGAATTATGAGTTTTCAAACTTTGGAAAACCGGGATATTTTTCTCAAAACAACACGGCATATTGGACCGGGAAATCCTATTTGGGAGTTGGCCCTTCGGCACACAGTTACAATGGTGAGGTACGCAGTTGGAATATTAATAACAACCCCAAATACATTAAGGAAATTAAGGCCGGTAATTTGCCCATAGAACGGGAAACACTTTCAGTAACCGATAAATATAACGAATATGTGATGACCGGTTTGCGTACAATCTGGGGAATTTCACTTCAAAAAATCGAAGAGTCTTTTGGTTTAAAATTCAAAGAATATGCGCTACAGCAAGCACAAAAGCATATTGAAGCGCATCTTTTGTTTAGAGATGAAGAGCGCATTGTAGTTACTAAAAAAGGAAAGTTTTTAAGTGATGGTCTGGCAAGTGATTTGTTTTTAATTAATCTTTAGCAGAATTATAATGTAACGTTTCGCTAAAATTAGGACCTATAACGTTAGAAATCTGTCAACTCAAAAGTATGTTAGCTAAAATAATAATAGATAAGAAAGAATACACTGTAGATTTTTCAAAACCTATAGATCTTAGTATTCCGTTAGTTGATGGCGAATCAAATCCTGTAGCGTGGTATTTAAACGCGCCAAAAATAGAGCCCGTAAAAGAAGGCAAATGGATTGCTGCGGTGGCACAGGGAGCGGTCGTGAATTTCAATAATATTTTTTTTAATCCGCACGCACACGGCACACATACAGAATGTGTGGGACATATTACCGAAAAAGTACATAGCATAAATCAAAGCCTTAAAACGTTTATGTTTATTGCAGAGGTTGTTACGCTGGTTCCTGAAGCATTTAAGGAAGATTATGTGTTTACAAAAAAACAGGTGCAAAAAGCTTTGGGAGCCAATAGACCAGAGGCTCTAGTGATACGCACCCTGCCCAATACGTCTGGTAAAAAAAATAGAAAATGGTCAAATACAAACTGGCCATATCTCTTAGAGGAGGCCGTTGTGTTTTTTAGAGAATGTGGAATAAAACATTTACTTCTTGATTTACCTAGTGTAGATCGTGAGAAAGATGAGGGTGTTCTGGCATCCCACAAAGCTTTTTGGGATCTAGACGGCAAAATACGTATGGATGCTACAATTACTGAAATGATTTATGTACCCCATACCGTAACAGATGGCAGGTATTTACTTAATCTTCAAATAGCTTCATTTGAAAATGATGCAACACCTAGCAAACCTGTTCTTTATGCGCTCGGTTAGTTTTTAAAAACAGGCATTTGGGAAAAATAGGTAAGTAAAGTTATCTTTGTTTTTATGGAATATTTATTCATAGGTCTAGCCTTAGGTAGTGTCATTGCTTATTTCGTTTTTACGCGATTTAATAAAACCAGGCGTCAGCATAACGCACAACAGCAATCTGTTGTATTGATGGAAAAAATACGCAACGTTTGTAAGTTTATAACGGTAGAAGGCGATTTCTCTGAGATTTATCATTATCAGAATGTAAAAGATAAATGGATGAATCTCTTCCTCGGAAGCAAAAAAGCATTGGTTCTTATAGATGCTAAGGCGTATATAGGTTTTGATTTGACAAAAATTAAAATGCATCCAGATGTTAAGAATAGAACGATTATTCTAACGGACTTTCCGCAGCCAGAATTGCTGAGTATTGAAACCGATTTTAAATACTACGACAAAAAGGAAGGCTGGGCAAACCCATTTACTTCTACAGATCTAACCGAAATTAATAGAGAAGCAAAACAGCATATTGTAGATAAAGTGCCGCAAAGCGGTTTGTTTGCTGAAGCTTCAAAACAAGCCTTAAGCACCGTAGCTTTAATGGAAAATCTGGTACAAACCATAGGCTGGAAACTCGATTATAAAGCATTAGAAACAGCAGCAGTAGAAACTCGAAAAATCACAGAACATGCAGGGGCAAAAACAATTTAGCATCAAGCCGGTTTCTGAGGCAGATTGGCCGGTTTTAAAAGGGTTGGTAGACGAAGTTTGGCCCACTACCTATAAAGACATTCTTTCATCAGAACAGATTGCGTATATGATGAATATGATGTACAGCATCTCGTCACTTAAAAAACAGGAACAAGAAGGGAGTCGTTTTTTTCTGATGTATAAAGAGGAGTTGCCTGTGGGTTATCTGGCATTCAGTCTGCATTATAAGGATAAGAAATTGAACCCTGAAGGAGGTCTAACCAGGGTTGATAAAATCTATGTGTTGCCTAAAACTCAGGGAACGGGAGCAGGCCGCTATTTAATGGATTTCGCTTTCGCGGAAGCTAAAAAGGCAGGCGATACCGGTGTCTTGTTAAATGTAAATAGAGACAATAAGGCCGTTAAATTCTACGAGCATTACGGTTTTAAAAATGCCTATTCGGAGGATTTTGATATCGGGAACGGCTACCTGATGGAAGATTATATAATGTATTATCCGTTTGAACATTAATTACAATGTTCCTTTTTTCTCCAAAGAAGTACAGCTATAATGAACATCGAAAACTATCGCGAATACTGTATTAAAAAACCGGGTACTACAGAAGAGTTTCCGTTTGACCAGAACACGCTTGTTTTTAAAGTGATGGGTAAAATGTATGCTTTAAGTAGTCTGAGTAGTTGGGAGCAAGGCGAGCCGCGTATAAATTTAAAATGTGATCCTGAAGAAGCATTGCAACTGCGGGCAGATTATCCTGAAAGTATATTTCCGGGATTTCATATGAATAAAACCCATTGGAATACCGTGGTACTAAATGGAGAACTCACCCCAAAACTACTTACACAATTTATAGACAATAGCTATGATCTAATAGTAAAGGGTCTTAGTAAAAAGCTAAAACAAGAATTAAAAAGTCTGGATTAAAATGGAATCTTTAGCTTTACTAACAAGTCGAGATTTGATGGATTTAAATCCCAACTACTATTAAAATATAAACAAAAACTGACCTGTAGTTTTTAACACAGGTCAGTTTTTGAAAATCAGTTTCGCCTAAGCCACTATGCAAAATCCTAAAGAAACCTATACCTCTTTTTTAGAAACTTACACTACACAATTAAATCAGATCAAATCTAGCCTGCTGGTAAGCAGTATGATTAGATTAGGTTTATTTCTTGCAGGTGCCGCGGGGATATACTTTTTGTGGTCAAACACACAAGCTGTTATGGGTATTGTTGTTGTAGAAATTATTTTGTTTCTGGTTTTAGTTTCCAGACATTCAGATTTGCAATACAAGCGTGATTTTCTGTTGCAATTAATTCAGCTTAATGAAACAGAACTAGAGGTGTTGAATCGCAATTTTCACAATTTGCCTGACGGCGAAAACTATAAGAATCCGTTGCACCCCTTTAGTTTAGATATTGATCTTTTTGGCAGAGGCTCCTTTTTTCAATATATGAACCGCAGCAGTTTAAAAACTGGAGAACAAAAATTAGCGCAATTGCTCACTGCAAATGATATAGATACTATTCCTCAAAAGCAGGAAGCGATACGTGACCTCGCAGAGCAAGTAGAATGGCGTCAAAAATACCAAACCACAGCAGCACTGGTTAAGACAGATAATTCTGCGGAAGCAATTATTAGATGGCTTCAAACGTATACCGGTTTTGTTCCAAAAATAATGAAATGGATTCCCAATGCTTTCTCTGCGGTTTCTCTGGTATTATTTGTTCTGGTTTATTTTGATTTTATCGCAGGTAGTTTTTTAATGTGGTGGTTTTTTGCAGGGTTATTTATAAGCGGGGCTTTTGTTAAGAAAGTAAATTCACTTTGGGAGAATTCCAGTAAAACACAAAGCACATTTGAACAATATTATAAGCTGATGTTGTTGTTGGAAGAGCAGGAGTTTTCTTCAGTATTGCTCAAAGAGGAACAGGCTAAGATTAAGTCTCAAAAGGCGAAAGCTTCTGCAGTAATTAAGCAATTCTCAAAAATGCTGGGGGTTCTTGATCAGCGTTCCAATATGTTTGTTGGTGTGTTTATCAATTCTTTCTTTCTTTCTGATTTACGACAGTGTTATCGTATAGAGAAGTGGATAGCAGCCAATGCAGATGAGGTGGCAAATTGGTTTGAAGTCATCGCCTTTTTTGATGCGCAGAACAGTCTGGCCAATTTCAGTTTTAATCATCCCAATTACGCATTCGCAAAAATTACTTTTGGAAGCCACACCCTAAAAGCAGAAGGTCTTGCCCATCCTTTACTTGATCCCAAAAAAGCGGTTGCAAATGATTTTAACATAGATAATGAGCAATTTTTTATCATTACCGGAGCCAATATGGCGGGGAAAAGTACGTTTTTACGTACGGTTTCTTTAAGTGTTGTGATGAGTAATGTAGGCTTGCCTATATGCGTAAAAGAAGCGGCATACACGCCTATAAAATTAATTACCAGTATGCGTACCAGCGACTCACTTACAGACGACGAGTCGTATTTCTTTTCAGAATTAAAGCGTCTTCAATTTATTGTAAATGCGATTAAAACAGATACTTATTTTATCATTCTAGACGAAATTTTAAAAGGCACAAACAGCACCGATAAAGCGATAGGTTCTAGAAAATTTATTGAAAAACTTGTGGCATCACACAGCACAGGAATTATTGCTACTCACGATTTAAGTCTTTGCGAAGCTGCAGATGATCTTGAGCAAGTAAAAAACTACTACTTTGACGCGCAGATTAAAGATGACGAACTTTATTTTGACTACACGTTTAAAAAGGGAATTTGCCAGAATATGAATGCTTCCTTTTTACTTCGGAAAATGAATATAATCGACAGTTAGATGGATTCATTGACTCAAATTGTTCTGGGAGCTGCAGTAGGTGAAGCCGTCTTAGGTAAAAAAGTAGGCAATAAAGCAATGCTTTACGGTGTCATTGCCGGTACGATTCCCGATTTAGATACTCTTGTAGGTAAATTTTTAGATCCGTTAACGGCTATTGAAATTCATCGCGGTATCAGTCATTCTATTGTTTTTAGTATAGCGATGGCGCCATTGCTGGGATGGCTGGTTTGCAAAATCCATAAAAAAGCTGAAGCAAGTTGGAAAGACTGGTCCTGGCTCTTTTTCTGGGGCCTGGTAACGCACCCGCTACTCGACGCGCATACCACCTGGGGAACGCAACTCTTCTGGCCATTTGATTTACGACTGGCCTATCAGAATATTTTTGTTATCGATCCGCTGTACACGGTACCTTTTTTAATCTTTTTAATTCTTGCGATGCGTTTGCCAAAAACTTCCGCGAAGCGCAGAAAATTTAATCGCCTGGGACTCATAGTGAGTTCGGCCTATATGATACTTACCCTAATTTTAAAATGGGTAAGCTTTAAGAAATTTGAGCAGGCATTGGCAGATAAGAATATAGAATATACAGAACTCGACACACGGCCGGCGGCATTTAATACCATTTTGTGGTACGCAAATATTGACGTTGGTGCGTATTATCTTTTATCCGATTATTCATTTTTTGACTCTAAACCCATAACTTTTAAACGTGTTTCTAAGAACCGCGAACTCTTAGGAGATTTGCAAAACTCAGAAACGGTTAAGAGACTCAGTACTATTGCCGAAGGTTGGTATGCTATAGAAGACAAAGAGGGCGACTTGTATTTTAATGATTTGCGCTTTGGTACATATGATTTAAATGCTGAAAATTTAAGTTTTGTATTCAGCTATCAACTTATACCTAATGAGTTTGATGATCTTACTATTGAAGAAGCACAACGCGATCCTGAAGCTATGAAACAAGTGTTAAATAGTCTGTGGAACAGAATCTGGGGAAATTAGAGTTAAGACTGAAGATTTTAGAAATTTAAAAAAGAGCAGAGATAAAGAAGGGACTAACATCAATAAAATATAAACGCAATAGTTATGCATTACAAACTATCTGAAATTACACCTAAAGAAATAATGCCCGGTTATAAGGGTAAACTGGTACATACACAAAATACCTCTTTGGCTTTTTGGGAAGTAACACAAGGCGCAGAAGTGCCAGAGCATAGTCATATGAATGAGCAGATTATGCACGTGATTGAAGGCGAATTTGAATTTACACTTGACGGGGAAACTAAAGTGTATCATCCCGGAGATATCGTTGTGATTGCTCCTCATTTAAAACACAGTGGTAAAGCATTAACAGCCTGTAAACTTCTGGATGTGTTTAGCCCTACGCGCGAAGAGTATAGATAGAGGTACGATTTGAGACATTAGAATTGTAATATTAATAAAAAATGGAAATAGCATTAAACGGTAAAAAAGCATTAGTAGGCGGAAGCACATCAGGGATTGGGAAAGCCATTGCGATGCAGTTGGCGGCGAGCGGTGCGAGTGTAACATTAATGTCTCGATCTCAAGAAAAACTGGAAGCAGTGCTGGAAGAGCTGTCAACAGATCAGGGACAGCAGCATCAGATTCTGGTTGTAGATTTTACTGAGTTTGCCGCGTATAAAAAATTGATTTCTGAATTTTTCAAAAGTAATACTGTCGACATTCTTGTTAATAACACACAAGGCCCAGCTGCCGGAACCGCTTTAGAAAAGGAAGTTTCAGATTATCAGCAGGCTTTTGATTTGTTATTTAAAACGGTTGTTTTAACCACAGAATTGGCGCTGGACGCTATGCGGAAAAATAAATGGGGACGTATAATTAATGTGGCTTCGGTTTCTGTGAAAGAACCCTTATCATATTTAGTCTTGTCAAACTCTATTCGCGCTGCGGTTGTCACCTGGGCAAAAAGCCTGGCTAGCGAAGTAGGTCAAGATCAAATCACCGTTAACAGTATTCTCACCGGCTATTTTGATACCGAACGGATCACGTCATTAAATGCTAAAAAAGCTCAGGAACAGAATATTTCTGAAGACGAAGTTTTAAAACAAATGGAAGCTAAAGTACCGGTACGTCGCATCGGCAAACCAGAAGAGTATGGATATTTAGTTTCTTTTCTTGCTTCCGAACAAGCAGCATACATTACAGGAACACAAATTCCCATTGATGGTGGTTTACTAAGTAGTTTGTAAATAGTTAGAATTTTTTCAAAGACTTTGTGCTAAATATCAATGAGTTACCCATATTCAAATTTTGAACATCTAAAATTAATTTAGGCCCCAGGTCTAATAATTAACTGCTTTTTTTCGACCCAAAAGATATCTGATTCTGTATAAAGTAAAAGGGTTGGGCATTTATGTAAATACTTATGCAATTTGATTCTTATATTCTCGCGGACTTAAACCTTTTTGCCTTTTAAAATACCGATTAAAATTAGAAACCGAATTAAATCCGCAGCTGTAAGCTATAGTAGCAATAGCCTCTTGATCTTCATTAGTGCGCAACATTTGACAGGCATGTTCTATACGCAATTCAAGTAAAAACTGATTGAAAGTTTTGTTAGTTCGTTCTTTAAAAAACCGGCAAAAAGCGGTCGGACTCATAGCGGCGATCTCGGCAATTTCTGTAAGAGTTACCCGCTCTTTAAAGTTGGTTAGGCAGTAATCAAAAACGGTACTCATACGCTGCCCCTCTGTATCTGTATATTTTGAGTTTTTAGTAAAATTAGAAAGCAGTTCTTTTTTTGCTTTATTTAGATGATAAAGCAAGCGTATAAAAGTCATAAATCGTTCGAGATTGGGTCTGTCTTTTAAAATCAAAAATTCTTTTAAATATTGTTTGTTTGTGTCTAGCACTCTAAAACCGGAAGCCGCTTTTTTAAAGAAAAAATCAAATTCCTTTAATTCTTCAGTATCAAAAAAAGTAGGGCCAAAGCTTTCGCGGTCAAAAAATACAGTAAGCATATGCGAGAGTTGCTCTGCATCTGCGTCGCTTCTAAATACGTGAGGTAAGTTTCCGCCAAAAACCAAAACATCACCTGTGTTAAAACGAGATATGGTGTCACCTACAAGCAAGGTTCCGCTACCCGATACGATATAGCTCATCTGTATTTCGGGGTGTTGATGCAGCTGATCATAAAACAGGGGTTCGAGATCTTCCTGTAAGATGAGCGCGTTATTGCCAGACTTCGGTATTTTAAAAGGTAAAACTTTCAATAAGTAATAGTTGACGTGATAATCGCGTAAAAATGAACAATTATGTCAATATATGCAAAGTTCTTGCTAAAACCTACAAAATGAAATGCCACAAAGGCGGCTACATTTGTCTAAGTAAAAAACACCAGAAACTATGCAAATCAATTGGGAAGGCGTTATGCCAGCAGTAACTACAAAGTTTACAGCAGACGATAAATTAGATCTTAATTTATTTGAGATTAATATTAAAGCACAGCTTGATGCTGGGGTACATGGTATCGTTTTGGGAGGTACGCTGGGTGAGGCAAGCACGTTGACAGATGAAGAGAAAAGTACCCTAACGCGCAAGACCGTAGAGATCGTTGCAGGGAGTGTGCCGGTAATGATGAATATTGCAGAGCAAACTACTAGGGGAGCCATTGCAGCAGCTGCACAGGCAGAAAAAGATGGTGCAAACGGTCTGATGATGTTACCTCCTATGCGCTACAAAGCAAACGATGCAGAAACCGTAGCTTACTTTAGAGCAGTAGCGCAAAGTACCAGCTTGCCGATAATGGTGTATAACAATCCTGTAGATTATAAGATTGAAGTAACGCTAGATATGTTTGAAGAGTTGTTGCAAGAAGCAAATATTGTAGCGGTAAAAGAGTCTACCCGCGATATTTCAAATGTTACGCGTATTAAAAACCGTTTTGGTGATCGTTTAAAAATTATGACCGGTGTAGATACACTGGCTCTTGAGAGTTTATTAATGGGTGCAGATGGCTGGGTTGCAGGTTTGGTTTGTGCATTTCCGGCAGAGACGGTTGCTATTTATGAGTTGCAAAAAGCAGGTCGTATTGCAGAAGCTTTAGAAATCTACAGATGGTTTTTACCGCTTTTAGAATTAGATATAGATGCGCAATTGGTACAAAATATCAAACTAGCAGAAGTACATACAAATATAGGTTCTGAGCATGTACGCGCGCCACGTCTTCCTTTATCTGGAGCACGTCGTGATGAAGTACTTAACATCATAAAGCAAGGTCTAGCAAGTCGTCCCGCATTGCCAGAATATAAAAACTTAAGTGCTGGCGCTTCGGTATAACAAATGCGTAATTTAAATTGATGTGTAAATAGATTGAATGCTTAGTTTTTTATGCGACTATCAGTTACTATAAAGGCACAAGGCATTGTAAAACATCTATTTACTCAATTTAATGAGAAAAATTAAGCACCGCAGTCCCGGTGCTTTTGCCGTAAACAAGAGGTATTTGCTTTACAGGTAGTGCACAGAACTTAACTATATTGATTATTGAGAAAAACTTAATAAATCAAAAAACAGAGCTAAAAGAAATTGAACAAATGATAACAGGTAAGAATTATATAGGAAGTAAAATTTCTGCGGAAGGCAACGTAACCTACACCACCATAAACCCAAAACTAAATACAGAAAATGAGTGGACGTTTACTGAAGCTACAGAAGCTGAGGTTAATGCCGCTGCAAAATTGGCTACTGAAGCTTTTGCGATATACAAACAGAAAAGCGATGCTGAACGTGCTTTGTTTTTACGTCAAATAGGAGTAGAGATTGAGGCATTAGGTCAGGAGCTTATAGATACATACACTACAGAATCTGGTCTTCCTGAAGGTAGAGCGCTGGGAGAACGTGGTCGTACTATAGGTCAATTAAATGCTTTTGCTGCGCTTCTTGAACAAGGCGATTGGGTACAGGCAACATTAGATCTTGCAGAGCCTAATCGCAGCCCGGCTCCTAAACCAGATTTGCGTAAAATGCAGATTGCTATAGGTCCCGTAGCGGTATTTGGCGCCAGTAATTTCCCGTTTGCGTTTTCTACTGCCGGTGGTGATACGGCAAGCGCGCTGGCATCAGGTTGCCCGGTAATAGTAAAAAGTCATCCTATGCACGCAGCTACCGGAGAACTGGTCTCTTTAGCGATTATTAAAGCAGCGCAAAAAACAGGAATGCCCGAAGGTGTATTTTCAAACTTAAATAGTAAAGGTATTGCGGTAGGTGAGCAATTAGTAAAACACCCAGCGATTAAAGGTGTTGGTTTTACAGGAAGTATAAAAGCAGGTAAAGCATTGTGTAAAATTGCAGGAAATAGGGCAGAGCCTATACCGGTTTATGCAGAGATGGGAAGTATTAATCCTGTTGTTATGCTCCCGGAAGCTTTAAAAGTAAATGGAGAATCCTGGGCTAAAAAATATGCTGCAAGTATTAATATGGGAGCAGGGCAGTTTTGTACAAATCCCGGACTCATACTAGGTGTTGCTAGCGCTGAGTTAGATACTTTTGGCAAGCATCTGGCTTCCTGTTTAGATGAGCAGGTAGCAAGTTGCATGTTGCATCCTAATATTCATTCGGCTTATGAAACCGGAAAACAAAAGATGCTTGATGCTTCTTCAACCGAAGTACTTGCCGTAAAACTGGCTACAGAAGGAGCAAACGACGGTAAGCCTACTTTAGTAAAGGTTACCGGAGATGCTTTTCTAGAAAACACAGAATTACATAACGAGGTTTTTGGACCATTTTCTATGTTGGTTACCTGTGATTCACAGGCGCAATTAGTAGAAATATTAAATCAACTAGAAGGGCAATTAACAGGTTCATTAATTGGCGAAACCACCGAGGTTGCTCAATACAGTGATGTAATAGATGCATTGCGCTCTCGAGTAGGAAGAATCCTTTTTAACGGAGTTCCTACCGGCGTTGAGGTGTGTCCCGCAATGCAGCACGGCGGTCCGTTCCCGGCTTCTTCAGATTCTAAATTTACATCTGTGGGTAATGATGCAATTTACCGTTGGGTGCGCCCGGTGTCCTATCAGGATTGGCCACAAGAATTGTTGCCTGCCGCTTTACAGGATTCTAACCCATTAGGAATTTTACGTAAGGTAAATGGAAAATACAGCAACTCGTAAATAGCTAGCAGAAGGTACGAAATACAAATTTTAAAAGAGGGCGTTATGGTAAAACGCAATATTAAAATCAAAACCAATTTTAAAGAATTCAGCATATGAAAAACTATATTGTATTATTTTGGATTCTTTTTGTTTCCGCTTCTGCGCTGTCTCAAAATACGGTGTCATTAGATAGTATTATTAGCGAATATCAAAACCATAGTAATTACGATTGGCGAGCGTTTCCGCTAGGGCGTTATGATGAAGAGTTGCCTAAAGAACGTGCTGATTTTGCAACTGGTTTACTAGCTAAACTTGATAAAGTTGCTGTTGCAGTTTTAGACACGAGTGAGACGATTTCGTATAAATTACTACGCTTTGTATTACAGGATCAGATTGATGAATATACATATAAAATGTATCTCAATCCCTTGCAGGCCGATCAGGGGTTTCATTTAGATCTCAATTATCAGGTACGGCCTATTCGCAGTTATGAGCAGGCATTAGGATACCTTGAGCGATTAAAAGCTATTCCGTATTTTACAGAAAGTCAGTTTAAATTAATGCGTAAAGGTCTTGCGCGGGGCATCGTTCAGCCCCGAATAATTTTTAAAGGTTATGAAGCATCCTACGAGACCCATATTGTAGAAAATCCGTTAGAGAGCTACTTTTATTCTCCTTTTTTAGAGTTACCAGATAATATTTCGCAAAAGCGAAAAGATTCTTTATTAATTGCTGCAAAGCAAATTATTACAGATGATGTAGTACCGAGTTTCAAAAAAATTAAGTCCTTTTTTGAAACTGAATATTTACCCAATAGTCGGGATGCTATCGGCGTTTCTGCGCAACCCGGCGGTGCAGCATTTTATCAAAATCGCATTAATTTTTACACCACCTCTAAAGAATATACCGCAAAATCTATTCACGAGCTGGGCCTTGCTGAGGTTGCGCGCATAAAAGCGCAAATGGAAGAAATCATAAAAGAAGTTGAATTTGAAGGTTCGTTTGCAGCATTTCTTCAGTTTTTACGTACCGATAAACAATTTTTTGTAACGACAGGCGATGCGCTTTTGATGCACGCGCGTGACATTGCAAAACGCATTGATAACGAGTTGCCCGCATATTTTAAAAAGCTTCCACGCCAGCCTTATGGTGTTATAAAAGTTCCCGATGCAATCGCACCAAAATATACGGGAGGAAGATATTCTGGAAGTAGTATTAATGGTACTCAGGCAGGGCATTATTTAGTAAATACGTATAAACTAGATAGTCGAACCTTATATACCTTACCTGCTTTAACGGCGCACGAGGCGGTGCCGGGTCACCATTTACAGGGAGCGCTTAATCAGGAAATGGGCGATAGTATTCCGCAGTTTAGAAAAAATTTATACCTCTCGGCTTACGGTGAAGGCTGGGGTTTGTATGCAGAATATCTGGCAGATGAGATGGGCATTTATAGAACTCCGTATGAGAAATTTGGCCAGCTTACCTATGAGATGTGGCGTGCATGTCGCCTTGTGGTTGACACCGGCATACATGCAATGGGATGGTCAAGACAAGAGGTTATTGATTATATGTCGCAAAATACAGCGCTTTCTATTCATGAGATCAACACAGAAACAGATCGTTACATCGGCTGGCCGGGACAGGCGTTAAGTTATAAAATAGGCGAACTCAAAATACGCGAATTACGGGAACGTGCTCAAAAGGAACTTGGTGAGAACTTTGACATTAGGGCATTTCACGAAGTGATTTTAAGCTCAGGAACAGTAACGCTTCCTATTCTCGAAGAGCAGGTAGATGCATATATCGCTAAAGCCGTAAAAGGTTAAAATACACATTAAAAAATTTACCCAAATTCCTTCAATCAAGAAACAAGAAATAACAAATAAGAATGGCCATACACACGTTTGAATGTATAGACGCACATACCTGTGGTAATCCTGTGCGTGTGGTTAAAACCGGTGGTCCTGCTTTAGAAGGCAAGACGATGAGCGAGAAGCGGCAGCATTTTCTAAAGGAATATGACTGGATACGTAAGGGTCTAATGTTTGAACCCCGCGGTCACGATATGATGAGCGGTAGTATTTTGTTTCCGCCCCACGATCCTGTAAATGACTTTGCAATTCTATTTATAGAAACCAGCGGTTGTTTACCTATGTGCGGCCACGGGACTATAGGGACAATAACGATCGCCATTGAAGAAGGTCTGGTTGTGCCTAAAATCCCCGGAAGAATACGAATGGAAGCTCCCGCAGGACTGGTAGAAATCGAGTATCAGCAGACTGGTAACAAAGTAGATTGGGTAAAATTAACTAATGTAAAAAGTTATCTGGCAGCAAAAGATTTGACCATAATTTGCCCTGAGTTAGGCGAACTTAAATTTGATGTTGCCTACGGCGGAAATTACTATGCGATTGTTGATCCTCAGAAAAACTTTAGCGGGATTCAGGATTACTCAGCTTCAAAAATTGTTCAGTTAAGTCAGGAGTTGCGGCAGCGTATTAATTTAAAATACCCCAATCATTTTATTCATCCTGAAAATGATACCATACGAGATGTAAGCCATATGTTGTGGACGGGAACGCCTATAGACCCAACTTCATCGGGTAGAAATGCTGTATTTTATGGTGATAAGGCGATAGATCGTTCTCCCTGCGGCACAGGTACTTCGGCACGTATTGCTCAGTTACACGCACGCGGTCTTTTAGAACCTAAAACCGAATTTATTCACGAAAGTATCATCGGCTCAAAATTTATAGGCTGTGTAGAAGAAGTAACCACCCTGGGTAATTTTCCGGCAATAGTACCCAGTATCAAAGGTTGGGCACGTATTTACGGGCACAATACGATGACTATAGATGAAGAAGATCCGTATGCATTCGGGTTTCAAGTGATTTAAATAGACGATTATGAGTAAAAATTGCGTAATTATTGGCGGCGGAATCATAGGTTTATCCTGCGCATATTATCTGCAAAAAGCAGGTCATAAGGTTACAATTATTGATCAAAGCGCAATGAATGGCGGAGCGTCTTATGTAAATGCCGGATATCTCACGCCCAGTCACATTATACCGCTTGCAGCACCGGGAGCGATGAAGCAAGGCATAAAATGGATGTTTAGCAGTAAGAGTCCGTTGTACATAAAGCCGCGACTCGATTCTGAATTTTTAAAATGGTCTGTAGCATTCAATAAATCCTGTTCAGAAGCTAACGTAGCTAAGGCGATACCTGCGATTAAGGCTATTAATTTATTGTCTAGAGATTTATATTCAGAAATAAAAGAGACCGAAAATTTTGAATTTCAGTTAGAAAAAAAAGGTTTGTTGATGCTGTGTCAAACAGATCATATGCTAGATGAAGAAGCTCATATACTTGGTTTAGCAACGCAAGAGGGTTTGCCTGCAAAAATGCTGTCTGCGGAAGAAGTACAGCAAAAAATGCCTAATGCACGATTAAATATTAAAGGAGCCGCCTACTACGAGTGTGATCAACATACCACACCAGGAGAATTTATGGCAGAACTACAAACTTTGCTTCTAAACAAAGGTGTTACTTTTTTAAAAAATGAAAAAGTAATTGATTTTGAATTTAACGGTAAAAAGATAACGCAAGTCAAAACAGAATGGGGTAAAACGATATCCGCAGATGAGGTCATCCTCGCTACAGGCGCCTGGGCAGGTTCTTTAAACAAAAAACTAAACTTAAATATTTTAATGCAGGCCGGTAAAGGCTATCGCATTAACTCTACATCAGAAACCGGTATTACATTACCATCTATACTTTGTGAAGCCAAAGTTGCTATAACGCCAATGAACGGTTTTACCCGTTATGCCGGTACGATGGAAATCGCAGGAATTAATCACAACATCAATAAGGCCCGTGTTGAAGCCATAGCAGAAGCGGTGCCTAAATACTTCAAAAATGTTTCTATTACAGAACAAGAAAAGGCTGAAGCGCAGTGCGGTTTACGACCGGTAACTCCAGATGGTTTGCCGTATATAGGTAAAACTTCAAAATGGGAAAACCTTACCCTCGCCACCGGTCACGCGATGATGGGCTGGAGCCTCGGCCCAGCCACAGGATTACTGGTTTCTGAAATCATTAATGGTAAAAAACCTTCATTAGATTTGAGCGTATACAATCCGGACCGTAAGTTTTAGTTCTCGATACATTTCCACAATGCTATGGCATTGTGGAAATACTCGAACTTATAGCCATTAATTATGTCACTTCGAGTGAATTTGAACAGCGGTAGCAGGTTCAAATTTATATCGAGAAGTTGCATTCATCTCAAGGCTTCATCATTCAGTAATTTAAGAAAGGAGTTTTAAAATCCTGCTGAATGTGTTTCAGCATCGCATCAGCACTGTTTTATGAAGACCTAAAGTAACTTACTCTGTCTTTTGTAAAAAGCATCCTGTTGTTTTTGCATCAGGTCGCGGGCCATTTTCTTTTTGTAATTGTAAAGTTCTTCTTCCTGTGCCAGATCACCATATACTTTATCGTTGACCACATTATCTGCGTCAATTAAATTTTTACGCTGATTCGCTTTTTGAGTCACCCAGGCTTTGAGTTCGCCTTCGGCGTCTGCCAATTTTAAATCGTATTCTCCTTTTGGTGAGATTAACTTAGCAAAAATAGGAGTCGTTTCAATAGCTAGAAAGAGTAGAAAGATAAAGAAAGAAGGAATCCAGGGTAGTTCTTCTAAAGCTTCAATACGCGCCATTAAACCGTCAAAATTATCAATGATAGGTTGTGTTTCAGCAACACGGGTATCATAAGTTGTGGTGATTTTATCTTTCTCAACTTCAAGTGCAGCTATTTTCTCAGGATTGGTTTCTTTAAGTTTTGCTAATTCAGCTAAAGCGGCATCGTGTTTCTCTCTTTTTTCTTTGTAAACCGGCCCTTTTCCCAGGCGGTTTGTTCCTGAGGTTCCCTCCGCTTCTGCGATATACGTATTGTAAAGCGTATTTACTTCGGCTTCTTTTGTAGTAATCGCATTTTTTAGTTCGGTAATTTCAGCATCTAATAAGGCTAGCGCAGGGGTAAATTGATCTGCAATTTGAACCTGATTAGCCAGGGTTAAATCATTTTTTTGTTCTAAAAGAACCCGATCAATTTCTTTTTCAAAAATCTTTAATTCGAGTGGTTTTGAAATGACTATTGCGATTATGAGCGCGAGAATAAGGCGGGGTAATGCCTGTAAAAATTCGTCTAAAAAGTTTTCTCGCTTTTTAATTGTAGAAACGATAAAACGGTCAAGATTAAAAATTAATAGTCCCCAAATAAAACCGAATCCTACAGCTATAGGAATAGAATCAAAAACGGTAAATAATGCATAGGCTGAAGCTACAAATGCCATAAGTGCGGTAAAAAAAACAGTAGCACCTATACCTGCATATTTATTTTGCTCACCGGGAGCACAAGTTTCTAAAAGGGCGTGATCTGCTCCAGAACAAAGAATAAAAAACTTTTTTAACATAGGTATTTTGATTTGATGAATTTTAATAGAACGTAATATAGAATAATTTAGTATAGTGTAGTTTATACACCGTTGTAGTATTTGTACTATTTAACTTGTATAAATATACCATCTACCGCAAATAAAGGGTTAATCATCGTTAATATGTGTAATTGGGCAGTATTTGACAGTAATTTTACGCGCAATTAATGTTTGAAATCCCTATTTTATGCTTAAAAATCTACGCTTCTTATTATTTATATTACCTGCTATAGTTTTTGCACAGGTAGGTATAGGAATAACATCTCCAGATGCTTCAAGTATACTTGATGTTACTTCATCGACACGTGGTGTGTTGCTGCCTCGAATGACTACAGCTCAGATGAACAGTATTGTCGCGCCTGTAAAGGGTCTTACGATTTTCAATTCTGAAACAAATAGTTATTATTATAACGACGGAACCGTTTGGGTAGAGCTTGCCGGTGCAGTTAAAAGAGATAATTACAAATTGGTTAAAAGTGTTGCAGATTTGTCTGACGAACTTGCAGCAGGTGGAGGAACTCAGTATTTACTAAACACCAATTTTTTATATGAGATCAACGGAATCATACCTATTAATTTCCCTATTAACTTAAATGGTGCATATGTAGAAGGAGTAGATTCTGGAAGCGATATTCTAGTAAATGCATCAGGAGGTTCGCTATTTAATGGTAGTGGCGGAGGTAGTATTCGAAATCTTACAATAAGTGGTGGTAATCGTCAGGTTTTTGATATGACAGGTGGTGTTTTGATAGTGAATAATACTATATTTTCTGGGGCATCATCATTGGGAACATTAACCGGATTAAACCTTGTATTTTTTAATGTTTCCCAGTATGTGGGTAATACTACCGGTTTTACAGTATCGGGTATCGAATCGTTTTTTATGAGTAACACATTCTGGACAGATACTAATCAAGGCACGTTTATGACCTTAACAGGAGCATTTGACAACCTGCAAATGGCAAATGGACGTATTGTGGCAGATGCCGGGGAGACCGGATTAAATGTAAGTTCTAATCCTACTATAGTTAATTCGGGTTTATTAAGTGGTTTGAGTTTTGTGGGGGCAGGGACTTTAGTAAATGGTTATACAGCTGCAAATACATTTCCCGGATATAACTTTTCCATAAAATGGGATGTAAATTGTGAAGGAATACCTGTTGAAACAGATGGCAATGCATCAGCTAATTTTTATTCTACGAGTGGCTTAACTACAGGATTTACACAGTCTATATCTAATGGTACTGCTGTAGAAATACAGGGAAACGGTGCTTTTGCTGCTCAAAACCTTTTTAGGTTTACAGCTAGTGGGGGTGACAATCGTCTTACCTATACCGGAAGAAAAGGTCGTAATTTTCAATTAACAGCATCACTGTCTGTACGTGTTACAGGTGCTGCAGATAATTTTTATGCTTTTTTATTAGCCAAAAACGGAACTGTAATAACAGAATCTAATGCAGTGGTTTTAATAGCAAGTGATACTCAAATACAAAATGTTAGTATAGCTAGTGTAGTTAATTTAGAGGCTAATGATTATATCGAGGTTTTTGTACGAAGACTTACAGGCGGAGGTAACGATAATTTAATTGTTTTCTCAGAAAACGTTTCTATTAAGTAGAGGTAAAAAAAAGGGTCAAATAAGATTTAAATTTATTTGACCCTTTTCTATTTAATTATTTTTTATGATTAGATCAGGAGTTCCTTTTCCTTTATTTTCATTGAGGAGTATTTGTAAATCGTTTTTCCTATTCATAAGGGAAAGTGCCTCTTCATAAGAAATCTTTTTACCGTTGTAGTAAGCAGTTCCGTTATTTTCTTTTAGCGTATTAATCATCACTACAGGTGTTTGTTCTTGAGTAGGTTTTTGAACTTTAGATTTATTAAAATTAACTGGCTCAGAAGTAATACTTATTTTTTTTATGCCATACGAGCGAAGTGCACTTTTAACGTCAGTTAAAACACCCATTTTAATATCTGGATCAACTTTAATTTTGACATCTAAAAATTGTTCTCTTTCTTCTTTTGATGTCCTTGTATTGTATTTATTCAATGCTTCTTCGATATTGTTTTCATCAATCTTAATGTTGTTAATAAAGACTTGATTGTCTTTGTCAATATCAATGCTAATAACATCAAACACCTCTATTTCAAATACTTCTTCTTTTGCATTAGAATATACAGGATCTGCAGATATTGGCGGTGGCGGTGGCGGCGGAAGTTGACCCTGAGGTACTTCTGGAGCTGGCGGTGGTGGAGGCGGAATTAATTGTCGTGAAGGATTGGTTTTATAAAGATTCGTCTTTCTGAATTCACCAGTAAGTTTCCCTACAAATTTATCTACACCGTTTTGAGATTTGAGTTGTAGTGAATAATTCATCATATCACTTTTGCTCCAGTCTTTGGTAATCATGTTAATCGTTTGAGCAAAATTTTCTATGGAGGTAGACTCCCCATTTACCCATACCAATTCATCTTCAACACGTATTTTTAAAGTGGGATACTCCTGGTGTCGAACTTTATCAAGTAACACTTGTTTTTTAGAAGAGGCTTTGTAATATTCTAAAGCCAAGGAATCAGAATTTGTCTGTGTATTCAATAAACCTGTTTGCTTATCTAAATTTAAGTAAACAGGCTTCGCCACAATTTCCTGATTAAAGAAATAAATACACAAGGCAAGCACGGGCACAAAGAGTGCGAGACGGGTGGCCATTTTTTTGACCGAACGGGTTTTTGATAACATAATGATTCGTTTTTTAGTTAATGAATAATTAATCGGGCTTGATAACGCGGTATGATGACTACCACCCGAATAGGTGAATAAAAGATTAGTATAATTTTCTACATTTTTATTTTGGGATAGCGCAGCGCTATCGGCTAAAAACTCGTGATTTAATGCAATGCTTTTTTTAAGTAAAATCAACAGTGGATTAAACCAAAATATCACCTGTAAAACCTCAATAAAGAGAATGTCCCAACTGTGTTTTTGACTTACGTGTGCCTGCTCGTGCGCCATAACTTCTGGAGCGATCGCATTGTTTTTAAAGTCATTTTTGGGCAAGAAAATATAGTTTAAGAACGAATGTGGGACTATCTTTTCAAGAAGGAGCACATTAATATGCGATTTAGATTTTACGCGCTCATTGTGAGTTACTTTTTCGCGTAGGCGATATAGATTACGTAAGAATCTAATGCCAAAAAGCAATACTCCTGCTGCGTAAATTGAGCCTATTAGTATAGGTGTCCAATGTATAGTTTCTTCAATCGATGTATCAACCTCGTTTGTAACTGCAATAGTATCAAATGCGACCTGCTCAACTGCCGGTTGCGGTTCAACTGCTACAGAATAGCTCAAGGTAATCAAGGGCAGAGCAAACGCTAAAACCAGACTTCCTAATAAATAAAAACGTTTAAACTGGTGTGCAGCTTGTTGCTCGAGAGTGATTTTGTAAAAGCCCCAAAGCACCAGCAGGCATAAGATTGATTTGATGAGGTAGGCTGTCATACCTGATTATTTTTGTTTAAAGCTATACAGAGGATGAAGCTTGTTATTCTTTGTCCTTTATAATTAATGCCTTTTGACCTTTGAAACTAGTCATTAGTATATTATAGTTATCACTCTCTTTCATTAACGATTTAGCTTTGGCGGGAGAGATCTTTTTATCGTTATAATAAATGTTATTCTTTGCCAGGTCTACCATTTCCTGTGTTGACGGCGGTGGAGGTGGAGGTGGAGGAGTTCCTGCTTTTGGTGCAGCAGGCGGTGGCGGTGGTGGAGTTCCCGAATTTGGAGAGGCAGGAACAGGTGGTGGCGGCGGTGGTATTAAACCTTTAGGGTTTGCCTTATATAAGGCAGTTGTTTCAAAGGCGCTTTGCAGTTTTTGCCAAATCTTTTCAGCAGGATCTGTGGTTCTCACGTGGATACTGTAATTGCGTTTATCACTGAAAGTCCAATCCTTGCTAAGTGCATTGAGATCCTTTGCAAAATTTTCAATGCTTGTCTCTTTGCCATTGACCCAAACCTGCGAACCGGTCACTGTTAAGTTCAGGACTTTTTCATTTTGAGCGAGGTATGTTTTTACTTCCTCGGCTGTAGGTGGGTTCTGAATTTTTTTATGACTTTCATAGTATTCCGCAGTCATTAGATCAACCTGATAATAATGCGAGCCGTAATTTTTTGCATTTTTCTCAAGCTTGCTTATCGAATAATAGTTGTAATCTTTTGAACTCTTAAGGGAAGCATTGTTAATGCGTTTCCCGTCAACCCAAACTCCGTATTGCGAAGCGTTTTTCCATTCATTCAGCTGAGATGCTGTTGGAGATTTCTTTTCTAAAATCCCATAGGTAGGATCTTTTGAAATTGCATTCAAATCAGCTTGAGTAATAACTCTAGGTTTGTCACTTTGAATGTAAGTGTCGGTTAAGGTGTCAGAAGTCTGATCATTTTGAGTCGGTACTTCTTCCTTTTGCTGAAGGTTTGCGGGCTTAGCCACAATTTTCTCATTAAAGAAATAAAAGCACAGGGCGAGTACGGGCACAAAGAGTGCGAGACGGGTGGCCATTTTTTTGACCGAACGGGTTTTTGATAACATAATGATTCGTTTTTTAGTTAATGAATAATTAATCGGGCTTGATAACGCGGTATGATGACTACCACCCGAATAGGTGAATAAAAGATTAGTATAATTTTCTACATTTTTATTTTGGGATAGCGCAACGCTATCGGCTAGAAACTCGTGATTTAATGCAATGCTTTTTTTAAGTAAAATTAACAGTGGATTAAACCAAAATATCACCTGTAAAACCTCAATAAAGAGAATGTCCCAACTGTGTTTTTGACTTACGTGTGCCTGCTCGTGCGCCATAACTTCTGGAGCGATCGCATTGTTTTTAAAGTCATTTTTGGGCAAGAAAATATAGTTTAAGAACGAATGTGGGACTATCTTTTCAAGAAGGAGCACATTAATATGCGATTTAGATTTTACGCGCTCATTGTGAGTTACTTTTTCGCGTAGGCGATATAGATTACGTAAGAATCTAATGCCAAAAAGCAATACTCCTGCTGCGTAAATTGAGCCTATTAGTATAGGTGTCCAATGTATAGTTTCTTCAATCGATGTATTTACTTCGTCTGTAACTGCAATAGTATCAAATGCGACCTGCTCAACTGCCGGTTGCGGTTCAACTGCTACAGAATAGCTCAAGGTAATCAAGGGCAGAGCAAACGCTAAAACCAGACTTCCTAATAAATAAAAACGTTTAAACTGGTGTGCAGCTTGTTGCTCGAGAGTGATTTTGTAAAAGCCCCAGAGAATCATTAAACACAATACCGACTTTAAAATATAGGCTATCATTTTTTCTCTGTTTTTAGACGTTCATCAATCAGTTTTTTAAGATCTTCAAGTTCTTGCTGGGATAAATCGGTTTCTTTTGTAAAAAACGAAGCAAACTGCGCGGCAGAGTCATTGAAGAAATTTTTAATCATCCCGTTTACTTGTTTTGAGAAATAATCTTTTTTGCGCACCAGCGGAAAATATTCTCGTGACCGCCCGTATTGCACATAATCAACAAAATTTTTGTCTTGCATCCGTTTCAATAGCGTTGCGATTGTTGTGGTCGCTGGCTTAGGATCAGGATACGCATCTATAAGATCTTTCATAAACGCTTTTTCCTGTTTCCAGAGCAATTGCATTAGTTGTTCTTCGGCATTAGAAAGTGTCATATACTACAAATTGAGAGTGTGTTCTACAAATGTAGAAATAAATTTAAATTCTACAAGTGTAGAGCAAAACTTTTTTACAATTAATTTTTGGCAATTTTTATTCGGGCAAGAAAATCCCCTTAAATCCGGGCTTTCGGTAGTCGCTTTTTTGCAAAAGGGCAAAAAGAGCTTCAACAAAGCCTCAATCCCTATCGCAGACCTATTTATGCAAATTTTTACTTAAGTGATTATACCTAATCAATAAACCTATCTTTACGTTCTAAATAAATTTATAACTAATGAGCCTAGAACAAGACTTAAGAGATCGTAGTGGTAATGTATGCGAATTATGTAACAGTACGACCGATTTAGATATATACGCAGTTCCTGATTCTCCAGATAATGCAACAGCAGACACACATATTTTTGCCTGCGGAACCTGCAGAACACAGTTGCACGATGCAGAACTAGTAGAAGCCAATCACTGGCGTTGTCTTAATGACAGTATGTGGAGCCAGGTTCCTGCTGTACAGGTGGTTGCCTACCGTATGCTCAATCAATTAAAAGGACAGGGCTGGCCTCAAGACCTGCTTGATATGATGTATATGGAAGACTATGTTAAAGAGTGGGCAAAGGCCGGTATTGCAGATGATTCTTCAAAAGGACTTATACACCGCGATAGTAATGGTGTTATTCTGGCAGCAGGAGATTCTGTAGTTTTAATCAAAGATCTAAAGGTAAAAGGCAGCAGTATGGTTGCTAAACAGGGTACTGCCGTAAGACGTATTTCGCTTGATCACGAGAATGATAAATACATAGAAGGTAAAGTAGACGGCCAGCAGATTGTATTGATTACAGACTATGTGAAGAAAATTTAATTTTAATAAAGCCTTTAGTTTAATATAACATCTAGTTGGGAGTAATAAGCAGCGGTTATTTCTACTTTTTCAGAAACTAACCAATTAACTCAATAATGAATTCTAAAAAGGAAAAACTAGCCCGGTTTGGCATGGTAGCGAAAGGTATGGTATATGCTATAATAGGTATGCTTACAGCGATGGCAGCTTTTAATCTGGGGGGTTCAAAAAGCGGACAACAAAATGCGTTGCAATTTTTAAGGGAGCAACCCTTTGGTAAAGTATTGCTTATCGTTTTGGCTCTGGGCTTGTTTGGTTATACCTTTTATAGATGGTATGAAGCATTAAAAGGTAGTGTGGATTCCTGGAGCGAATGGAAAGGTTTTGTAAAACGTTCAGGTTATATTATAAGCGGCATATTTTATGGAGTTCTGGGTTTTACGGCAGTTAAGATGGTTGTCGCGGGTAGTTCGGGTTCTGGAAGTGATTCTATGATATCAACACTAATGTCAAAACCTTACGGACCTTATTTGTTAGGTTTTGTAGCCTTGTGTATTGCGGGGAAAGCAATATTTCAAACCTATAAAGCCTATTCGGGGAAGTTTAGAGATGATGTGAATGAAAGTAATCTGGGGCCAAAAGGAAAGAAAGTATTGATTAGAGCCGGGGAAATAGGATTTACTGCCAGAGGTATTGTTTCAGGCATTGTAGCTTTTTTATTGTTTAAAGTGGCTATAGGCAGTGGAGGCTCATCTGGAGGTAAAGTTGCTGCTTTTGACCTTTTACAAGATACTCTAGGTGCTGTAGCTATGGGTGTTGTAGCGCTGGGACTTGTCGCTTACGCTGTATTTATGTTTATTCAGGCCAGATATGCGCAAATTAAGCTCAATTAATAAGCCTTACACACTATAAATTTAAAAACCCATAGACGCAATGCGCTATGGGTTTTGTATATTTAAAATAGTGGTGTTTGATAAGTACAACACCTGCGTGAGGGATTGCAGCGGCATCCTTTTTGAGGCTTTTTTAAGCTGAAAAAAAGATAGAGCGTAAAGCCCGACCCCGCTATTTTGCGGGGTCACGCCCTTATTCTTAACTTTATTTTTCTGCGATTTTTAATCTGGTAAATTCATGATAAAAATGTGGAATAGTCTCAATTCCTTTTAGAAAATTCCAAACTCCAAAATGTTCGTTAGGCGAGTGTATGGCATCACTGTCTAGACCAAATCCCATAAGAATTGTTTTGCTGTCGAGTTCTTTTTCAAAAAGAGCTACAATAGGAATACTACCGCCACTGCGTTGTGGTATCGGCGTTTTGCCAAAAGTATTTTCATAGGCTTTCTCTGCTGCTTTGTAACCTATATGATCTATGGGAGTTACATATGCCTGCCCGCCGTGGTGCGGTGTTACTTTAACGCGAACACCTGCAGGTGCGATACTTTCAAAGTGATTTTTAAACAATTGGGTAATTTCCTTCCAATCTTGATCGGGTACAAGTCGCATACTTATTTTAGCATACGCTTTGCTTGCGATAACCGTTTTTGCACCTTCGCCAATGTAACCGCCCCAAATTCCATTTACATCAAGGGTAGGGCGTATGCTGTTGCGTTCATTTGTAGAATATCCTTTTTCGCCATAAACCGAATCGATGTCCAATGCTTTTTGATAGTTCTCTAACGAGAAGGGAGCTTCGGCCATTTTAGCGCGTTCTTTTGTGCTTAACTCTTCTACGGCGTCATAAAAACCAGGAATGGTGATGTGGTTGTTTTCGTCATGAAGTGAGGCAATCATCTTAGTTAATACATTGATTGGGTTTGCAACAGCACCGCCATAAAGTCCGCTATGCAAATCACGGTTAGGACCGGTAACTTCAACTTCTACATAACTAAGGCCGCGTAAGCCGGTTGTGATGCTGGGAACGTCTTTTGCAATCATACCCGTATCTGATATAAGAATTACATCGTTAGCCAGTTTTGCCTGATTGCGTGAAATAAACCAACCCAAGTTCTCACTGCCTACTTCTTCCTCGCCTTCTATCATGAACTTAACATTACACGGCAGGTCGTCATTTTGAGTCATATACTCAAGTGCTTTTACGTGCATATACATCTGGCCTTTATCGTCGCAGGCTCCACGCGCAAAAATTGCACCTTCGGGGTGTAATTCGGTTTTTTTGATTACCGGCTCAAAAGGAGCGCTGTCCCATAAATCTAAAGGATCTGGTGGTTGCACGTCATAATGCCCGTAAACTAATATTGTTGGCAAGCTTCGATCTATAATTTTTTCTCCATATACAATGGGGTATCCAGGTGTTTCGCAAACCTCTACGGTATCACAACCTGCCTCCTTTAAGCGTTCTGCAACTGCATCTGCGGTATTAAAAACATCATCTCTATAGGCCTTATCTGCACTAATGGAAGGTATTTTTAGTAATTCTATAAGTTCGTTTAAAAAACGTTTTTGATGGGTATCTACGTAGTTCTTAGTGTCTTTCATAGTTTTAAAATCGTATTCTCGTAAAAATAAGAATTGGAATGTGAAATTTCTCTCAAAAAATGATTTTCATATCAAAAATCTTTACTATATTTGCACTCGCATTTTTAGATATAAAGATGCAAGCTTTTATCTGAAGTCCTAAGTATGGTAAAAGTAGTATGCAGGCGTGGTGGAATTGGTAGACACGCTAGACTTAGGATCTAGTGCCGCAAGGTGTGGGAGTTCGAGTCTCCCCGCCTGTACAAAGCAAAAACCTCTTGTGAAAACAAGAGGTTTTTTTATGGATTTATTTTTTAAGCTAAACAGACCATTCTACTTTTTTTGATGCTACATGGCGGTCAAGTTCTGGGCTTAGTGCATCAAAATCTTGAGGCATATCTGTAGGAAATGCAGCATAAGCCCGTGCTGTAAAAATATATTCGCTTCTATCTTTATGAGGTGGCGCCGTCCATTTTAAAGAAGTTATGGTAGTGTCAAACCCGTGGCAATAAGTAGTTCTGCTTCCTAAGAATTCATTATTTTGAACACTTAAAGGTGCTTCTGTTGTTTTAATTGTTGCAGTAAAATCTTCTCTACTTTGTTTGACGAGAATATCCCCTTTTCTAAAAAGGGCTTTGTCAAGACCTTTAAATAATAAACCTACACGATCACCGGTTTTTATATTCGTAACAGTTTGACGCATAAGGGTAATACTCGTGGCGTTAAGACCTAATCTATTTCGCGAACGTTCACCGCTTCTGGTACCTGTAAATAAATTTAATTTTTGGTTTAATGTAAACGTACCTTGTTCTACGAGACCTGTTACTATAGTACCTCTACCTGTTATAGAAAATACATCTTCAACTCTAAAACGAAACATACGTTGTTCTGAATTGTAATCTGGAGCCTCTACGATACGGTCTCCTGGTGACACGAGACTCTTTAATTCATTTTTTAGTTTGTCTGTATCTAAAAATAGACTTATGATTTGCGAATCGCTAGAAACTGTATGATTAGTTCCGTTAGGAATTGAGATTCCTGTAAGTTGGGTGTAAATAGAATGAGATTCAGTAATTATTTTGAGATGATCTCCTATACTAATGCTGCCCTTTTTTAGAATCCCTTTTACTATAGGAGTATTAAATAAAAAGCTAATTGAAGTTATTTCAAATAGAACCTCAGACTCTTTATACTTCGGACTACAGAAAAAATCAACATTAATGGATGAGAGATATAAGTCGCCTTTATTTATAAGTTCTGTCTCAATTATATAAGTATGATTTGCTTTAATAGTGTGTTGTATTGTTCCTGCAGGATCAGAAATTTTTATCCCCACACTGCTGCCTCTAACATAACTGCTTAAAGGACGATTTCCCGAATCGCCAATAACGCTGGGGATCACTAAAAATGATTTAGCTTGAAACTCATCTATTGTATTGTCAAACTCCTGTCGTTTTAATAAATCCTGTTCCGTCTTAAATTCTGGGGAATCTTTATATCGCTTTAGCTCGTTGCTATTCTTTTCTATTTGATCATTAAGAATTTTAATGTCTCGGTTTATTTGCTTGAGTAAATCTTTCATGATTCAGAAATTTTAAAAATTAAATTTTGGGTTAACCGGTTCTTTAATACTGTCATTCTCACAACCCTCGGATTCCCAACACGGATAACCTATACCTCTGTCTGCATCTAGATTTATATTGGGTAGTTTTTTTCCTTTCTGAAAATGGTCATATAGAGTTCCTGTTAATTCGCTGGCATTACCTAAGACTTCATTCTTAACGCGCGTATTATGGCTATTAAAATCTCGAATAGGACCTATTTGATTTATAAAATTTAAATCTATACCTACATCGTCTTTAATGTAGTAGGTATGCACTTTTGATGTATAAGTGAGTGGTGCCGGTGTAACCAGATTTAATTCTGGTTTTGATGGGCTGGGATAGACTAAATGCGCTTCTTGTGGAGCTGTGCGCCAGATACCTGTTCCTACATCAACGTGTTTAATAGGATAGGGCCACGAATTAGATAATCTATTACCTCTAACATCTTTAATAATAGGATTTAACATGTGCCGTACTTTTGAATCGTCAAGATGACGTACCCCGGGAAATGCAAGGCCGTTTAGCGAAACAGAAAGTCTAAAGTAGTCGTAGATTACATATAATGCCTGGTAAACCTTGTTAAGCATGAAGTGTACAGCGTGTTTGCTGATATCTACAATAGTTTCTTCAATGGCTTCAATAAATGCTGCTGCAGCTGCAACAGCTGCTTCAATAATACGCGCAATTTTTTTAAAGAAATTTGCCAGGCCTTTTAAACTAAAAGATCTTCCGCCGCCAGAAAATAAATCGTCTAATGCATTATCTAATTCATCTAACGCATTATTAAATTTGTCTTTAAAGCGATTCCATACTTCACGTATTTCTTCAGTTAGCGGTGGTAAATCTGGCAGTGAATCTGGTAAGATTGCTTCACTGGTAGTTGCTTTAAACCAGCTGTACCAAAGCCTGTAGGAAGCATCAACCTCTTCTTCGGTCATACCTCCCCCAAAAGGATGCCCACCTCGAGTATCATAGACATTTTGGGTAGCCTCGGCAAAAAGTTTTGCAAGCTCTTTAGGAAGCCCTACGTCAGTTAACCCCGGTGTTAACCCGTCTATGATAGAATCGTAATCGGGTACAGGTGCTCCTGTAAATATGTCGTGTACGCGATCATCAAACTTAAATTCTTCATGCAGTTCGCTTGTGCTAAATTCTTTAGACTCAAAATAGTTAAAAGCAGAGACGTCCTGAAATTTTTCAACAACATTGTGTCTTTGGCTATGCGTACGATAAGGACCTCTTACAATATTGTTTACATAGGGGTGACCTACACTGTCTGCAGCTACGTGAGATAAATAGCCTATTGCATAAGCGTGCAGTGCATCATTATGTTTTGAATTTTTTAAAAGATATTCTGCAAATTCCCCGGTTTTACTATAATGCAAAACATCAAACCACCACCAGTTATTTTTTGGTTCACACACCTGAATAGGGCTTGAAAGGAAACTATAAATATCAATATTTGAGGTCACAAGATCTTTAAGCCCCTCTTTTACAATAGATCCTATAAGGCCTATGATTGCTTTTATATCGTCTATAAATAATTTAATGGTAGATAAAATTGCAGAGCTTGCGATCACATCTTCAACAACTTCCTCAAGATCTTCTTTCAGCTCCTTAATTTTTATAAGAGCAGGAAAACTTTCTTCAATTTTAACTTCCAGAGATTTTAGAATTTCGGCAAACTTGATCATTTGTTTGACGGGAATAAATTCGCCCGCAGGCCAATCTTTTACATTAAAGAATAAAAAGTCTGGACCCAACGTCCCAAAATTTCGGTAAATAGGATACTCATTTAAAATCCCAATAGTGTGTGGGTCAAATAAGTATTCTTTACTGGGAGCATTCGGTTTGTAATCAATTTTAAAAGGAAATCTACGCGTTAGATCTTTCCCTACGATGTAGTGTACTGCTGGTCCTGGCATAATATGTAGTTTTTGTTGGATTTATGCATTAAAACTACAGATATGAGGTGTTTTGTCGTACGGGTAAATAACCTATAAATCAGGTTTTTAACCCCTTTGAGAGTTAGGTGTTTTTACTGAAAATAATAAAAAAAGCTCCTCAATTGAAGAGCTTTTTAGCTTAGATTGCTTTTTACTTTCTATACTCAGACTGTCGTTCTACCATCCACCCGGGATATAAATCAGGTTTAGCACTTACTGCATCTATTTTATCTAAATCGTTTTTAGAAAGATTAATTTCAGTCGATTTTATATTGGAGTGTAGTTGCTTGATTGTTTTTGCGCCTATAATTGTACTGGTCACTCCTTTTTGATGGCGTACCCAGGCTAAGGCAATTTCAGCAACAGTTACGTTATGAGCAATAGCGATTTCCTGCATAACATCTACAAGATTGAAAGCTTTGTCTTTATTAATAGGTGGGAAGTCAAAGTCTGCACGTCGCGAGCCTTTTTCACTACTACCTTCACGAGCATATTTACCGGTTAGGAAACCACCTGCAAGTGGACTCCAGGGAAAGATTGCCAGATTGTGATCTGCTGCCATAGGTACGAGTTCGGTCTCGATATCACGCGTTACAGCAGAATAATAATACTGCAGCCCTATAAATTTTTGCCAGCCGTTGTATTTAGCAATCGCCTGTGCTTTAGCAACCATCCAAGCCGGCCAGTTACAAATAGCGATATAGCGTACTTTACCGGTAGCTACAATATCATTAAGCGTTTTTAGAATTTCTTCTACTGAAACTCTGGGGTCTACACCGTGCACATATAAAATATCTATGTGATCAAGCTGTAATCGTTTTAAACTGGCATCAACCGAGTTGAAAATATGATATCTAGAAAGCCCAACGTCATTGGGTTTTTGACTCATAGGGCCTAAAACTTTTGTTGCGATTACCACATCATCCCGTTTAGTGCCTAAATCTTTTAAGCCCTGTCCTAAAAGTTGTTCAGACTGCCCGAAAGAATATACATTAGCAGTGTCAATAAAGTTAATACCAGCATCAAAAACAGCTTTGAGCATCTCATTTACTTCTTTTTGATCTACTGCTGCGATTTTACTCCACATTCCTGCACTATCGCCACCAAAGGTCATTGTGCCAAAACACAGTTCTGATACCATTAGCCCGGTATCTCCCACATAATTAAATTTCATAAGGTTTGTTTTTCTTTAAAGTTAGGCAGGACAGCAGAATTCAGTTTTAAATTGAGGTTAAAGTTTAATTATCGTACAGAGGGTAAAAAAAAGAGGTGTAAAATATTAATTCTACACCTCTACTAAGATGATCAAGTCGCTTTACGTTTAACTCAAATGCTCTTTAAAAAATGCTAGAGTACGTTCCCAGGCTAGTTCTGCAGCCTCTTTGTCATAGCGCGGGGTAGTGGTGTTGTGAAAACCGTGATTTACATCAGGATAAACAAACACACCATATTCTTTATTGTATTCTTTCAGTTTAGCTTCGTATTCTGGCCAACCTGCGTTTATGCGTTCATCCAAACCGGCATACTGAAGTAGTAAAGGCGCATTAATTTTATCAATATCTTCGGTAGGTTGCCCGCCATAAAAGGGTACAGCTGCAGCGAGTGTAGGTACGTGTACCGCCATCATATTAGAGATAGAACCGCCAAAACAAAAACCTACAACGCCCACTTTCCCGTTACAATCGGGATGATTTTTGAGCAACTCGTAGGCTGCGATAAAATCTTGAAGCATCTCACCGCTATCGCGTTTGCGTTGCATCTCGCGACCCTCATCATCGTTGCCGGGATAACCTCCTAATGGACTCAAGGCATCTGGCGCAATTGTTATAAAACCGGCAAGAGCTGCTCTGCGAGCGGTATCTTCGATATACGGATTAAGACCACGGTTCTCATGCACAACTACAATACCGCCTAGTTTTACTGTTGCATCTTTGGGTTTTGAAAGTAAAGCCTTTATTTCACCTCCACCTTTAGGCGAATTGTACGTAATAAATTGAGAATCGAGATTAGGGTCTTGAGGATCTACCAGCATGGTAGTTTTATAATCGGGCATTAAAAAGCTCATTAAAGCGGGCACTGTAATGCTTCCCACAGCAAATACAGATAACCGTTCTACAAATTGTCTGCGTTCTAATCGGTTATGAGCGTAGGCGTCATACAGATCAAAAACTTCTTGTTTGATGTCTTCTTTTTTAAGCTTTTTCATAACCTTATTTTTAAATTTTACCGGGTTTCAAAACCTTGTTATTACTGCGTGATATACATTACTGCAGAGTCTTCAATGTATTTTGAAGGATTAAATACCGCATTAAAATTTGCGTTTACCTGATCTATACTGCCTTGTAATTCGCGTATTTTAGATCTAAACTCTTCCGCAAGTAATTCATTTTTAGAAAACTGAATTATCAATTCTTTATACTTCGCAATATTACTTTTCATACGTAACGTAAGCATCCCAAAACGTTGACGTAGTGACTGGGTTTTGACCATAAATCGCTCAACTTCAGTAAGCCATTCTTTATTGTGGTCTTTTTCCATAGCGCCAATTTTTGTATTTATGGCTTTTCTGAAATTATTCTTTAAAGTCTCACGCTCACTGTCTAAGGTCGCATTTTGATATTGCTTTACCATATTCATATTAAGGCCATAATACGTAGCTTGTTCTTCTAAAAGGCGGTTGTATTCATTTTCAAGCTTATTAAGTTCGTCATTAATACTCTTCCACTCATTGTCTATAATACTCTGCTGCTGGCTAAACTGGCTCGCTGTATTTAAAACGTTAAGCATTGCCGGGGTTTTATCGCGTAAATCTTTACTGGCGCCGCCTACAATTTCTAACGCAGAAGTGATGCCTGTAGAAAAGGTTTGATATAAAGAGCCGTAAAGTGGCACATTGCTGGCGGGTTTATTTAGTACGGTTAAGCTGTTATTAATTAAATCTAACCAATTGTCTTTTCCTTTTTTTCGCTCATACCAGTCTTGATATTCTTTAAACCAGCTCTCATAAGCCGCATAATTTGTTGGATTATTTATTGCCGCTATTTTACTGAAAAACTCTTGTGAAGAAAGTAGCAGGTTGCTGGGTTTAATATCTCGGTGAATGCTCATTAATTCTGTAAAAGCAAGCTGGCCGTTTAATTTTAACTGAATTTTTCTGGAATTTTCAAGTAGCGTTATACGATTTTCTTGCTTTGAGATAATACTGTCAAGGCTCCCCAGGCGTTGACTCGTGCGATTCGGGTTGAGGTCTGAAAACTCGCCCTGAAGCGATTTAAGTTTAATCGCATTATCTTCTAATTGTCTGTTAAGGTTGAGTAAAAGAGAATCTCGTTCTTTTATAATTTGTGCAGATACCTGGTCTTGTGCAGTAACAGAATAGGTGAAGAAAGAACAAATAGCAAATAAAAGCAGTTGTTTTGTGTATTGCATACAGTTAAAATTTTAAATCAAAAATAGCAAAATAACTTATGCTATTATGTTAACTGTTTGCTATGTAGAATCGCAGTCTCTTAATTTATTAAACTATTAATTGTCAATCTGCTAATTTCCTGTTTGATTGTGTAAAATAGCATTTTTTGCATCTTCTAAATAATTACGACCTATAGTGTAGCGCTTGTTTGCAATCTCAACACTATTGCCTTCTACAGCATCTACCTTACTGATATTAGCCGTATAAGATCTGTGTATGCGTATAAATTTTGGAGCAGGTAACTCATCTGTAAAACTTCCTAATGTCTGGTGTACAACGTAGTTTCCGCTGGTGGTAATAATCTTTATATAGTCTTTGAGGCTTTCAATAAGAAGAATATCATCTAGATATACTTTCTTCATTTTTTTCTTATCAACCTTAACAAAGATAGCGTCTGTATCTGCTTTAGGCTTCTGTTGTTCCTGATGTTTTGAAAGCGCCTTGTTAGTAGCTTTTAGAAACCGCGGAAACGAAATAGGTTTTACTAAATAATCTAAAACTTCGAGTTCAAAACCTTCTACGGCGTACTCTTCATGTGCCGTGGTTAAAATAATCATTGGTTTTTTATCAAGGCTTTTTAGAAAACTCAAGCCATCTAAAACCGGCATATTAATATCTAGAAAAATTAAATCACAGGTATTTGTTCTTAAAAAATCAATACACGAGATTGCGTTGTCAAAAGTCTGAATAACAGCGAGTGTACTAAGTTTTGTGATGTGGTTCTTAATGACATTAATAGCCAGAGGTTCATCATCTATTATTACACATTGTAAACTCATAATAACTTCAATTTTAAAAATACTTTATATTCCCCGTCTTCTTCAAAGATTTTGAGATCATAATCCTGTGCTCCGTAGCCCAATTTAAGGCGTTTTTCAACATTTTCGATACCTATTCCGCCTGCATTTGGGATATTGTTTTTTAAATCCTTTTGAGGCAGGGTGTTACTCATATTAAAATAAAGAAAGTCTTCATCTATTTTAAGGTCTATTTTAATAGATACCATCCCAATATTTTTATTTGCACCGTGTTTAAAACCGTTTTCAATGAAATGAATGAGTAACATAGGGGCAATTTTCTTCCCTTTGGGATTACCGGTTATCTTAAAACTTAAATTGAGTTTATGGTTGTACCGTATGCGCTCCAGATCTAAATAGTTATTTATAAACTTAATCTCTTTTGCAAGAGACTGCCGTTTTTCTTTAGTTTCATAAAGTAGATACCGCATTAAATCTGATAATTTTAGGATGGTATCGGGAGTATTTTCAGACTTTTCTAAACTCAGTGAATAGATGTTATTGAGTGTATTAAAGAAGAAATGTGGTGAGATTTGTGATCTTAAAAACCGCAATTCTGTTTCTAATTGAGAGGCAGCAAGACTGGCTGCCAGTTGGCGTTCCCGCATCCAGTCTATGGTTATTTTAATAGCCGTAACAAAAGAGATTACATACAGTTCGCCCAGCATCATAACTACAATGTAATTTACATTGAGACTTGTGGTTTCTTCAGGACCTTCGGGCCAGACATTATTGCTTATTAAGAAATAAGTGAGCTCATATTTTACTATAACCATTACAAAAATAGCAGCTATTAAACTCAGTATGAAAAAAGTATATTTTCGCTTATAAATGAAGATAGGAATGAGTACATAAATTGTAAAATATGACAAGGTCATATGTATGGGAAAGCCTAGTAAATTAGACTTAAACGAGTAGAAATAATCCTCATAATAACTGCCCCACCGCAAAAAGTTGAATAAGAAATAAACCAACCAGAAAATAACATGGTGCGAGCTGTTTATTTTATAGCCGGTAGTTGCATTTAGCAACAAATTATTCTTTAGTGTAGCGCTTAGGGCCATTGTTCAAAAATGAATTTTAAGCTGTTTAGCTTTTGAGAACTGTTGTTTGTCTAATAAAAAACTTAAACGGTTATAATATATTACATATTTATTAAAAATCTTAACAGTTGGCGCTGTCAAGACGTAAAATAAAGCTTACAAATGTTAAAAAATTCTATTTATATTTTACTTATTACTGCTTTTATTTCTTGCAATACCCAAGGAAAAAAAGAAGATGTTACAATACCGGTACTTGATCTTACAGCTTACGTAGATCCATTTATAGGTACAGGTGGTCACGGCCATACCTATCCGGGAGCTACAATGCCGTTTGGTATGGTACAGGTAAGTCCAGACAATGGTACAAATGGTTGGGACTGGTGCTCGGGGTATCATTATTCAGATTCTATCGTGTCTGGTTTTAGTCAGTTGCACTTAAGCGGTACCGGTATAGGTGATTTAGCAGATCTATTATTTATGCCTACGGCTAAAGAACTTGACCTAACCAAAACCTATACCAGTAGATTAGACCGTCCTTATATCTCAAAATACTCACACAAACGTGAAAGCGCTTCACCGGGCTACTATTCGGTTTATCTTGAAGATCCGCAAATTAAAGTAGGACTTACAGCGACACAGCGCACGGCGTTTCAAAAATACAATTATGAGGGTGCAGGAGAACCTTCAGTAGTACTCGATCTTGGTTTTGCGATTAACTGGGATGCGACAGTAGAGACAGCGATACACGTAGAAGATAAAAATACAATTAGCGGTTACAGACATACTACAGGTTGGGCAAAAAATCAAAAGGTTTTTTATGTGGCGACTTTCTCAAAACCTATTTCAAGATATCAATTAATACAGGATAAAAACATTCAGAAAGCAGATAGTGTTGTGGGTAAAAACACGGCGGCTCAATTCTTTTTTGATATAGACGGAAGTCGTGATGTTGAGGTCAAAATTTCGGTTTCTTCGGTGAGTGTTGCTAATGCCAAAGAAAATATGAAAGCTTCGGATAACATGAATTTTGAACAGGCTAAAACTACAGCGCAGCAAGCCTGGAATAAGCAGTTACAGCATATTGTTGTAGAAACCCCTACAGATTCTTTGAAGACAATTTTTTATTCGGCATTGTATCATACACAAATTGCGCCGGTAACTTTTAGTGATGTAAATGGAGAATTCCGTCAGGAAAATGACAGCATTGTAAAAGTAGATTTTACAGCATATTCTACGCTCTCGCTTTGGGACACTTTTAGGGCTGAAAACCCCTTACTTGCATTAATTCAACCCGATAAAACCACAGCTATAGTCAACTCTATGTTGGCGTATTATCAAGTACATAAGAGCTTGCCCGTATGGACACTTTATGGCAATGAAACCAATACCATGACAGGAAATCACGCGATACCTGTAATTGCTGAAGCCTATTTTAAAGGTATTAAAGGTTTTGACGCAGAGAAGGCTTTTGAAGCGATGAAAAACACCCAAATGCGTGATGAGCGCGGTCTGGAGTATCTCAAAGAATTTGGGTACATACCTTATGATAAAATAGACGAGTCTGTAACATATACATTAGAATATGCTTATAATGACTGGTGTGTTGCTGAGATGGCTAAAGCATTAGGACATACTAAAGATTACGAGTATTTCTCAAAACGTTCTAAATCGTATGAGCAGTTGTATGATTCAGAAACGGGTTTTATGCGTGGTAAATCTGCAGCCGGTGCGTGGCACATACCCTTTGATCCTAAGTTTTCTCAACATATGAAAAACACAGATTATACCGAAGGGAATGCATGGCAGCACAGTTGGTTTGTACTTCACGATACAGATAATTTTATAAAGCTGCATGGTGGTGCCGAACCATTTACTAAAATGCTGGAGCAGCTGTTTACAGAGAGTTCAGAAATTACGGGGGATCATATATCTAATGATATCTCGGGCTTAATAGGGCAATATGCACACGGTAATGAGCCCAGTCATCACATCGCGTATTTATTTAATAAAGCCGGCAAACCCTGGAAGACGCAATACTGGATTAATCAAATTCTAAAAACACAATACAATACAACGCCTAATGGGTTGAGTGGTAATGAAGATGCCGGCCAGATGTCTGCCTGGTACGTATGGAGTTCTATGGGGCTTTATCCGTTTAATCCGGCAAGTGCGGCTTACGAAATAGGAAGTCCGGTTTTTGAAAAATCAACTATTAATTTACCTAACGGAAAGACTTTCAGTATAATCGCACAAGGGGTTTCTGAAGCTAATTTTTACATTCAATCTGCAACGCTTAATGGGGAAGTTTTCAATCAAACTCAAATTACACACGACCAACTTTTAAAAGGCGGCGAACTCAAGTTTGTTATGGGGTCTGCACCTAATAAAAAGTGGGGAGTAACTAAGCCGGTAAACTAAAGATGAACAGTATAGATGTACTAATTATTGTAGTTTATTTGCTGGCTACCATCGGTATAGGTGTGTGGGTGGCTAAGAAAGCTTCAAAAGGGTTAGACTCCTATTTCTTAGGGGGTAAAAGTATAAAATGGTACTATCTCGGACTTAGTAATGGTTCTGGGATGTTTGATGTTTCGGGAACTGCCTGGATGGTGGGAATCTTGTTTTTATATGGCGTAAAAAGCTTCATGTTTATGTGGATGTGGCCCATATTTAATCAGATTTTTGTGATGATGTTTCTGGCCGTATGGATTAGAAGATCGGGCGTGATGACCGGTTCTGAATGGATTCTTTCTCGTTTTGGAGATGATAAAGCAGGCCGTGCCTCGCATCTTATTGTAGCCATATTTGCAGTAGTGGCTTCGGTAGGTTTTATCGCTTATTTCTTTGAAGGTGTAGGTAAATTTATGACCGTGATTCTCCCCTGGGATGTGAGCCTGATGATCGCAGATATGCAACTTTTAAATTCCGAACAGGTATATGCGCTCGTGCTTATTTTCTTGACTACCATTTATACTATTAAAGGCGGAATGTTCTCTGTAGTTTCTACTGAAGTATTGCAATTTGGTATTATGGTTCTTGCAGGATTACTAGTTGCGGGATATACTTTTTATGCATTTACAGATGCGCAGGTAACTGCGCTTATCCCTGCAGAATGGTCTAATGTGGCATTTGGTAGTGAGCTCACCGGTTTTTGGGCGGGTGACTTTGAAAGTTTTAATGCACTAATAGATTCACAAGGCTATAAGATGTTTGGAGCCTTTGTGGGAATGAGTTTGTTTAAAGGAATTTTTGCAAGTATTGCAGGCCCCACACCCAGTTACGATATGCAGCGTATTTTATCAACCCGTACGGTAAAAGATGCAGCCTACATGAGTGGATTCACAAATCTAGTACTGTTTATTCCCAGGTATTTAATGATTGCAGCAATTGTATTACTAGGTCTTGTATTTATTGCTCCAGAACTTGCTGCGCGAGGTGGTATTAGTGGGAATGATCTTGAGGTAATCTTACCACAGGTTATTAATAATCACGTACCCGTGGGCATTAAAGGATTAATGCTCGCAGGGCTACTTGCTGCATTTATGTCAACGTTTTCAGCATTTGTAAATGCAGGACCCGCCTACATCGTAAATGATATTTATAAAAAATATTTTAAACCAGTAGCTTCAGATAATCATTATGTAAAAGCAAGTCATATCGCCTCTTTTGCAGTGGTGATTCTTGGTGTTATTATGGGCTTTTTTGCAGATTCTATAAACTCGATTACGTTATGGATTACGAGTGCACTATATGGAGGTTATGTAGCAGCAAACTTTTTAAAATGGATCTGGTGGCGTTTTAATGGTTGGGGTTATTTCTGGGGAATGCTTACAGGACTAATTGTAGCAACATTGCAGTATATAATAGATCAGGGAGCGTCGGGGTATGAAGAAGGTTCACTGTTGTATCAATATGCACAAATTCCTGCTATATACTTATTCCCGGTAATATTTGGATTTTCACTTTTAGGTTCATTTTTAGGAACTTATTTTACACCACCTACGGCTATTGCAACGCTTAAAAGTTTCTATACTTCAGTACATCCCTGGGGCTGGTGGAAACCGGTGCGGGAACAACTCACCGAAACCGAACAGGTAGGTAAGAATAAGGATTTTGGTATAGATATGCTCAACTGTGCAGTAGGTATAATATGGCAGTCGAGTATGATTTTACTGCCTATTTTTCTTGTAGTAAGAGATTATAATAAAACAGCGATAAGCCTTTTAATATTTGGAATCACGACACTAATATTAAAATTCACATGGCTCGATAAGGTCAAAAAATTAGATTAATAGATAACAATTAAAATGCCTGATTATAAGGTTTAATGATAAGATAAATAAGATTATGAGTACAACCCAAATCCCCTGGCAAGACAGACCAGCAAACAGTTCAGATGTAATGTGGCGTTATGATGCAAACCCAATTATAGATCGGTATGACATCCCAGGTTCTAACAGTATTTTTAACTCTGCTGTAGTATCTTTTAAAGATGGTTTTGCAGGAGTGTTTAGATGTGATAATAAAGCGGTGCAAATGAATATTTTTGCAGGCTTTAGTAAAGACGGAATCAACTGGGATATTAATCACGATCCTATTCAATTTGGCGCTGGTAATACCGAAATGATTGAGTCTGATTACAAATACGATCCGCGAGTGTGTTTTATTGAAGACCGCTACTGGATTACCTGGTGTAATGGCTATCACGGCCCAACTATAGGTATAGGTTATACTTTTGATTTTAAAGAATTTTTTCAGTGCGAAAATGCCTTTCTCCCTTTTAACCGTAATGGTGTTTTATTTCCGCAGAAAATAAATGGTAAATATGCAATGTTGAGCCGTCCTAGTGATAATGGGCATACACCTTTTGGTGATATTTACATTAGCTACAGCCCCGATATGAAATACTGGGGTGAACACCGTTGTGTAATGAAAGTGACTCCGTTTGTAGATAGCGCCTGGCAGTGTACAAAAATAGGGGCTGGTCCTGTACCTATATTAACCGATGAAGGCTGGTTGTTGTTTTACCATGGAGTAATTAATACCTGTAATGGGTTTAGATATTCGGTAGGAGCGGCATTACTAGATATTGATAGTCCAGATAAAGTATTATACCGCAGTCAGCCCTATTTATTGGCTCCGGCAGCACCTTATGAATTGGTAGGCGATGTGGCAAATGTGTTGTTTCCGTGTGCCACCTTGCATTCTATAGAAGAAGATAAAGTGGCATTATATTATGGAGCAGCAGATACGGTAACTTCGGTGGCTTTTGGTAAATTGAGCGAAATCATCGACTTTGTAAAAACTAATAGTCTTTAAATTATGCTGAAATACAGCTTTACACTTTTAATTCTTCTTGTTGGTTTTTCGGGCGTTGCCCAAAAAAATATACCACGTTCTTATGTTGCGCATCAAATTGAAGCGCAGGTAATTATAGATGGCAAAGGAGATGAAACCGTGTGGCAGCAAGCAGAATTTTCTGAAGCGTTTATTGATATTGAAGGTGTGAAAAAACCAAAATATCAAACTCAGGTCAAAATGTTGTGGGATGATGAGAATCTGTATTTCTATGCAGAATTAAAAGAACCCCATATCTGGGCAACCCTCAAGCAACGCGATACCGTCATTTTTTATAATAATGACTTTGAAATATTTATAGACCCCGATGGGGATACGCATAACTACTACGAGTTTGAAATGAACGCACTCAATACAGTATGGGATTTATTGCTGGTTAAGCCTTATCGAGAGTCTGCACCGGTACTTGATAGCTGGGATATACAGGGATTACAAACTGCGGTATCTATTAATGGTACTTTAAATGACCCTCGTGATATAGATACAAGCTGGAGTGTAGAAATAGCTATCCCATGGACAGTTTTGACCGAAGCAAGCGGATCAAATGATTTACCAATAGATAAATTTTGGCGAATCAATTTTTCTCGCGTAAACTGGGATCACACTTTAGAAAATGGAAAATACAGCCGTAAAAAAGATGCTTCGGGTAAATTTTTGCCTGAATATAATTGGGTTTGGTCACCGCAAGGAGTGATCAATATGCATGAACCCGAGCATTGGGGCTATGTATATTTTTCCGCTAAACCACCTTCTGAAAAAGTTGCGTTTACAATTCCTCAGGACGAGAAAATACGTTGGAAATTATATGAATTGTACCGTGCTCAAAAAACGTATTTTTCAAAAAATAAAGTTTGGGCTACCCACTTAAAAGAGCTACAGGCGCAGATATTTAAGCTAGAAACTAAAACAATTACACCCGTATTAGAAAACCATACGTACGGCTGGTCAATAACAGTAGAAAGTCCGTTTTCAAATGCGGTGTACAGCATAAGAGAAGACGGTAAGTATTCAAAAATTAATTAATACAACTATGAGAGTAAAACATCTATTTATGATGCTTGTAGCTATCGTTGCTACAACTTCTTGCATTGACAATATGCATCCTAAAGAGAACAAGAAAAAAGCAGAAGAAGTTACAGAGACGTCTACAGATTTTAAATTCTGGACGTGGATGACTGCAGATGCCAGTCGTACTGATGAGTCGTACACGACAGAATTTAAAAAATACAGTGATAATGGTATTGATGCTGTTTTAATTAATACCAATGCAGATGCAGATTTGCTGGGACGATTAACACCTTTAGCAGTTAACGAAGGTCTTGAAGTTCACGCGTGGATGTTTACAATGAACCGCCCCGGAGATTCTATTGCGATGCAGCATCCAGAGTGGTATGTCGTAAATCGTAATGGTGAGTCTAGTTTTGAAACCCGCCCTTATGTAGATTACTATCAGTTTTTATGTCCTACCCGAAAAGAATCTAGAGAACATGTTTTAGGTTTAATTGACAAGATGAGTAAAGTAGAAGGTGTGACGAGTTTTCATCTGGACTACATACGTTTCCCAGATGTGTTTCTGCCTATAGGTTTGTTGCCTAAATATGACCTTGTACAGGATGAGGAGCTTGCAGAATATGATTTCTGCTATTGTGATGCATGTATAGCAAAGTTTGAAGAAGAGCATCATAAAAACCCGCTAGAATCTCACAATACTGCAATTGATATGGAGTGGAAACAATTCCGTTTAAATCAAATAAAAGCAGTGGTTGATGATGCCTATAAAGTTGTTCATGAAAATGGAAAGTTACTTACCGGGGCGGTTTTTCCATACCCCGAAATGGCAGACCATATGGTACGCCAGCGTTGGGATAAATGGAATATAGATGTGGTATTGCCCATGATTTATAATAATTTTTATAATGAAGAGATAGATTGGATAGGTTTTGCAACCCGCCAGGGAGTTAAAGATCTTGAAGGATCCAAAACGGAATTGCATACCGGTATTTATGTTCCGGAAATGAGCCCGGAGCAATTAGCAGAAGCAATACAACAAGCTAAAGATAACGGCGCAAAAGGAGCCGCTTTTTTTGACGGAAACGCGTTAACAGATGAGCAATTAGCTGTAATTAAAGCGGCAAACTAAAACTCATCTTTAAGGCAAAAAATTGGTTTTAAAACTAAATCTGAATTTACAAAGGTTCTCTGGCAGTCTTGTAATTTCAGATTTAGCTTTTTAAGAGGTTTTAAAACGCTTAAACGTATGCTATGAAAGAAAATTATTTTTTAATCGGTTTGCTTGTTTTGTTTTTTTTGAGTTGTGACCAGCAGATAGAACCGGTTTTTAAATCTGAAGATCTGGCATTAATCCCGCAACCGCAAAAGCTAACATTAAACCCGGGAAATTTTCAATTTACCGAAGCAACCGTTTTTGTGATTTCAGACAGTTTACAGTCGGTTACAACTGTATTTCGTGATCAATTTAAATCAAGCGCCGGTTGGGATTTACAAGTGCAACAGCAAGCTCCTGCTGATAATTATGTCCAGCTTACCATTGATAAAAATCTAAAACCTGAAGCCTATTCCTTAACTGTAACTTCTGAATTTATAGATATCAAAGCCGCTTCTGCCACAGGTTTTAGATATGCTTTAGAAACCTTACGCCAACTGCTACCGGTTCATATTGAAGAAAAACAAGTAGTAAAAAAGGATTGTTTTTATATTCCCAATCTTGCAATAGAAGATGCGCCAGGCTTTAAGTGGCGCGGATTGATGCTTGATGTTTCCAGACATTTTTTTGAGAAGGATTATATTTTAAAAACTATAGATCGCCTTGCTTTGCTAAAAATGAATACGCTGCATCTGCATCTGGTAGACGATCAGGGATGGCGCATTGAGATTAAGAAATATCCCAAACTTACAGAGGTAGGAGCTTTTAGAGTAAATCAGGAAGACAAGCATTGGAACGCCCGATCAGAAAATAATCCTGATGAGAACGGTACGTATGGCGGGTTTTATACGCAGGAAGATATAAAAGAGATCGTAGCATATGCTACACAACGCGGAATTACCGTAGTTCCCGAAATTGAGATGCCGGCTCACGTGATGAGCGCTATCGCATCATATCCATTTTTATCCTGTATACGGCAACCTATAGGGGTGCCCAGTGGTGGGGTATGGCCTATTACCGAGATTTACTGTCCGGGAAAAGAAACGACTTTCAAATTTTTAGAAGAGGTTCTTAGCGAAGTAATACCGCTTTTTCCATCAAAATACATACACGTGGGTGGTGATGAAGCCACAAAGACAAACTGGGAAACCTGTCCCGATTGCCAGCGTCGTATGAAAGAAGAACATCTAGTAGATACCGACGAACTCCAAAGTTATTTTATGAAACGTATGGAGCAATTTCTGGAAGCTAATAATAAGGTATTAATAGGTTGGGATGAGATTCTTGAAGGTGGTTTGCCACCATCTGCAACGGTTATGAGTTGGCGTGGTACAAAAGGAGGCTGGGAAGCTTCAAAGGCAGGTCACGATGTGATTATGACTCCCGAAAATCCGATGTATTTTAATTTTTATCAGGGCAATCCTGATGTAGAACCTTTAGCCTTCGACGCGATGAATACCCTTGAGCAGGTGTATGATTTTTCACCTGTAATAGACTCAATGAGCGTAAGTCAAAAAAATCACGTGCTGGGAGCACAGGCTAATTTATGGTCAGAGTATATCACTACCCAAGATGACTCTGAGTACATGATTTTTCCGAGGATAACAGCGCTTGCAGAAGTGCTTTGGTCTGCTAATTCTAAACCGGGATGGGAAGACTATACTTCGCGGCTGCAGCGCTTTTTGCCACGTCTAGATGCTTTAGGAATTAATTATTCGCGAAGCATTTATAATGTGGAAGCAACTGCAGAACGCGATACGGTCTTTGGCGGAATTCGTTTAGCGCTTGCTTCAGAAATGCCTCAGGCATCAGTATTGTATGCGCTAGATAATGAAGAGCTAAATGCTAATGCTAAAGTTTATAATGAGCCATTTACGATAGATTCTACAACCACACTTACTGCAGCAGTTTTTGAAAATGGAGCTCCCACAGGTCGCGTTTTATCTAAAACATTTAATTTTCATAAAGCAGCAGGTGCTACAGTTACACTGGTAGAACAACCGCACAGAAACTACCAAGGAGCAGGTGGCGCAACATTAGTTAATGTGCTACGCGGTTCTAAGAATTTTCACGATGGGCAATGGCTGGGCTGGTTAGCCACACCTGTTACGTTACTTATAGATCTCAATGAGGTTAAAGAATTTTCTAAAGTGCGTATAGGAGCTTTAGAAAATCAAGGTGCGGGCATTTATTTCCCATCAGATTTTAAAGTTTCAGTGTCAAAAGATTCAATTAATTATGCAACAGTTGGTCAGTTAGAACACCCATTTAAAGCCAATGGGGCATCAACATTAAAAACATTTACAGTAGACACTAAAATGCAAAAGGCACAATTTATAAAAGTAGAAATCACTACATATTTTCCAGAAAATAAAAGAGGAGTTTTTACATTCCTTGACGAACTAGTGATCGAATAATTACCAGAATATAGTTATGATAGTAAGTAAAAAAACAGTTCTTCTTATTGGTTTATTCAGTGTTTTTTTTGCGAATGCGCAAAAAGCAGATTATACCCAATATGTAAATCCATTTATAGGGACTTCTAATTTTGGAGCTACAAATCCCGGAGCAATTGCACCACGCGGTATGGCAAGTGTTTCCCCTTTTAACGTAGCAGGAAAACAAAATACATTAGAAAAAGACAGCCGCTGGTTGTCTAATCCGTATGTGAGTGAGAACACGTTTTTAACGGGGTTTAGCCACGTAAATATGAGCGGTGTAGGCTGCCCAGATTTAGGTGTGATTTTAAGTATGCCTACCACAGGCGCGCTCGAAACCAATTATTTAAAATACGGAACAACCTATAAAAATGAAGTTGCAAAACCCGGTTATTATGGGGTAGAACTTGATAAATATGCTATTAAAACAGAGTTGACTGCTAGTACGCGTGTAGGTGTGAGTCGCTATAGTTTCCCCGCAGGGAAATCTAATATTCTGCTCAATTTAGGGTTAGGTCTTACTAACGAACACGGGGCAATGCTTAAAATTAATTCGGCTAATGAAGTAGAAGGCTATCGTATGGTAGGTTCATTTTGCTATAACAATGCAGAGGGTGCCTATCCTGTTTATTTTGTCGCGCGCCTTTCTACCGAAGCAAAAGATTATGGTATTTGGGATAAACCCGAAAAATACAAAGGCGTAGAGGCCGAGTGGATGACGTACAATGGCAAGACCCGCATTAAAGAAAAGTTTATGCGAGAGGTCGTGGGAGATAGCATAGGAGCTTATTTTAGTTATGATTTTGAAGCGCCTACACAAGTGGTTATGAAGGTAGGTGTCTCGTATGTGAGTATTGATAATGCGCGTGATAATCTGGATGCCGAAGTAGGTGATGCTACTTTTGATGAGGTGTATAAAAAAACGCAAAAAGACTGGAATGATAAATTAAATGTGGTTGAAGTTACCGGCGACAACACCGATGATAAAACTATTTTCTATACGGCTTTGTATCATACGCAGGTTGCTCCCAGTATCTTAAATGATAGTAATGGGGAGTACCCCGCGATGAAAACCCGTGCTGTAAAGCATACAGATGGCACGCGGTATACCGTGTTTTCGCTTTGGGATACGTATCGCAACTATCATCAATTAATGAGTTTGTTATATCCACAAGAGCAATTAGATATGGTGAATTCAATGCTCGATATTTATGATCAGAATGAATGGTTGCCTAAGTGGGAGCTCAATGCTACCGAAACTTTTACGATGGTGGGCGATCCTGCTGCTGTAGTTCTTGCAGATACCTATTTACGAGGCATTAAAGATTTTGATATCAATAAGGCTTACGAGGCTATGCTAAAAAGTGCAGATACTCGTGAGAATAATCCGTTGCGTCCCGGTCTGGGCGAGTATATAGATAATGGGTATGTAAGTGTAGATTCGCATATAAAAGGCCCTGTTTCTACCACTCAAGAATACAATATAGCCGATTTTGCGATTGCGCAATTAGCAGAAGCTTTGAGTGAAAAAGAGGATGCTAAGCGCTTTAAAAAACGATCACTTTCTTATAAAAAATTATACAATAAAGAGAGCCGTTTTTTACAACCTAAAATGCTTGATGGTAGCTGGTATACACCTTTTGATCCATTAGCCGGAGCAAATTTTACAGAAAATCCGGGTTTTATAGAAGGCAATGCGTGGCAGTATTTATTTATGCAACCGCACGATATTAACGGAATGATTAAGTTAATGGGTGGTGCAAAAGCTTTTGAAGAAAAACTGGATGCCGTTTTTAGTGAACAACAATTTGATATGGCAAATGAACCCGATATTGCTTATCCGTTTTTATACAATTACCTGCCTGGTAAGTCGCACAAGACACGAGAGAAAGTTGCTTCGTTAATAGATACCTATTTCACCAATAAGCCGGCAGGATTACCGGGTAATGAAGATACCGGTACAATGAGTGCCTGGTTAATTTATGCAATGATGGGATTTTATCCTATGACGCCTGCAGATCCTATGTACACCCTGTCTGAACCCCAATTTGAGACTATTACAATTCACCTAAACTCAGATTTTTATTCTGAAAAATTATTGTTGATTGAAAGGAAAAGTGATGCAACAACAGATAAGGATGCAAATTTTAAAATTGATGGTAAGCCTTTAAAAGACAATTTGATCTCTCATAAAAATTGGGTGAAGGCAGGCCACGTAATTTTTGAATAAATACTGTCGTAAATACACGAAATAAATTTTAAATAACCCAAATGTTATTTAGACCTTTAGAATCGTTGTCTATCGAATCTTTTTTGAAAATATTAAGATAAATTAGAATTTCATATCAGAAAATTAAAAGTCTTCTTTTAGAATGAAAGAGGTTTTTAAAACAGTTATTGAATATTAGTTTTTAGCAGAACTATTTAGCAGAATCATTATGGAAACAAGCGTTAAGAATTCGACACTTATAAATTATGAACCGGCGGGTAAATTTGAAGAGACCCGTTTTGAAAAAATCCACAACATCAGTTTTTCGCGATCTGGTGAAGCTTCGGTTATCGTAGCACACGAGATTGCAGATTTAATTCGTAGTAAAGCAGCTGCGGGAGCACAGTGTGTGTTAGGTTTAGCAACCGGTTCATCGCCTATTAATGTATATGCTGAGTTGGTGCGTATGCATAAGGAAGAGGGTTTGAGCTTTAAAAACGTAGTAACTTTCAATCTTGATGAATACTGGCCTATGGATAAGTCTGATGTACAGAGTTACCATTATTTTATGCACGAGCATTTATTCAATCATATAGACATTCCTGCAGAAAATGTAAATATCCCTGATGGCACAATTGCTCAGGAAGCGATTAAACCCTATTGCATTGGTTATGAAGCTAAAATAAAAGCCGCTGGTGGATTAGATTTTCAACTTTTGGGAATAGGTAGAACGGGTCACGTAGGTTTTAATGAGCCGGGTTCGCATTTTAATTCGGGTACCCGAATGATTACTTTAGATTATTTAACCCGTGCAGATGCTGCAGGTTCATTTAGAGGCATTTCTAATGTTCCTAAAAAAGCCATCACGATGGGAATCAATACGGTGCTGAATGCGAACCGTATTGTGCTCTTAGGTTGGGGACAAAATAAAGCAGAGATTTTAAAAGAAACTATAGAAGGAGAAATCTCTTCTACGGTTCCTGCAACGTACTTGCAGGAACACGATAACACCACGTTTGTACTGGACGACGCCGCAGCTTCAGAACTTACCCGAGTAAAAACACCGTGGCTGGTAGGTACCTGTGATTGGACTAAAGAACTCACAGCAAAGGCTGTTTTTTGGCTTTGCCAAAAGACAAACAAAACAATATTAAGCCTTACCGATAAAGATTACAACGACCATGGTATGTCAGACTTACTGGCATTACAGGGCTCTGCATACAACCTGAACATAGAAATGTTCAATAAGTTGCAACATACGATTACCGGCTGGCCGGGAGGTAAACCGGGAGCAGACGATACTAACCGTCCTGAGCGTGCTACCCCAGCCAAAAAACGAATAATAATTTTTAGTCCGCATCCTGATGATGATGTGATTTCTATGGGAGGCACATTTGACCGTCTGGTAGAACAGGGACACGAAGTGCATATCGCTTATCAAACCAGTGGAAATATTGCCGTTAGCGATACCGAAGCTTTGAAGTTTGCTGAAGTAGCCGCACAATTGGGTAATAACGATTGTGAGCGTTTCAGTAAAATTGCAGAGCAAATTAAAAACAAGCAGCGTAATGAAGTAGATCCTCTAGAAGTACGCCAGTTAAAAGGCTTAATCAGGCGTTGTGAATCTCTGGGAGCTACACGATTTGAAGGCGTTCCTGACGAGCAGGTGCATTTTTTAAACCTTCCATTTTACGAGACAGGAAGCATTAAGAAAAACCCGATGTCCCAGCAGGATGTTGCTGTGGTAAACGAGCTTATTTCTACAGTAAAACCGCATCAGATTTATGCTGCGGGCGATCTTGCCGATCCTCACGGAACGCATAAAGTATGTCTTGATATTATTTTTGAATCCCTCGAGCAGCTCAAAAAAGAAGCGTATATGAGCGATTGCTGGGTGTGGTTGTACCGCGGTGCGTGGCACGAGTTTGAAATGCACGAGATTGAAATGGCCGTACCTATGAGCCCAGACCAGGTGCTTAAAAAACGACAGGCGATATTTTACCACCAGTCTCAAAAAGACGGAGTAATGTTTCAGGGAGAAGATTTACGCGAATTTTGGGTACGTGCAGAAGACCGAAACAAAGAAACGGCTCAGAAATACAGAGATTTAGGACTGGCACAATATGCCGCGATGGAAGCTTTTATGCGCTATCATTTCTAAAAAGAATACTGAAAATAGCATCAGTTAAAGAATCTAAAATAGTAATAACAATACCAATAATAATAGATAGTATGGTAGCTCTAGAAACGCTTGATTATGCCATTATCATCAGCTTTTTTGCAATCACTTTAATCATAGGATTACTGGTCGCAAAAAAATCAGGTAAGAGCTCTTCAGAATATTTTTTATCGGGTAGAAATATGCCGTGGTGGTTACTGGGAATCTCGATGGTAGCCACAACCTTTTCTACAGATACGCCTAACCTGGTTACCGATATTGTACGTAATCAGGGAGTAAGTGGTAACTGGGTGTGGTGGGCTTTCCTAATCACTGGTTTGCTTACCGTGTTTGTGTATGCTAAACTGTGGCGTAAATCTGGGGTAAATACAGATATTGAATTTTACGAATTGCGTTATGGTGGCAAACCGGCCAAGTTTTTACGCGGCTTTAGGGCGATATACTTAGGTGTTATTTTTAATGTTTTGGCGATGAGTGCTGTGACTTTGGCGGCGATAAAAATCGGTCAAATTATGTTGGGGTTGAGCCCGTTAGAAACCATAGGCTATGCAGGATTGGTAACGGTTATTTTTAGTACCATTGGCGGATTTAAAGGAGTGGTCTACACCGATTTTATTCTCTTTTTCGCCGCTATGGCAGGAGGTATAGGAGCAGCGTATTACTGTGTAAATCTACCAGAAGTTGGCGGTATGAGCGGACTGATGACACATCCTGAAGTAATAGATAAACTAGCTATTCTGCCAGACTTTAGTGATACGAGTTTAGTGGTTACCTTACTTATTATTCCGCTTGCGGTACAGTGGTGGAGCGCGTGGTATCCCGGGGCAGAACCCGGCGGCGGTGGGTATATCGCTCAGCGTATGCTGGCTGCAAAAGATGAAAATCACGCAATAGGCGCTACCTTTTTCTTCAATGCGTTGCATTATGCATTACGCCCGTGGCCGTGGATTTTAGTAGCCTTAGCTTCTCTAGTTGTATATCCTGATATTGCTAGTATTCACGAGGCATTTCCCAACATTGTGGAAAGTAAACTGGGAGATGATTTAGCCTATTCGGCGATGCTAACTAAGTTACCAACCGGTCTTTTAGGTTTGGTAATGGCTTCGTTAATTGCAGCTTATATGTCTACCATATCAACGCATTTAAACTGGGGATCATCCTACGTGGTAAACGATTTTTATGCCCGCTATGTTAAGAAAGAAGCCTCTCAAAAAGAACTGGTAAATGTAGGACGAATTTCTACCGTAATGTTGATGGTAGTGAGTTCGGCACTGGCACTGGTGCTTACTAACGCGTATCAGTTATTCAATTTAATTTTGATGTTTGGTGCAGGTACCGGACTTATATTTATCCTGCGTTGGTTCTGGTGGAGAATCAATGCGTGGAGCGAAATCTCGGCAATGTTTTCTTCCGGAGTAATTTCAATCTTATTTAATTTTAGTCCGTTAGGCTTGTTGTTATTTGGTACTACCCAGGAAGATGGGATGCTTCCTAACTGGTCAACCTATCCATTAATTGTATTGTTAACGACCGTAGTGTGGGTTGCAGTTACTTTTTTAACTAAACCCGAAAAAGATAAAACCTTATTTGATTTCTACAAACAAACGCAACCCGGCGGACCGGGCTGGCAGCGCATCATACAACGTGCTGGTAAAGAAGGAAATAGTTTAATTACCAATACCCAAAAGTGGTCTGTACCAGCAGGAATACTAGCCACTTTAGTAGGTTGTATTACTATATATGGTGCCTTGTTTAGCACCGGATACTGGATTTACGAGTACTTTACTCAAGCTACGATCTTAACAGCACTCACGCTTATTTCAACCTTAGTTCTGGTAAAACTATGGAAGCGCATAAAAACGCGAGTTTTTTGAGTTTTTTTTAAATTTGTTTCTGGTTATAAAGCGTTCGAAAGAGCGCTTTTTTTATTTTCTAGATCTTGACTGTGGTGGTTATCTTTTGAAACATCAATTAATTTAACGCAACTAAAAGCAGTTTGCTACATCTACAAGATGCAATCAAAAATCAAACAGTTATGAAACCCTATTATTATTTAATCGTTTTTCTGGCATTCAACACGACGTTAATTTCGTGTGCTTCTGACGATGATTTAAATTTTAATAGTGAATATGAGACCAGCTTTAAGAGTTGGTTGACTTTTAAAAATGAGTCTGCTAACACCTATAAATATGTAGTAGGTGGAGGCTCGGTTTTTACAGATTACTCCTGGGAAACTACAATTACAGTTACAAATGGGATGGTCACTCAGCGTGATTTTGCCTATGTGGGTGGTAGTCCCAATACGATTCCCGAAGATCAGAAACAGTGGTCTGAAACTGAAAGTACGTTAAATACACACGAAGATACACCGGCAGCTGCTACGTTAACTTTAGATGAAATTTATACTAAAGCGGTTCAAAAATGGCTCGTGAAGCAAAAAGGCTTTACCTCGTATTTTGAAGCCAAGAATAATGGCTTAATTTCTTTAGCGGGTTATGTTGAAGATAACTGTGCAGATGATTGTTTTATAGAAGTTCGAATTATAAGTATTACTGCTCCGGATTAAATTTGAAGTTTCAGCAGAAGGTTTAAATTTTAGATGTCGTAATTATTTCTGAGTTATACATTCCCTTGTATTTAAGTTCTACCCATTCTGGCTTTAAATAGCGTAATTTACTAAACCTGTATTTTAAGGTTTCTAAATTTTTTACAACGCAACGATGACTATTAAACAAGCTGTTATTTCTAAGGGTTTTATCGCAGGCGGACTAATGAATATGTCTGTATTGGTATTTTCAAAATTCTTTTCAAACCCCGTCATTACTGAATACGATCCTGTAGTCATGTCAAATTTTGGGTTGTTGATGATTGTAATTTGGGGACTGGCATATATTTCGGTGAACAGAAGCTATCAACATGTAAAATGGCTTGTGGGTGTTTTTGTTATTGAAAAACTGATTTATGGTGTCATCTGGATTAACTGGTTGCTCAATCATAATCTTTCCGAAGTTTATAAGAGAGACACGTTAGCGGGGCTGTTTTTCTCGATGTATGGTGTAAATGACTGGCTGTTTTTTGGTTTCTTTCTGGTGGTTTTTATACGTTTAATGCGGAAAAATTAAAAATTTAATTAGTCATTCGTAAACACATCTTAAGTTAGCTGTCTATTAGACAATTCTTTTCAAAAATCATTTTAATTCTTCAAGTCACTAAGCTACGCTCTGTAGTTATTCAGCGATTATTTTTCAATAAACTGAAGTAATCTGTTAGCTTTAAAGGATGTATTGTAATAACTCAGATATAAAGTGTGAGTTATTAGCAGTTTTTTTCAGAAAACATTACAAAATTCTATGCATTCTATTTATTTGAAGAGGTTGATTGCCGCTGTTACTGTGCTTGTTGCAGTGGCACAACTTTCTGCTCAGGATAAAATCCCGGCAAACGCCGACTATAAAAACTCTAAACTAGCTGTAGAACAACGGGTCTCTGATTTAGTTAATCGTATGACGATTGAAGAAAAAGTGGGACAATTAACCACGCTTTTAGGCTGGAAAATGTACACAAAAACGGGTGATAAGGTAAAAGCTAGTCAGGAACTTAAAGACGCCATTCAAAATCAAAAAATAGGAGCTTTATGGGGTGTTTTGCGTGCAGATCCCTGGACGCAAAAAACACTGGTAACCGGACTAAATCCAGAACTTGCTGCAAGGGCAACCAATGCAATTCAAAAAGTAGCTGTAGAAGAAAGCCGTTTAGGTATCCCCTTATTTTTAGCTGAGGAAGCCATGCACGGTCATATGGCGATAGGCACAACCGAGTTTCCGAGTGCGATTGCTCAGGCGAGTACTTTTAACCCGGGATTGAATGAAAAAATGGGAGTTGCTGTTGCTCAAGAGCTACGCGCTCAAGGTGCACACATTGGTTATGGTCCTATACTAGATTTAGCACGTGAACCCAGATGGTCGCGGGTAGAAGAGACTTTTGGAGAAGACCCTTATTTGATTGCTCAAATGGGATTGGGGGTGATAAGAGGTTTTCAGGGTGATGGTATAAATGATTCAGAAAAAGTAATATCGACCTTAAAGCATTTTGCTGCTTATGGAGTTTCCGAAGGTGGGCATAATGGTGGCGCGGTACATATTGGGCAGCGGGAGTTGATGCAAGATTATATGTATCCGTTTAAAAAAGCAATTGAAGCCGGAGTGATTTCGGTGATGACAGCATACAGCTCGATAGACGGGATTCCCAGTACTTCACATAAAGGCTTATTGACTGATTTGCTCAGGAATCAATGGGGTTTCACAGGTTTTGTAGTTTCTGACCTGGGAAGTATTGAAGGTATAAAAAATGACCATCACGCAGCAGCGACTTTAGAAGATGCAGCAGCCTTAGCAATGAATGCCGGAGTAGATGTAGATCTGGGCGGGAACGGATTTGATGATGCTTTGCTTACAGCTTATAAGGACGGAAAAGTAACTGAAACCCGACTGGATGAGGCCGTAAAAAATGTGCTTCGGTTGAAGTTTAAAATGGGACTTTTTGAGAATCCTTATGTGGATTTAAAGAAGCCTAAGAAGGTTGTTCGCAATGCAGCTCATATAGCTATCGCAAAACAGATGGCACTAGAAGGCGTTACGCTTTTGAAGAATGAAGGCGATTTACTTCCGCTTTCCAAAGAAATTAAACGCATTGCTGTGATTGGTCCCAACGCAGATGCGATGTATAACCAGTTGGGTGATTACACAGCTCCTCAAGATCCCGAGTATATTATTACTCCGCTAGAAGGCATACGTGCAAAAATGCCTGATGCTACAATCACTTACGTAAAAGGGACAGCGATACGCGACACCACTCAAACCGACATTCCTGCAGCTGTTACGGCAGCACAAAATGCAGAGGTTGCTATTGTAGTTTTAGGGGGTTCTAGTGCACGTGATTTTAAAACCGAATATCTGGAAACAGGTGCAGCTACTGTAGCATCAAAAGAGGATGAACTGCTTAGCGATATGGAAAGTGGCGAAGGTTTCGATCGTTCTACTTTAGATTTAATGGGAAAACAACTCGAGTTACTAAAAGCTGTAGAAGCAACAGGAACTCCTACAATATTAGTGTTGATTACCGGCAGACCTCTTTTAATAAATTGGCCTGCCAAAAATATTCCGGCGATTATAGAAACCTGGTATCCCGGTTCTCAGGGAGGCCACGCGCTGGCAGATGTTTTATTTGGTGATTATAACCCGGCGGGTCGCCTGCCAGTTTCGATTCCTCGTTCTGTAGGTCAAACGCCGGTTTATTACAACCATTGGTGGCCCAGGCGCCGTGACTATGTAGAAGAATCTTCAAAACCTTTATATGCTTTTGGGCACGGGTTAAGCTATACTACTTATGAATATTCCACTTTAAAAATTTCGCAAAGCGGAACTGATGAATCTACACAAATAGAAGTGCAGGTAACTGTAAAAAATACAGGTGAATTTGCCGGCGATGAAGTTGTTCAATTGTACCTGAGAGACGAGGTGAGCAGTGTGGTAACACCCGTAAAACAACTGCGGGGTTTTGAGCGTATTCATTTAGCGTCAGGCGAAAGCAAAACAGTAAATTTTGTACTTACGCCCGAAGAGTTGGCGTTGTACAATGCTGAAATGAAACACGTGGCAGAAGCCGGAAGTTTTGAAGTGCAAATAGGCGCTTCCTCTCAAGATATTAGACTTAAAGACAGTTTTAAGCTTACGGAAACTATACTATTAAAATCTAAATAAAATTTTATGTGCATCCTTTCATATCCTAAATATTTTTATTGTTTAGCCGCACTAGCAGGTTCCCTAGCCTGCAGTGGAGGCTTATTCGCTCAGGGAGGTAATTTACATGAACGCTCTGAAGTTTATGAGGCGCCAGTAGATCCACAAGTGAAAGCCAAGCTGGAAAACTGGGGGAATCAAAAGTTCGGAATGCTGATACATTGGGGAGTTTATGCGGTTCCCGGAATTATAGAATCCTGGCAAATTTGCTCTGAGCCGTGGCTTGAGCGACCGGAAGGCATGGCGTATAACGACTACAAAAAGTGGTATTGGAATTTGAGTTCGGTGTTTAATCCGGTGAATTTTGATCCCGATAGCTGGGCAGATGCCGCAGCAGGAGCCGGGATGAAATATGTGGTTTTTACAACTAAGCATCATGACGGTTTTAATATGTTTGATACGCAGCAAACCGATTATAAAATTACAAACGGACCCTTTAAAAACCACCCTAAAGCCAATGTGGCTAAGTATGTTTTTGAATCGTTTAGAAAGAAAGATTTTATGATAGGTGCTTATTTCTCAAAGCCCGACTGGCACAATCAGGATTTCTGGTGGGATAAATATGCTACTCCAGATCGTAATGTGAATTATGACATTCGTAAATATCCTGAAAAATGGAAAGCCTATCAAGACTTTACCTTTAATCAGATTAGCGAATTGATGCACGATTACGGGCAGATCGATATTTTGTGGTTAGACGGCGGCTGGGTGCGTCCTAAAGAGACCGTAAATGACGAAGTGCGAGCCTGGGGAGCGCCAATCCCAGAGTGGGATCAGGAAGTAAATATGCCGCGTATTGCGGAGATGGCCCGTGAGGCCCAACCGGGAATTATTTTTGCAGACCGCACCGTTCACGGTCCTTATGAAAATTACCAGACACCAGAGCGTAAAATTCCGGATACGAAACTGGATAACCCGTGGGAAACCTGTATGACCTTAGGAAACAACTGGGGTTATGTACCCAATGATGATTTTAAAACTTCAACCAAAGTGATTCACAGTCTGGTAGAAGTGGTTGCTAAAGGCGGAAATATGTTGCTGGGTGTTGGTCCACAACCTGATGGCTTATTACCTCCAGATGCATTGCCCATTCTTGCGGAAATAGGAGACTGGCTTGATGCAAACAGTACTGCAATCTATAATACTCATGCAATTGACACTTATCAGGATGGGGATACGTATTTTACGGCTAATGATAAAGAGACATTTGCAATTACCTTAATTGCAGAAGGCAGTGATGCTCCTAAAAGTGTATCATGGAAAGGAAATTTACCCAAGAAAGGTAGTGTTCTGAAATTAGTTAGCAGCGGTAAAAATTTAAAATACACTATAAAGGGAGATGTTGTAACGGTTTCTATTCCTTCGGAAATAGGAAAGGATGCTAAAGCGGCACTGGCATTTTCATTTAAAAAATAAAGTATATTGGTTTTTCATTTAAAATTATTTTAAAATATGAATCGTATTATTACCCTCTTAGTTTTAAGTACCCTTTTAATTCTGTCCTCATGTAATAATCAGGAGGAACCAGTAATGGCCCCTGAGCCTTTTGGCCCACTGCCGTCAAAAGAACAATTGGCATGGCATCAAATGGAAATGAATGCGTTTATTCATTTTACGATCAATACGTTTACCGATAAAGAATGGGGTTACGGAGATGAGTCTCCAGAACTTTTTAACCCTACAGAATTAGATACAGACCAGTGGTTTTCTACCTTAAAAGATGCGGGTTTTAAGGGTGCGATTTTAACTGCAAAACACCATGACGGGTTTGCTTTATGGCCTTCTAAATATACCGAGCACGATATTGCTGCGAGTCCTTACAAAGATGGAAAGGGTAATCTGGTAAAAGATGTGTCTGAGTCTGCTCAAAAATACGGATTGCAATTTGGTGTGTATTTATCACCCTGGGATCGTAACCGTGCAGATTATGGTGATTCTTCATATATAACGTATTATCGCAATCAATTGAGAGAATTGTTTACAGAAAACGGGCCAGTTTTTGAAATGTGGTTTGATGGAGCAAACGGAGGTGATGGGTATTACGGCGGTGCTAATGGAGAGCGTAAGATAGACCGTAAAACGTATTATGACTGGCCTACAACCTTAAAAGTAGTAGATTCTATGCAGCCTGCTGTATTATATTTTAGTGATGCAGGACCAGATTTACGTTGGGTAGGAAACGAACGTGGAATAGCAGGAGAAACGAACTGGAATACGATTAATACAGATTCAATTTATGCCGGTAAATCAGGGATCAATGATTTATTACAAACAGGTACTCAAGGAGGAGTTAACTGGATTCCTGCCGAAGTAGATACCTCAATTCGTCCAGGTTGGTTTTACCATGCTTCAGAAGATTCTTTAGTGCGCTCTCCAGAAAATCTATTTGAATTGTATTTGACTTCTGTGGGTCGCGGTTCTACCTTGTTATTAAATATTCCTCCAGATCGTCGTGGGTTGTTCCATGAGAATGATGTAGCAGCCTTAAAAGGCTTCCGTAGGATTTTAGACTCTGTTTTTGCAGAAAATCTTGCTAAAAAAGCAACAGCTATAGCAAGTACATCAAGAGGTAAGAGTGATACCTATGCAGCAAGTAATGTGCTTGATGCAGATAAAGATACCTACTGGGCGACAAACGATGGTGTTACCACTGGAAGCATAGAATTAACCTGGGATTCTTTACAAACTTTAAATTACTTGGTGCTTCAAGAGTATATTACTTTAGGGCAACGTGTAGCAGGTTTTACAGTTACTGTTTGGGAAAATGATAGCTGGAAACCTGTAGCAAATCAAACAACTATAGGGTACAAACGCATTTTAAAATTAAATGACATAGAAACTACAAAACTCAAAATAGAAATTACCGAGGCTTTAGCGTGCCCGTTAATTTCTAATGTGGAAGTATATTAAACGTAACATAAAAATAAAAATATTGATGTCTCAATTAAAAATTATTTTATTTCTCCTTCTTTTTCTAAACTTCAATTTTACTCACGCTCAAGATAATTCAGTTTTTAAAATTGAAAAAGGGGAATTTGTTTATAAAGGCAAACCAATACCTATTTATTCTGGTGAAATGCATTATGAGCGTATTCCTAAAGCATACTGGAGACATCGTATACAAATGCTTAAAGCAATGGGAATGAATACCATTGCTACCTATGTATTTTGGAATTACCATAACACCGCTCCCGGTATTTGGGATTTTAAATCGGGAAATAAAAATATCAATGAGTTTATTAAAATTGCTCAGGAAGAAGAAATGTTTGTAATTCTTCGTCCGGGGCCATATGCCTGTGGTGAGTGGGAATTTGGTGGTTATCCTTGGTTTCTGCAAAATATTGAAGGATTAAAAGTACGAGAAGATAACGAAGCTTTTTTAGAAGCCTGTCGAGAGTATATAAATAGGTTAGCAGAGGAAGTTGTTGATTTACAAATAAGTCATGGTGGAAATATTATTATGACTCAGGTTGAAAATGAATTTGGATCCTATGTGGCACAACGAGATGACATTTCTGCTGAAGCACATAAAATATATAAAACCAAGATTTTTGAGATGCTTAAAGATGCAGGCTTTGACGCTCCTTTTTTTACATCTGATGGGACCTGGCTTTTTGAAGATGGTGCAATTGAGGGGGTTTTACCTACTGCTAACGGAGAAGCAAATATTCAAAACTTAAAAAAAGCTGTAGATAAATATCACAATAATGAAGGCCCCTATATGGTTGCTGAGTTTTACCCGGGATGGTTGGATCACTGGGCAGAACCCTTTGTTACTATTGATGCCGAAAGTATCGCCAGGCAAACTGAAATTTATTTAAAAAATGGAATAAATTTTAATTTCTATATGGCTCATGGTGGAACTAATTTTGGGTTTACTGCGGGAGCAAACTATAATGAGGAGCATGATATTCAACCCGATATTACAAGTTATGATTATGATGCACCCATCTCTGAAGCTGGTCATGTAACTCCTAAGTATCTTGCAATACGTAAATTAATGCAACACTATGCTTCTTACGATATTCCAAATATTCCTGCGCAAATTCCTGTAATTGATATTTCAGAAATTAAATTATCTAGAACTGCAGATGCACTTAGCTTTATTAAAAAGCAAGCACCTGTTACTAGTGACAATCCAATGACTTTTGAAGAGTTAGGACAAGGTTATGGTTATGTATTGTATAAAAAGCGATTTACTCAACCTATAAACGGTACACTTAAAATTCCGGGACTGAGAGACTTCGCTGTAGTTTATGTGAATGGTAAAAAAGTGGGGACACTTAATAGAGTTTTCAACTCGTATGAGATGCCCATTAAAATCCCTTTTAATGGGAGCTTAGAAATTTTAGTAGAAAACTTAGGAAGAATTAATTACGGAGCAGCTATTGTAAATAATTTAAAAGGAATTATTGAGCCCATAACAATTAATGATTACGAAATTACCGGTAACTGGGAGATGTACAAAGCACCATTTGATAGTGAACCTGATGTTAAGGAAAATCAAGAGGTTGCAACCGGTCTTCCTGTAATTTACTCAGGAGATTTTAATCTTGATGTAATAGGCGACACTTTTTTAGATGTTAGTAAATTAGGAAAAGGTATTGTTTTTATCAATGGCCATAATTTAGGACGCTTTTGGGAAGTGGGTCCACAACAGACCTTGTATGTGCCTGGCTGCTGGTTAAAGAATAAAAATACGATTACTGTATTTGAACAAATTCATGAAACTACGGTAGAGACACTTTCAGGTATGCAAACACCAGTTCTTCAATCATTAAAACTATAGATTATGAAAATAACTTTAAGTTTAAAATATGCAGCAATACTGGTTTTTGTTTTTTCGCTTTGCGGAAAAATTACAGCACAGGAAGAAGTACTATCTATAATTCCCATTCCTACCCAATATGAAGTCAAGGAAGGTAATTTTAAATTTGATGAAAAAACTATTTTTTATGTAGATACCACAAATGCCGAAGTTTATAAAGTAGCTGAAGGTTTACAGACAAAACTGCGAATGGTAAGCGGGATGATGATTCCTATTCAGCCACTTTCAGATTTTGATGAGCGTACATTATATGCAGTTGCCTTTCAACTAGATTCGCTGAGTGATTTAGGGAAAGAAGGGTACAAACTTGAAGTTAATACAAAACAAATCACGCTCAATGCAAAACAGCCTGCAGGTTTGTTTTATGGGGTACAGTCGCTAATACAACTCTTACCTCCCGAGATCGTAAAAAAAGAAATTATACGTGCTTTTGATTGGACTGTTCCTGCAGTGAGTATCACCGATGTTCCAAAATATGCCTGGCGGGGTTTACATTTAGATACCGGGCGCCACGTGAGTTCCATTGCATTTATTAAAGAATATCTTGATAATATGGCAATGCACAAGTTAAATACTTTTCATTGGCATTTAACCGAGGATCAGGGTTGGCGTTTAGAAATAAAGAAATATCCATTATTAACAGAAGTAGGTGCATTTCGTGATTCTACCCTTGTTGGTCATTACGGCACCGGTAAATATGATGGGAAGCGCTATGGCGGTTTTTACACTCAGGAAGAGGCTAAAGAAATCGTGGCATACGCTAAAAATTTATACATAACAGTTGTTCCGGAAATTGAGATGCCCGGGCACTCTACAGCTGCAGTGGCAGCATATCCTGAGTTGGGTGTAACCGGAAATAGGGTTAGGCCATCAACAACCTGGGGTGTTTTTCCTGATATTTTAAATGTCGAAAACAGCACCTTTAGTTTTATGGAAGATGTATTGACCGAGGTGATAGATATTTTCCCTTCAGAATATATTCATATAGGGGGTGACGAGGCCCCAAAAGATCAATGGGAGCAATCACCACGTGTGCAGTCTCAGATAGACTCGTTAGGTCTAAAAGATGCGCACGAGTTACAGAGTTATTTTATCACGCGGGTAGAGCAATTTTTAAATTCAAAAGGAAGGCAAATTATTGGCTGGGATGAGATTCTTGAAGGAGGTCTTGCTCCTAATGCTGCGGTTATGTCGTGGCGTGGTGAAGAGGGAGGTATCGCTGCTGCAAAAAGCGGGCATCATGTAGTGATGAGCCCGGGATCACATTTGTATTTTGATCATGCGCAGGGCGACCTTCAGCAAGAACCCTTAAATATAGGAGGTTATCTTCCGCTAGAAAAAGTATATTCTTATAAACCTACGCCAGAAGTTTTAACTGCTGAAGAAGGTCAATATATTATGGGGGCGCAGGCTAATTTATGGACAGAGTATTTGCCTACAGATGCCAGTCGCGAGTACATGGTTTTTCCTAGAATTAGCGCACTTTCTGAAGTGGTATGGAGTGGGGAGGAGCACAAGGACTGGGAGAGTTTTAAAAAGCGGTTACCTGAGCAATTACTGCGTTATGAATATCAGGGTATTAATTATGCAAAAACTATTTATAACATTGAAATAAACGCTAAATACGACAAAAAGCATAAGAACTTTAGTGTGAGTCTTCATAAACAATGGGATGGAGTTATCTACTTTACAGTTGACGGAAGCAACCCTACTGCTAAAAGTAAATTATATAGTATTCCCTTAAAATTAAAACCCGGAACAACTGTTAAAACTGGTCTTTTCAAGGATGGAAAATTACAGGGTGTTATCACTTCTGAAACGCTGGAAACTCCTAAAAGCTAAGAATTAAAAGAAAACCCCTATGTCTGTTAAGTATATAAAAGAAGCCTGTGTAGAAACTTTAGAACAAGCTGTAAAGGCTGAAGCTAAAGGAGCAGATCGGTTAGAGTTGTGCGCGTATCTCGCTTTTGGAGGGTTGACGCCTTCAACAGATTTGATCAAAGCAGTTGTGGCAGCGGTAGGTATTCCGGTTCGGGTAATGATACGACCACGCAATGGAGATTTCTTTTACAATGAAGATGAACTGGAACATATGAAAACCTGTATCCAACATTGTAAAGCCTTAAAAGTAGAAGGAGTGGTTTTTGGTGTGCTAAATGTTAATGCTACGCTCAATATAAATGCAATTAAAGAACTCACTGAAATTGCACAGCCCTTAAAAATAGTTATACACAAAGCTATTGATGAGACAATAAATCCTATAGAATCATTAAAAGAGTTACTCCATATAGAAGGCATCGACACGGTTTTAACTTCTGGCGGGAAATCTAATGCTTTTGATGGAGCAGAAAATTTAAAAGTTATGGTAGCCCTAGCAGATTCTAAAATTACGGTAATGCCTGCCGGTAAAATTTCTCAATTTAATTTAACTGAATTAGACCAGCTTTTAGGTGCAAAAGCTTATCACGGAAAGTTAATTGTAGGTGAACTCAACTAATATACTATAGCTTTTATATGTTTTTAAAATTCAAATTTCTTCTGGTTGCAAGTGTTCTCTTTTCAAGCTGTGCTGAAAAAAAATTACCTGAGGTTGAAGTTTTAGAAAACGCGTTTATCTATAATAAATCAGATTTTCCGCAATGTCATGCGTCAACATTAGTTGAAACCGAAGCGGGGACTATAATCGCTGCCTGGTTTGGTGGCGAGTATGAGCGTCACCCTAATGTAAGTATTTATCAAAGCATTAAATCAGATTCAGGATGGTCAACTCCATCAAAAATAGCAGAAGGAAAAACACCAATTGATACGATAAGTAATCCCACCTGGAATCCTGTTTTATTTAAAAATCAACAACAAGAATTGCTGTTATTTTATAAAGAAGGGCCATCACCATCAACCTGGTGGGGAATGCTGAAACGTTCTACAGATGATGGCAAAACATGGTCTGACGCAATACGTTTACCTGAGGGGATTTTAGGACCTATAAAAAACAAACCTATTCAATTAGATTCAGGTGTTATTGTGAGTCCGTCGAGTATAGAAAGTGAAGATGGAAACACCTGGAAATCTCACGTAGAATTATCTAGCGATCAAGGTAAAACCTGGCAAAGGGTTGCAATTCCATCTACAGATTCGGTTAAAGTAATTCAGCCTACACTAGTTCAGCTAAAAAACGGAACTCTAAAAGCGCTGTTGCGAAGTGATCAAAATTATATTTTAGAAAGTATAAGTACAGATGCAGGCAAAACCTGGTCTGTCGCAAAATCCGGTACAGTTTTAAACCCAAATAGCGGTATTGATGCTGTGACTTTAGATGGTGGTGGTTTTTTATTAGCTTATAATCCTGCAGAAGCTGGTACAGACTGGTCTGATGGACGTAATAAACTAAACCTTGCCTATAGTCCAGATGGAACTATTTGGGAAGATATTTTAAAGCTAGAAGATGAAGAAAAAGGCGAATTTAGTTATCCTGCAATCATTCAGGATTCAAAAGGTTTTATACACCTTACTTATACCCATAATCGCAGTAAGATAAAATATATGATGCTAAGGTTGAATAATTAAACCAGGGTTAGTTTAATCCCCATTTCTTGTATGCGGTCTGCAATAGCAGGAGAAAGATCTTTATCTGTAATAATTTCGCTAATATCATCTAGATTACAAATTTTTGCAAGACTGCGTTTCCCAAATTTAGAAGAGTCGGCTAGAATAATTGTTTTTTGAGCGGCATCCATCATTTTCTGATTGAGAATAGCTTCTTCAATATTTGTCGTAGTACACCCATAATCCAGATCAATCCCATCAACACCCATAAAAAATTGATTTGATGATATGTGATTTAAAATATGCTCTGCATAATGCCCGGTTACGGATGCAGACCGGTGTCTGATGTTTCCGCCCAGTTGAATAATGTCAATATCTTTATGCTTCAATAACTCAATTGCTACAAGTAGCGATGAGGTAATTACGTTGAGTTTTCCTTTAGGAACTATTGCTTTTCCTAGTTGTTGTACTGTGGTTCCGCTGGCAATTATAATAGAGTCATTTTCTTGTATACGCGCCGCTGCTGCTTCAGCAATCATAGATTTTTCGGTAGCAGAAATTGTAGCCTTTTCAGTAACATCGCGCTCGTTCATATACGGATTTTCTAAAGAAGCGCCGCCATGGGTTCTAAAAAGCAGACCTTTATCTTCAAGAAGTTTCAAATCTTTTCGAATGGTTACGGCAGAAACGTCAAGGCGTTCGCAAAGCGTAGCTACCTTAAGATGTTTTTCTCTTTTTAATTGTTCTAGAATTAATTGATGCCTTTCCATATATAATAAATGTTTGTAATGCTTTTCAAGAAAGAATATGGTAAAGATACACGATTACAAACACAGTGAAACAATTTCTTTTAGTTTCGTTTATATTCGTTTTTAGTATTTTTTATGTTTAAATCGAAACTTTAACTTTCGTTCACATTCGTTTTATTTCAATATATTTATCTTTGTTAAGATCAACACTAGTAAAACACAAATGGAGGAGAATATATTTAGCCGCAATCGCATAATTAATGATTTATCACTAACTAATAAGTGGGATGTAATCATCGTAGGTGGTGGCGCAACAGGTTTAGGTGTGGCTTTAGATAGTGTAACCCGCGGATACAAAACCCTATTGCTTGAGCAGGTAGATTATGCAAAGGGTACTTCAAGCCGAAGTACGAAGTTAGTACACGGTGGAGTGCGGTATCTCGCACAAGGTAATATAGACCTTGTTAAAGAAGCATTGCATGAGCGTGGATTGCTGGAGCAAAATGCACCGCATTTAGTAAAAAACCAAAGTTTTGTTATACCTAATTACCGCTGGTGGGAGGGTATTTATTATACTATAGGTTTAAAAGCTTATGATTTTCTAGCGGGTAAATTAAGTCTGGGAAAATCTACACATATTAATAAAACAAAAACGGTAGAACGTCTTTCAACCTTACGCCAGAAGGGATTGTACGGAGGTGTGGTTTACAAAGATGGTCAGTTTGATGATTCACGCCTGGCCATAAATCTGGCTCAAACGGCAATTGAGAAAGGAGCAACACTTTTAAATCATTTTAAAGTAACCGATTTAATACAGAATCCTTCAGGGAAAATAATTGGGGTTGAAGCGCAAGATGTTGAAACTAATAAGCACTATTCTTTTTCAAGTGACTTGGTTATTAACGCTACAGGCGTTTTTTCTGATGAAATTTTAAAAATGCAGAAAAGTGATGCCCGAAAATCTATAGTGCCAAGTCAGGGTGTACATTTAGTTTTTGACAAATCATTTCTACCGGGAGACGATGCAATAATGATTCCTAAAACAGATGATGGAAGGGTTTTATTTGCAGTGCCGTGGCACGATAAAGTACTTGTGGGTACTACAGATACAAATCTTGATGATCACAGCTTAGAGCCTCAGGCGCAAGAGCAGGAGATAGAATTTATACTGAAAACATTTAATAATTACCTCGATAAGCCTGTTAAGCGTTCTGATGTGCGTAGTATTTTTGCAGGTCTACGTCCGCTTGCTGCTCCTAAAGACAATTCAGAAAAGACTAAAGAAATATCAAGAAGTCACAAGATTATTGTGTCAGAATCAGGTTTACTAACGATCACCGGTGGAAAGTGGACAACCTATAGACGTATGGCTCAGGACACCATTAATAAGGCCATTGCACTTAAGAAACTTCCGAAGAAAGCCTGCCAGACTTCAAATCTCTCGATTCACGGTGCAATGCCTACTCAAGATCGCGAGAATCATTTATACATTTATGGTACAGATCAAAAAGGTATTGCAGCTTTAATTGCAGCAGATGCAAGCCTGGGTCAAAAGCTACATTCTAGATTGCCATTTTGTAAAGCTGAGGTAGTGTGGGCGGTGCGTAATGAAATGGCACGTACTGTAGAAGATGTGCTTGCAAGACGCGTAAGAGCTTTGTTTCTCGACGCAGAGGCTGCAAAAGAAATGACTGTAGAGGTTGCGACTTTAATTGCTGAAGAATTACATAAAGACGAGGCCTGGAAACAAGATCAAATAGAAACATTTACGAAACTGGCAAACCATTATTGTATAAGTAATAGTGCAGTTTCACAATAATAAAATCAACCCGGCACCTTAATTTATTAAATTGAGGTGCTTTTTATAACCAATAAATTAATTAAGTATGGACCAGTATATTTTAGCCCTGGATCAGGGAACTACGAGTTCTCGCGCAATCGTTTTCGATAAACAAGGGAAAATTGTTTCAGTAGCTCAAAAAGAGTTTACCCAATATTTTCCAAAGCCGGGATGGGTAGAACACGATCCTCAGGAAATCTGGTCTACTCAAGCAGGGGTTGCTGCAGAAGCTACTGTTTCTAAAGGGTTGAATGGAAAAAATATAGCAGGAATAGGTATAACAAATCAACGGGAAACCGTTGTGGTATGGGATCGTAAAACCGGGGAACCCGTATACAATGCCATTGTTTGGCAAGATAAGCGTACTGCAGACTATTGCGATAGCTTAAAGAAAGACGGTAAGACTGAAATGATTCAGGAGAAAACCGGTCTCGTTATAGACTCCTATTTTTCTGGTACAAAAGTTAAATGGATACTTGATAACGTAGAAGGAGCACGCGAGAAAGCTGAAGCTGGAGATCTCGTATTAGGTACGATAGATACCTGGATTATCTGGAAATTTACAAAAGGCGAGCTTCACGTTACCGATGCTACTAATGCCTGTAGAACGCTACTTTTTAATATTAATACGATGCAATGGGATGATGAACTTCTAGAGCTTTTTGATATCCCTAAAAGTATGCTTCCGGAGGTTAAAGACAGTAGCGAGGTCTATGGTCATACTAAAACAACAGTTTTTGCTTCAAAAATTCCTATTGCAGGTATTGCAGGTGATCAAATGGCAGCGCTATTCGGTCAAATGTGTACTAAAAAGGGAATGGTAAAAAGTACTTATGGCACCGGTTGTTTTATGTTGATGAATATAGGTGATAAACCCATACTTTCTAAAAATAACCTGTTGACTACTGTAGCCTGGCGCATAGGAGGTAAAACAGAATATGCTTTAGAAGGAAGCATTTTTATAGGAGGAGCTGTTGTGCAGTGGTTACGAGATGGTCTGGGGATAATTAAAAGATCTGAGGATGTTGAGCAATTAGCCGGTTCTGTAGAATCTACAGAAGGCGTTTACTTTATTCCTGCTTTTGCAGGGATGGGTGCACCCTACTGGAATCAAAAAGGGAAAGGAACCATATTTGGGATCACAAGAGGTACAACAGATGCACATATAGCTAGAGCTTCAATTGAAGCAATTGCGTATCAAACAATGGATATTCTTAAAGCTATGCACGCAGATTCTGGGATCGAAATTAAAGAGTTACGTGTAGATGGTGGTGCCTCTATAAATAATACACTCATGCAATTTCAGGCAGATGTTTTAGACTCCATTACAATACGACCTAAAATTACTGAGACCACGGCCTTAGGAGCAGCTTATCTTGCCGGTCTTGCCGTAGGATACTGGGATAGTAAAGAGCAAATACAAGAGATGTGGGAAGAGGATAAACGTTTTGAACCTAAAAAAGACAAAGCAAAAATTGAAGAAGGTATCAAAGGTTGGTATCGTGCAATTAAGGCTTTAGAATATTGGACAACCCTATAACATCTTACATTTATGACTCCTTTTATAGCAGAAATTCTAGGTACAGGACTACTCATTCTTTTAGGAGGTGGGATAGTTGCTAATGATATTTTAAATAAAACCATAGGTCACGGTAGCGGCTGGATGGGAATCACTACAGCCTGGGGACTTGCAGTTTTTGTAGGCGTAGTAGTTGCCGGGCCCTACAGTGGTGCTCATTTAAATCCCGCAGTGACTGTAGGTCTAGCTGTGGCAGGCTTGTTTCCGTGGGCAGATGTGCCTACATACATCGCAGCAGAGTTTATAGGTGCAATGCTAGGGTCGTCTCTCGTTTATGTGATGTATAAAGATCATTTTGATGCCACTGAAGATGGTGGTTTAAAGCGTGCAGTTTTTTGTACTGCTCCTGCAATACCTAATAAATTTAGAAATATAATAAGTGAGATTATTGGAACTTTTGTTTTGTTAGTCTGTGTGTTTTATTTCTCTGAAGCCGAGATTAATGATGGCGCAGGAACTAAAGTAGGTTTAGGTTCTATAGGCGCTATCCCAGTTGCATTTGTTGTTTGGGGAATAGGCCTTTCTTTAGGAGGTACCACCGGCTATGCTATTAATCCTGCACGTGATTTAGGTCCGCGTATTGTTCATGCATTATTACCTATAAAAGGAAAAATAGATAGTAATTGGAGCTATTCGTGGATTCCGGTTGTTGGGCCCATTATAGGAGCAGTATTTGCGGCGTTGCTTTTTATGACATTGAATAAATAACTTAAAGCCTTATGCATAATGATGTTTCCGGAGGTGATTTTTTTAATCTTCTTCGGAAACATTTTGTTTTATGTTTTAGGCATTATTTTGAGCTTATAAATTTTTTGATGTCTTTATTTGAACCGTATAGCACAAGTATATCATCTTTTTCAAGAAGCAAATGAGGTGTAGCAACACTCTGAACATCTATAATGGTTTTGCGTTTGCCTATATTAGTAGGAACGTGTGCATTTTTTATTGTTGTTAATACCAGTAGATTATAACGCTCTCTAAATTTTACATCTTCGATGGTTTTATTTTCATAACGAGAAGGCAGTTTAATCTCTACAATACTAAAATATTCATTGAGTTCAAACGAATCAACAACACCCCGCATACATAGTTTTTTTGCCCAGCGTTCTGCGCTTTCCTGCTCAGGATGTACAATCTCATCAACCCCTATTGCATTTAAAACATTCTCGTGAAGGGAGTTCACTGCTCTGCTTATTAATCTTTTTACGCCCAGGTTTTTAAATAATGCGGTGATCATTACATTCACACCTTGATTTTCGCCTACAGCAACAATAACAATATCAGTATCTTTAAGAGGTAAGCCGGTTACAGTAGATTCATCTGTGGCATCAAGACAAATAGTATGTGTTATTTTCTCCTTTAAAGCGTCAACACGATTCATTTTAATGTCGATACCTATAACCTCGTTTCCTGAAGCTGTTAATTTTTCGGCTAAAGAAGCTCCAAAATTTCCCAACCCTAAAATGATATATTTCATAATCTAAACCTGTTTAATTCATCAAAATCTCTTCCGTAGGATAGCGATAGTCTTTGTATTTTATCTTTCTAAAAAGGGCAATCATAATCGTAAGCATACTTACTCTACCTATAAACATTACGATAATTAAAACTCCCTTACTTGCAGCGGTTAGGGTAGCAGTGATCCCTAAACTTAAGCCCACAGTACTGTAAGCAGAAAAACATTCAAAAGCGATGCTGAGTAAGGTTTTCTCGGGGTCAAATGCAGCAATTGAGATCACTGCAAAGCCTATTACCACCAGTGAAAGCGAAATAATAGCAAAAGCCCTACGCACCGAAATATCTGCTATTTCTCTACGGTACACTTCTATACGTGTTTTTCCTTTTGCTAAACTAAAAAAGTTTAGAGTTGCAATGGCAAACGTACTTGTTTTTATACCACCACCAGTAGATGCGGGAGAGGCTCCTACCCACATGAGAAAGAAAATCATCATGAGTGTCGAAAAGTGAAGCTGGTTCATGTCTAAGGTGTTGAACCCCGCTGTACGCGGGGTAGTCGCGCCAAAAAAAGCAGTGACAAATTTCCCTAATCCTCTATGCTCTACTAAGGTGTTATTATACTCATTGAAGAAGAATATAACCGTACCTATTGCCGTTAAACTTCCTGTGGTGATTAAGGTAATACGACTATTGAGACTTAAAACCCAGGGTTTGTAAATCGTTGTTTTTGTGCGACCCAGAAAAAGCGGACTTATAATTTTGTACTTTAAATATTTAATCACATTGATTACGATAGGAAAACCTAGTCCTCCAAAAACAAAGAGGCCAATTAAGGTAAGCTGCATTACATAATTATAGCGGTAATCTAAATCATAAATGCCATTAGAAAGTGTAGAAAAACCGGCATTACAAAAAGCGGAAACCGCGTGGAAAACTGCAAAAAATACCCGGTCAAAAAACTCGGGTATGTGTTTAACATCTAAACTTGAAAAAATGATTAATGCACCAATAGCTTCTATAGAAAATGTAATAAGTAAGATGCGTTTTAAGGTAGAAAATACTTCGCCTATTTTCTGAGAATTAGTCATATCACTTAAAACAACCTGATTTTCAAAAGAGGTAACCCCTTTAAAAAAATAGCTAAAATAACTTGCAAATGTAAGTATCCCCAGACCTCCTAATTGAATGAGAAAAACAATGATATGTTGGCCAAAGGGAGTGAAATAACTGCCGGTGTCTACAACGATTAGGCCGGTAACGCAGACTGCACTGGTTGAGGTGAATAGGGCGTCTAAAAATGAAATTCCATCGTAAGTTGCGTTGGGTAACTTGAGCAGTAGTGTTCCAAATAAAATAATACCAATAAAACTTACAATAAATAATTGTGCAGGGTTAAGGTAATTACGCCTGTAATTGAGGCGCTGCTCTGCAAATTCTCTTATAAAAGTGAGTAAAATGGCAGCTTTAATCCAATTGTCGTTGTACAAAAAGCTGAGGTGTCTGTGTGCTTCTTGCGAAAAAAAATGAATTCCTATTACATAAATTGTAAATAGAATTGACAGGGCATCAAATACGATAACCTGAGTGCTTAGTTTTTTAGAAAAGGTAAAATAGCGCACTAAAGTCACGGCAATACCTACAAAGAGAATGACAAGGTAATAGGCATTTAAGAAATTTTGAATCTGAGAAGACTGCTCGTATCCAAAATCAATTATAAATGCAAAAACCCCGATGAGGCTTAGAACAAAAGCAGAACGAAATAATGTAGTTAATGTCAGAACTTTGGATATGCTATCTTTCAAACCCAATTGATTTAATTATAGCGCAAAGTTAGGGTAATCTAAAGTACCGTTGTTTTTTTAGATCTTTAATTATTTGATAAAAGAAAGGATTTATTAACTATTACGATATCGGGGTAAAAGCAATATTTTAAGACTTCTTGTGAAGGATATTTTTCTAGTAGTTTTTTAAACACCTAGTTTTGCAAAAAATATAAATGATGAAAGCAAAACCAGAAGCACGATTAGAATTGTCTGAAGCAGAAATGCGCCAGTATGGTTATAAAGTTATTGATTCTATAATTGCACATCATTTAGGGCAGGAAGATAAAAAACCGGTATCGCTTGCTACACGTAAAGAGATGGATTCTTTATTGGGAGAATCAATTCCTGAGCATGCCACCCCGGTAGATACTGTTTTAGATACGGTGATGGAGAAGGTGATGCCGTTTACTAATTTGTTAAGCCATCCTAAATTCTTTTCTTTTGTTCCCGGGCCCAGTAACTATGTAAGTGCTATTGCAGATGCACTGGCGACAGGATTTAATATTTTTTCTGGTGGGTGGATCGCTTCTCCCGCTGCTGCAGAACTAGAGATTTTAACTGTAAACTGGCTTCTTGATTTGTATGGTTTTCCGCAGAAAAGAGGTGGCGGTATATTTACCAGTGGGGGTTCTATGGCAAATTTAACTGCGCTGGTGACTGCTCGTAATATTAAATGTGGAGACGATTTTTCTAAAGCGGTTATTTACCTTTCAGATCAGGCTCATTCTTCAAATATAAAAGCCATTCGGGTTATAGGTTTTAGAAAAGATCAGATACGCCTTATCCCTACAGACGGTGAGTTTAAGTTTAGCTTAAATAAGCTGAAAAATGCGATTAATAAAGATCGTCTTGCGGGGTTACAACCTTTTTGTTTATTAGCATCTGCAGGTACAACAAATACCGGTACAGTAGATCAACTCCCCGAGTTAGGAGCGATTGCAAAAACCGAAGACCTATGGTTTCACGTTGACGGCGCCTATGGCGGAGCAGCAATTTTAGCAAAAAACGGTAAGCAACTTTTAAAAGGTATAGAAAAGGCAGATTCGCTTACTGTTGATCCGCATAAGTGGTTTTACCAGCCGTACGAAATGGGATGTTTACTGGTGCGCAATCATAAATGGCTGAGCGGTACTTTTACTGAAAAGCCCGAATATTTAAAGGATGTAGAAGGAAACAGTTCTGAAATAAATTTCTACGATCACGGGATACAACTTACCAGACGATTTAGAGCACTTAAGTTCTATATGAGTATTAAAACTTTTGGCCTTAAAGCGTTTCGGGAAGCGGTACAATACAATTTTGATTTGTGCGAAAAAGTTGAAAGTATTCTTCGGAAAAGTAAAAAGTGGGAAGTGGTATCTCCTGCCACACTGGCGATTATCAATTTTAGATACAATCCTATAGACCGCAATTTAACTGAAGCTGAACTTGATAATTTAAACTCTAAAATTTCAGAAAAAGTAGTTGATTCTCGGGAGGCTATGTTAGTTACTACGATATTAAATGGTCAAACCGTTTTAAGAATGTGTTTAATAAACCCCAGAACCACGTTGGCGCATGTTGAAGAAACTATAGCGCTATGTGAACAAATGGCAGAATAATTATTCCGCCATTTTTTCCAGAATTTCAGCTTTAGAAATTTTAGAATTAGCTCCTTTTTTACCGGCAACCATTGCGCCCAGAGCGCACGCAAATGCAAGTGCATTTTCTGGAGTATTTTCTTCTTTAAAAAGTTGACTTATTAACCCGGCTAAGAAAGAATCTCCTGCACCTACGGTATCAACAACTGTTGTGCTATAGCCACTGTGTGAATACATATGGCCATTTTTATAAAGTACAGCTCCTGCTTCGCCACAGGTTACACAAATAAGTTGGGTATTAGTAAGTTTACTTATGGCAGCCAGTTGATCTTCCATAACCACACTTTTGATTTCAAGGTGCGCTACTATTTCGGTTAGTTCTTCATCATTCATTTTAACCATTTGTGCCTGCTTCATAAACTGCACAATATGATCTAATTTATAATGCGGTTTCCTCAGGTTTACATCAAAAATGGCAAATTTACTTTGCGGTAATAACTCTTTAAGAGTAGTTCTTGAAACTTCATTGCGCGCAGCCAGAGAGCCAAAAATAAATAAATCTGCATGTGCTACGGCTTCCTGATTAGCTTCAGTAAGTTTTATTGTATCCCAGGCAACAGGGCTTTTAATCTTGTAAGAAGCACTTCCCGTATCATCTAAGGTTACCAGTACCTGCCCGGTTTCAAGATCATCATCTTCTTGTATTAAATCCTGATTGAGTTCAAATTGATCAATAGCAGAACGTGTTTCTTCTGCAAGACCATCTGTGCCTAACCTGCTAATCATTTGCATAGAGACGCCCAGACTTTGCAATCTAAGACATAGGTTTAGCGGTGCGCCTCCTAACGCCTTTCCGTCAGGAAAAACATCCCATAAAATTTCTCCAAAACTTATTGCTGTAATTGACTCTTTCATCCTAACCTAATAATTTATCTTCTAATTCTTCTAACGAAATGCCTTTGGTTTCTGGCATCATAAACTTGGTAAATAACAATTGCAAAACCATCATAGCTGCAAAAAATGCAAATATAGGCCAGGGGTTGTCTTTGAAAATTCCATCTTCACTATCTAGAAAAACAGGAGTAAGCAAGGTTATTAAAGCGGCAAAAACCCAGTGCGTACCGGTACCCCAGGATTGACCATAAGCACGTACTTTGTTTGGGAAAATTTCAGATATAAACACCCAGATTACGGCTCCCTGTCCTATAGCATGGGAGGCGATAAACATTAGTATAAAGGCTAAAAGGATAGAGGAGCTTGCTCCTGTGTAAAAACACCAAGCAACAGTAGCTAAACTTATGATGTAACCAATAGAGCCTATAAACATAAGGGTGCGTCTGCCCAGGCGGTCTATTAAGCCTACGCCCACAAAGGTAAATATAAGGTTAATTACACCTATAGATATAGAATTAAATAAGGAATCTTCCGTAGCTAAACCTGCTTTTACTAATATTTCTGGGGCATAATATAGTATGAAATTAATACCGGAAACCTGATTAAAAAATGCAATCAAAAAAGCGAGTATGAGAGGTTTTTTATAGCGTTTAGTAAACAGGGTAACATCGTCTGAAGTCTTGGCAAGTTCTGTTTTTATAGTATCTATTTTTTGCTGCACTTCAGCGATAGGATATACGCGATTGAGAATTTCAAAAGCTCCTTTTTCATCTTTTCGTTTGTGTAACAGCCATCGCGGACTTTCAGGAACTCCTAACACCAGTAAGATGTAAAGTATTGCAGGTATTCCTTCTACACCCAGCATCCAGCGCCAATCATTTGCACCCTGAAAACCTTCTAAAAGATAGTTTGAAAAGAATGCGATAAGTATACCAAAAACAATATTAAATTGATACAAAGCAACCAGTTTACCGCGGTTTGACGCGGTTGAAATTTCAGAAATATAGGTAGGAGCCGCCACAGATGAGGCACCAACACCTACACCACCAATAAATCTAAAAAATGAAAATAAATAAGGGTCTGGAGATAATGCAGAACCTACAGCAGATACTAGATATAAGACACCTATCCAGAATAAAGTCTTTTTTCTGCCAAAACGATCACAGGGAATACCACCGGTAAGTGAGCCTAAAACCGTACCCCATAAGGCCATAGACATGATAAATAAACCGTGAAAAAGAGGGGAAAGATCCCATAACTGTCTAACGGGTAAATTAGCCCCAGAAATAACTACGGTATCAAAACCAAATAGAAATCCTGCTAAAGCTACCGTAATAGACCATTTTTGTACTGCTTTCATTTAAGTGTTCTTTGTTTAGTAACTAATTTTTACCAAATACTCGGTATAGGGGTAATGCTAAGATTTGAAACTGCTGCTTTAGTTTTTAATTTAAACTGCGTGTATGGGGCATTTGGAAAAAATTGAGCTGTAAGAGCATTCATACCACCATCTCCAAAAAACTCTATAGAAGAAGCATCCATATATATTGCAAATTCAGCGGTTGTATCATTATTAAAAACCGCAGGAGCTTTCATAAGGGGTAAAGCAAATTTTTCTGAAAATGAAATCTGGCCACTTTTGCTTCGGTCTAAGGTGTATTCTTGAGAAGTTGCATCAAAACTAACCGTTAAATGTTCTCCTTTTGTATTGCTTAATTGCAGTTCAAAATCGACTACCGGTTTTGGCATTTCAAAATAGATTTTAGATTGATGAAGAGAACTGTCTGTAAAGGTGAGAACTTTTGATTCTAATTTAGTTTTGGGAGTCAAAACTTCAAGACCTTCGGTAAAATCTGAAAGTGGATTGTTAGATAAGTAGTACTCATTTGTTTTGTGTAATTCTAGTTTCCGCGGAAGCGTCATTGCGCTTCTCCAGGCTTCTGTTGGCGTTTCCTGGCCGTATTCCCAATTGCTCATCCACCCAATAAAAATACGCTGATCTTCCGGTAGGTTGTTGTAAGTAATGCCCGCATAATTATCCCGTCCCAGATCAATCCATTTTTCATCTTTTTGTTCTGAAGTAAATGTTCTACCATCAAACTCACCTACGAAGTATTGAGTTCCTGAACCTCCGTTAGGTGCTCCGGGATTAATACTTATAAATAAAACCCATTTAGTTTCACCGGTTTCTGCAATCGTTAAAGGAAAAAGATCGGGGCATTCCCAAACTCCACCGTGCGCGCCTCTATCTCTGCCAAATTCACTCAGATAGGTCCAGTCTATTAAATTGTCTGAATTATAGAACATGGCATAATCTCCGGCAACAAGAATTAAAATCCATTTTTGAGTTTGTTTATCCCAGAACACTTTTGGGTCTCTAAAGTCTACCAAATTCTCGGTGTTAGGCACCACCGGGTTTCCTTCATATTTTGTGAAAGTTTGCCCGTTATCGAGACTGTATGCGATGCCCTGATATTGAAAGTCTGTCGTTTTAGCTTCGGCGCCTTTAGGTTCATGATAAGTAAACATCGCTACAAGAGGTGGGTTTTCTGCAGTACCCAGGCCAGATGTGTTTAAAGAATCTATAACCGCACTCCCCGAAAATATATAACCTAGCGAATCTGGTGCCAGTGCTACAGGTTCATTTTGCCAATCTTTTAAATTTTTACTGGTAGCGTGCCCCCAATGCATAGGCCCCCACACAGTAGACTCCGGGTGATATTGAAAATACAAATGATACGTTCCATTGTGGTAAACAAGTCCGTTAGGATCATTCATCCAGTTTGCTTCGGGAGAATAATGATATTGTGGGCGAAAATTTTCGTAATATGTCATGTCTGTAGTATCTTTAGGCTCTGTAATTGAATTCTTTTCTTCTTTGCAGGAGACAAGGATTAAAATCAGTGCTAATTTGAGGGCTATACCTTTCAATTTGAGTTGTTTTATTGGTTTCATTCAATATGAAAATGAAGGAAAATTAATAAAATTTAAGATAACTTAATCGATTTAGTTAGCTATTTTTACCAATTCTTAAATTTAGTACAATAAATAGATAAAATCGAATATAAATTATATTAGGATTTGAATTATGAAAAGAAAACTGACCCTCAAACTGATAGCTAAAGAACTTGGAGTATCTATTTCTACGGTTTCTAAAGCGTTGAGAGATAGTCCCGAAATAAGTGAAGAAACCCGTGAGAAAATTAAAGCTTACGCTAAGTTATATAATTATAAGCCTAACAATATAGCGTTAAGCCTAAAAAATAGAAGAACCAATACAATAGGCGTTATTATACCACAAATTGTACACCACTTCTTTACAACCGTGATTAGTGGTATAGAGCAAGAGGCGCGTGATCGTAATTATAATGTGATAATATGTTTATCTAACAATGGTTTTGATAAGGAAGTTGAAAATATGGAGCTTCTGGCAAATGGAAGCACAGATGGTTTTATACTTTCTATATCTAAAGAAACCATGCTTAAAGAAGATTACCATCATTTAAATGAAGTAATTGAGCAGGGTATGCCTGTTGTCATGTTTGATCGCGTTGTAGAGGGTATTTCTTGTGACCGTGTACTTATTGATGATAAAGCAGGAGCAAAAAAGGGAGTCACCCATATGGTGCGTACCGGTTGTCGCAAAATAGGGATTATAACTTCTGAAGATTATATAAGTGTAGGACGTTTACGTACCGAAGGATATCTGGATGCTCTTGATGATTTTGGTATTGAAGCCAATAATGATTTAATACTGAAGTTAGATAATATTGATGACCTTACTGAAGAATCAAAGAGACGCATTGAAGATTTTGTTACTAATAATGAACTTGATGGTATTTTCACGGTTAATGAATTCTTCGCTGTTCATGCAACACGCGTGTTAACTAAACTAGGAAAGAAAATACCTGAAGATGTATCTATAGTTTGTTTTACAGATGGTCAACTTTCTGAAAACATGATTCCAAGTTTAACAGCGGTGAGTCAACACGGAGAAGAAATGGGGCGCAAAGCAGCAGCTATACTTATCGAAAAGCTAGAGCGTGAGGAAACCGGCGCCGAAGTTTATGATACCGCTTATATAGATACAAGTCTTGTTGAACGAGAATCTACACGCAAATTAAACCGATAATTAGAATGAGTAAAAAAGGATTTATATTCGATCTTGATGGTGTAATTGTAGATACCGCAGGCTTTCATTATTTAGCATGGAAGTCACTTGCAAATGATCTGGGTTTTGAATTTACTGAAGAACAAAATGAGCGTTTTAAAGGTGTAAGCCGTGTACGCTCTTTAGAAATATTACTTGAAATAGGAAAGAGAAAAGCTACTCAGGAAGAAAAAGACGTGTGGCTAACTTCTAAGAATGCAGAATACTTAGGTTATATAGAAAAAATGACCAAAGCAGATATTTTGCCGGGTGTTCTTGATGTTCTCAACTATTTAAAAGAAAGAAATATACCAATGGCATTAGGATCTGCAAGCAAAAATGCACAACCTATATTAAAACGTGTAGGGCTTTATGATATGTTTGATTTTATTGTAGATGGCAATCACGTAGAAAAAGCCAAACCAGATCCTGAGGTTTTTACAATAGGAGCAGAAGAACTTGAAGTAGATTTTAAAGACACCATTGTTTTTGAAGATTCTATTGCTGGCATACAGGCTGCAAATAAAGTAAATATGGTGAGTGTAGGAATAGGTGATGCAGAAACACTACACGAAGCAGACTATATATTTAAAGATTTTACCGAAATCAATACCCAATTTTTAGACCAACTAATCAACGCTTAATACCATGAATCAAGATTATATCATACCCGCACCGTGGGCAATTTTAGAAGAAGGATTTGAAAAAGAGCATGTAAAATCATCAGAAAGCTTATTTAGTATTGGCAACGGTGCCATGGGGCAACGTGCTAATTTTGAAGAAGAATATAGTGGAAAAACTTTTCAGGGAAGTTATATAGGTGGTGTTTATTACCCCGATAAAACACGAGTAGGCTGGTGGAAAAATGGTTATCCTGAATATTTTGCTAAAGTACTTAACGCACCCAGTTGGATAGGAATAAAAGTTCTTGTTGATGGGGAATCTTTAGATCTAAACATCGTAAAAAGTGTAAAAGACTTTAGACGGGAGCTTAATATGAAAGAAGGTTGGTTAGGCAGAAGTTTTGAAGCAGAACTTCAAAATGGGACTCGTTTAAAAGTGAATTCTAAACGCTTTTTAAGTCTGGAGCATGATGAACTGGGAGCTATAAATTATGAAGTAACGCCGTTAAATAAAGATGTGAGCATTAGTTATGAACCGTATTTAGATAGCGGCATTACTAATGAAGACACCAACTGGGATGATAAATTTTGGAACACGCTAAGTGTAGAAGAACAAGGGAATAAGGCTTTTATTACCGCACACACTATGAAAACGCTTTTTCACGTGTGTACCGCAATGTCAAACACCTTTACCGTAGACGGCAAAGAGATTTCATTAACTCTTAAAACTAACAAGACCGAAACGTATATAGGTCACGTTTACGAGACTGATATTCGCGAAGGCGAGACTTTTGCAATTCAGAAATATGCAGGATATATCACTTCTTTAAATCACGATAAAGATTCACTTAAGAGTGCTGCAACAGCGGTATTAGATATTGCTTTAGACAAAGGTTTTAAAAACTTACTTACTAAGCAAAAGGAAGACTGGGCAGAAATCTGGTCTATGGCAGATATTGTGATAGACGGTGATGTAAAAGCACAGCAGGGAATACGATTCAATATATTTCAATTAAATCAAACCTATTTAGGTAAAGATGCACGTCTTAATATAGGGCCTAAAGGCTTTACCGGTGAGAAATATGGGGGTTCTACCTATTGGGATACAGAAGCATATTGCCTTCCGTTTTATATGGCAACAAAAGACCAGCAGGTAGCGCGTAACCTGTTGACCTACCGTTACCAGCATCTTGAAAAAGCGATAGAAAACGCCCAGAAACTAGGATTTAAAGATGGTGCGGCGCTGTACCCTATGGTGACTATGAATGGGGAAGAGTGTCATAATGAGTGGGAAATCACTTTTGAAGAGATACACCGTAATGGTGCTATGATTTTTGCGATAAGCAATTATGTACGCTATACAGGAGATTATAGTTACATTCCAGAAAAAGGCTTAGAGGTGATTATCGCTGTAGCTCGTTTCTGGAAGCAACGCGCAACCTGGTCTGCTAAAAAAGAGCAGTTTGTGATTTTGGGTGTTACCGGTCCTAACGAATATGAAAATAATGTAAACAACAACTTTTATACAAATTATTTAGCGAAGTGGTGTTTAAGATATGCCGCAGAGCAGGTTAAAAAAGTATCTAAAGAGTACAGTTCAGATTATAAAAGAATTGCTGAAAAGACAAACGTTTCTAATGACGAATTAAATACCTGGACAGACGTTTCAGAAAAAATGTATTTGCCCTTTTCAGAAGAAAACGGAATCTACTTACAACAAGATGGTTTCTTAGATAAAGAGTTAGTTACCGTAGCAGATCTTTCAAAATCTGAACGACCTATAAATCAAAAATGGAGTTGGGATCGTATTTTGAGATCTCCTTACATCAAACAGGCAGATACATTACAAGGTTTTTATGTTTTTGAAGATCACTTTACGCAAGAGGAACTTAAAAAACACTTTGATTTTTACGAGCCATTTACCGTTCATGAATCTTCTTTGAGCCCCTGTGTTCACGCAATACAAGCTGCAAAATTAGATCAGATGGATCAGGCTTATGAGTTTTATTTGAGAACCTCACGTCTTGATCTTGATGATTATAACAAAGAAGTGCACGAAGGTCTTCATATTACCAGTATGGCAGGCACGTGGATGAGTGTTGTTGAAGGTTTTGGAGGTATGCGAATTAAAAATGATATGCTATCCTTTGATCCTAAAATGCCAAATGCGTGGGATGGTTTTTCATTTAAATTGAATTTTAGAGGGCAGATTTTAAAAGTAGCTGTGTCTAAAGGAAAGCATGTTTTCAGTTTAGATAAAGGTTCAGACTTAACGATATTACTTAACGGTAAAGAGGTTAAAGTAAGCTCAGGACAGCCTACTGAAGTTTAAAAATCAAGATTAATAAATTAGAAAAACCCTGTAAATATTCAATTTACAGGGTTTTTTGTTAGATTTAAATTAAATTCTACAGATGAAAATAAACTCCCTAAATACAAGACCCAATTCTGAAGAAGGCAAACACAAAAAGCAAATCATTCAATTTAAAGAGTTGTTAGATGTTTTAAATGAAAGAAAGTTGCCGGAGTTTGTTATTCAATCTATAAATAAAGAAGTAGATCATATTAATGGGAAAGATTATTCAGATAAGCAATTGTATAGTTTATTGAGAACCTCTCAAAGGCATATATTAAAATTAGTAGATAAAGAAACCGGTATAGTTCCTAATAATCATTACAGAAATCTCTGGCTTGCTCTGGGAATGTCGGTTTTTGGGATTCCCCTAGGTGTTGCTTTTGGAGCGGCTTTAGGAAATATGGGACTCTTAGAAATAGGCTTGCCTATAGGTATGGCCATAGGTATTGCTTTAGGTGTGCAAAAAGATAAAAAAGCCCAGGCCGAAGGAAAACAGTTAAATTTAGAAATTAAATAATAGGTTTACCTATTCTTAAAAATAGCATTATGAGTGACCTATTAACGTATTGCATTTCGGTATTTACAGGCTTTTTTGCCATTATGAATCCGCTGTCTAATATTCCTATATTTTTATCGTTAACCGAGGGTGCCAGCAAAGCTGAAAAACAAAAGGTTAATAAGAAAGCAATTTTAGTTGCATTTATAATTATAGCAGTGTTTGTGGTTCTGGGTAAATTTATTTTTCAACTCTTTGGTATCACCATTCCTGCATTTAAGATTACCGGAGGGATACTTATTTTTTATGTAGGGTTTGATATGCTTCAGTCAAGAAAGTCTGGAGTTAAGCATTTAAAAGAAACTAATTTTGATGAGAATATTGCGGTATCACCTTTGGCAATACCTATTCTTGCCGGGCCCGGTACTATCGTAACGGCGATGAATTTTACATCAAATGCTACCTATTTAAATATTGGGTTGGTGATTTTAATTTTTGGACTTATGTGTGTTCTAACCTACATAACCTTTAGCTTAAGCGATTTTATTGCTGCAAAAATAGGGGATAATGTTATTTCAGTAATAGGTAAAATAATGGGGTTAATAATTGCCATTATAGGCACTACAATGGTTATTCAAGGTCTAAAACTAACGTTTGACTTTTTAAATTGAAGTTGCTAATGATTACCCACAAGATTATCTAGTTGAGCGTGTCTTTTTTTAAAGGCATATAAATGTCTGCTTTCCAATCTAATTCATTGCCGCCCATATTTGGGTTATTAAAGAAAACTTCTAAGGGTTTTTGCTCTATTGCAATATTATTTCGTTTAGCATAGGCCATAAGTGCGTACCAGGCTCTATCTGAAGTTATGTAATTACCATTATACACAGCGTGAATAGCTTCGGTTTTTTGCAATTGTTTATATCGAATATCTTTCGCTTGCGGGAGGCTGTCAGATTTAATTATAGGAAAACTGAAATTATATGATATGCTGTCTGTTTTAATATCCCAATTTGTAATTTCTACAAATGGCGGACCATTAAAAGTTACATTACCAGCAGCAAGTATATCTCCTATATATCCATAGTTTTGCATCATTCCTTTTGCTTTTTCTATTTGTAAACCTTTTAACGGAATGTATGCACAATAAGTAGATGGTGTATTTTCAATACCTGTAATTTTAATTTTTAGTTCACTAAGGTGCTGCTTTAAAATCGTATAAAATGCATTTATTTCTTCAGCACTTTTCTTTTCAAAATCTGTATTTGCAAAAGGGATTGTGAGTTTGTTATAGATGCTATTGTCAAGATCTTTTATACCCACACTAACCTTAGTTGTAGAATCATTAACGGCATAAAACCGATAGGTGTAATTTATAGTTGAACCGTTAATACTTCGCTGCTGCACCAGAGCATCAAAATTGTATTGAGCTATTATCTTGCTGTTATCTAAACTTAGATCCCACGCTTTTACAGATTGTATCACAGTACCGGGAGTGGTTTCTACTTTAAAGCTAATCGTAAAATCGCTGGGTTTTAGAAATAAATACCAACCTAGAGCAACTAACAATAACGTAGTAATTACAAAAATTAATTTTTTCATACCCTAGTTTGCGGCTTGTGCGGTATCTGCTTTAAGATTTAATTTCTGAACGATAAAGCGACCTATTTCGCGGCCTTGTTTAAGACCTTCTTCAATAGCTGCTCTATAATGAATACCTCCATAAAGTCTGCTTAAAGCAGCTTCGCTAGATGCAGATCTAAATGATTTAAAACTGCGCACCGGTAAACCGTAAGGGGTTTCTGTATCATCGTCAAAGTTAAAATCGTCACCATAAATTTCGGTTAGAACTTCTGCGGCGGCACCAGATACAACAGAGTGACCACTACTGTACTCAGGAAAAGGGGGTGTTTGCAATACCGGAGCCCACCCATCATCAATGTATTGATTAATTAATGTTTCAGGACGTATAAGGTTACTTCTGTATTTCTCGTCCCAACAGCTTATAAAGCCATCAAAGAGTGCAATAGAAGTCTTTGTATAAGCGTAAACGGTTTCCATCAAATCGGCATCCATTTTTTTAGTTGCAATTTTTACAATCCCTATCCAATGACCGCCGGGAGTAATTTTTTTAGTTGCAAACATCAGATGTCCTTTGTGGGTAGAAACGTATGGGTTACAATCCCAAAATTGAGCAATGGCCATTTTTTCTGACGCATCACCTTCTTCAGTCATTGCATTACGCACATCATAAACTTCAATGAGTTGTTTGTAGAACTCAGAATCTTTTTCCATAGAAAATTCTGGTGGGGGAATGGGTTTAAATTGAGATGCAGAATCAATAACAAAGGTTCTAATTTTCATCCAGTGAGGTTCTATACCATCCATGTATGCAGGAGGAGTAGGTTGCCAGCGGGATGGGTTATCAGGATTTACCGAAAATTTAGGCATAGTACGGGTTTGCTTATAATTATCTCCATCCATCCAGGCTTTAATATGATCTGTAACCTTAAGGGCATAAGCTTTAGAAGCAGCAAGCTCCGTAGGATTTTGATCTTCCCATTTGGTATATAGGCTATCTCTTATATCTGTAATGCGTTCTTCAGAAAAAATAAGGGTTTTAGCGATTTCCATTTGAGCGATAAGTGCTGCCAGGTCATAATTTACAACAGCTGTAGAATCTGGTTTAGGCGTCTCAGGTAAATTGTTAAGTTTACCTGCAAGTGAGGTATATTCTGCATTATTCTGAGCAAGAATCTCGTAGGCTGCAATATTAGAATAGGCATATATACGACTAGCAACGGGAGGTGAGAAAATATCGTGAATAATAACTTCCGTTACTTTATCAACAGCATTGTTGTAATCGTCTGGAGTGATAACGATATGTTTCTCTTCACTTGTACAGGATAATAATACTATCACCGAAAAAAATAGAAGTATAGATTTTTTAAACATAGTCAAAAGCTAATTTTTGGTTGTTTGGCTTAATTGATACAGTTGTGTTTTGCCATTATTAGGAGTAGCAATAAGAAACTTTTTAGTATTAAATGAGATTACATTGAGCTGTCTAATTGATTTTTGAGCAAAATCTAACCCCAGTTTTTCACCAGAATAGATGGTGTTATTATCCTTAATTAATGCACCGGTAAAGCTGTCTAATCTACCGTGAAAGGGTTGTACTCCAAAATAATTTCCGGCAGCAAGTAGCTCATCTTTACCATCATTATCAAAATCGAATTTACAAAAAGTCATTACAGGAGCAACCTGAAAATCTCTATTAAAAGGAATAAATGTAAATGAGCCTGAATCGTTGCGTAAATACCCCGATTTTAAAGTACTTACTTTTAACTTTTTACTGGTATTGAGTTGTTCTTCACTAAGAATCTGCTCAATAGTCTGGCCGGCAAAACTTTTATACGAACTGTATTTTTTACGCAGACTAACCACCTGAGAAGCGAGTGCATCTAAACCTAATAAGGGATAATAGTTTTTGTTTTTTTCAGTAACTACAATCGTTTCTGTTTGTCCATTTTTATCAAAATCATTGTAGTACATAATCATAGGAAATTCTGATGAGGCTTTAAATTTGCTGTTTTCTCCCCAGTTACCCAGTACATAATCCATATCACCATCGTGGTCTATATCAAAAGCGATAAGGCTTTGCCAAAGACCTTCTAAGTCTTCTTTAGTGTTATTAACAGGGCTAAATTTGTTGTTTTTATTTTTCAGAAAAACAGGAGCCATCCATTCACCGGTTACAATTAGGTCTTGTTTATTATCACCGTCAAAATCATCCCAGATAGCTGCAGTTACCATCCCCAGTTCTTTAAATTCTTGCGCTACGCGGAAAACTCCCTTGTCATTTTCAAGTAAGTATGAAGAAGGTAATTTGCCAAAACTACCGGTAATGCCTTGTGAACCCACAAAAACATCTAGATCACCATCTTGATCATAATCATGTACAGCAAGAATCGATGTGTTTTCAAAAAGCTGAGGTAAAGAAGCTTTTTCAAAACCAGTAGCGTTATTTAAATATAAAGCATCGAGTAGTGGTTTTGCCTTATTAGAAAAATCACCACCGCCCGTACCGGTGAACAAATCGTTTTTACCGTCTTTATTAAAGTCTGCAATAACGGCAACAACTTCTTCGAGAATAGAATCTTTTCGAATTGCAGGATATCGTGTATTTACAAAGGTAGAATCTTGCTGAAGGTATACTTGTGAAGGGATGAATTTAGAACCGCCAAAGAAAATGTCATCTTTACCATCACCATTAAGATCCCCTACCGCCACTGCAGGGCCTCGATCTCCCAGTTGATAAGGTATTAATTTCTCACGATCAAAATCTGAATACGCGTCTTCTTGATGTATAAAATCGAGGCCTATACTGTCGGTTACTGCTTTAAATAGAGGGGTTCTTTTTTTAATTAGTGAACTGTAATTAAACGCAAGTGCATTTTTCGGTTTTATAATTAAAGTTTGATTTGCATCAACATTAGTGAGAACTTGACTTGTGCGGTCTGGCCAGATTACCCGTACAGAATCAACCTTTTTAATATCATTTAAACCAAAATGAGATAACGGTTCTGAAGATGCCTGAAAACCTCTTACAGTGTACAATTCTTTATATTGTTTTATGCCGCCAGCATACGCATAGACTTTTGCGCCAATTGCAAAGTTGTTTTGAGTAGGACTCTGAAGCTTAATTTTTAAATAGTTTGCTTTAGCGTTAGTCTGATTTATATACAGCGTGGGAGACGCATTGATATTGTTTGTAATGAGGTCAAGGTCGCCATCATTATCTAAATCACCATAGGCGGTTGCTCCTGAGGCAAGCGTATCATTTGCAATCCAGCTAGAAGAACGGTCTTTAAAATATAAATCTGACGAACCTTCAAACACATAATTGTGTGTTTTACCGCTTGGCATTTTTTTAAGTGCTTTTTGATCTATGAGCCCGGTATTGGTAATTTTATTTTGAATCTGATCACTTGATACAAATTTTATATAATCGAGATCATTAGGGCGTTTAGGTATGCCGTTAGAGATGAATAAATCTTGTTGCATATCTTGGTTATAATCGCCAAAAAGGGCACTCCAGCTCCAGTCTGTAGCAGCAATACCACTTAATAACCCTGTTTCTTGATACGCACCGCCTTCTCGGTTTATGTAAAGCATATTGCGTGTAAACTGGTAGTGGTAACCATATTTATCTGTACGTAAGCGCTGGGTTTGAATGTTATCATCACCTTCAGAAGATTTTAAAACGTTCTCATCTTCAGGCAGCATATCTAACGATATAAGATCTGGCCATCCATCGTGATTTAAATCTGCTACATCACTTCCCATAGAAAATCTACTGGTATGCCCAAAGTGATTTTTTAAATCTTCGGTAAATGTGCCGTCTCCATTATTGAGGTAGTAATAATCATCCTCGTGAAAATCGTTTCCTATATAAATATCAGGATAACCATCAAGGTTAAAATCTGAAATTGCAATACCAAGTCCGTAGCTATTTATACCTCCGTAAATTCCCGCTTCTTCACTCACATCTGTAAAGTGATCGCCGTCATTTCGCATTAATTTATCACCGGTTTGTGCATTGCGTTCATAACGTAATTCGGCTTTGCCAAAAGAATTTTGTGTATGCACAGCGTGATTTAGTATATAGATATCTAAATCACCATCTAAGTCATAATCTAAAAATGCAGCCGATGAAGAAAATGTATCTACATCAAGACCATATTCCTCAGCCATTTCTGTAAACGTATTATCGCCGTTATTGATGAAAAGTTCGTTATGACCGTTTAGGCCATTAAGTCCTACAACTGCACAAACATAAATATCGAGAAAGCCATCACCGTTTACATCTCCCATCACTGAAGCCGTATTCCAGTCGCTTTTGCCGGCTACACCTGCCGTTTCGGTGATATTTTCAAACTGTAAATTCCCTTTATTTAAGTACAGCTCATTTTTTACCTGATTCCCCGAGAAATAAATATCCTGTAAGCCGTCATTATTAATATCGCCCACTGCGATACCGCCACCATTATAGAAATAGAGGTAGTCGAGAATATTCATATCCTCGGTTGCAGTTAATGTATTTTTGAAGGTAATTCCTGCTTTTTCAACATCGGGATTGGTGAATAATTCCGGGTCTTTTGAACACGAGATTAAAACAGAAATAAGTAAAAGTGTCTGAATATATTTATTCATCTAACTCAAAAATCTTTGGTTTATCATTATTAATAGCCGCAACAATATAGGTGCTTCCTGTTTTGTCTTTAAATTTAGCAAGGTGTTTCACTTCTCCTTTTATAAAGAAACCACTGTCATTGTATTTTTGCCAGTTATAATTAGTGTTTCCGGCATTGAGTAATACACTTCCGTAATTAGCATCTAACTGAGAATATTGTGGTTTAAATTCAAAATTGTTACCCGCCATAATTAAATCTGCCAGGCCATCTTTATTAAGATCTGCAGTGATGATATCACAAACGCAGGATAATTGTACCTGATAGGGTAGTGGCTTGAGGGTAAAATTACCTTTGCCGTCATTTACAGCTATCATAGATTGTGAATGAGAAACCGTCTTTTTTATCGCATTCTGAAGACTTTCCGCGGAAAAGATACCGTCTATAGACCGTTTTGCATAATCTGAAGCTTTAAGGTTTTGCTTCTTAAGCGAACTCATTTGTGCTGTAATTTCTTTTTTCTGATGTATAGGATAATCTTTTCCATTTTTCCGAATCGTTGTGATTTGCTCTATGGTACCATTATTATCAAAATCATTAATGTACATCACTAACGGATTTTCTACGGTAGGCAGATAATGTAAATTTTGACCTTCATTACCTAAAATCAAATCGGTATCTCCATCGTTATCAATATCTGCTGCTGCAATAGTATTCCACCAGCCCATTTGATTACTCAGTTCATTTTTAGCTTTTGAAAGGCGTTTTCCTAAATTTTTAAAAATAATAGGGCTTCCCCATTCTGAAACCGTTATCAGGTCTTTTTTAGAGTCACCATCTACATCAAGCCAGATCGCTGCAGTTATCATACCTGCGTCTTTAGTGTCGTATGCAAGGCGTTCTGTAGCATTTACAAACTTACCGTTACCAGTGTTTTCTAAAAACAAATGAGTAGGATCTATACCATAAACACCTACGACACTGCGAGATCCTATAAATACATCTATGTCGCCGTCGCCATCAAAATCCTCTGGAGCCACAACACTCATATTTTGAAATGCTGAAGGTAATTCTTCTGGAGATTTAGTAAAATTCCCCTTCCCATCATTGAGGTAAAGTCTGGGTTTAAAGACTTCTTTTCTGCCCACTTCATTACCTCCTGAAGCTATTAATAAATCCTGATCGCCATCGCCATCTGCATCAAAAAAACTTGCAGCAGTATCCTCATAAAAAGCATCTAAATCAAAAACCGGCTGATTTTTTGCGACTAATTTTCCTTTACCCTGATGCAGATATAGTGTTCCTGCCTCCCCTTTAGGGCCGCCAATGTAAACATCGTCGTTACCGTCACCATTGACGTCACCTACGGCAAGCGCAGGACCTTCTTCAGACAGTTTTTTAGAAATCATACCCTCATAATCAAAATCATTATAAGCGTTTTCTGGCGAACTGTTTAAACTACTCGTGGTAAGTTCTGTAAGTAGAGTTTTCGTTTTCTTTATTTTCTGCGGAATAAATGTCTCTGAAGCTTCAGCCTGATCAAGTTCTAAGGTTTGATCTGCTTTTAATGCTGTAAAAAGTTGGGTTTTATCGTTAGGCCATAATACACGCATAGAATCTACGACTGTCGCATCACCAAGGCCTATAGTCATAGGGTATTCCATCGAAGATTGAAAACCGCGTACAGGATATAATTCCTGAAGAATGATTTGATCTTTAATATACAGTTTTACTGAAACCCCTACCGCAAACGGATTTTTAGCGCCACCCTTAAATTTGACTTTTAGGAAGTGATTTTTTGTCTCCTTTTCTGCATTATTTCGAAAAACAAAAGACTTCATATTTACATTATTTACTACAAGATCCAGATCGCCGTCATTATCTAAATCTGCGTATGCGCTACCATTAGACATGCTTAAGGTGTCTAATCCCCATTCTTTAGCAGCATTTTCGAAGGTTAAATCTTTCTTGTTTCGGTAGGCGTAATTAGAAAGGGGTTTTTTAGGCATTTTATTAATTATAGAATCTATTGCCTGTCGTTTACCCGTTAGCGCCATATCCTGAATAATTTCGTCAGCAAAAAAGTCAACAAAATCAAGGTCTGTTAAGTCGTGGTTGATGCCATTTGTCACATAAATATCTCTGTAGCCATCATTATCTAAATCAACTAATAATCCTGCCCAGCTCCAGTCTGTAGCATCAACACCACTGTAATAGGCGATTTCTGAGAATGATCCGTTTCCGTTATTAACCTGAAGTGTATTTTGTATAAATTGCTGATAAAAGTCTTTGCCCTGCTTTAGTTTGTAAACGTTGTAACTGTCAAATTCCATAACAGATTTGACGCGTTCTTCAGGTTCGGGAAGCATGTCTGTAATAAAAATATCCTGAAGGCCATCATTATTTATATCTGCCATATCAACACCCATTGCAGAAAGTGACAGGTGAGACGTCCAGTTTTTTATTTCTTCTTTAAAAGTGCCATCTTTTTGGTTTATGTATAAATAATCACGCTCGTAAAAATCATTAGAAATATAAATATCTGGCCACAAATCATTATTGATGTCGGTTATCATAACTCCCAGACCAAAACCTATAAGACTCCCGTAAATACCGGCCTCTTCACTAACATTTGTAAAGGTATCACCATCATTACGCATTAATAAATCACCTACCCCTCTAAAGACATCGGGCACGTTCTCCCAGTCTTCAGCACGAGTATTTCTTTGCTCTGCAAAGCCTAAACCAATTACCGGAACATTGCTGTTGTTTAAAATATACACATCCAGATCGCCATCTTTATCGTAATCAAAAAAACTTGCCTGTGTAGAAAAGCCAGATTTTGCAAGATTGTACTGGGTTGCTTTTTCTGTAAACGTTAAATCACCATTATTTATATACAGTTCATTATCGTGATTATCACCCTTCATATTACCCGCGTTGCTAACATAAATATCGAGTAAGCCATCGCCGTTAACATCTGCCATTACCACACCGGTAGACCACGGTTTGTTACCAGCCACACCGGCTTTTTCGGTTATGTCTTCAAATTTAAAATCACCTTTATTTAAGAATAATTTGTTCTCGCCCATATTTGCACTCATATAGATATCTGCAAGTCCATCATTATTGATGTCACCTATGGCAACACCACCACCATTATAGAAATTGCGGTATTTAAAGATGTTGAAGTCTTTGCTGTTTGTTATGGTGTTAGTAAAATCTAAACCCGTTTCAGAAGGATCTAAAAGACTAAACAATTTAGGCGTTTCAGGAAGTGATTCTTCGTTCTCAGATTTGTTTTTTTTGCAAGAGGTTATCAGCAAACTAAAACTTAGTATATAGAGGGTTTTATAAAATCTCATTTAGTTTTCTTTTCTTAAAAATAGTGGACTTTCATTATTTCTGCCTATAATATAAAACAAACTGTCCTTTATTTTAATAGGCGTGATACTGCGGGAGGCACCTTTAATATCAACATTATGTTGCGTGGTATAATTAAAAGAACCCTGACCGTTATTGAGTAAAAAAATTCCGTGGGAAGCATCTTGTCTTCCTAGTTGTGTACTTATCTCGCTGTCGTTTCCCAGCAATAAAATATCTTTAAAACCATCGCTATTAAAGTCATCTGTAAATATCGCTTTCGTGCTTGAGATTTGAGTCATAAAAGGCAGTTTATGAACTTTAAACGTGCTATTTCCTGTATTCTCAAAATAGGTGGTTTCTAGCGTAAATACCTTCTTTTTATCAGCTTTTTTTAATTTTTCTTTTGAAAATAGATCTTCAATATGCGCTTGTGCAAAGGCATGATAGCTAAGAAATTTCTTGTTGAGTGGTGGTATTTGTTTTACGATCTCATCTTTAGTCGCCAATATCGTTTCAGTATCTTTATAAAAATAGGTTGTTACCGGGTCTATCTTACCATTTGCATCAAAATCATATCGGTATAAACTGAGCGGTTTTTCTAAAGAAGCAGTAAGTCTGGTGTTAAGTCCCCAATTACCCGCAATAAAATCAAGGTCACCGTCATTATCAAAATCTTCAGCAATTAGCGCATTCCACAAACCATTAGTTTTATCAAGACTTGAATTTTTCTGAAGGGATAATTTTTTTCCATCATTTAAAAAAATCTGAATAGGCATCCAATGGCCACAAACTAAAGCATCGTTGTAACCATTACCGTCAATATCTGCCCAAATAAGGTCTTTTACGTTCCCGATATTTGAAAACTCAGACGCTAAACTATCAGTGGCATTTTTAAAATGACCTTTACCGTCATTCATAAAAAGGTAACTGCTGGGTGTTGCGCCAAACTCGTGCGGAACTAAATCGCTGGTAATCGCAAAATCGAGATCACCATCATTGTCAAAATCTACAGGACTTATTTTAGAAGCATTAATATATAGACCATCAAATTCATTTTCACTTAAAATATATCCATTAGCAGAATTTAAGTAGAGTCTGGGAGTTAGTGGTTTTCCTGTGGTAAATTCGTTTCCGCCACTGGCGATGAGTATATCTGTTAAGCCATCATTATTCACATCAAATAGGGCCACTGCCGTATCTTCATTAATTGCGTCTTTTGCGGCTTCGGGTAGCTGTTTATTGACAAAGTCACCCTTTTTATTCTGAAAATATAATTGTGTTTCCTGTCCTTTAGCGCCTAAAATAATGAGATCTTCAAAACCATCGCTATTTAAATCTGCGGCTTTTAGCTGTGGGCCGGTATTCGTATTGGCATACGGTACTAATGCGTCTCGGCTAAACTCTATAGAACTACCGTCTTTATGAACAAAATCTATTTTTGATGCCACATTTACTAGTTGAATTTCAGATTGAAAAGGAGCTGTTGAAGTAGGTTTAATAATGGCATCTTCCTCTTTTAATAGTATGGTTTCCTTAATCTGAATATTCTTTAGTTTTTGAACTTTTCCTGAAGGCCAAATTATCTGAAGCGAGTCTATACTTTTTGAATTCCCCAGACCTACAAAAACTGATGGAGGTACTGCAGACATAAAACCACGTGTTGTATAATTCTCAAAGACCTGCATCGTGCCATTTACGAAGGTGGTTATTTTAGCACCTATCCCAAATGTGTTCTCTTTGCTGCCTTTAAATCTAATGCTGATTCCTTTTTGGTTTTCTTTAGATTGAGCGGTGTTGTTTTCTAAAATATACGCTGCTTCATTGATGTTATTGACTACGATATCGAGATCGCCATCATTGTCTAAATCTGCATACGAGGCACCGTTGCTAAAAGATGGTTTTGATGAAGTCCATTGTTTAGTTACATCTTTAAAAGAAGAACCTCCCGTATTTTTATAAGCATAGTTTGTAACATGAGTTTTAGGAATTTTTTTGATGAATTCCATTTCTCTTTCGGTCATATTTTTCCCCAGACGTCTTTGAATGGCTTCATTTGAAATAAAATTCACAAAATCCATATCATTAGTGGCGCCTAAAATTCCGTTAGCGATGTAAATGTCTTTATATCCGTCATTATCAAAGTCTGCAATTAACGGACTCCAGGACCATTCTGTAGCAGCGATACCGCTTTGAAAAGCAATTTCTGAAAAACGATTGTTACCCAGGTTTAGTTGTAATGCATTTTGCATAAACTCATAATCGTACCCGTTTCTAAGTTGATTCTGATAAATAGGGTAGGCGTATTCAGTACTAGAAGCTTTTAAAACTTCAAGTTTTTCGGGAAGCATATCTAAACTTAGAATATCTGAAAGACCGTCGTTGTTGATGTCTGCCATATCAGAACCCATTGAAAAATGAGAAGTATGTCCAAGAATTTTTGTAGTGGTATTTAACTCTTTAAAAGTTCCATCTTTTTGATTCATATAGAGATAATCATTCTCAAAAAAATCATTCGCGATGTACAAATCAGGATATCCGTCGTTATTTAAATCGCTTACAGACACGCCCAATCCATATCCTATTTTGCTTGATAAAATACCGGCCTGTTCTGTATAGTTGAGGTAACTGCCCTTGTTGTTTATATAAAAACGATCGCCATTAATGCTATCTTGAGTATTGCGTAGAGCTGCGCGACCGTAACTCGAGTTTGGGTGAACCGAATGATTGAGTAGGTAAAGATCGAGATCTCCGTCTAAATCATAATCAAAGAACGAGGCTTGCGTAGAAAGTCCTGAGTAATCTAAACCATATTCAGCAGATTTTTCTAAAAATGTGGGAATGCCCTCTTGTGAACCCTGGTTTATAAAAAGTTTGTTGTGCCCTTTTAAATTGAGGTGGCCACTAACAGTAGAAACGTAAATATCTAAAAGGCCATCGTGATTAATGTCTACAGTGGTTACACCTGTATTCCAGGTGTTCTCCAGATTTATTCCGGCTTCTGTAGAAATGTCTTTAAAAGTGAGATTTCCTGTATTGAGATACAGCTTATCTGCAACTTGATTTCCTGTAAAGTAAATATCTAATAAACCGTCATTATTGAAGTCTGCTATGGCAGTTCCGGCTCCATTATAAAAGTATAGGTAATTTAAAATATTAAGTTCTGGAGTGCTTTTAATTTCGTTTGTAAATAAAACACCAGAATTTGTTACTTGTGATAGTTTGTAGATCTCATTGTTTTGTTTGCACGAGCAAACCAAAGTGAAGAGTACGATTATAAAATAAATACGTAATCGTGGCATAGTAAAAGAGTCCTACAGTTTTGGGTAAATTACTAATTTAAAAGAGAGGATCATTTTGTGATCCTCTCTTTTGTTCAGGCTAAAAATAAAATAAATAAGATTTAGTAACCCGGGTTTTGAACTAAATTAGGGTTAAGTATTAATTGATTAGCAGGAATAGGAAATAAATTTCTATTATCATTACCAACTTCAGAAGGTGTTTTTAACTCCCAGTCTTTAGTATATTGACCAAAACGAATTAAATCATTACGTCTCCAGAATTCTGTGTATAACTCACGGCCTCTCTCATCAATAATATCTTGTTCTGTTACAGCGCTACTAAATGGCGTAGCTTCACGTAAACCTCTCAAAACATTCATCATTGCTGTAGGGTCCTGTCCCGCTCTAAACATGGCTTCGGCTTTCATAAGATATGCATCTGAAAAGCGGAAGAATATTTCGTGTTCAGTCTGACCTCCAAATCTTGGGTTATATTTAATTACTCGGATACCGGTAGTTTCATCATTATTTATAAGGCTAGGGTTACCATTTCCATCTACAAAATTTCTTTTAAATGTTAATGGTTTTCCAGATCTAGCATTTAGGGGTGCACCAGTGTCAGAAAACTGTTGACCAATTAGGAAACCAAAACCTACGCTAGAACCATCTGCTATATTATTATCATTTACATCGACTCCACCATCAACTTGAGATACCGGTAAACCACCGTTAGGGACTACACCTCTTCTTTCTTCCTGACCCGAACCTGGTGCATTTGAATTAGCATCCCCTTCAAATAAATCATAATATTCAGCTAAAGTAGCAAAACCATTCCAGCCTCCTCCAACAATCTCTGGAGATTGATTGTAATGTAAGCCATTCCAGATTCTGTTACCTACCGCTGTAGGGATAAACCAGATTGTTTCTTTATCTAATGTATTTTTAAATATATCAAAATAATCATCTTCAAGAGCATAACCGTCTGCTGCAATAGCATCTACTAATGTTATTACTTGATTCATGTCTGCTGTTGCAGGTTCAGTCTTTAGATAGATATGTTTATTTAATAGAACTTTAGCAAGCAGATATCTGGCAGAAGCTTTAGTAGCTTTAATTAAAGGAGAATTAGTATCTCCAACGCCACTACCTGGACCTACTGTAGGTAAGCCAGCAATAGCATCATTAAGATCAGAAACAATTTGATCTACTGCTTCCTGACCACTTATTACTTCAGGATCTACGAAAGGCGTAGCAGTCACATCTCTTACTGGTATTTGGCCATAATTATCTAAAATTACAAACATCCCCAATGCTCTTAAAAATGAGGCATTAGCTTTAAGAGTAGCGTCGGCTTGTGTGAGGTCAGAAAGCACCTGAGCCGCTCTAAAATGCGTGTTGTTCCATTGATTCCAAACATTTTCGATAAATTGATGACTTGGCCTCCAGTCATGTTGGTGTAATTGTCTCCAAATCCCGTTATCACCCCAGTCAGAACCTCTTGTTGGAACGAGGGCAGCATCAGTTGTAACTTCACTAAGGGCATATAAATTAGCCTGATCTCCAATTTGACCTCTTAATTGATTGTAAATATCATCTACAAAAGATTGTGGATCTGTAACACCTTGAAATGATGAGTCATTAGCGTCTCGGAAATTTGAATCTGTTTGCTCTATCTCCAGATCTGTACACGAAGATAGTATAGTAGCGAAAGCAAAAGCAGATAACCATACTTTTGAAAATCGTTGAATTGTATTTTTATTTTTTTTCATAATACTTTTTTTTAAAATGTTGCATTTACACCAAAAGTAACAGTCAGTGGTCTTGGATACGCGGCATAATCAATTCCCGCAGTTGGTATTGCAGAAGCATTTAAGTTACCTGTGCTCACTGAAATCTCGGGATCTAATCCACTATAGCCACTCAATAAAAGTAGATTTTGTCCAGTTAATGAAAAGCGTAAAGAATTAAATATACCATCTTCTCTTACAGGAATATTATATCCAAATGAAACGGTTTGTAGTCTTACAAAATCTCCTTTCTCTAAGAACCTTGAAGAAACAGCAACTGTAGACCCAGGATTTTCTGTGGTTCCGGGAACATCTTGAGTAACGTTCTTTTGAATTAACAATGCACTTTTTGTAAAGAAAGCATTTGCTGTAGCATTGTAAACGTAGAAACCAAATTGGCCAGTTAAATAGGTAGATACATCAAAGTTTTTATAACGCGCATTTAAAGATAAACCTGCGTTAACATCGGGTACAGCATCTTTTCCTAAGAAAAATTTATCAGAATCAGGATCGCCTACACCGTTACCATCAAAGTCAAAATAAGTAGGATTGCCATCTGCATCAAAACCAGTAAATTCTGCCATATAGTAAGAAAATAAAGGTTGTCCTGCTTGAAGCCTTTGTGCAAAAGCGTTTGTCAAACCGTTACCATTAATTGGTCCTGCATTAATAGGTACAGGAACATCCTTTACCTCGTTACTATTATAGGAAATGTTGAAGTTACCTGAGAAATCCCAATCATCAGTTTCGATAAATCCATAATCAATAGCAAATTCAACTCCTGAGTTAACGATAGAGCCGTCAGGTAAGTTTCTAAAAATTGTACCAGATCCTGGTGCAGCTAATTCTGTAGTTAACAATAAATCTTTTGTTTCTTTACGGTATACGTTGATAGTACCATTTAAACGGTCATTATTAAAACCGAAGTCAAGACCCACGTTTAAATCTGTTGTAGACTCCCATTTTAAATCTGGGTTTGGGAATCCACCTACGATTGAAGTACCCGGTCTTGGTAAAACATTCAGATCGTTGCTTATTCCACTACCTCCAAGAGTTTCTCTTTGAATAAATAGACCATAGCCTAAGCCTTCCTGGCTACCTACTGTACCTGCAGCTAAACGTAATTTTAAAGTAGAAAACGTTTCTGGAATAAAATCTTCCTTATGTAACTGCCAAGCAAATGCTCCAGAAGGAAAATAACCATAACGTTCATTTTGACCAAAAGTTGAAGAACCATCTGCTCTAAATGTTCCGGTTAATAGGAATTTATCAAATAATGTAATATTAGCTCTTGCAAAATAAGACTGTAATTCATCTGTGTTGTCATAATTATTATTAAGTACAAATGCAGGGATAATTTTATCAAATGCAGGTAAAGTGCCTTCATTATCAAAACCGGGAAACGTGATTCTATTCAAATACGAACCATCATTGCCATACCCGAAAATCACATTTTTCTCACCAACAAGACCAGTAATGGTATTATACGTTGATTTGACCTGATTTGCTATCTGTCCCATATTATTAGTTGCAAAACCTGCTCCCTCAGACCCAAAACCATCTCGTGCAAATTCCTGATAAGAATACCCACCAACTAAATCTAAGGTTATATTGCCAAACTCTTTCTTAAAACTTAAAGTCGCCTCAAGTAACTGGTTATCCTGATTGCTAGCAGAATAATATCCACGTCCAATATTACTTGAACCATTAAATCCTAATATAGAAGGAGCAACTATAGAAGTAGTCTCAGCTTGAACTCCATCATAACCATAAGTAACCTTGGCATTTAAACCTTCAACTATCTGGTAGTCTGCAGAAATATTCGCTAAAAATCTATCGGTTTCTGATAATCCTTCAAAATTGGCTAATAAGTTAGCTGGATTTAAAATGTTTGAGCCTGGGTCAAATGTAGGATTTACAGGAAAAGTAGGGTTAGCGGTAATTGACGCCCCAATTAAATCTCCTGTTGAACCTGCACTACCAGATATAAGTGTAAACTCATCATTTACGCGAGATAATGTTGCTTGACCACTTACTGTTAATTTATCATCAAAAAAGCGTTGCGTAATATTTAATCTTCCTGTAATACGCTCTTGAGAGGTATTTTCTACAATACCCTTTGTATCTCCATAGCTAATAGAAGCTCTCACATTACCAGAACCATAGCTCTTAGCATAGCTTAAGTCGTTTTTAGTAGAGAATGTACTACGTGTATACACGTCTTGAAAATCAGAATTTGCTCCAAAATCAGCAAGGCTTCTATTTCCACCTACACTAGCGATAGCATCTAGAAAACCCTCTCGCTCTAATAAGTCATAACGTGTAGATGGTGTAGAGAAACTTGTTGAAGTATTAAATTCAAATCTACCTTTGCTCGCACCACGACCTCCTTTAGTTTGGATAATTATTACACCATTTGCACCACGAGAACCATAAATAGCTGTTGCTGATGCGTCTTTTAATATAGAAATACTTTCTATATCATTAGGGTTTAGAAAGCTTAATGGGTTTCTTGCTGCTGTAGCACCTATAGAACCTGCTGTCCCTGCAGGAGCTCCTCCTGTCGTTAGGGGCACCCCATCAATAACAAATAATGGGTTATTACCAGAACGAATAGAATTTGTTCCTCTAATACGTACAGATATTCCCGCACCTGGCTCACCTGAGGATTCTGAAATTTGAACCCCTGCGGTCTTACCTTGTATGAGTTGTTCAGGAGATTGAATTACCCCTTGCTGAAAATCTTCTGAAGTTACCGAAGAAACAGAACCTGTTGCATCTTTTACAGTAGTTGTACCGTAACCTATAACCACAACTTCTTCCAATGCAGCAGCATCTTCCTCTAATGTAACGTTTACTGTAGATTTTCCATTCACGGCAACTTCTTTTGCAGCAAATCCTACATAACTAAAAACAAGAGTGCTCCCTGCTGCTACATTATTAAGGGTGTAATTACCGTCAAAGTCGGTAGTTGTACCATTTGTTGTTCCTTTAACGAGAACGTTTGCGCCGGGTAGCGGGCCATTTGGCTCAGATACTGTTCCCGATACCGTTTGTGCTTGTGCTATACCTGCCAGTAATAGCGAAGCGCAAAACAGCATACTTCTAAGTATAAATTGCTTCATAAAATTAATTTTAAATTGTTTTAGTTTTTAATAGATTCTGGTTGTTAAATTTATACAAAAAAATGAATAATAGCGGCTACTACAACGTTTAAGTTACGAAATCGATGTAGTTAAAAAGCACGTATTTTTTACGCTTATTCGTAATTTATTGCTGATTGATTAATAATTTGATGAAATTTTGATTTAAAATTATCAATTATGCAACGCAGATAAATAAACACCTTATTACTTATATTGTGCACTTAAAATTTATTTGTTACATAAATTTTTAAACTTCTATAGAATTAAATGATAATATTAGGGGTTAGGGTTGAATAATTAGGTTAAAATGCGTCACATTATACATTTTTGACGCGTTTTCAATCTTAAAATAGTCAGATTGAGGTTCCTAAATCGATTAAGTAATTGAAAATGTATACTAAGATTTTTGCGATTATATAATCACCTTATTAATTACACATTTATCTTTGCAGTTATGACCTATGATTCTATAATAATTGGCGGAGGTGCTGCTGGTTTTTTTACAGCTATAAATCTTGCTAAATTAAATCCTAAACTATCTATTTTAATTGTAGAACGAGGTGCTCAGGTACTTGAAAAAGTTAAAATTTCGGGAGGTGGGAGATGTAATGTTACGCACTCTATATTTGAACCCAGGCGTTTAACAGATAACTATCCCAGAGGAAAGCGCGAATTATTAGGGCCTTTTCATACTTTTTTAACGGGAGACACGATGGCCTGGTTTGAAGAACGAGGCGTATCACTTAAGATTGAAGATGACGGAAGAATTTTCCCCACCAGTAATAACTCGCAGACTATAATAGATTGTTTTTTAAAGGAGGCCGAAATATACGGTATAACTATTAAAACTAAATGTCCCATCGTAGATCTAGAGCAGATAGAAGGTTTATGGCGCGTACAAGGTAAAACTGAAAACTTCAGATCTAAATCTGTTGTATTAGCTACCGGAAGCAATCCTAAAATGTTGAATGTTATTGAGAAGAAAGGAGTTAAGGTTGTGTCTGCTGTACCTTCACTTTTTACATTCAATATTAAAGATTCACGTATTGAAACATTAGCGGGCTTATCTGCCTTAGCGCGAGTACGTTTATTAGATAGAGCTAAGAAGCCTATAAAATTATCAAATGCTTCTGAGACAGATTTGTCTTATAGCGAAGGTCCTATTCTGATAACGCATTGGGGTATGAGCGGCCCGGGAATCTTAAAACTTTCAGCCTGGGGAGCGCGTGTTTTAAATGAACTTGAATATAATTTCTTTATACGTGTTAATTGGCTTCCAAAATTAGAATCTGAAGAACTGAAAGAACAGTTGGCAGATTTTAAAATTAAGTTAGCAAAACAGACTATCGCAAAATGGTCTCCATTTGATCTGCCAAAGAGATTATGGCAAAGTCTAGTTGAAGCTTCAGCAATACAGCCCGATAAAAAATGGGCCGATGCTACTAAAAATGATTTTCAGAATTTAGAACATCAATTGCTTGAAGGTATTTTCCAGGTAAATGGGAAAAGTACTTTTAAAGAGGAGTTTGTTACTGCAGGAGGTGTCAATCTAAAAGAGATAGATTTTAAAACTTATCAAAGTAAGCAATTTGAGAAGTTGTATTTTGTAGGTGAAGTTCTGGATATAGATGCCATAACCGGAGGGTTTAATTTTCAAAGTGCCTGGACGGGTGGTTATATTGCTGCTCAGGCTTTATCAAAACAACTCTAATTTAATCTCCATATTTCAAAATTTAAAGCAGTGGCGTAACATACCCATATTATATAAGGTATGAGTAAAAAGGCTGCTTTAATATTTACAACCCTAAACCACTTATAGGTAAATAGAAGTAGTATGAGCAGGGCGGTAATAACAAGTAGAGCTGGCAGTATAAGGTGAAGCCCAAAAAAGATAATTGACCAAAACGCATTTAACAGAAGTTGAAACCCAAAATGATAAAGAGCTGTTTTTACCCATTTATGATAAAAACCACCATCCCAGACTAGACCTGCTGCGATACCCATAAGAATATAGAGAGTTGTCCAAACCGGGGCAAATAGCCAGTTTGGTGGAGTAAAGAATGGTTTTGTTAATGTAGGGTACCACGTTGTTACACTACTTTGTGTTGCTACAGCACCTATAAATCCTACTGCAAGGCAAATAAAAACTGCTATTAGTATACGTTTTATTTTCTTTGAATTCATAGGTATGTTTCTTGAGACTAATTTATAAAATTATTTCTTAGTGCGTTTTGTTTAAAAAAGCAGTTGAACCCTTTGAGAAGTTTTTATAGGTTTTATATTTGTGCTATGACTATTTCAAAATTCTTACCTTCAGAATACACACAGGCGCTTACGAGTAAATCTGTGAGTTATGCATCTCCCAGTAATATAGCTCTTGTGAAATACTGGGGAAAACAAAGCGTACAAATTCCAAAAAATCCTTCTGTAAGTTTTACACTAAATACGTGTAAAACAACGACTACCCTGCATTTTGAGGAGCGGGAAAATTTTGAAGAAGATTTTGAAGTGAAAGTCTTGTTAGATGGCAAACACAAGCCTGGTTTTGAAGCTAAAATACATCAGTTTTTTAGTCGAGTTGTTGCTTATTTGCCGTTTATTAGAGATTATGCGTTTGTAATAGATACATCAAATAGTTTTCCGCATAGTTCAGGTATTGCTTCATCTGCCAGCGGTTTAAGTGCGATTGCCTTATGTCTAATGGAAATGGAGCGTGAAATGCAACCTTCCATAAATGATACGTATTTTATTCAAAAAGCATCTTTTATCGCCAGATTAGGGTCGGGTAGTGGCTGTCGTTCTCTAGAAGGGCCGCTGGTCGTTTGGGGAGAACATCACCAGATAAAAGGAAGTAGTGATCTTTTTGGTATTTCATATCCGTATGAGGTACATGAGAATTTTGAAGATTATCAAGATGCTATTTTATTAGTTGATCAGGGAGAAAAGCAGGTAAGTAGCACTGTGGGGCATAACTTAATGCACAATCACCCGTTTGCTTCAAGTAGGTTTGATCAAGCCAATGAGAATATTTCAAAACTCATAACTATATTAAAAAACGGTGATTTAGATGCGTTTATACATCTGGTAGAAAGTGAAGCGCTTACTTTACATGCAATGATGTTGACGAGTACGCCCTATTTTATATTGATGAAACCTAATACTTTAAAAATTATTGAGAAAATTTGGGAGTATCGTCGTGAAACGTCTATTCCGGTATGTTTTACATTAGATGCAGGAGCTAATGTTCACGTTTTATTTCCGAAGATGTATAGAGAGGAAGTTCAAAAATTTATTAAATCTACACTTAGTGTGTATTGCCAGGATAAACGGTATATTTTTGATAGTGTGGGAATAGGAGCAATAAAGTTGTAACTTTGCGGTTGATTAATTAGGATAATTCTATGAAAGGACCTTTATTTTATTCAAAAATTCTTCTGTTTGGTGAGTACGGAATTATCAAAAATTCTAAAGGCTTGTCTATACCTTATAACTTCTATAATGGAGCTCTTAAAGTAGATGAAAACCCAGGCGAAGAGGCTATTAAATCAAATGCAAGTTTAGGTCGTTTTGCTGATTATTTAGAAACACTACAGACAGAACAACCAGAATTGGTTCAATTTAATATAGTTGAATTAAAAGCTGATGTAGCTGAAGGAATGTATTTTGACAGTACTATTCCACAAGGTTACGGAGTAGGAAGTAGTGGTGCTTTAGTAGCCTCTATTTACGATAAATATGCCTTAGATAAAATTACAATCCTAGAAAATCTTACCCGAGATAAATTGCTGAAATTAAAATCAATTTTCGGTCAAATGGAATCTTTTTTCCACGGAAAATCATCAGGTTTAGATCCATTAAATAGTTATTTAAGTCTTCCTATTTTAATTAACAGTAAAGACGATATTGAGCCTGCAGGCATACCTTCACAAACTTTAGATGGTAAAGGCGCCGTTTTTCTTTTAGATAGTGGTATAGTAGGTGAGACAGCTCCTATGGTACATATTTTTATGGAAAATATGAAGCAAGAAGGTTTTAGAAAAATGCTAAAAACGCAGTTTGTAAAACATACAGATGCTTGTGTAGATGATTTTCTTAAAGGCGATGTAAAGTCTTTATTGAGTAATGTAAAGCAACTATCAAAAACAGTCTTAGGAAACTTTAAACCTATGATTCCTGCAAGTTTTCACGAGTTGTGGAAGCAAGGTATTGAGTCTAACGATTTTTACCTTAAGCTTTGCGGTTCTGGTGGTGGTGGTTATATTTTAGGTTTTACCGAAGATATAGATAAAGCCCGAAAGGCCTTAGAAGGTCACAAGCTAGAGGTAGTTTACAACTTCTAGAATACTTCTACTTAAATATAGGTTATGTCTCGTATAAGCAGAAGAAACAAACTTTTACTTCTTAAGTTTTTTAGTTTGTTTTCGGTTGTACGGGGTTATAATATTCTCATAATTGTATTAGCACAATATTTAGCATCTATATTTATTTTATCACCAGATATTCCGCTTCGGGAAGTTCTGCTCGATCTCAATTTATTTGCAATTGTATCAGCTTCGGCATTAGTTATTGCAGGAGGCTATATAATTAATAGTTTTTACGATAGCGAAAAAGATTTAATTAATCGTCCGCAAAAGACGCGTTTAGATCATATGGTGAGTCAGAATAAAATACTCACGCTATATTTTATATTAAACTTTCTAGCGATAGTCGTTGCGAGTTCAGTTTCCTTTTTTGCGGTGCTGTTTTTTTCAGGGTATATTTTTGGAATCTGGTTTTATTCTCACAAGCTTAAAAAAATACTCTTTCTAGGCAACCTAACCTCTGCATCTCTTGCTTTAATTCCTTTTTTCGCGGTGTTTATTTACTATAGTAATTTTGAAAAAGTCATTTTTGTACACGCTACTTTTTTAGGTCTTATCATTATTATGCGTGAGCTTATAAAAGATCTTGAAAATATAAAAGGTGATATTGCATTGGGACATAGGAATATACCTATTGTTTACGGGGAGCGAACAACAAAGGCAGTCATAACTTTTCTTATCATTCTTACGATTCTGCCTACCTTTTTATTAGTAAATTATTTTGATGTGGGTCTTATGCGCTATTACTTTTATGCAAGTATAACGCTATTGCTTATATTCTCTTATTGGCTCTGGTGGTCTCGCGCTAAAATGCACTACGTTTTGCTTCACAATATTTTAAAATTTATTATCGTATCTGGTGTATTTAGCATACTTCTCATAGATACTGATCTGGTTATAAACCGAATTATTTAAACGGGAAAACCACTGCATTGCAGTGGTTTTGTTAGCTAATCAAATAAATAATAAAAAGTTTAGCCTTTTTTAATTTTAAAAGGCAGGTAGTACATACGATTTCCTGTTACTTCTATTTCGGCTTTCTTGTAGTTGAGTCTGTTTTTAATATAATTCTCTAACTGATCGCTTTCTGTAGTAACGTTAAGTACGACAATAGTTTTTTGGGCAGTTACCATAAATTGAATAGTGCTCTCTAAAAGTTCGTCGCTAAGTGTAAACTCTGGAGTGCCTAATAGCTCAATAATTTGATTTCTTAATACTGTGCTGGCTGTTTCTGGTTTTGGATCTGTAGCTGCAGATGCATTTACCCAACTAAAGATTGATAAAAGTAAAATTAACGGTAATTTTCTCATGACTTTTTGTTTTAGATTGATAGGTCAAATGTAGCGTCATCTGCTCAGAGAGCCTGCAAAAGTGACGTTATCAAATACCCATTAAAATATTCCGATTAGGTTAAAAAGAGTGCTGTTAACATTAGAGATACAATTGTCAAAAATGAAATTGAAGTTTGAAATTTGTAAGGATAATTTCAGTTTGCAGCTTTTTTAATACCAAATAGATTCAAGTTTTTGTTTACTGTTATTATATTAATAGTAAATGATTGAACGTGTATGAAGTAAAGGTTAATTCACTTCGCAATACAATGTAATAAAAACAGAATTTGGAGCCTTTTTATATCCTCTGTTTTCGCTATTTAAATATGTATCTTTGCCAAAATTTAAAATTATGAGCAGACATCAGGAAAGCAGTAGAGACGGGAAAGCGTCTGGTCGCGGTTCTAATAATATACGCAGTAAAAGCAATGCCAGAGGCAATGCTCCTATAAAAAGAAAAACTACAGATTCTGCAAAGGGAACTGCAGCAAAAGGTAAAGCATCAGAAGCTACTAAAGCTACTTCTTCAAAAAATAAAGCTAAAGACGGTATACGTCTTAACAAGTATATTTCTAATAGTGGTGTTTGCTCGAGACGTGAGGCAGATATGTATATCGCAACAGGTCAGGTTTCTGTAAACGGCGAGATCATTAATGAAATGGGATACAAAGTGAAGCTTGATGATGATGTGCGTTTTGATGGTACGCGTATTAATCCTGAGCCTAAAGCGTATGTTTTACTTAACAAGCCTAAAGGATTTTCGGTAACAACTAGTAATGAAAAAGGGATGACTGTTATGGATCTTGTTGCGCCTGCTACTAAATCTAGAATACAGCCTGTAGGCAGATTAGGTCGTAATGCAACCGGTCTTATTCTTTTTACTAATGATGAGAAATTAATGCAGAAGTTGACTAATTCTAAAGCAGGTCTGCCTCGATTATTTCATATAGAATTAGATAAAAACCTAAAAGCAGAAGATTTGGAGAAAATTGCCAAAGGTCTTGTGGTAGAAGGGAAAAAAATATTTGTTGAAGATATAAGTTATGTAACCGGCTCTCCTAAAAAAGAAGTAGGGTTAAAATTACGTAACGTAGGCAATAGCGTAATACGCACTATTTTTGAGCAGTTAGAGTATCAAGTGGTTCGTGTAGATTGTGTGACGATAGCATCACTTACTAAAAAAGATCTTCCGCGCGGAAAATATAAACACTTGAGCCAACAGGAAATAAATAATCTAATGATGCTTTAAGTATCTTTATTATACTAGATTAGTGCTTGTTTATTTAATTTTAAATCTAAAATTGTTGAATAGATAAAAATAAAATTGAGGTAAATATTAAGTCTTTTGCAATACCTTAAGATTTCTAAGTGTCTTATCTCAAATTCTTTTTTTACATTTCACACTTTAAATTATTTGATGAATACGAAATATATAGATCTTATAGATCAATCCTTTTATTTTCCTCAGGAAGATTTCAAGCTTGAAGAAAATCACCTGCAATTTCACGATATAGATTTGATGGCTTTAGTAGAGCAATATGGCGCTCCATTAAAATTTAGTTATCTGCCAAAAATATCTGATAATATCAATAGAGCAAAAACCTGGTTTAAAGATGCTATACAAAAGCATAATTATAAGGGTAATTACAATTACTGCTATTGTACAAAAAGTTCTCACTTTAAACATATTTTAGATGAGGCTTTAAAAAATGATATTCATATAGAAACTTCATCAGCTTTCGATATTGATATAGTAAATAAGCTTAAGGAAAACGGTAAGATTACAGACGATACGTATGTTATATGTAATGGTTTTAAAAGAGATCAATACATAGATAACATAACAAATCTGATGAATAACGGTCATAAAAACTGTGTTCCTATTATAGATAACTATGAAGAAATAAACCTGCTTTCTGAAGGCATCAAGGGAGATTTTAAAATAGGGATTCGTATTGCTTCAGAAGAAGAGCCTAAATTTGAGTTTTATACCTCTCGTTTAGGAATTGGTTATAAAAACATTGTTCCGTTTTACGAAGATCAGATCAAAAATAACGATCAGGTTGAGTTAAAGATGCTTCACTTTTTTATCAATACCGGAATACGCGATACAGCATATTACTGGAATGAGTTGAATAAGTGTTTAAAAGTATATACCCGCCTTAAAAAAATATGTCCAAGTTTAGACAGTTTAAATATAGGTGGAGGTTTTCCTATTAAAAACTCATTGGCATTTGATTACGACTATGCTTATATGGTAGATGAGATCATTAACCAGATAAAAATTACATGTGAAGAAGCAGATGTTGTAGTGCCTAATATTTTTACAGAATTCGGAAGCTTTACAGTAGGCGAAAGCGGTGGTGCTATCTATGAGGTTTTATACCAAAAACAACAGAACGACAGAGAAAAGTGGAATATGATAAACTCATCTTTTATCACCACACTGCCAGACACTTGGGCAATTAGCAAGCGTTTTATTTTGCTGCCATTAAATAGATGGGAAGAAGAATATGAGCGCGTTTTGTTAGGAGGGCTTACATGCGATAGTGACGATTATTATAATAGTGAGCAGCATAGCAATGCTATTTACTTACCTAAGTACAAGAAAGATAAACCATTATATATAGGCTTTTTTAATACAGGAGCCTACCAGGAATCAATAGGAGGATACGGCGGTCTGCAGCATTGTTTAATTCCGCAGCCAAAACATATTCTTATTGATCGAGATGAAAATGGTAACTTAACAACCCGTATATTTAACGAACAACAAAAAGCAGAACAATTGCTCAAGATTTTAGGTTATGAATACAACTAAAAATTATGCCGGCATCCCTGATGAATTTGCCAAACTTGAAACTTCAAAAATAGTACTCATTCCCGTACCTTATGATGGTACGAGTACCTGGGGCAAAGGAGCAGATAAAGGGCCTCAAGCCTTTTTAGAAGCCTCTGAAAATATGGAGACTTACGATATTGAAACCGATACAGAGGTGTATCAGCAAGGTATTTATTTAGCTCCGGCAATTACAGAGAACAGTTCTCCAGAAGCACTTGTGGCTCAAGTGCATAAAGTGACTAAAGATTTTATAAAGCGCAACAAATTTGTAACCCTTTTTGGTGGAGAACATTCTGTTTCAATAGGGGCTATACGCGCTTTTAATGAGCTTTTTGATAACCTTACCGTTATTCAAATAGATGCGCACGCAGATCTGAGACAAGAGTATATGGGTAGTACCTGTAATCATGCTTGTGCTATGTATGAAGCAAGCCAGACTACAAACCTTATTCAAGTAGGAATACGTAGTATGGACGTTCTGGAGAAAACCGTAATGGATGAGGATAAAACCTTCTTCGCTCACGAGATGGTGCAGGATGAGTACTGGGTTGATAATGTTATAGACCTGTGTACAGAAAATGTTTTTATCACTTTTGATCTAGATGGTTTAGATCCTTCAATTATGCCTTCTACAGGCACACCAGAACCGGGAGGTTTATTTTGGTACGAAACAATGGATTTCTTGAAGCGTGTTTTTGCTGAGAAAAACGTGGTTGGGTTTGATCTTATGGAACTTTGCCCAAATCCTAATGATAATTCTTCAGACTTTTTAGCAGCAAAATTGTATTACAAAATGCTAAGCTACAAATTTGAAGGACAGGATGTAGAGGAGAATTATGATAATAGTTATGTTGCTAAACCTAGTAAGGGTAATGTAAATAAATTTGATTTAAATGACGATGAAGACTAAGGGAGCAATCTCTCAATTTATAGAAAAATATTACTTGCATTTTAATTCTGCTTCTGTAGTAGATGCTGCTAAAGCATATGAAGAGCAATTAAACAATGGTGCAAAAATGCTCGTTTCTCTTGCGGGAGCAATGAGTACTGCAGAAATTGGTAAAATATTTGCCGAGATGATTCGCCAGGATAAAGTTCAGATTATATCGTGTACAGGTGCAAACCTTGAAGAGGATATTATGAACCTGGTTGCTCATTCTCATTATAAGCGTGTTCCTAATTACCGCGATTTGACCGCTCAGGACGAGTGGGATTTATTAGAAAAAGGCCTAAACCGTGTTACAGATACGTGTATTCCCGAAGAAGAAGCTTTTAGAAGATTACAAAAGCACATTCATAAAATTTGGAAAGATGCAGATGATGCAGGTGAGCGCTATTTGCCGCATGAGTATATGTATAAAATGCTTTTGAGTGGTGTGCTTGAAGAGTACTATGAGATAGATCTTAAAGATTCCTGGATGTACGCAGCTGCAGAAAAGAATCTTCCTATTATCTGCCCGGGTTGGGAAGATAGTACGATGGGTAACATATTTGCATCTTACGTTCTTAAAGGAGAGCTTAAAGCTTCAACTATGAAGTCTGGAATCGAGTATATGACTTTCCTTGCAGACTGGTACACAAACAACAGCGAGAAGGGTATAGGTTTCTTTCAAATAGGTGGTGGTATAGCCGGGGATTTCCCAATCTGTGTGGTTCCTATGTTATATCAGGATATGGAGCGTGAGGATACCCCGTTCTGGAGTTACTTCTGTCAGATTTCAGATTCTACGACCAGTTACGGATCGTACTCAGGAGCTGTACCTAATGAGAAAATTACGTGGGGTAAACTTGATATTAATACACCAAAGTTTATAATTGAAAGCGATGCGACAATTGTGGCTCCGCTTATTTTTGCATACTTGCTAGATATGTAAGCTTAGCGTTTAAAAATATTTGAAACCTCATAAGTCTAGTATTTATGAGGTTTTTTAGTTTTAAAAATTTTGGTTTTTAACAAAAATCAGTATTCTTTAGATTTGCTTTAGAAGTATTGCTTATTTTCGCAAACTCATTTATTAGTATGTCTTATACATTAACCGTAGTGGTTCCTGTTTATAATGAAGAAGATAACTTACTTCGTGTAGAACAGGTATTTAAGGATTATTTTAAAATTGCAGCAGTACCTACCCAGGTACTTTTTGTTAATGATGGTTCTAAAGATAATAGCCAGCAACTTATAGAGCAAATTTGTAATAGAAGTAAAAGTTTTAAATATATTTCATTTGCTCAAAATTGTGGTTTGAGTGCAGCTATTAAAGCGGGGTTTGATTATACTACCACACCACTTGTAGGATATATTGATAGCGATTTACAGACGACGCCAGAAGATTTTAATACGTTAATCCCTTTTATAGGTGAATACGATCTAGTGACCGGGCATCGTGCAGATCGCAAAGATTCTTTTGTTAAGAATATCTCGAGTACAATTGCAAATAAAATACGTAGAGCATTTACACACGATGGGATGGACGATACTGGTTGCCCATTAAAAATAATTAAAACTGAATACGCACAGCGCATTCCTATGTTTAGAGGACTTCATCGATTTCTACCTGCTATGATAATGCTTCAAAACGGTAAAACGATACAGGTACCTATACGACATTTTCCACGAGTTGCCGGTACCGCAAATTTTGGAGTTTGGAATAGACTTTTAGGACCATTAATGGATTGTTTTGCTTATTTATGGATGAAGAAAAAGTATATCAATTATACAGTAGCTAAAAAATCATATGAGTAGTCCCTACTGGATTTATAGCATTGGTTTTTTTGCACAACTTATGTTTTCGGGTAGATTGGTTATTCAATGGTTTTTATCTGAAAAACAAAAGCGTGTATTAACACCATCTACATTCTGGTGGTTGAGTCTGGGTGCTTCTTTTTTACTTTTTGTTTATGGTTATTTGCGTGATGATTTTGCAATAATGCTAGGCCAGACACTTACTTATTTTATTTATATACGGAATCTACAACTGCAAGGACAGTGGCTAAAGTCACCAAAAGCTATACGGTTTTTCTTACTCGTTTTTCCTCTTATAATTGTGATTTACGGGTATAATAACGGGCATTACGATTTAGATAAACTCTTTAAAAATGATGATATACCTTTGTGGTTATTATTACTAGGGAGTGTCGCACAACTCATTTTTACACTGCGATTTATCTACCAATGGATTTATTCTGAACGAAAGAAAAAATCAACCTTACCTTTAGGTTTCTGGCTACTTAGTCTCATAGGTGGAATACTTATTTTAATCTATGCCTGGTTTAGAAGAGATCCGGTTTTACTGGTGGGGCATGTGATGGGCGTTTTTATATATTTCAGAAATATGCGTCTCGCAATAGGAATTGATAAAGAATGAAAATTCATCAACGATATTACCCCTTTATATTAATAGCAGTCTGTCTGTTTTTGTTTTACCCGCATCTCGATGTGTTGTATGCTAATATTATGGAAGCCCGTAATTTTAATACGGCCCGTGAAATGTTGCATTACAATAATTGGGTATTTACAACGATGAATGGTGAAGCTCGTTATGAAAAACCACCTTTGCCTACGTGGCTAAGTGCATTTTCTGCGGCAATTTTTGGGATAACAAAATTATGGGCATTGCGACTGCCCTCTGCAATTATCACAACCTTAATGGTACTTTTTAGTTACGTATTTTCTAAGAAGCGCTTAAAGCTAGTACCTAAACAAGCATTCTACGCATCTTTAATTTTAGCAACTTCATTTTATGTGTTATTTGCAGGGCGCAACGGCACCTGGGATATTTTTGCACATTCCTTTATGCTGGCAGGTATTTATTTCCTTTTTCAGTTTTTTGCAGATACGCAGCGGCTATATAAAAATGCTGTTCTGGCAGGATTATTTATTGGCTTATCTTTTATGAGTAAAGGGCCTGTAAGTCACTTTGCATTGTTATTACCCTTTTTAATTGCATACATCTGGGTTTATAAAATTAGGTCTTATAAAAATCGAATTGTGCCTTTTAGTTTGTTAGTAGGTGTTGCCCTGACATTGAGTTCGTGGTGGGCACTTACTATTTATTTTGGAGATGCAGATACAGCAGCTATTATAGCAGATAAGGAAGCTGCTGCCTGGGCAAATCACAATACACGTTCGTTTTTTTACTATTGGAGTTTTTTTACGCAAAGCGGAATTTGGACAATCCCTGCATTTATCAGTTTACTTTATCCGTATTTAAAAACGCGGGTGTCAGATTTAAAAACGTATCGCTTCACGTTAATTTGGACACTTGCAGCGGTGATTTTACTTTCGGTAATACCAGAAAAGAAATCGAGATATTTACTACCTGTTTTAATTCCACTTGCATTAAATACCAGTTATTATATAGAATATCTGGTTAGAAAATTTAGGGAGTTACGCGATAATCGAGAGACCTATCCGGTATATTTTAATTTTGGAGTTGTAGCATTTGTGGCCATACTTGCCGGTCCTATAGTCCTGTATTTTTTTGCAGATACTTTCACGGGTTCTATGTGGATCTGGTTTGCCTTCCTTCAAATTTCAATACTAATTACCGCGTTCTTCATCTTCCGCAGTTTACGATCTAAAAATATTGAAAATGCATTTTACGGAGTAGTAATCTTTTCCTGTGCACTTCTTACTTTTGGTTTTCCGTTAGTAAAGGCTACGTATACTAATGAAGATTATGCAATGCTTGCGCCAAAAATAGAAGCCCTTAAAGCTGATGGCAAACCGGTATTTTTATTTGAAAATGGGTCTCCAGAACTCATTTGGGATTTAGGACAGCGGTTACCTGTAATTAAGACCTCAGGAAGCCTTGTCTTGCCTGATGCATCTGCATTCTACGTAATTATAGAAAAAGGGCAGGAGCAGCTTGTAAAAGGTGAATTGAAGGGTTTTAATTTGACTTTAGACCAGTGTTTTGATGGAAATATTACTTCAAAAAAAGATCGTAATTACAAAACACGCAGAATAGGTTGTGTTTATTTAGTTTCAGCTAAGTTTTAAATATTACTAGATTTTTTAAAAAACAACTCCCAAACAAAATACCCACTTAGGATACTATATTCTAATGCAATAAGCCATAGATTTTCTGACACAGAATCTATATGATATGCCGAATAGCTTAGCATTACAAGACCACTCCAGACGATAGCGTATTTGTATTTTGTAAAAACAGAAATCAATAAAGGTGTTGCTATATACCACGGATGTATAGTGGTAGATAGTAAAAAGTAAATGCTAATCCCAAAAAGTAGGGCTGGCAATAGCCGTATCGTTGTGTTGTTTTTTCTAATAAAAGTAAGCAGCAGTAAACCAGCTATCACATACTTAGGGAGTTCTTGTCCCGCTGTTGCTATAATATTAAATCCTTTTGTCTGAAAGCCTATATATCGTATGATGTAATACACACTTGCATTGAACTCAAATTTCTCAAACCAAAGTGCGATGGTACTTGTACAGTGATTGATTAAATCTGGAGTGATAAAAGGAACAAAAGAACCTACAAAAACAAGAATAGCAAGTGCATAAAATGCTGAAAGTCTACTTATTGACGGAAACGGTTTTCTAATAAGATGATTCAGATTTGCGGGTATTTGAGTCAAGCCGGGTGTTTGACTTATGACTAGCTGGTAAAATAACGGAAGCAGTAGTAAAGGAACCAACTTTACAGAAATTGAAAGCCCCAGAACAACAGCAGACCACACCCATTTTTCACGATGTAATAGGTATAGAGCTGCTAAAAAAAAGAAAAGCATGACGCCTTCAAAATGAAGGTTTCCGGTGAGTTCAATAACAATAAACGGATTTAAGAAATACCAAAAAATCTGATGTTGTGGGAGGTTTAAACTTTCTAAAAGTTTACGACCTATAAGGAGAATTCCTAAATCTGCAGTTATAATACATAGTCTTAAAACTACTACTCCTCCAAAAATAGAATTTCCACTAAGTATTCCTGAAAGCCAAAAAAAGAATTGATTTACCGGTGGGTAGTTTGAATAGTGCCGGGCACTTAGACTTCCCATTCCTTTTAGGAGTTCATTGGCCTGTTCAATAGGGAGTGTTCCGGACTGCATCCATTGATCTGGTGTAAAGAGATAAGGGTTTAAGCCCTGAGCAGTTAATCTACCATCCCATAAAAATCTAAAATAATCCTGAGATAGATTAGGCAAGGCAACTATAAAAATAAGCCGTACCAATATCCCGAGTAGAAGAAGTGTTTTAAAATTAAATTTTAAGAACGGAATAAGTTTAAAACTTAAAAAGAAAAGAGCTGCGTAAAGACTTATAAGTTTTGTAAAATCATGGCGCTCAAGATCGTATGCAAATGCCCAGTATAGTGCTAATAGACTGATCATTATCAAAACTGAAATCTTATAATCTTTGAGGATTTGAAGCATAATTAGTTTAAAATCAAAACTTAAACTTAAGATTATTACCTGAGGCGCGCTTTTATTTTTTTTTTTGCACTAGCGATTGAAGCGGCATCCTTTGTGACTCTTTAGGTCGCAAAGATATAGCGGAAAGCGCGATGATGCCGTCTTTTTTACAAGGCAGCAAGTGCCCTAACTAAATTCTAGAAAAAATAGATTTAAATGCTACAAAGCCAAAACCGCAAAACAACATAATGTGAAAGGTAATAAGCCCATAATCTCCCATGTAGAATGCGCTGGCGATTGCAAAGCCGAAGTATAGAAATAATAGACTCTCTAAAACCGTATTTACCGAAAAGCTTTTCTTTAGGTAGATGTTGGATTTCCAGCTGTCGCTAAGTGCGTTAATATTAAATTTTGGAGTGCGTATAAATTCTGATTTTTTACCAAAATGACCTTCTAAAACAGCCAGTGAATTGTGAACACTAAAACCCATGGCTATAGAAAAAAACGCAATAAACATCGCGATATACTTAACGAAATTCTTGAATCCGCCGCCGTGTATGCGTTTGTAAGTAACCCAATAGCAGATGAAAAAAATTATGGTGCTTACCGCAAAAAATGCAGTGATTCTAAAAATAGAACTAAATGCGGGATTACTATTTTTAATATATAATACGGGGACACTTAAAATAGCAACAAGTAATACGAGTAAAAACATACTACTGTTTAATAAGTGAAAAAAGCTATGAAATTTGGTTTTGAAAGACACTGTAGGGTCTTTTAATAAGCGGCCGTAGAGCTTTTGAAAGTTTTCTGCCGCTCCTTTATTCCAGCGAAATTGTTGCGACCTGGCTGCGCTAATCGCGATAGGAAGTTCTGCAGGAGTTTCTACTTCTTCTAGATATTTAAAATCCCATTTATTGAGCTGGGCACGGTAACTTAGATCAAGATCTTCGGTTAGCGTATCGCCCTGCCAGTTACCGGCATCAAGTATACATTCTTTACGCCAAATACCTGCTGTACCGTTAAAATTTATAAAGTGATGCCCAAAATTTCTACCTACTTGCTCTAACACAAAGTGAAAATCGAGTGCAAAGGCCTGTATTTTTGTAAGTATTGAATAGTCGCGATTGAGATGGGCCCAGCGGGTTTGCACTACACCTATTTTTGAATCTTTAAAATAAGGAACCGTTTTTTGTAACCAGTCTGGGTTAGGTACAAAATCTGAATCAAAAATTGCGATATAATCACCTTTAGCAATAGCTAAACCTTCTTTTAAAGCGCCAGCTTTAAAACCTGTACGGTTAGTGCGGGTAATGTGATGTATAGGTAAACCCTTTGCTTTTAAATCATCAATTAAAATTCGAGTTGCAGCAAGGCTTTCATCGGTAGAGTCATCGAGAACCTGTATTTCTAGCTTGTCTTTAGGATAATCAATTTTTGCGATATTCACCAGTAGCCGCTCTACAACATACAGTTCGTTATAAAGTGGTAATTGTATGGTGACAAATGGGGTTTCTATAGGATTAGATAAATCAAACACTGGAGAATTATCTATTTTTTTCTTCGCTTTAAAGTAATTGAATAGCAGATTTAATTGAGCTAAACTGTAGAGAAAAATCACAGTTAGAGATAGGGTATAAAGTATGATTATAATTGTCTGCATTACTTGAAACTGTACTTAAAAATCCAACCGAGAATTTTAATTCCCGCAAATATAGCACCTTTGACGGTACCTGAAACTTTTGAAACGCCGATACGATTTCGGTACTTCATAGGTACTTCTGTGTACGTGAGTTGTTGTCTTAGCGCTTTTAACTGCATCTCTACAGTCCATCCGTACGTTTTATCCTGCATATTGAGGGCTAATAGTTTCTCATATTTAATCGCTCTAAAAGGACCAAGATCTGTAAATCGTGATCCAAAAAACCACCGCATTAAGGTTGTAGCCAATTTATTTCCAAAACGCTGCGGAAACGTCATACTTCCCGGTTCGCGTAATGATTTAACCCGTGCACCTATCACAAAGTCTATATTGTCTTCTAGTATAGGTTTAACCAGTTGTGTTAGTTGTTGTGGATAATCGCTGTAATCGCCATCTAAAAACACTACAATGTCTGGCTTTTCTTCTTGTGCAGCGATGTAACTCATTCCTTTTAAACAGGCATTGCCATATCCGGGTGTGGGTTCTGTAAGTGAGGTAGCTCCTGCTTCAACAGATTTTGCCGCCGTAGCGTCTGTAGAGTTGTTACTCACCACAATAATCTCATTTACAAAATGAGGAATATCTCTTACAACAAGACCTATTGACTGCTCTTCGTTGTATGCAGGGATGATTACCTTAATGATTTGATGCATTAGAAACGGGCGTTAGGATTATCTTTTTTGAATTTGGAGATGCTGGTCCAGGCGCCAGTTAACACATCATTATTATAGCGTTGCGCTTTAAATAGACGACCATTCTTATATAATAGACTGTACCCTTCTTTAACGTCGTTAACAAATTTTACTTTTTCTACCACATCGTTTTCTTTTTGAACCACCCACCAGTCCACACGTTTTCCATTTTTATAATGACCTTGACTTTCTAGTTTATTATTTATAGTATAATAAAACCAGTACCCATCTTTTTTATTAGTCTCGTAAGATCCTTTTCCTTTCACATTTCCATTTTCAAAATAGTAATACCAGTAATCAGTTTTTTGTGAATTAAGCATCCATCCTTCAGATTTAAGATTACCATTTTCAAAATACTCTTTATAATATCTTTTTTCTGATTGATTACCAGTAATTAAAAATAAAATGAAAAAATATTTATAAAAAAACATGATTTTGATTTTAAGGGACAGATGAAAACAGTTGCTTAATTAAGTCCTGATGTATACGAGAAAACTGGTCTTTAGGTTTTTAACATAACATTAAGAAAACCATTCTCAAAACTTATGCGTATCTCTTCTTGTAAACTATAAAACAAAGAATCATGAATTTAAACTTACGCTTAATTACGGGAACGCTTTTGATGCTTCCTGTTCTAATGATAGCTCAAAGCCCGGTTAGCGGCTTTATGAAAGCTAAAGGTGAAGGTAGCTTAACACTATCTTTTTCTTCTGAAGAATACGACGAAGTATTTTTTATACCTCAAAAGGTTAAAGGTGTACCGGTATTTAATGAAGTACAAACAACAAGTTATTCAATTTACGGTGAATACGGGATTTCAGACGATCTTGATGTAATTATTAATTTACCATACATTAGATCTGAAGGAGAAGCAACAGCTGAGACATTAGCTAACAACGGTCTTTCTAACGAGGTTAAAGGTTTTCAGGATTTAAGTGTATATGGTAAATATAGATTTACTTCTCTAAAGACTCCTAAAGGATCTATTGATTTAATCGCAGCAGCTGGTGTAGAACTTCCTGTGGGTGACTATAGTGCAGATCCGGGTTTTCAATCTATTATAGCTATAGGTAACCGTTCTACAGATATCACCGGTCTTGCAATTGCATCTTACAAAAATGATTCAGGCTTTTTTGCAACCGGTCAAATGGGATACAGCTTGCGTAGTAACGACGTTCCTAATGCTTTATTAAGCGAATTCAAATTAGGGTATGCACAGGAGTTATTTTATTTAGATGCTTATGTAGCAAACCAATTATCTGATAAAGATGGGGTAGATATTTTTGGCGAAGGCTTTACAGGTTTTTTTCCTGCAACCCGCGTTAACTACACGCGTTTAGGTTTTACTGCTTATGTGCCACTTTACAGAGGAATAGGTGTGTCTGGTGGGTATAGCACTTACTTAAATGGTCGTAACCTGGGAGACTCAGACGGTTATAACTGGGGACTTACTTACTCATTTTAATCATTAATTATTTACAAAAAATATCATGAAAAACTTATATAAATATACTGGTATTGCAATTGCACTTTTAAGCGTTGTACTTACCACATCTTGCGAAAGCGAATCTGCTTACGAAGATCAATTAACTTCTATAGCTGGTATTGCAGTTGCAAACCCGGCCTTTAGTACACTAGAATCTGCTGCAATTAATGCAAATCTGGTAGGTGTTTTAAGTAACGCTAATCCCGGAGATCCTTCTGGAGATTATACTGTTTTTGCTCCTACAAATGATGCATTTGCGCGTTTAGGATTAAATGAAGCAACATTAGGGGCGTTAACTACTCCTTTTTTAACAAATACACTTTTGTATCACGTATCTAACGGAAATCTTTTAGGTGGTGCTATTCAAGGAGGTGGTACTTCAGCATCTGCATTAACACTTACAAGAAGATTTGTACAACGTGATGGAGATTTGTACATCAACGGATCTAAAATTCTAGCTACAGATGTGCGTGCTCAAAATGGTACTGTACATGTTATTGATAAAGTAATGATTGCTACTGGTGGTAATGTAGTAGAATCTGCTGTCGCTTTACAAAGCGCTCAGGTTTTTAAAACACCTGAGTTAAGTTATTTAGTTGAGGCTGTATTGTACGCAGAACTTGCTACGGCTTTAAGTAATCCTGATGCTAACTTCACTGTTTTTGCACCTAACGATCAAGCATTTATAAATTTAGGTGCTGCTTTAGGCTTAAGTTTTACACAGCCTTCAGATGTTAGACAATTAGATAAAGATTTAGTAACTGCTGTTTTATTAAACCACGTGTTTGCTGATGTTTCTGCAGATAAGTTTACTTCAGAATTAAGTGCAGGTTCTTACGATGCTTTAGGTTCTGATACTATTACACTAGGAGCTTTTAATAACGGGACACTTACAGTAAGTGGTTCTGGTAATGCAACTCCTGCGAATATGGTTATTCCAGATGTGCAAACGACTAACGGTATTGTACACGTAATTGATCAGGTTTTATTACCAGTTTTATAAAAATAGATTGTTTGTTTGTTGATTTTTAATAAAGGCGGAAATTGATATTTCCGCCTTTATTTTTTACTGAAATTCTAAAACTAGTTTGTTTAGATTAATTTTTATTTACTAAAACTGAAAACCGTACACAATGATTTTTCGTAAATAAATTGAAGAGACTTTAAAGCAACTATTCTTATAGAATATAGCCAAAAGGTAACATATATACAAACGAGAATGTAGCTATAGTTATCTAAAACATAAGAATATAAGGACATCTTAATTGATGGTTTTAAGAAGGTAGTTTGTTTGTTAGATGATTTGTTAGTAAGGCAAGGGTGGAGATCCTTGCCTTTTTTTGGTTCAATACATATCTTATAGAACACGTTGTTTTTTACCTGGTGTAAAATAAAGAATCGAACCCAAGAGGTTGAAGAATATCACAATTAATACCCACACAATTTTATTATTACCTTTAAAATCGTTCTTAACGATATCCACTAATGCTACAATAGGCAGAATGACGCCCAGACCCATAAAAATAAGTATAAGTAAAATTTGCCAGGGACCTACCATTTCTAATAACATAACATATTCATTTAGTGAATTTTAAAAATACAAAATTGATTCTAAATTAGTTTTGATTAAGGTAATCCATCAAGTTAACATCGTTTCCTAATAATACTTCGCGGCTGTTAATTCGATTATCTGTAGCAGCATTCTCTAATTTTAAAACCCCACGAGGGCAAACAGCAGAACAGATGCCACATCCCACACAACTTGCGCGTACAATATTTTCTCCTTTCTGAGCATAAGCACGTACATCAATACCCATCTCGCAATAGGTAGAACAGTTGCCACAAGAAATACATTGACCACCATTTGTGGTAATTCTAAATTTAGAAAAAAGACGTTGTTGCAATCCTAAAATAGCAGCCATAGGGCAACCAAAGCGACACCAAACCCGGTTCCCAAATATAGGGTAGAAGCCGGTTCCTATTACTCCGCTAAAAATTGAACCTATTAAAAAGCCGTAAGAAGTACGTAACGTTTCCGCAGGAATAAAAAATAAGGTGTTCCCGGTAGCATAGTGCATACCTATTAATGAAAGTACAATTACTAAATACCCTATTGCACCATAACGTGCATCCTGTTTTAATTCTTCTTTCTTAAATAGCCAAATGAGACCAAATAATGCTGTGAGGAAAACAGCTACACCTATTAGAAATACATCTTTAGTAAGCCAATATTTATCAGGGTCGTAACCTAAATAGGTTGCAATTACCGCAGTTGTCATCACCACTACAAAAACCAGCACACTGTGTACTACCCAACGCTCTATTTTCCAGGCAGATTCACTTTTATCACTTAATTGTCTAAACGAATCACCGGCAGTTTCGGCAAGTCCTCCACAACCACATACCCACGAGCAGTACCAGCGTTTCCCATATTTATAGGTTAGAATAGGGGTGATGATAAAAATTGATGCGATACCAAAAATTAATAACGCCAGGCCTATATCACCTGCAGAGATAAAATCATCTATTCGGTATTGTTCAAAATTGTAATAGTTAAGTGGCCATATATTTTTTAAATCGTAGTAAGGCAGGCTAAATTCTTCAGAGTTTAAACGTGCCATAAACTCCGGAATTAAAAATGCAAATGCCGTTTGAAAAAACATTACGCTAAGCGTGCGCAAACGTTCATATTTATTGTGGCGGTATTTCCAGATAAATTTTATACCAAAAGCCAGTATTGCAATAGTATATAAAGTGCCATAAACAAACCATTGGCTCGCAGGGCCGCCATTCAGTAAATTGCTTAAAGGGTCAAAAAGGGCTATTAAACCCGTATTTGCACCGTCGGCACTAAGGCCTAACAAATCTGCTTTAAAATATAAGATAATATAAAAACCGGTAAGAGCGAGGCCGGCAATCCAGGCCAGAAGACCGCGACTGGATATAGATTTAAACCAAACCGCATCATTTTTTATGCCTTCCTGTTTGTCTGCATATTCACCGTAAGCGAAAAGAACTATACCAATAAAAAGACCTCCTAAAGAAAGACTAAGCCAAAGAGCTTTATTAGGAAGATTTACATTAAATATAGCCAGAAGTAAAATTAAAAGTCCGGCGACTCCTAGTGCAGTTCCTAACTTTTGAATGGTATTTATAGAAACCGGGGGTTGCCCGGTAAGTGACATGTCGCGTTGTACGGTACTCATATTTTTATAGGTATTGGTAGGGTAGTTTTTAATGATAAGTTACACTTCAGCTTTAGAACTCAAAGTATAGGTTTCTTTAATTGTCTTCTCGTGTTTTTTGTAAAACTCAGGATCAAAGTTTGCTAACGGCAGGTTTTCAATTACATAATCTATACTGCGTTGTTCATTCAACCAGCAGTCAAAAACCTCGTGTTTCATTCGAATACCAAAGGAATTAATACCTAAGAATTCTTTGTTTTCTTTATGGTATGCTATAGTAATGCATATTTTATCATTGTCGTGTTTCCAATGAAAATGTTCCTCGTATTCTTTTTTATTTTTAGTACTAAAAACCCAACCATAGGTCTGGTATTCAATATCAAAAAATTTAGCGCTGTTAAACCAGTTTCCGGGTTTGTATTCAAAAGGAGTTCCGCAGATAGTTTGAGCAACAGTCTCACCCATCATTCTGCCGGTATACCATACCGCTTCAATAGGTTTACGCAAGCCTATGGCTTCCCGTTGCTGGGCGCAATCACCTATGGCGTATACATTTTTAATATTTGTTTCTAAGAAACGGTTTACCAGAATACCTTTATCTGTTTCAATACCAGAATCGCTAAGAAAATCGATTTTAGGTTTAACTCCGGTAGTTATACCTACAAGATTACAGGGTATTTCCTCACCTTTTTTTGTGAGTACGCCACGTACATTACCCTTGCCATCATCAAGTATTTTATCGAGTTCTTCTTCGTGTCTTAGGGTTATTCCGTGAGAGATTATGTGTCTTGAAATCATATTAGCTTCTCCATCTGGTAAAACTCCAGACCAGAATGCGTGTTCACGAACTAAGATCGTAACATCAATTTTGCGAGTATGTAACATTTCTGCCATTTCTACTCCTATAAGACCACCACCTACAATTACGGCTTTAGGGCAAATTTGATTATTTGGGGCTGTTTTTTCGAGCTGCTCGAGATCCTGCTTTGAAACAAGTCCTTGCACACCGTTAAGATCCTGACCTTCCCAGCCATATTTAGCAGGGATAGAACCTGTGGCTAAGATAAGTTTGTCGTAGGTTAATTTTTCGCCACCGGCTAAAATTAAGGTTTGATTAGTGGCATCAACTTTTTCAACATAGGCGTTTTTCAAATGGATACGATTTTTAACCCAAAATTTATCTTCATAGGGTTTTAAATCTTTAAAGCGCATATGACCCATATAGACATACATAAGAGCAGTACGTGAAAAAAAATGATCACTTTCTGCAGAGATAATTGTTATTTTTTTATCAGAATTTTTTCGCAGATGTCTGGCAGCTGTAACCCCGGCAATGCCATTACCTACAATAACTATATGCTCCATAAACAGCGGTATATCGTATGTGTTTGTATTTAAAGATAAGACATCGCTCGCTTTAAACAGCGGGCAATACAGCTATTTTAAAGATGTATTTTAAAATAGAACTTGTCTAAATTTCAAGTATTTTTGATATCTATGAAAAAGTCGTTTTCCTTAATTATAACTAACATTATTTTATTTGTATTAATAGGTTGTTCTGCTACGCCGGTTATTCAGGATAAGATTAATGGAGTAAGTTTTGTGTCGTCTAGAGATACTCTAGTTCAATCTCATATTGAACCCGTCTTGAAGATAAAGGCAAGTCATGCGGCCATTATGCCATTTGCATTTGTAAGAGATCAAAACAACCCCGAACTTATATTTAATACCGAAAGGCAATGGTATGGTGAGCGTTATCAGGGAGCCAGACAATATATAGAAGCACTTCATGCTAATAAAATTAAGGTCATGCTTAAGCCGCATATCTGGATTTGGAAAGGTGTTTTTACGGGTGATATGCAAATGAATACTGAAGAAGAATGGGGTATTTTTGAGCAGAGTTATGAAACCTATATTTTATTATATGCGGCACTTGCCGAAGAGACAAATGTTGAGATTTTTTGTATAGGTACCGAGTTGTATAATTTTACAAATGCGCGTAAAGCGTTTTGGGAACAGCTCATTAAAAAAGTACGCGGAGTTTATACCGGTAAAATCACCTATGCCGAAAATTGGGATAAGGTTGATAAAGTTACATTCTGGAGTCAACTCGATTATATAGGGGCAGATGCTTACTTTCCGGTTTCAGAATTAGAAACACCCGCAATTAGTGACGCTAAAGCAGGTTGGAAAAATCATAAGCAATTACTTCTAACGCTTTCTAAAAAGCATAATAAACCCATTTTGTTTACAGAATTTGGTTACCGAAGTGCAGATTATGCGGGAAAAGAGCCGTGGGCGAGTGATCGCCACGAAGGTAAAATGAATGCCGAAGCGCAATCAAATTTATACGAAGCTGTATTTGAAGAATTCTGGGATGAACCCTGGTTTGCCGGCGGCTTTGTCTGGAAATGGTTTCATAACCACGAGCGGGCTGCACTCGAAGAAAATAACCGATTTACACCTCAGGGAAAACCAGCAGCAGAAGTGCTTAAAAAATGGTACTCTAGAATGTAAAACTCTTGCCAATTAAGATTTGTTTAAGTGGGTTAAAAATGTATTCTTAATACCTTGTTTGTCTAATCAATAAACAAACCACAATGTCAATACTTACTATTTTAATTACTATTATACTTCCACCACTGGCTGTAGCCATGAATAAGGGTATAGGAAAAGATTTTATCATTAATGTAATCCTAACTTTATTAGGCTGGTTGCCTGGTGTCATTCACGCATTTTACGTGAACAGCAGAGGATAATTGTTGATATAAATTAATTGAAGGTTTTTATAAGTACATTTATAAAAACCTTTTTTTATGAACTATAAGTCCTATTTAATATCCATACTTTCTTTATTTAATCTTATGAGTTACGCACAAGAATCAAATTTTAAAGCAAATGCGCTAACAGCTGCAGTAATATCTAGCGACAGTGAGAAATCACTTCATTTTTATAAAGATATTTTAGGTTTACAAGATGCCGGAGTGATTGAAATTGACAGTGCGTTTGCAAAACGATTAGGTCTTTCAGATAACGTTCCTTTTCACGTAGATGTTCTAAAATTTTCTGATTCTCCTGAATCACCAAATTTGAAAATCGTGTCTTTTAATACAAAAAATAAAGCAGAACCTGTAAATACCTTTATTGAAAGGCAATTGGGACTTCAGTATTTAACCTTGAATGTACATTCCTTAAATGCTATAATGGAAGCTATTAATAACGAAGAGATTAAAACTGAAGGGGAAACTCCGATTAAATTAGCAGAAGACCGATATCTATTATTAGTAAAAGATCCTGACGGTGTTTTTATAGAATTGATAGGAGACTACGACGAGTAAACTAAAAAATTAAAGAATCAAAAAACCCCATAAATTTTATTTACGGGGTTTTTTATGTTTAAATAAATCAGGTCTATTTCTTTAATTTCTTGCGATAGTATGCGTGAAGTTCTTCAGCATTAGCGCCCAACCATTTTTTTATATAAATGATTAGAAAGTGGTATTGAACAAACCATACACCGTATTTTTCATAAAGACGCGCAGATGAAACCAGCGGTTCTTGAATAACTACAAATTTATCTCGGGTGTATAATTCGTTTATTAAAATATTGTCTTCATAAATAATGTAGCTTTCATCAAAACCTCCTATTTCTTCAAAAAGACCACGCGTAATAAACTGACTTTGATCGCCACCTCTACATGCGCGCCATCTAAATTTTGTAAAATAACTTGCCAATTTTAGCCACCAGTGATTGCTGTTAAATTGCATTTTAAAACAGCCGGCAGGGTTTCCTTTAGCTACTTCTTCTAAAATATAGTGGTCATAATTTTTAGGCGGAAAGGAGTCTGCATGTAAAAAGTATAAAATATTACCGGTCGCTTGTTGTGCACCCGCATTCATTTGCTTAGCACGCCCGCGACTCGAATTTATAATTTTAGTTTTTATACCCCCTGTGTTTTTAAATTCCTGAGCCACTTTAAGTGTATCATCACAGCTTCCTCCATCTACAATTAAAACCTCTAAATTTTGAGGTTCAGCAGCGTAAACCACCAGGTGATTTAATACTATAGGTAAATTATGAGATTCATTAAGAACCGGAATAACTATGCTTAACATAAAAATTTAGTCTGTAGAAAATTAGGAGAAGTAGTTAGTCTCAAAGCTACTATAAATGTGTACTTATATGAAATGAAAAATCCTACAATTTGCAGGATTTTTCGTTACAGGACATCATAAGCTTTTTACTGCTTGTTTAAATTCCAGTTATAGTCTTTATACGTTACAGTAGTACCTGCATTAATTTTAGTGTTACTGTATTGATTTATATAATCAATAACTGTAGGAGTTTTTGAGGTGATAAAATCTTTCTTATACCAGTCAAATAAAGAAGAAACTTTTGCAGTTTTAGCAGAAATTTCATTCTTATCAGAATTAATAAACTCTTTAGTAACCTTATCTAATTGTTCATTAATTTTTCCGGCAGTATAAGCTTCATCTAAAAGTTTAGGACAAGAAATAGAAGCGCAATTAATTGCAAAATGAATACGAGGATCGTTCATTTTTCTAAGGATACCATTTTCAATTCCACCTAATGAAAGTTTGCGATCACCCACAGGTACAATTGCTTTTGTCCAGGCGCCATCAATATCTTTAATACTTTTAGTAGGGTAATTTTCAACAATAAGACTTACAGTATTGGCGTTGTATAAGTTTATATAATACGCTAATAATTCTTGTACAGACCAGTCATTTCCTGGATTGTAATCCGCTAATTTTTGAATATATGCGTCAAGTTTAGATTTGTCTTTTTTAAATCCTTCATAGTTTACAAGACCGGCGGCGTTTACGTGTTTTTTAAGTAATGCATTCCAATCACTATGATCTACATTAACAGCAGAATTTGCTGTTGTTGAAGTCAAATCTGCAGGCACTTCTTTTGTAGGTTGGCCAGCGCTGCTTAGCCCGGCTGCAGAAAGTAAATTGCAACTTTGTAAGCTAAAAGCTACTATAAGGCATATTATTAATCGTTTCATAAGTAAATACATATCTGTGTTATTTGGTAATACATACGCAAGGTAACAGCATGTAGATTTTTGAAGTTGCATATTAACATCATTATTAACACTATTTAGGTAAACTTTAATTGTAAACGCGCTTGTTCTTAGGTATATCATTGATTTAATGTTTTTTACGTAATATTCTTTGCAGTATTACAGATGTATTTAATTGTCGTAATTTTGCAGCGCTAAAAGCACTAAGACAGCATTATGAGTATTGTAGCTATTGTAGGGAGACCTAATGTGGGGAAGTCCACTTTTTTTAATCGATTAATTCAACGTCGTGAGGCAATTGTTGACGCCGTAAGCGGTGTAACCCGAGATCGCCACTATGGTAAGACAGATTGGAACGGACGTGAGTTTTCTGTAATTGATACCGGGGGTTATGTAAAAGGGAGTGATGATGTATTTGAGGCAGAGATAGACAAGCAGGTAGAACTTGCAATTGATGAGGCAGATGCAATACTTTTTATTGTTGACGTTGAGGCAGGTGTTACCGGGATGGATGAAGACGTGGCAACGCTCTTAAGACGGGTGAATAAACCTGTGTTTCTTGTAGTGAATAAGGTAGATAATGCAATGCGTGAAGAAAACGCAGTAGAATTTTACAGTCTGGGTCTGGGCAATTATTTTACCATCGCCAGTATAAGTGGTAGTGGTACAGGAGATTTATTAGATGCTCTTGTAGAAGCGTTACCAGAAGAAGAGCCTGTTGAAGAAACAATTTTACCTCGATTTGCAGTTGTAGGAAGACCTAATGCGGGAAAATCTTCTTTTATTAATGCACTTATAGGAGAGAACAGATATATTGTTACAGATATTGCGGGTACTACTCGCGATTCTATAGATACGCGTTATAACCGTTTTGGGTTTGAATTTAATCTTGTAGATACAGCGGGAATACGTCGTAAGGCTAAAGTAAAAGAAGATCTTGAGTTTTACTCGGTGATGCGTTCTGTACGTGCCATAGAACATTGTGATGTATGTCTGGTTGTTTTAGATGCAACAAGAGGATTTGACGGGCAGGTTCAGAATATATTCTGGCTTGCAGAACGCAATAGAAAAGGTATTGTGATTCTTGTTAACAAATGGGATTTAGTTGAAAAAGATCATAAATCTACCCGTGAGTTTGAGAAAGCTATTATGGAGCAGATGGAACCTTTTACTGATGTGCCTATTGTATTTATTTCTGCACTTACAAAACAACGTGTTTATAAAGCGATCGAGACGGCTGTACAGGTTTATGAGAACCGAAGCAAACGTATTAAAACCAGTGAGCTTAACGATACGATGCTCCCCTTAATTGAAGCATACCCTCCACCGGCTAATAAGGGTAAATACATCAAGATTAAATATTGTATGCAGTTGCCTACACCGCATCCGCAGTTTGCATTCTTTTGTAACTTACCTCAATATGTAAAAGAACCCTATAAACGTTTTATAGAAAATAAGTTGCGTGAGCACTTCGATTTTAAAGGTGTTCCTATAGCGGTATATTTCCGTAAAAAATAAAACTACAGATTAGTAATATAGATTTAAAAGCCACTTTTTAATAAAAGTGGCTTTTTGTTTTAAACCTTCTCGCATTATATAAGTCCAACGATAAATGTAAATAGTACATATATTGACTTATGAAGCAAATACTACTTCTCACTTTCTGTTTTTTAACATTAACACTTCCTGCTCAAGATTTTTTAATAGATGGGAAAACAGTAGATGCTCAAGGTATTGCATTAGAATCTGCTACAGTATATCTAGAGAAAGTAAGTGATAGTAGTCTAGTCACCTATGCAATAACAGATAAAGATGGGGTCTTTAAACTGGAAGGGACTACAAAAGAAAAGCAGGTGAACCTTTTTATTTCTTACGCCGGCTTTAAACCATACCGCAAGAAATTAACCATACAGCCTACTTTAAGTCTTGAGGTTTTAAAATTAGAAGTTCAGGATAACTTACTTGATGAGGTTCTCGTGGTTGCTAATCGTGCTCCTGTAACTATAAAAAAAGACACGCTAGAATTTAATGCAGCCTCTTTTGAGACCAGACCAGATGCTAATCTTGAAGAATTACTCAAAAAACTTCCGGGCGCCGAAGTAGATTCTGATGGAGCCATTACGATAAATGGAAAGCCGGTTTCGCGTATTCTCGTAAACGGAAAAGAATTTTTTGGAGATGATCCTAAAATTGCAACTAAAAATCTTCCGAAGGAAATCATTCAAAAATTACAGGTGGTTGATACAAAAACGAAGTCTGAAGAATTTACCGGTAAGGCGGGTGATCCTGATAATAAGACCATTAATATAACCATCAAAGAAGATAAGAATAAGGGGTATTTTGCCAGAGCAACTGCGGGAGCAGGCACAAATGATCGCTATGAGATGAGTGGGATAGGTAATATTTTTAAAGATAATGAGCGTTTAACGGTTCTCGCAGGATCAAATAATATTAATAGCTCTGGGTTTGACTTTGATGATGTGTATGGGATGATGGGACGCAGCGGCGCACGGGCAGTCGAAGCAGGAAATAGAAGCGGAGGTATTACAAAGTCTGAAACTGCAGGGATAAATTACAGTAACGAGTGGTCTGATAAATACGAGTTTAACGGCGATTACTTTTTTGACCGAACAAATACAGATACCCGAAGCCGCAGAGAGCGAGAAAATATATTACCTGACACGACTTATTTCTCAAATTCTGAAAGCAATAGTAACGCATTTAATGACAGGCATCGGGCAAATGCACGTGTAGAAGTAGAGTTTGATACGCTAACCAGACTTTCATTTTCACCACGTTTTAATACAAATACCTTAAAATCTATGCGCACATCAAATGCAAACTCACTTGATGGAAACCGCGATTTAGTAAACGACACAGAAACTTCAGACCAGGAAGATGTGTTTAATTTAAGAGTGCGTAACAATCTTGATTTTATAAAACGTTTTGGGAGTAGAGGCGCCTATTTGCGATTAGACCTTTCGCAGGAATATAACAATCAGGAAAATGATAATTTATATTTTTCTGAAAGTAACTTTTTTGGTGCAAATGCCCGTACAGAAACACAAGATCAGTTTATTGCTGAAGAGGAAAAAGAATATCAATATGGGCTAGGTATTGAGCAACGATTAGTTTTGGCAACAGACTTTTATCTGGATTTGAATTATAATTTATCATCATCAACGTCTACAAACTCGAGATATGTTTTTGAGGCTGATACTACCGGCGATTATACCGTACGTAATGATACACTTAGTAGTAATTTTGAAGTAAAAACCTATAGAAATACACCCAGTATAGGACTAAATTACGATCACGAGGGATGGCGCATAAATGCAGATGTAGGTCTCTTAAATACCATTTTAAAAAATGACAACCTGCTTAGTCCTGTAAGTTTTGATAATACCTACAATAATCTGTATATACGTACAGGTATTCGGTATGAATTACAACGTTCTAAAAGTATATATATAGATTACCGCACAAATGCAAATACACCGTCTATACGACAATTACAACCGGTTCCAGACCGTACAAACCCATTAAATATTGTAATAGGTAACCCGGCATTGCGACCTGTTTACAGCCACAATATAGGAGGTGGTTTTAGAAGTTTCAATTTTGGTTCTGGTGGAGGAAGTGGAATTTTTAGTTCGTTCTCTCTAGATTTTACTGAAAATCAAGTTGTGTCTGTGAGTACTATAGGAGAAGATTTGAGACGTATTACTACCTATGCAAATGTAAACGGAGCGATGTCTGCTTCGGCAAGGGTTTTTTATACTAAAAGTACGCGTAAAGAAGCGCGTGAATTTAGATATAGATTGAGCCTTACGGGTAATCACGATAAGAACGTAGGTTTTACTAACGGTACGTTATTCGATTCAAAAAGACTGCGTATAAGTCCCGGTATTAGTTTTACGTATGCGATTCAGGAGCTTTTTAATATTAATCCTAGCTATAGTTTAACTTATAACGATACAAAATATTCAATAAATGCTAATCGTGATCAAGAGTTCATAAACCATAGAGTGGGATTTGAGGCAACAAGCTTTTGGCCAAAAAATATCATATTTGGTAATGACATCACCTACAACTATAATGGCAATGTTTCGCCTGGTTTTCAGAACTCATCTATATTATGGAATACTAGTCTTGGATATCAATTCTTAGATGAGAAAGCAACACTAAAGCTTAAAGTATATGATCTTTTAGATCAGGTTGTAGATACACAGAGAATCACGGGAGATGATTATGTGCAGGATACAAACAGTCTAATCTTAACGCAATATGCGATGTTGAGCATAACTTATAAGCTAAGTAACTTTGGAGGTAAAAGCGGCGGCTTACCCGGTGGGTCCCGTAGAAGAAGATAAAACCTTGGTTTAGTTCTAATTAATAGTCTGATCGACATGTTAAAATTATCTTAAATACTATAACTAATCTTATAGTTATAAATTAATTGCTGTAATTCGTACATCAATCAAAATCATTTATGAATAATCGCTATCTACTGAGCTTAGTAATAAGCTTTATCTCCATTTGTACATTTGCTCAAGATTTTAAAATAACCGGAAATCTTAAAGACGGTGAGCAGAAAACCCCTTTAGAAGCGGCAACTGTCGTATTAGAAACTATTAAAGACAGCACAGTTATTACTTATACTATAAGTGATCGCAATGGTGGTTTTGAGCTAAAAGGACGTACACAACTAGAAAAGGCTAATCTCTTTGTAACTTTTGTAGGTTATGAGTCCTATGAACGGGAAATAGACATTTCTAAAAGTAGCAATCTGGATTTAGGAACGGTTTTCTTAGATTTTCAGGTAGAATCTTTAGGAGATGTTATTGTTAAGTCGAGAACTCCACCTGTGATTATTAAGAAAGATACGTTAGAATTTAATGCAGCCTCCTTTAAGACTAAACCAGATGCTACGCTTGAAGATTTATTAAAGGAATTACCGGGAGCAGAAGTTGATGAAAGCGGGCAAATACGTATAAATGGGAAGCCTGTAAACCAAATTTTAGTAAATGGAAAGCCATTTTTTGGCGACGATCCTACCATAGCAACACGTAACCTTACTAAAGAAATTATTAATAAAATACAGGTTGTAGATACAAAAACTGAGTCTGAAGAATTTGCGGGAGAAGAGGGAGATGCAGACAATAAAACGATAAATATCACAATAGACGAAGATAAAAACAAGGGAATTTTTGGGCGAGTTGCGGCAGGTGCGGGTACAGATGACCGTTTTGAATATGCCGGTCTGGTTAATTATTTTGACAATGACTTACGCGTAAGCGTTCTGGGAGGAGGAAACAATATTAATTCCCCCGGATTTAGTTTTGGAGAAATCGAGAAAATGTTTGGAGGGGCTAACTATATTGCTTTTAACGACAATGGGTCATTTAATATTAATGGTCGAAGCTTTGGAGGAGGTCAGGGAGTGACTAATTCTCGTACAGCGGGAGCAAATCTCGCTAATGACTTTGGAGAAAAGATAGAAACCTCTGCAGATTACTTCTATTCGGCAGCAGATAGCTTTGAAGAAACAAACCGCTCACGCGAAAATATTCTACCTCAGAATCGTTTTTTTTCAAAGTCCTTTTCTTCTTCAAATACCAGCACAGACAATCATAGCGCAAATATGCGTTTTCAGGCTAAAATAGATTCTACGCTTATGATTGAGATCTTACCAAAATTGAGATATGTTGAAGGAAGAAATAACAACTTTGGGAGATCATCTACTACAAATGCAGATGGTGAGCAGGTAAATGTTAGTGAATACAACAACCGTGGTGTTAGAACCAATCGCGAATTTGAAACACGATTAACCACAACTAAAAAATATGGTAATGGAGGTGGTTTTATTAGAGCCAATGCAAATGTGAGTAGTAATGATAATGAGCGGGATGATTTTTTAAATTCTCAAACAGATGTCTTTGGGAATGACCCGCAAGAAATAGATCGAAATCAATTTACAGACGGAAACGATCTGGTTAAAAAATTTAATTCAAGTGTATCGTGGCGCTTACCTATTATTGCTAAAAAGCTTTTTGTAGAGACTAAATACGAGTATAATGCAGAACGCAGAACAAATACGCAGCTCGTTTATGGTTTTGACGCAACAGACCAATTGTATAACGAAATCATATTACCTCAAAGTACCGATTTTAAAAGTGAGAATACCTATCAACGACCAGAGCTAGGATTTAATTATAATGGAGAGAAATTAAATGCAGGGTTAAGTGCAGGCTATGTTATGCGAAAGCTTACCGGTGAAGATCGTCTTACAGATGAGAATGGTGACCGGGTGCGGGATATTGATTTTGAGAATGATTTTGATGCGGTTGAGGCAAATGCGAATTTGAGATATAGGTTTAATAAAAAAATGAGTTTATGGACGAGTTATCGTCTTAATAACGATGCTCCAGACGTGCGACAATTGTCGCCATATGTAGATGTTTCAGATCCATTGAATACAGTACAGGGTAATCCTAACCTTGATCCCACAAACAGGCATTCATTTAACTTAGGCTTAAATAACTATGACTGGGCTTCGCGAACCGGTTACTATAGTTATTTTAGTGTAAATGTCACTAATAATCAAGTTGTTAATCAAACGCAGGTAGATGACAATTTTGTAAGAAATACCACCTTTACAAATGTAGATGGTACCTATAATGCATACGCGAGTTTAAGCTATAATAAAGATTTTAAGTTAGATAGTTTACGCACACTTAAAGTAGAATTAAGCACCTACGGAAATTTAAATAGGTTTGTAAATTTCTTTAATGCAGATCAATATGCAAGTTTGACTAAGAGTTATACACCAGCTTTAGGACTTCGATTTACGTGGAAAGATCTCTTTGAGATTCGACCGGAGTACAGAGTTAGTTTTACTGAAACTTCGTTTAATAGAGATTTCTTCGAAGGCCGAAATTTTACACAACATAACATGCGCATACGTACCACTACCTATTTTCCAAAATGGCTCACCTGGGAAAACGACATCAGATATGTTTATAACCCTAATGTAGGTGCAGATTTTCAGCAAGACGCTATTTTTTGGAATACTTCTCTTGCATATTCTTTTATGAAAGATAAATCGTTAATTACCTTTAAAGTATATGACCTGCTTGACCAGAATACTAACTCGCGTCGTAATGCTACAGAGTCGTATGTAGAAGATGTACAAAGCACCGTTTTACAGCAGTATTTTATGTTGAGTTATAGCTATAAGTTTAATACACTGGGTAAGAAAGGTGAGGTAAGAGAGAATAATTGGTTTGATTAACGAGTTCAAGAGTAACCACGTAAAGATTGCGTTTGTACATTTTAGACTTAAGCCAGGCATAAAAGCTCATGGCAAATAGATCTTCACGGTCATTACCTACCCATTTAAAAGACCCTTCAACCTGTTCTAAAAAAGATACAGTTGTTACAATCTGCGGATTATCATAGTACTTACCTGCAAGTTTAATAAAGTGCATCGCTCGTTCTTCTCCTAAAGCAAGGAGTTTGCTAAAGAATCGTTTATGTAAAGATTTTTGTTTCTGTAGTACAAGATCAAGTTTATCTAACTCAATTAATAAAAGCAGCGCAATGATTTCTTTCTTAACAACCCAAAGAAGACCCAGCTGTTTCTCATAAAACTGATCACTATGATTCAGCTTTTTATAAGTTGTATAAGCGTCTTTAAACCTGTTTTGATGAAAATACAGTGTCATTAAAAGCAATTGCACTCTGGGAGACTTATCTTTTACGTTTTCACAAAGTAAAATAGCCTGATTAAAATGTCCCAGATAGTTTAATGCGAGCGATCTAAGCACTAGAGCCGAAATGTAAAATTGATTGCGATACTTATCTGTGAGTTGTGTATTTAACTCCTCAAGATAAGCAATTGATTTTTTGAATTTTTTATTTCTAAATGCATTTGAAGCCATTAGATATAAAATCTGCAAATGATAATAGCTGTGTTTTTCTGAAGTGTTTTTTTGTTTTATAAACATAAAAGCCTCTTCCATTAATGGGGCTATGTGGTAATAATCGCTCTCTAATTCTGCCGTGTCACTCAATAAATCCATAAACTGAAACAAAGATTTATAGGTGAATTCCTCATTAGGCATAATGTCAAAGCGCTTAAAGGTATCTTCTAAAATGTTTAATGCGTTTGGTGTAGTGTTTTGCAATTGGTTTTTTAATGATGCATAGGCTTGTTGTAATTTAAAAGCAGAATTAAGATGTTCTAAATTTTTACTGCTTTTAACTAAAACATCTTCAAAATTAATATGCTCAATTAGATGTACATATTGCAGCTGCGTATCATAAATCTCATGTAATGCGGTATATAATTCATAATTAACGGCAAGTGCTTCTGCTTTGCAAATGGTTTTCCAGCCTAGTTTATTAAGCTTTTGTTCAAAGAGAATCCTACTTGCTAAAATGAGTTTTAATGTCAACATCTCTTCGCCAGATTCTTCAGAAAAACTTTTAGAAGCTATAAAATCTAGAAGGCTATCGAGTAAGCGTTTATTTAATGCGTGGTATGCATTTCGGTTGGGTTTTTTATAGAGTGACTCGTGAAGATTTAGAGTTTCACCTTTACAGACTTTTTTAAACAGTTCAATGTTTTTTGTGTCGCCTCGCCTGTTTTTATTTTTCAAAAACTGTATAACCTGATGTTGCTCTTCAGCAGTAAAAGTATTTATTAATTGAAATAGAGCAGACATTTAATCGTAAGTTATTGATAAGATAAAGTCAATAAAACTATGGGATAAATATAGATTAATATAAATTAAATAGTAAGTATTTAAAAAAAATGAAGTTTCAATTTATTTTTTGTCATGGCATCTTTGTCATCTAATTATCAAAACAACTAGTATGGAATCTACATTTGAAAATGAGAAAAACACGTTGAATTCTGAAAATATTAAGCAGCACAGCGTATTAAACAGTAAACCTACATCTGCATTTGTATCTGCTGCCTGGTCAGCTCTGTTTATAGGTATGACTGCGTTCTGCATCGGTTTATGGAATGCCTCTATGTTACTCAACGAGAAAGGGTACTATTTTACGATTTTACTATTTGGGTTATTCTCGGTAATATCTGTACAGAAGAGTGTGCGGGACAGACAGGAGGGAATAGAAGTGACGGATATTTATTATAGTATAAGCTGGTTTACGACAATTGCTTCAATCTTATTATTAATAGTAGGGCTGTGGAATGCAGATCTTACGCTTAGTGAAAAAGGGTTTTATGGTATGGCTTTTACCTTAAGTATGTTTGCTGCTGTAACCGTTCAGAAAAATACACGTGATTTAAAACTGTATCAAAAAGTAAAATAGATATAAAAACATACATCAAGACCTGTTTTGGTTACACAACAGGTTTTGATAGTTAGATCAAAACGACTCTATACCTAAGAGTCGTTTTGTATTTAAAATAGTTTTAAGCTTCTAAGGCTTTTAAATACTGAAGAAGATTTAATAGATGTTGTTCTGAGTGAACACGCATCAATGTATTAAAATACCAGAGACCGTCATTTAAACTAGTATTCTCTAAACGCCAGGCCACTTCGCTTAAATCTAAGATAAGGTCTGTAAGGTCGTCTAAGGCATCACCTTTTTCGATTTGAAGCTTATTATTATGATCTAATATTCCATCTAAATTTGAATAGAATCCTAAATCTGGGAAATTCAATTTTACCTGAGCGTAAACAATACCATAGTTTAAACGTTTTACATCGTTGTACACCTGTTGATCAAAACTTGATTCGAGATTTATATAAAGCGCATAAACGTCTGCAAGTGCTTTTTTAAGTGTTTTGTGTTTGTTATCTAGGATCACAGTTTTAGTTCCGAACTGTGTGACTTGATGAATAAGGTCTATAAAAGAATTCAAGAAATGCGTTTTTAAATGTTGAGTCTTGCGAGTTAGATAAAGTATCTACCAGCCTCCAGAAGCGCCACCGCCTCCAAAGCCACCACCGCCGAAGCCGCCTCCAAAACCGCCACCGCCAAAGCCACCTCCAGATGAACCTCCACCAAAGCCACCGCCACCCAGGCCACCACGACCCATACTGCTAAGTATAATTACATCGAGCAAACTGCCGGCACCACTGCGACTACCGCCATTTTTACCGCCGCCGCCGCGTGAACGGCTCAAAATAAAGACAATTACGAGGAAGATTATAATTATGGGCAGTAAGCTCACCGGTTTAGAATTATCCTGCTGTCGTGTACCTTCATATTCGCCCTGTAGCATTTGAAAAATAGCATCTGCAGCCTGGTCTAAACCTGCATAAAAATCTCCATTTCTAAACTGCGGAATCATTACCCGGTTTACGACTTGTTCTGCCATTCTATCTGTAATAATAGTTTCTATACCATACCCGGTATTGATGTCTACTTTACGATCTTGAGTAGCTAAGGTAATAAGAATACCATTGTCTTTATCTGCCTGGCCTATTCCCCATTTTTGACCCCATTTTGCTCCCAGCATACTAATGTCTTCCCCTTTTGTACTAGGGATTACAACGACAACAATTTGTGTTGAGGTGGTATCACTGTATTTGACAAGCTTATTTTCTAGAGCAGCTTTTTGACCAGCGTTGAGCAGGTTTGCATAATCGTAAACACTGGTCTGCTTTGAAGGTTTTTCAGGGATATCATATTGAGCAAAGCCTTTTGCCGAAAGACAAAAAAGCAATGCCAGAATTAATAAATGGCGAATGGTATATAATCGAGGTAAATAAATCAAGAGGTCGATATTTCGTCAGAGAGTTCATTAACGTCATCATCATCCCAGGGGAAGAAATGCGCGAGTTGCTCTCCGGCAGATTCTATGCCTTTTACAAGGCCGGTTTTAAAGTGAGCATTTTTAAATTCAGCTTGCATAAGATCTTTTGTACTTTGCCAAAAATCTGCAGGAACTACTTTGTTGATGCCACGGTCCCCACAAATAGCAAATTTCTTTGCATCAACTGCAACATAAATAAGAACGCCATTTTCGGCTTTAGTATTATCCATCTTTAATTGATGAAAAAGTACCTTAGCTCTATCTAAAGCTTCATGCGCACAGGTACGTTCTAAGTGAACGCGTATCTCGCCAGAAGTCTTCAGCTCTGCTTGTCGTATCGCTTCAACGATTTCCTGTTCTTCTTCCGCAGTTAAAAATTCTTCAACTAAAGATGCCATTATGCTGCTTCTTTATCGTTGAAGTCAAAATTTACTTCAGGAGCATTTTGTGCACCTTCATCTGCTTTAAAATAACCCATCTCTTCAAAGTTACCAATGAAATTATTTATCACATTATTTGGGAATGTTTTAATGTGTTTGTTATATGGAGCAATTGCCTCATTATAACGGTTACGCTCTACATTTATACGATTTTCTGTACGCTCTAGCTCGTTAATAAGTTCTTTAAAGTTTTCATTTGCTTTTAAATCTGGGTAGCGTTCTACCGTAACTAAAAGCCTAGATAATGCTGAGCTAACACCACTTTGTGCCTGTTGAAATTGCGCCAGTTGCTCTGGAGAAATATTTGTAGGATCTATAGTAACACCTGTAGCTTTTGAGCGTGCCTCGATAACATCGGTTAGGGTTTTTTGCTCAAATTCTGCATAACCTTTTGCTGTGTTCACAATATTAGGAATAAGATCAGATCTACGCTGGTACGAGCTCTCAACATTACCCCATTGTGCAACGGCATCTTCTTTTAATGTTATAGCGGTATTGTAAAAACCTTTAAAAAATGAGTAAGCAATGATTCCAAGTAGTACTACTACGACAATTGCGATAATTCCTTTTTTCATGTTAGATTGATTAGAGTTGATCTTTTAATTCTTGAAGCTGAGCTTTTATGTTTTCTAGCTTTCTAATAAGATCAAATTTGTTTAATGTTTGTTGTTTATTTTCTTTTAAATGTGTTTTAGCCCCTTCTAAGGTGAAGCCTCGCTCTTTTACCAGGTGATAAATTAGCTCCAGATTTTTTATATCTGTTGGAGTGAATTTACGGTTGCCCTTGGCATTCTTTTTTGGTTTTAAGACATCAAATTCTTTTTCCCAAAAGCGTATAAGTGATGTGTTTACATCAAAGGCATCAGCTACTTCGCCTATGCTGTAATATAGTTTTTCGGGCAGTTGAATATGCATTAATCCAAGGATTGGTTTTCGAGTTGTGCTTTTTGTAAAATTACATCAAACTCTTCTGGCGAAAGGTTTCCGTAGTAAAAATTAATTGGGTTTATACGTTCACCGTCTTTAAAAATCTCATAGTGCACGTGAGGTCCCTCAGAACGTCCTGTGCTTCCTACAAAACCTATTAAATCTCCACGCTTAACCTTTTGTCCTGGTTTTACATTGTATTTGTAAAGGTGGGCATATAAACTTTCATAACCATAACCGTGGTTAATACGTATATGATTACCATAACCAGTAGCATTATTATCTGCACGATCTATCACACCATCTCCTGTAGCATAAATAGGCGTACCACGCGGAGCAGTAAAGTCCATACCCCAATGCATCTTACGTTCTTTAGTAAATGGGTCAGATCTTAAACCATAACCCGAGGCAATGCGTGTTAAATCTTTATTAGCAACTGGTTGTATTGCTGGTATCGCAGCGAGAAGTTTTTCTTTTTCTTCCGCTAAAACAGCAATTTCATCTAGAGATTTGCTTTGTACTACGAGTTGTTTAGTTAAAATATCAAGACGCTTACTGGTCTCTATGATTTTTTTAGAATTATCATAACCTTCTAAATCTTTGTATCTGTTTACCCCACCAAAACCGGCTTTACGTTGCTCATCGGGTATAGGGTTTGCCTCAAAATATAGGCGATAAATATTGTTATCTCGTTCTTCTATCTCACCTAAAACCGTTTGAACCTGATCTAATTTTTTATTGAGTACGCCATATTGCATTTTCATATTTTGCAATTCGCGTTGTAATGCTTTTTCGTGGGGTGTTTCGAGATCTGGAATATTGAGGTAAATAAGAAGTAAGATAAAACCGGCTAAGAAAGAAGCGCCAATAGATAGTAGAACATAACCTAGTTTGCGGCCTTTTTTCTTTTCAATCTTTTTGTAAGAAAGGGTATCTCTGTCGTAATAATATTTAACCTTAGACATTAGCTAATTTATTCTATTTTTGCGTTAAAATTTTCGGCTCAAAATCCGCTTTTATCAAGGGGAAAACGAACAAATATAAAAAATAGTTTAGTGTCACTTTTAGTTTAACTAAACGCTATTAAAATCTGCACATGAAATCTCAAGAAATCCGCGATAAATTTCTAGAATTTTTTAAATCCAAAAATCATTCCATTGTAGCCTCTGCGCCAATGGTTATTAAAAATGATCCTACGTTGATGTTTACAAACGCAGGAATGAACCAATTTAAGGAATTTTTTCTTGGTAACAGTACCCCAAAAAATACGCGGGTGACAGATACGCAAAAATGTCTGCGCGTAAGCGGAAAACATAACGATCTGGAAGAGGTAGGTAAAGATACCTATCACCATACGATGTTTGAAATGCTGGGCAACTGGAGTTTTGGAGATTATTTTAAACCCGAAGCTATAAACTGGGCCTGGGAGCTTCTTACTGAAGTTTATAAGATAGATAAAGACAAATTGTATGTTACCATTTTTGAAGGTGACAGCAGTGAAAATCTGGAGCGTGATACTGAGGCTTATGATTTGTGGAGTAAGCACGTTGCCAAAGACCGTATCCTTAATGGAAACAAAAAGGACAACTTTTGGGAAATGGGCGATCAGGGACCTTGTGGGCCGTGTTCAGAAATTCATGTTGATTTACGTACCGAGGAGGAAAAGGCAAAAGTACCTGGAGCTTCACTTGTAAATGCAGATCACCCACAAGTTGTTGAAGTATGGAATTTAGTTTTTATACAATACAATCGTAAAGCTAACGGAAGTTTAGAAAATCTTCCAGCAAGACATATTGACACCGGGATGGGATTTGAGCGCTTGTGCATGGCGTTGCAAGACAAAAAATCAAACTACGATACCGATGTTTTTACACCCTTAATTCGAGAGATAGAAACTATTACTAATTCTAAGTATGCAGTTACAGAAGAAACTGATATTGCAATACGAGTAATTGCAGATCACGTACGCGCTGTGGCTTTTTCTATCGCAGATGGGCAACTGCCAAGTAATACTGGTGCCGGTTATGTAATACGCCGTATACTGCGTCGTGCAATACGTTATGGTTTTACCTTTTTAGATACTAAAGAACCCTTTATTTACAAACTGGTAAATGTTCTTTCTGATGAGATGGGCAAAGCTTTTCCCGAGCTTAAAAAGCAACAGAATTTAATTTACAATGTTATTAAGGAAGAAGAACAAAGTTTCTTACGCACTTTAGATCAGGGGTTAATTTTATTAGATTCGATACTGGCAGAGACTACAGGTAAGGAAGTATCTGGAGCAAAAGCTTTTGAATTATATGATACCTATGGTTTTCCTATAGACTTAACAGCACTTATTTTAAGTGAGAAAGGTTTCAGTCTAGATGAGAAAGGCTTTCAAGCGGAATTGCAAAAACAAAAAGACCGCTCTCGTGCTGCCGGAAAAATTGAAGCTGGCGATTGGACTGTCATAAGCGATGATGCAGAAGAAGAGTTTGTGGGTTATGACACGCTAAAAACTCCGGTAAAAATTACCCGCTACCGTAAAATAAATACCGTCAAAGAAGGTGATCAATACCAACTTGTTTTTAATCTAACCCCTTTCTATCCTGAAGGTGGTGGGCAAGTAGGTGATAAAGGATATTTAGAAGCTCCTAACGGTGATGTAGTTTATATTACCGATACAAAGAAAGAAAACAACCTCATTATACACATTGCTAAGAACCTTCCTAAAGATCTTGAGAATACCTTTACGGCTGTTGTTGATGAGAAACAGCGCAGCAGATCTGCTGCTAACCATACGGCGACCCATTTATTGCATCAGGCATTGCGATCTATTTTAGGTACTCATGTGGAGCAAAAGGGATCTATGGTACACAGTGGGTATTTGCGTTTTGACTTTTCGCATTTCGCTAAAGTAACTGCAGACGAATTGAAACAGGTAGAGCAATTTGTAAATGCGCGTATTCAAGAACAATTAGCTTTAGAAGAGCAACGCGCTATCCCTTACGATCAGGCAATTGCAGAAGGTGCAATTGCACTTTTTGGTGAGAAATACGGGGATGCTGTACGTGCTATTCGTTTTGGTAAGTCTATGGAGTTGTGCGGAGGAACGCACGTTGCAAATACCGCAGACATCTGGTATTTTAAAGTGAAGTCAGAAGGTGCTGTAGCATCTGGGATACGCCGTATAGAGGCCATTACCGGTGATGCGGTAATGCAGTATTTTGAAGAGCAAGATGAGCAACTTGAGGCGGTAAGAGATCTCTTGAACAATACTAAAGAACCTGCAAAAGCTATTGAAAGTTTACAAGAAGAAAATAACGAACTTAAAAAGCAACTCGAATCTTTATTAGCTGAAAAGGCTAAGGGTCTTAAAGGCGAGCTTAAAACAGAATTAGAAGCATTAAACGGAATTAATTTTCTGGCACGAGAGGTAGATCTTGACGCAAACGGAATTAAAGACCTTTCATTTCAGTTAGGTGGTGAGATAGATAATCTCTTTCTCCTGCTAGCTTCTCGACAGGGAGGTAAGGCTTTACTAAGTTGTTATATTGATAAAGAATTAGCCAAAGCAAAAAATTTAAACGCAGGTACTATTGTACGTGAATTAGGTAAGCACATACAAGGAGGAGGCGGCGGCCAGCCATTTTTTGCAACAGCCGGAGGTAAAAATCCCGAAGGTATTGATGCTGCTTTGAGTGCTGTAAAATCATACATCATTTAAAACAACGTATTGAAATTACAAACAACTATACCGCTAAAGCAATCTGATCGTCCTATAGACTATGACTCAGATTTGCTTTTAGTAGGGAGTTGTTTTGTTGAACATATAGGAGCTAAGTTAACCGACTTTAAATTTAAGTCGCTTACTAACCCCTTTGGTATTTTGTTTCACCCCGAAGCAATCGCACGTCTTTTTGAACGCGCTGTTTCTCAAGAGCAATTTACCGTCTTAGATGTAGAATTAGTAGAGGATTATTATGTCTCTTTAGATGCACATTCTAATCTAAATGCTTCAACAGATTCTACTGTCGTACTCAATCTAAATACGGCATTAGAAGACTTTCAGCATAAAATAAAAAAAGCTTCTCACGTAATTATAACTTTAGGAACTGCCTGGGGTTATAGACATATTTCACACAATAAGATTGTGGCAAATTGCCATAAAATCCCCCAAAATAAATTCACAAAAGAGTTAGCTAGTGTTGTCGAGGTCGAGCATGCATTAAACCGTATTGTAAAAGCTGTAGAGGCAATAAATCCAGAAGCTTCGGTCATATTTACAATATCGCCTGTACGCCATCTTAAAGATGGTTTTGTAGAAAATCAGCGAAGTAAAGCTCATTTAATCACGGCAGTACATGCTGTAATTACTAGTAATAGCAAGGTTCAATATTTTCCGTCTTACGAGATAATGATGGACGAATTGCGTGATTACAGATTTTATGATCGTGATTTAATACATCCTAATGAACTCGCTGTAGATTATATCTGGGAGCGCTTTTCTTTTGTTTATTTTGCTTCGGAAACACAAAAAAAAATGCTTCAGGTTGAAGAAATCCAGCGAGGCTTGAGACATCGTCCATTCAATCCTTCTTCGGCACAACATAAGAAATTCCTTAGAAAACTTGACGATAAAATAACTGCTCTTAAAATTCAAATACCTCATATTCAGTTTTAAATAGGGCAAATGCCTAATGGTTTTGTGTTTTAGTTTACGAGACATTTGTCTTATATCTAAAAAACAAATCATGAGATCAACTGTAAAATTCTTTTTAGCGTTTATTTTAAGTCTACTTCTAATTTCATGTTCCAATGATGACGATGGTGGTGGTAGCAATGCTGTAGATGGTAAACTCACCGCAACTGTAGCAGGTAAATCATATACCTCATTTCCTGAGGCGACACTTGCAGAAGTAAATACTTCTGCGGGTTTTGAGGTTATTACAATTTCTGGAGGTTCAATAGATTCTGAAAATATTCAAATTACAATTATAGGTTTTGAAGGTGTAGGTAGTTACAATCTCAATGCGATGAGTTCGGGTACGTATTCTTTTCTTTCAAATAAATCAGACTTTAATAGTGTGCAGATTTATTCTACAGCTGGTGGCGTGACAACTAGCGGGGAAATTAAAATTTCAGAATATGAGGAAGGTGAACGTGTAAAGGGAACTTTCAAATTTACCGGATATCTTCTTAGTGATACTTCTAAAAAAATAGAGGTTAGTGATGGGGAATTCAACATGATTATCAGAAAATAATAAGAATAAAAAAATCTCGAAAGTTGAGGTTTTTACGCGAAGCCGGAAGTTGAAGAAATTCTTCTTTCGGCTTTATTATTTAGGGATTCTAAAGAAATAACAGTCAATTTTAAACTAGAGGTTAAGAAATATAGGGCAAATGCCGTATTGATTACTGCTTGAAAATCAGTCACTTTTGAGATGTAAAAACTTTAATCTTTTAATTATGAAAACAAATTATTTTTTAGCAGTATTCTGTCTGCTAGTATGTTATAACAGTTTAACTGCCCAACAAGTAAGTGAATTGAATGTAAAACTTGATCATTGGGGACAGAAGCCTAGTGATAAAATGTCTAAAAATGTTTACATATCTGATTTTCAGGTAATGGTAGAAGTCTACCGTGAAGATGTTGATTATAAAAAGGAAAAGGAATTTAGAGGTATTGGAAGAGGTGAGGCAACTGCACAAGCCGCGTTAGGACTTAAAGGTATTGATGCTCAATTATTACAGGCTCAGGTTGATAAACTGTACACCGAATTTGTAGCAGATCTTAAAGCTAAGGGTTACACATTAATAGATGTGGAAACTGCAGCAAAAACAGATTATTATAAAAATGCCGAGCGTATGCAAGGTCCTAACATTCGGGAAAGTGCCAACCCTGGTTATCTTGAGATTTTACCAAGTGGAGCAAGTTTTATGGTAAGTAAGCGTGAAGCCGAAGGTAAATCGAGTAATAAAGCAGGAATTATGGGTAACTTAAAAATGGTGGGTAAAGCTGTTTCAGGACCTAACCAACTCTCAAAAGATCTTGACGATGCCTTAGTAATTGAAGTAAAATTGGCACTTAATTTTAGTGAAGCCGGTTCTAACTGGCTTAAGAGTTTATCTGGCGCAAATGCACAGGTTAAAACAAATCTTATGCTGGGAACGCATACAGTACAGGCTCCCAAAACAAAAGGACTGCGTATGAAAGGACAGGAAGAAGTGTATACCATACCCAATACTATAGAATTCTACCAGGGGGCAGGATTGAAAAAAATTCAGTCTAAAGGTTATTTAAAGAAACCGGTTTACATTTCAGGAGTTATAGATGATACCAAGTCAAGTGCCTACGATAAGGGTGCTTCGATCACCTATACTAATATTGGAGATTTATTTGTTGTAAAAAACACCTACAGCACCATAAGTACTAATGCAAAATTTGCCGAAACCGATGGGGTTAAACTGGCTGACGGACTTTACAAATCTGCCAGTGCTTTTTTAAATGAGGAGTTGAAAGAATTTTTTGATTAACCATTCTAAATACTTACTTACAATAACTGCCTGATCTAAAGTTGGGCAGTTTTTTTATTTCAATTAACGAAGAGCTCTCAATTCATTTAAGAAATCCTCAATTTTAAATTTATTTATTTTAGAGCCCTTTAATTTAAAATTCGGGCAATTTAGTGTTTAGGTAGAATACTCATTTTTACAATAACACCGTAACTAAAAGCGCTTATATGAAAGTGGTTTTTTATATTATTTATGTAATGGCTATAGCATTAGTGCTGCTGTATTTTCAATTTTCTAAACAAAAAAGAACGGCAGTATACTGCAGTAAAATGAAATTGCTGAATGCAAGACTTGAGCTGAACAAATCACAACGAGAGATTCGAAAAGAGGGGTTAACCAATTACGACTTTCTTCGCTATAATTTAAAAGAATCGCTAATTCTTCAAAACGAAATTTCGCTTTAAAATTTACTTATATTTAATTGTATATCAATGAATTTACGATTTCTATATATTTAGATTTTAAATCATTTGTAATCTGTTTTTATGAGAAAAAAATACCTTCTTGCATTCTGCATTTTCATTCTAACCTTTCGTTTTTCGGCACAAGACATTAAAGTTATTGATTCAATCAATGCCATTCTTGTTCAAAACAGTTCTTTAAATACCGATACTTTGCTGATTATTTTTGAGCAAAATTTAAATGCTGCTCAGAAAATTAATTACAAAAAAGGAATGGGAGAAGCCTATAAAAACATGGCTACCCTATATGGTTATGAATCTAACGGTGCTAAACGTGTCGCTTACAACCTTAAAGCCATTCGTATTTTTGAAGAAAATAATCTTAAACCTCAAGCAGCAAATCTGTATGGGGAGATGGGCTACGGAATGAAGCGTGATGATATGATTAAGGCTCAATACTATATGAATAAGGGCATAAAAATGGCCGAAATAGGCAATTATAAAGAGGTTTTAGATCGAACATATAATAATTACGGGGTACTTAAAGAAATGCAGGGTCAATTAGATAGTGCCCTTTATTTCTATAAAAAAGGATTAGCTATCGTTAAAGAACGTGATTATAAAGATGGTTTCCCGTATAGTTACAGCAATCTTGCCGGAGTTTATGGGCAACAAGGTAAATACGATTTATCTAGAGAGTATTTTTATAAAGCAATGGCTATACGGGAAGAGATAGGAGATCATAAGGGTATAGCAGAGAATTACACCCAGATAGGTGAGGTTTTTATGGCAGAAAATAAACCACAACAGGCCATACCTTTCTTTAAGCAATCCTTACCAATAGCACGTAAAGAGGACTATAGGTTTTTAATGCAATATACGTACGAGCAACTTTCTAAAGCATTTAAAAACTTAAAGCAAACTGACTCTGCCTTATTTTATTTTGAAAAGTTCTCAGCATTTAAAGACAGCATTAATGGTTTAGAAACAAGTAAAGCGATAGCAGCACTTGAATTAGAATATGAAACCGAACAGAAAGAAAATCAAATCTTGCAGCAACGTGCCCAACTGGCTGAAAAGGATTTAGAAGTACGTCAAAAAAACAGCTATTTATATGGGAGTCTGGGGTTAATTTTGATTTTGGGACTTTTAAGTTATTTAATTTATAACCGGCATAAACTTAAAAATAGTCAGCTTCAAAAAGAAAAAGAACTCGAGATTGCATTAGCTAAAATTGAAACGCAAAATCGTTTAGAAGAACAGCGTTTACGTATTTCCCGGGATTTACACGACAACATAGGATCTCAAATTACATTTATCATTTTAAGTATAGATAATTTGAAGTATGCTTTAAAAAGTAAAGATCAAAAAATAACCGAAAAACTTACACAGATAAGTGAATTTGCATCAATAACAATCAACGAACTTCGGGATACGATCTGGGCAATGAATAAAGAAACTATTTCATTAGAGGAGCTACAAATACGTATTGCAAATTTTATAGAACGGGCACAGGCAAGTCGTGATACCATCTTATTTAAATTTGAGAATTCGACAGACTTACCCGGCGATTATAGTTTTACTTCTATAGAAGGCATAAATATTTATCGCATCATTCAGGAGGCTGTAAACAATTCTCTAAAATATGCAGATGCTGCTACCATTAATATTGAAGTTGATAAAAACAATAACCACTTAGAAATTAAAATTTATGATGATGGGAGTGGTTTTGATTTAAAAAATTATGAGCCGGGTAATGGGCTTCTTAATATGAAAAAAAGAGCCTTAGATATAGGCGCAGACATAGTTATTACAAGCAAGATTAATCAGGGTACTTTAGTAAGACTTTCAACTAAATTTTACTGAATAGCAACAGAGTGAGAATTTAAATGTCAAACTAAAAGTTAGTTATACTCATTTGATACAAATTAGGTGTTATATAAAAAAAAACGTATTTTAAACACTTAAAATTAAACATATGACCCCAAGTTCTGCTAGTGACATGCATTTAGGACACAAAGATTTTTATGCTCAAAATGACAAAATTTATGTAGCGACAGATTGCATAATATTTGGCTTTGATGATGGCGATCTTAAATTGCTTGTTTTTAAGAGAAGAGTTGAGCCTAACTCGGGTATATGGTCATTGATAGGGAGTTTTGTTAAGCTGGGAGAAGATGTAGATGAGGCAGCAAGACGCGTTTTAAAAGAGATCACAGGTCTTAATCAGTTATTTTTAGAACAATCTAAAACCTACGGAAAAGCAGATCGTGATCCCGGTTATCGCTGTTTGTCTGTTGCGCATTATGCGCTCATACGTATAGATGATTACGATAAACAGTTAGTAGAAGAGCACGGTGCTTTCTGGTACACATTAAAAGACCTTCCGCCTTTAGCTTTAGATCACGATCAAATGGTAGCAGATGCTTTAGATATGTTACGCCGTAAGTCACGTTATCAGCCTATAGGATTTGAGTTACTTCCTGAAAAATTTACGATTCCGCAGATGCAAAAGTTATATGAGGCGATTTATCAGCGGGAATTAGATCCCCGTAATTTTAGAAAAAAAGTATTATCGCTTAAAGTTTTGGTGAAGCTTGACGAAAAAGATAAAACGAGTTCAAAGCGTGGTGCGTACTTATACCGTTTTGATTCAGAAAAATATCAGGAGCTTTTAGAAAGTGGTTATAATTTTGAGATTTAGTGAATGCGGAATAGGGGGAATACCCTATTTTAAAAGATAAATCTTACCATTAAATTTAGGAAGATTTAGCAAGTTAAAGTATGCTTTTAAAAGTGCTATGACCTGGGGAAGTATTAAGGTTCTTCACCAGTTTTTTTATTTCCCATTAGTTTATGGATGTAAAAATTGCAATCGTTGACGATAAATTTTTTTTAGCAAAAGCAGTTGCTGAAAAACTGTCTTTTTTTAAAGAATTTAAATTAAAATTTATTGCAGAAAATGGGAAAGACCTTCTTCATAATCTGGAAGCAAATAATGGCATTCATCTTATTTTGATGGATATTGAGATGCCTATTCTTAATGGTATCGAAGCAACAATCTTAGTAAAACAGAAATACCCTCAAATAAAAATTATTATGCTCACCGTTTTTGATAACGACGAGCATATTTTTAATGCAATTAAAGCTGGTGCAGACGGTTATCTTTTAAAAGAAACCAGTCCCGATAACCTGCATAAGGGTATTCTTGAAACACTTGCGGGTGGTGCAGCAATGAGCCCTTCAATTGCGATGCGCACTTTAAAATTACTTCGCAATCCTGAATCTCTTAAAAGTTTTGAAGACAGAGAGGATATCTCGTTGTCAGACCGGGAAATAGAAGTCCTGGAACAACTCAGCAAAGGGTTGAATTATACCGCTATTGCCGAAAATTTGTTTTTATCTCCAAGTACCGTTAGAAAGCATATTGAGAATATTTATAAAAAACTTCAGGTACACAGTAAACTTGAGGCAGTTCAAAAGGCTAAAAATAATAATATCATATAACAACGTTAATTTTCTTTAAAAACGGTTTCAAGTTTTTTTATCTTTTTTTTTGTGGGTACATTTAAAAAATAATTTATCTCCACTAGCATTGGCTGTATGCGCAGAATACTTATTCTCATTTCCATTATTATTTTAGGGATTTTTACCTATCTCTATTTTAAGGATAAAAGCGATCAACGTGCTGAATTGTCACAAGCTACCCAATTAATTGAGAAAGAAATTAAAAATGTAGGCAAACTCATAGTTACAGAAGGATCATTCGCTCAGGTCTTTACGTATAAAGATTCAAAAAAAATGTATCTAGATATACTAACTGCTAATAAAAAAGCTTTAGTAGTGGTGAATGCAAAGGTTACTATTGCATATGATTTAAGAGCTTTAGAAACAGATGTAGATATTGCTAATAAAACAATCACGATTACACATATCCCAAAGGCTGAAATTAATATTAACCCTGACATTGAGTATTATGATGTTACTCAGGATTACCTCAATCAGTTTGGAGCTTCAGATTACAATACTATTAAAAAACGTGTTATGGTAAGTTTGAAAAAGAAGATTGAAGCTTCAGATTTACGAGAGAATGCAGAAAATCGACTAATAGCAGAACTTTCTAATATATATGTAGCAGTTAATACTTTAGGCTGGACTTTAAAATATAATAAAACCGAGATTTCAAACGCTCAGGAGTTGAAAAATATATTAGATTGATTTGAATACAAACAATAATAAAATGAAATACACTTCCCCTGCACTTAAAACTATTAATGTATTGCCGGGCGCATTAGCTGTTTTTGATAGAGAAGGTATATTATTATCAGCTTCTTACGAGTGGAAAAAGGAGGTTAGTCGAGAATTAGAAAATCCATGCAATACTCAACCAAACCTTTTAGAAAAATTTGCAAAGGCTATACAAGAGGCGCTTATTAATGGCAGCACTCATTTTATAGTTGATGTGCCTGTAAAGCAAGTGCGCTATAAATATAAGTTTGGCAAATTTGAAACCGAGGGTGAAGTCTTAGTGTTAGCGCAACGCATTTTAAGTACTCGACCTGAAGAATACAGAAAAGAAGAATTATTAAAGCAAACAAACAAGGTTGCCTATATAGGATTTTGGGAGTTAAATCTTATAACAAAAGCTATATATTGGTCTGAAGTTACCCGTAAGATTCATGAAATTCCAGAAGACTTCAAACTAGATTTAGATATCGGTATTAATTTCTATAAAGAAGGTGAAGATAGAGCACGTCTTACCCAGGTAGTTAATCGTGCTATTGAATTTGGGGAGTCTTGGGACGAAGATTTTACACTAATAACATATACAGGTAAAGAGGTCTATGTAAATGCTAGAGGTAAGGCAGAATTTGAAGATGGGAAATGTGTACGTCTTTTAGGTACGTTTCAGGATATTACAGATAGGGTTGTAAAAAATGATCAATTACGTACAAGTGAAGAGCAATTTAGACTTGCATTTGAAAATACACCTATTGCTTTTCTTATAATAGATGTCGAAAGTTTTAAAATTTTAGAAGTTAACGAAGCTTGCGAAAAGATTTTTGGGTACAACAAGAATCAATTTTTAAAGAAAAAAATCACAGACTTATATAGACCTGATGAGTTTCAGAAAAACTATCTTTTAATAAAAAATCTGTTTCATCAAAATTCTCGTAAAATTGAAAACGAGCAGAATTTCTTACATAAAAATGGAAATACTATTCTAGCTAAAGCCTATTTTTCTTTAAATTATGATTCTAAAGGTAAACCAAAAAAAATTATTGCTCAGATACAAGATGTTACAGAACTTAAGAAACAAAATGATGAAATAAATCGCTTTGTTGAGGTTACAACCAATCAAAATACACGCTTAATAAATTTTGCACATATAGTATCGCATAATTTAAGATCGCATTCTAGTAACATAGGTATGCTGATAGAGTTTCTAAAAAATGAAAAAGATGAAGAAGAGCGGGAAATGCAATTTGAAATGCTTGCTCAGGCTTCGTCTATGTTAACAGAAACCATATCGCACTTAAATGAAGTGGTATCTGTAGACATTAATTATCAGGATAAAGAAGAATTAGATCTATATAAATATATAGAAAATGGAATCCGTTCTGTTAGGGGACTTATGGTAGAAGTTAACTTTCAGATTTTAAATCGTGTTGACGAAGGATTCAAAATATATGCTGTACCGGCATACTTAGAGAGTATTATACTTAATATAATTACAAACTCAATTAAGTATAGAGATCCCAAACGAAAATCCTGGTTGCAGCTATCTGCAGAGCGTATTAATGGGTATGTGATTATCACTGCTTCAGATAATGGTCTGGGAATTAATTTAGAGCGCTACGGAGATCGAATTTTTGGCCTGTACAAAACATTTCACGAACATTCTGATGCACGAGGATTAGGTCTTTATATGACTAAATCTCAAGTAGAAGTTATGGGAGGTTCAATAAACGTACAGAGCAAAGTAGGAAAAGGGACAACATTTATAATAAAATTAAATGAAAAAAATTAAACTGGCTTGTATCGTAGATGATGATCCTATATTTGTTTTTGGGATTAAAAAAATGATGAAGCTTACAGAATTTTGCGAGAACTTTCTGGTCTTTTCTAATGGTCAGGAAGCCTTAGATTCGTTAATCGCAATTATACAAAAAGGTGAAGATGTTCCGCAGTTAATACTTCTTGACCTTAACATGCCTGTGATGGACGGTTGGGAGTTTCTAGAAGAATTTACTAAAGTTAATCCGCCAAAAGAAATTACCATATATATTCTTACATCTTCAATAGATCCCAGAGATTTAAAGAGAGCCAAAAAATTTAATAGCGTGTCTAATTACGTTATCAAGCCTATAACTGTAGAGCAATTAGAAGATATTAAAAGTTCATTGTCTTAGATTTAATTTAAAACCTGCGAGTTATTTACTAAGTCCAGACCGTCTTTGATAAGGTGTTTTAATTTCGGTTTTTGAGATTGTAGTTGGTCTAAATGATTTAGAATTTCTAATTTGAGTTTCTCCATATTATCGGCAACAGCTATCTCATACAATTCTACTGAAAGCAACCAGTCTGTAGGGTGATATTTTATTAAAATATCAAACACAGCTTCCGGAGAAAATTGAGTATTCTTACCTTCTCTGTAATTTCTAACAGCCAGATAAAGACTTTCAAGTTCTTTGCGCTTTTCACTGTGTGTTGGTTTAACCGTGCTGCTGCTAACCTGATGATTAATCAAATTAAATGAATTGAAATCTGCAGGACCAGAAAAAGCAGAAACTATACGTTTTCCTACCCCAAGATGGTAAATACCCCATTCAGGTTTAAATAAAATACGGTTGCCTTGAGAAACGGTACAATCTTTAAAACTAATGAGTATAATCTTTCCTTTTAAGTTGCGGGTGCCTGTAATGATTTCACCACTTACTAATATATCTCCTTCAAACTTTAGATCAATTTTTTCACCTTCAAAAATGTTGTATGCCTGAAGGTCTTTAGGACTCATATCTTCAATTGCCAAATTTATTCCTTCCAGTTTACCTAAAGCGGTACCATAACCCTGAGGATGATTAAGCGTCCCGTGACCTATAAGTTCTTTTTCATGATACGATAGCGCAGTTTCTCCTTCAGTTTGAATATAAGCGACTTTATTTTTATGTGTGATAATATCTCGAAAGACACCAGAAATTTGAAGTCCCGTACTTAGTTCTACAGTTCCTAGATTTTTGCTTTGAATAAGCTTATTTATTCCTTCGGGACCGCCGGTTCTAAGTGCCATAGTATTTGCAAACTCTTCTAAAACTTCACTTAAATAGGCAAAATTAGGAGTTACGTAAAGCTGAGGTTGTGGTTTTGTAATGTCAAATTCCTGAAAGGCAGCATCAGGACTATAGGGTATCTTTTTAACGGCATCGGTCATACACCAGGCGCTTTCGCCTATTGAAGATAAAAGACCGGCACCATAGATCTTAGGATTTTCGGGTGTGCCTATTAGACCATATTCAACCGTCCACCAGTGCAAATTACGTATGAGAGCCATTTCGCTAGGTTCACCCATATTATTTTGTAAATGAGCTACCTCTTTTTCTGTTTCCTCGATTTCGCTTTCAGAAGAATCTTCGGCTTCTTTTAAGATTGAAAGTTTCCGTACAGCCTCATAAAGCTCATAATCTTTAGCTGAAGAAATAGCTTTACATCCTATTTCTCCAAAACGTCTAAGGTATTCTGCATATTCAGGATTAGCGATAATAGGAGCGTGACCTGCACCCTCGTGTATGATATCTGGTGCTGGGGTATATTCTATATGTTCTAGTTGTCGTATGTCTGAAGCTATAACCAAAACTTTGTATGCCTGAAACTCCATGAACGCTGCGGGAGGTATAAAACCGTCAACAGCAACTGCAGCCCATCCTATTTCTTTTAAAATGCGATTCATCCCATACATATTAGGTATGTGATCTATAGAAATACCTGTTTTATTTAATCCATCTACATATGATTTATGAGCTACAGTAGCGAGGTAGTCAAAATTTTTACGCATCACATAACGCCATACCGCCTGATTTATGGGAGTGTAAGAATCATAATGCTGTGGTTTTATGAATTGCTTTAAATGAGCGGGAAGTCGCTCTATAAGTGGATTAGTTTCTATATTTTTATCTAATTCTGAATTCATAAATCAAATTTACAAAGATTGTCTTAAGTTGATATAATCAAATTTCAGACATTCTTAATTTAGAAGTTTAAATTTGAGGAATATTTAATTATAATATTCATTTACTAAATAATATTTATGCAAAGTTCTTTTGTAAGCCTTGATATTGAGAATGCCGTAGGCATACTTACCTTTTCTACTCCAGATCATAATGCGTTACCCAGCAGTATTTTAAGCGAACTCGAAAATAAAATTTTTGAAGCCGGAAAGATGGAAAATTTAAAAGTTCTTATTCTAAAAAGTGGTGGCGATCGTACGTTTTGTGCCGGAGCCAGTTTTAAAGAACTTATTGCTATACAAAATCAAGAGGAAGGGAAAACATTTTTTACGGGATTTGCTAGAGTTATATTGGCAATGCGCTCCTGCCCGCTACCTATAATAGCAAGGGTGCAAGGAAAAGCTGTAGGGGGTGGAGTAGGTATCGCGGCGGCAGCAGATTATTGTTTAGCTTCAAAATATGCTTCGATTAAACTTAGCGAATTAACTATAGGGATTGGACCTTTTGTAATAGAACCAGCGGTAACTCGTAAAATTGGTGTGTCTGCAAGTTCGCAGATGACTTTTAATGCCAAAGCATTTTATGACGCATCCTGGGCACAAGCTCAAGGTTTATATGCTGAAGTTTATAATTCTGTAGAGGAGCTGGATTTAGCTATAAAAGATTTGGCAAATAATATTGCATCCTACAATCCGGAGGCTACTAAGCAGGCAAAGCGTATTTTTTGGAAGGGTACAGAACACTGGCCAGGTCTTCTTGAAGAACGTGCTTCAATAAGTGGTAATCTAGTTCTATCTGAGTTTACGAAAGAAAAATTGAAATCGTACGCATAAAAAAAGCCCTCATAGAGGGCTTTTAAATAAAAAGATCTTTTAATTAGAGGCCATTTTTTTAGGAGGATATTCCTGCATTATTTCTCCTACAATTTCGTTGATACGTTCTTGTTTTCTTTCAACATCTCTAGCTAGATAACCGGTTCCCTGACCTTGCCATACCAATTCTTTCTTAGTAGCATCAATCAGATCGATATACAATGTGCCTTCGGTAGTTCTTGAAACGGTATTGCCGAAGCCGCCGCCAAAAGGTCCCCAGGGACCCCAGGCTCCCCAGCCCCAACCAAAATTGTTATATACATCAACACGTTGTTGCGCTGTAGTAAAGATACTTACCAGCATTGCAGGATTGTCAGATTTTACAAAGCCTTTAGCAAGCATATTATCTTCAATTGCACGCAATATTCTTTTTTTGTCAAGATCAGAAATTTCAGCCTTATCTATACCGGGTTTAAAAAAAGCAAAGGTTTTGTATTCATTAAAATTTGCGCTCTGATCATAATCTGATGATACTTGCACAGTGCTACACGCCGAAAGCAGTACTACTACAGCAAGCAGAATAAAGGGTTTTAATTTTTTCATATAAAATGTTTTATGGGTTATTGAAAATGAGCAAATTCTATTTTATAAGTATCAATAATTATACCAAGATCAGATAATTAGTCTCGTGATTTATCATAATCATAAGGGCAATGTCTGCAACCACTTTTACAACAATATCCTCTTTTTAAGTGATATTGCTCTGTAAAACATCTATAGCCTTCTGGTGTTAAATAATAATCTCCTTCTTCTAACGGTATATGTTTTTTAAATTGACTCACAATTAAAGGTATAAAAGATCAATAAGACTTGTGTAAATAAAGACTTAAATCTAATTTCGAATTTTATAAGTACAATGATACTCTTTAAATGGCTATTTTAATTCACGCACCTATCTTGTTTAAGAAGTTTATAGGCTGTGCTTTTTGGCCATTTATTTTTGTTAAACGTGTAGGTTTAAAAGAAGATGCTGTATTCATTAATCACGAGCGCATACATCTTAGACAACAAATAGAATTACTAATAATTCCATTTTACCTTTGGTATTTTACTGAGTATCTAATACATCTAATACATTTGAAATCTAGACGCGCAGCGTATCATGCTATAAGTTTTGAAAAAGAAGCATATGCTAAGGAGCGAGATTTTGAATATTTAAAAAACCGACAATTTTGGGGTTTTTTGAAGTACTTGAATTAACGGTGAACTATTACTTGGAAGCGATCATAATCAGATTCTCCAAAAATCATTTTATAATCATATTCAGCTCCAAAACCTCTCCCATATAATTTAAAGGTATGGGTACCTGCCGGCAATTCAACATAAGATGTTCCATTTAAATAATAGTAACCAGCTGCGTAGACTGTAGGGCCTCCATTTCCACCGTTTGCATTAGTATATGTCCCTGTATCATATGCAAAGTGTTCAGCTCCATCATTCACTGTTATCCATCCACGGTATAATCTAGGGGCTCCATCAACAATAGCATTTCCATCTCTTCTTGTTATTGATACACTATAAAAGTATATTAATTGTACAAGTGACTTTTGGGAAAGTGTTATTGTTTCAGTAAGAAGTAGGCGATCTTTTGAAGCGCCAGTTCCACTATCAGAAGTTACTGAATTATTAGTGCCAGTTAGAAAGTTCACTCGATTTACAGGCATAAATGTTTGCACTAATGAGGGCTGTAAAACCATTGTACCATTATCATCTACATAAACCGGCATGGGGTCATTTTGTACATTGTTAGCATTGTTAGGACGGTTTAAGCCATCAACACGTATAGTAGAATTTGCTCCCCCAATGTGTAGTTTTTCTTTTGGAGCAGTATTACTTATCCCTAAATTGCCTGTAGGAGTGATATTAATATCATCCTGGTTAGCACCTATACCATCATTTTGCACTCCAATTTCTAATAGACTATTTTCTGTGGTAGATCCGTTACCACTACCATCATCAGAATATTTAATATAACCGTAGTCACTTACTGCATTTACAGAACTCTTAAACAAGATTGATGATTGTCCTCCGGCGTTACCATGCTCAAGTACAATTGTCCCTGCATTGCCCGCAAGTGTCGTACCGGTATCCTCATAAACGTGAAGACTACCCTGTGGAGTTGCCGTTTTTATACCAATTCGATTTGTACTACCCTGTATAAAAAGTGTGTTTTCATCAGCATCAGTTTCTACTCTAAAGTTTAAGTTTAAGCCTTTTTCATTAAATATGGTCGGTCCATTTGCAGCTATACGATGGTTGTAGGTATTATTTTCAAACAAATCTAACACTCCATCATCAGCAGTAGAGTAAAGTGATGCGGTAACATCATTGAGATTTGCAACACCTTCATATATACTCAAACTCTTACTAAACGAGGTGGTTTGATCATTATTGAACACAGCGGTTAAACCTAAAGTAGTAATATCGGGATTATTTCCTCCTGTTGCTACTGCAAGGCCAGTGTTCGTTCCAGACTCCATATAAACTGAGGCATCGTATGAACTTCCCGAATTTCTAAACGCTAATCCAGATGCATTCGCATTTGCAGAGCGTCTCAGTGTAAAAGCATCTTGTGCACCTACAGATGTAAATTCAATTTTCTTATCTTCTTGAGAAACAACTCGATCTCCTGCTAAAGTGCCATCCACAGTATAAATATTATCGCCTGTTGCAGCGGGAGTGGTAAGGGCAACCCATTTTGTGCCATCCCAATAATAAAAACCTTCAGTAACAGCATTTGCTCCAGTTGTTACGGCTTGATTAAAAACTAACAAGCCTTTAGTAGCAGACGGTGTAATCGTAGTGTTATCTGTTATCCCTGTAAGACTTACTCGCGGAATTAAAAGACCTTTATCTGATGCTTCTATGTCAAGTAGCGATCCATTTGCAGGTGTAGTAGTACCAATACCTACCTGTGCGTGTGAAACAAATGAAAAGAATAACGCAATACTAAATATGAAAAACTTTAGGGGAAGTAATTTTATTCGCATATAAAATTATTAGGGGCTATTAAATGTTATGTTCATCTTGTGGAGAGTGCAAAAATATGTTTTTTATCGACATATAGTTGCTTTTTACCTGTACTTTAACGATTTAAACATAATTAAAATGAATATTCTGTGTCGTTTACGTGTGTTATTTCCGATTAAGTGCATTTAAATTAAGGTGTTTGTACATTAAAGCTTTTGTGGCATAGTACTTCTTAGGAATAAAAATGTCATTATTTTTGTATGATAAAACGTATTATGGCAAATCCTGAGTTACTCTTTTCTTCAGAAAAACAAGTGCCTATTCAAAATATAGATGATGACATATTTAAGTCTTCTAATGTTGTCGTTTCTATTTTGCGAGAAGACCTCCTGCATAAAGAAGTTCCAGGAAATAAATTTAGAAAGCTTAAATACAATTTAATTGAAGCTCAAGAGCAACGGAAAGACACGCTCTTAACCTACGGGGGAGCCTTTTCAAATCATATTGCGGCCACTGCTAAGGCCGGTCAAATTTGTGGTTTCAATACTATAGGTATAATTCGTGGGGAAGAGCTAGGTATTGATTTAAACAAAACCCTTCAGCACAATGCTACTTTAAAGTTTGCCCACGAGTGTGGGATGAAGTTTTATTTTATAACCCGAGCTGCGTACCGGGAGAAGGACACGGCATCTTTTCGCGAAAGCCTAAAACAGAAATTTGGAGATTTTTATGAGATCCCTGAAGGTGGAACAAATCATCTGGCTGTAAAGGGTTGTTCAGAGATTTTGAATGAAAACACTGCAGAATACGATTACATCATGTGTCCTGTAGGAACAGGCGGAACGATTGCAGGTTTAATAGAAGGCAGTCTATCACATCAAAAAGTAATAGGATTTCCTGCACTTAAAGGAGATTTTTTAAATTCAGAAATTGAAAAACTTACGTCTAAGAAAAACTGGGATTTATATAACAACTATCATTTTGAAGGTTATGGAAAGGTAAATTCAGAGCTTATAGCTTTCATTAATTCGTTTAAAAAAACGCACAACATTCAATTAGAACCCATTTATACCGGGAAAATGATGTATGGTTTGATAGATCTTATTTCAAATGCATTTTTCTCTGAAAATACCCGTATTTTAGCGGTTCATACAGGAGGTTTACAAGGAATTTCCGGTATTAATTACCGACTTAAAAAATCTGGAAAATCAACCATTAAAGTTTAATATGATAAGAAAAATTACAGTTGTTTTGATTTTGAGCCTTTTGCTCGTGGGATGCGGTGGTAGTAAACGGGCGGCTAAGAAAAAACTGTCTGTTAGACCTTCAAGATCGTATGAGAACCCAAAAGCAAAACCGGTTGATGATACTCCCGGAGAAACATCTAGAGAAACTAAAAAAGCATATGAATATGCCTCTTTTGCCAGTGTTGAAGATTATATAAATCATTTTGCACCTATTGCAAAAGAAGAAATGCGTTTATATAAAATACCTGCAAGTATTACTATGGCACAGGCTGTTCTAGAATCTGGAGCCGGAAATGGTAATCTTACTAAAAAAGCAAATAATCACTTTGGTATTAAATGTCATAACTGGACCGGTGAGGTTGTTTATCACGACGATGACGAGGCGGGAGAATGTTTTAGAAAATATCGTGATCCTAAATTTTCATTTAGAGATCATTCATTATTCTTAACAGGAAGATCTAGATATGCAGATTTATTTGATCTGGATCCTGACGATTATAAAGGCTGGGCTAAGGGATTACGTAAAGCAGGTTATGCAACAGATCCTAAATATCCTCAAAAATTAATTGCTATTATAGAACGCTATGCGATGTATAATTATGATGCTGAAATTTTAGGGACTAAGGTTAAAGATTTTAAGCCTGAGCCTTCAGATAGAGTTGTCTTACACAAGGTTGTAAAAGGGGAGACCCTATACAGCATCTCGCGTATGTATAACCTGACAGTTGACGAATTGAAAAAAAATAATGGCTTACGTGATAATACGATAAGCGTAGGGCAGCAGTTAAATGTAATCCCACAGTATAACGGATTTTAATGATGAATTATAAAAGAAGCAGTGCTTTGTTTGTTGAAGCACAAAAAGTAATACCGGGTGGAGTAAATTCACCGGTACGAGCATTTAAGGCAGTAGGTGGAGGCCCCATATTTGTAAAAGAGGCAAAAGGGGCTTATTTATATGATGAAGATGGCAATCGCTTAATAGATTATATAAACTCTTGGGGTCCTATGATTTTGGGACATGCGTATCAACCGGTTGTAGATGCCGTGGTCGATAAAGCAAAGAAAGGTACTTCTTTTGGGATGCCTACAGAAATAGAAACTAAAATTGCAGAACTCGCTGTAAAAATGGTTCCCGGTATAGACAAAATACGTTTTGTAAATAGTGGTACCGAAGCGTGTATGAGCGCCGTACGACTTGCACGAGGTTTTACGGGTCGGGACAAGATTATAAAATTTGCAGGTTGCTACCACGGCCATTCAGATTCTTTCTTGATTCAGGCGGGTAGTGGCGCAGTGACTTTTGGAACTCCTAATAGCCCGGGCGTAACACAGGGTACGGCTAAAGATACCTTGTTAGCTAGTTATAATGATCTAGATCAGGTGCGTGAACTTTTTGAAAATAATAAAGATCAGATTGCTACAATTATAGTAGAACCCGTTGCCGGAAACATGGGATGTATACCGCCGGCAGATGGCTTTTTGCAGGGTTTACGGAATTTGTGTGATAAATACGGGGCATTACTCATTTTTGATGAGGTAATGACTGGTTTTAGACTTGCAGCAGGTGGTGTTCAGGAATTATTAAGGGTACAGGCAGATATTGTAACTTTCGGTAAAGTTATAGGAGGAGGACTTCCTGTGGGGGCTTTTGCTGCACGTAATGAGATTATGAATTATCTAGCGCCTGTGGGACCGGTTTATCAAGCAGGTACTTTAAGCGGAAACCCTCTAGCGATGGCTGCAGGTTTAGCAATGCTTGAGGCTTTAGATAACGACCCCGCCGTTTTTAAACGTCTTTCTGAAAAAACTGCGTATTTGCATGAAGGAATTGCAAAAGCACTTTCTGAAAATAAAGTTGTACATACGATTAACAGAATAGGTTCTATGATTTCGGTACATTTTGCTAAAGAGCCGGTAACAGATTTTAAATCTGCATCAAATGGTGCAAATGAAACATTTAAAAAATTCTTTCACGGTTTGTTAAATGAAGGTATCTATATAGCTCCTAGTGCTTATGAAACCTGGTTTATTACAGACGCTTTGAGTTATGATGATTTAGACGAGACTATTGCTGCAGTCGCTAAGATTGCTCCAGAGTTAAACTAGGTTTATTTGAATAGAAAGCAAAAACCCCTGTAACTCAAAAGTTACAGGGGTTTTTAATTAATTAGGAGTTTATTTTATTTACGTTCTCCTTCGGTTCCTCTTCTATTTTTAGAGCGATCACCGCGCTTACCATCTCTATTAGCCATACGATCGTGACGTTTAGATTTCATTTTGCGCCATTGGTCAAATTGTTCTTCAGATAAGATTTTTTTCATCTTTTCTTGTTGTGCAATTTGTTTGTCTAATCTAGCGCTGTAATTTGCTTTACGTTCTGCACGCATAGTCTCACGTTGAGCTTCTGTTGGTTTTTCACCATCTTTCATTTTTGCTGCACGATCTGCGAACATTTGCTTTCGCTCTTTAGCATTTGCCAACTCAAGATTGTAAATTTCTTTTTGTTGTTTTTCATCAAGAACTAATGCCAGGGTCATACGTTTAGTTTGAATATCTGCCATTTCCTCTGGAGTAGCATCCATCATTTTTTTACTTCTTTCCTGACGATTTCCCTGTTGTGCTAAAGCCGTTACTGAAACGAATAAAGCTACTATTGCAATTATTTTTTTCATTTTTATTTTGTTTTATTGTTATGTATCTAAGACTTGAATAAAACACAAAGGTTTAAATGCAGGTTTAGTATTTTAGTAAGAATAGCAATTTCTTAAATAAATAAAGCCTTTCAGAATTAACTGAAAGGCTCTAGAATAGTACAATAAAATACTGAAAATTAATCTATTATAGAAACGGTTAATGTTTCTCCTTCTTTTTCAACTTTTGCAAGTTTTTGTCTGGTAAGACCTTTTATACCCTTATCCCATTTCTTATTACTTAAGTCACTTGCTGTTTTTAGTTCTTCTAACGGAAGATTTTTTTCTTTCTTTAGAATGTTGAAGATTACTTTTTCATCTTCAGATAAATCTACTTTTTTACGTTCAGGTTTCATCTGCGGGAAGAATAAAACTTCTTGTATCGATTGATTGTTTGTTAAAAACATAATCAATCGATCCATACCAATACCTAAACCAGAAGTAGGTGGCATACCATATTCTAATGCTCTTAAAAAGTCATTGTCAATAAATTCGGTAGCCTCGTCATCTCCTTTAGCAGCAAGCTTTAATTGTTCTTCAAAACGTTCACGTTGATCTATAGGGTCATTTAATTCTGAATACGCATTTGCGATTTCTTTACCGCAAACCATAAGTTCAAAACGTTCGGTAAGCTCTGGGTTTTCGCGATGCTCTTTACAAAGCGGACTCATTTCTTTAGGATAGTCTGTGATAAATGTAGGCTGTATAAAGTTGCCCTCGCATTTTTCTCCAAAAATCTCATCTATAAGTTTTCCTTTGCCCATTGTGTTATCTACCTCAATACCCATCTCTAGGGCTGCACTACGCAGCTCATCTTCAGATTTACCGGTAATATCAAAGCCGGTAAACTGTTTTATAGCATCTGTCATAGTGATGCGTTGATAGGGAGCTTTAAAGTCTACATGGTGGTTTCCGAAGGTAGCTTCTGTAGTACCATTTACAGCTAGAGCGCAATGTTCTAGTAGATTTTCTGTAAACTTCATCATCCAGTTGTAATCTTTGTAGGCTACATAAATTTCCATAGCGGTAAACTCTGGGTTGTGAGTACGATCCATACCTTCATTTCTGAAGTTTTTAGAAAACTCATAAACCCCATCAAAACCGCCTACAATGAGACGTTTTAAATAAAGTTCGTTAGCAATTCTTAAATATAGAGGTATATCTAAGGCATTATGATGCGTAACAAATGGTCTCGCTGCTGCACCACCAGGTATAGATTGTAATACGGGAGTCTCAACTTCAAAGTAACCTTTGTCGTTAAAGAAATCACGCATAGCTGTAAATAACTTGGTCCGTTTAATGAAAACCTCTTTAACCTTTGGGTTTACAGCAAGATCAGCATAACGCTGGCGGTATCTCATTTCTGGATCTGTAAACGCATCATAGGTTTTACCGTCCTTTTGTTTGGGGATAGGTAATGGCTTTAAAGCTTTACTCAACAGTTTAAAATCTTTAACCATTACGGTTTTCTCACCCACCTGTGTTGTAAACAGCGTTCCTTCAACACCTAAGAAGTCACCTAAGTCAAGTAGTTTCTTAAAAACATCGTTATAAAGTGATTTGTCTTCACCCTGGCAAATTTCATCTCTGTTAAAATACAATTGTATGCGACCTTCGCTATCTTGTAATTGCGCAAAAGATGCCTTTCCTTGTATATTATGAACCATTAGACGACCGGCAATGATCACCTGTTTGCCTTCGGTAAAATCAGATTTAATCTGTTTTGAAGTATGGTCTACGGGGTATAAATCTGCCGGGTACGGGTTAATCCCTAACGCTCTTAATTTACCTAGCTTTTCGCGTCTAATAATTTCCTGTTCTGAAAGTTGCATATGCTGTCTTTATTCCACCTTGTGGAGTTTACTCGATATCGAGATTAAAATGCTCCGAAGATTACTTCGGAAATTGAAAATCAATTCTAAATTACCATTTTCAGAATTATTTGAAAGATGGCTTATAAGTGCGCAAATATAGCAACTCGCTTGCGAGAAATCAACACCTGTAACGAAAGCTTGTAAATTGTGTCAAATAGATCATCAATCATCATAAATCAAATCAAAAAATGAGTTTTTTAAGAGCACTGGTTGCAATTTTTTTACCACCGCTCGCGGTACTAGATAAAGGTTGTGGTTCTGTATTAATTGTAGGTTTACTAACACTCTGCGGCTGGATACCAGGAATTATTGCAGCATTAATTATTGTGAACAGAAAATATTAAGTGAGCCTATTAGTAATTGTATCTTAGCAGTATGAATAAGCAAATACGACTAGAAGATTTAGGAAGTCGCGATTACAAGGAAGTTTGGGACTATCAGGAACGCCTATTTAAAGAAATTTTAGATCTTAAAATTAGAAATAGGAGAGAAGATTTAATGCTTACTACGCCTAATTATTTATTGTTAGTTGAGCATCCCCATGTTTATACTTTAGGTAAAAGCGGAGACATTAGTAATTTATTGATTTCTGAAGAACAATTAAAAGCAAAAAACGCTACGTTTTATAAGATTAATAGGGGAGGAGATATTACGTATCATGGTCCCGGACAAGTTGTGGGGTATCCTATCTTAGATTTGGAAAATTTCTTTACAGATATTCATAAATATTTAAGATTTCTGGAAGAGACCATAATTTTGACACTTGCCGACTATGGTATTAAATCTGAACGGTCTCCCGGAGAAACCGGAGTTTGGTTAGATGTAGGAACCCCATTTGCGCGTAAAATTTGTGCAATGGGCGTGCGAGCCAGCAGATGGGTTACTATGCACGGTTTTGCATTTAATGTAAATGCTAATCTGGGTTATTTTGATAATATTATTCCCTGTGGAATAAAAGAAAAGGCAGTAACCTCTCTAAATGTTGAATTAGGCAGATCCAAAGTTGACGAAGATGAGGTAAAGCAAAAAATTTTAAAGCACTTCGCAGATTTATTTGAAGCAGAAATTTTAAAGTAACTGCTAATTAGAGCTGAAGTTCAGTAAGAATATTAACACTTGAGACCTGTCCTTTTTTGTTATAATCTACCTGTTTTATAAAACCAACACCTTCTGCAAACCAATGCTTTACAAAGCCCGCGTTTTCATTTTGAGGCTTCATACTGGTTTTAGATTCAATAATGATACAATTAAAAGTTCCTGCAGGGGTAGTGATTGTTTCAGTAGCCGTAACACAGCGATCTTTCAAGAGATACTTTATTTTGTGTTTAATGGGAGTTGCAAGAATATCTATTTCTAAAACAGCATCGTCCAGAGATTGTCCTATTTCTAAGTTTTTAGGTACATCAAGCGCTATTTTTGATATGTCAAACTCAAGATTACTATACTCATCGTATAAAAAGGCCGGAACTACATTGCGGTGATTGAGAACTACAGAGTTTGAAGTGCACTCAATCTCGTAATTTTCCTGTTCTAAAGTATCCCGTTTTTTTGATACATCTCTATTAACAGCCGATAGAAAAGCTGTTTTACCATTCAATGTTTGTCTAATATGAGAAACTTCATAATTAGTTACCGAAAGTAAATTATTTGTCGTTCCGTAGGCGCTCATTTCAAAAGAGCTGTCAGTATTAAACGTAAATAAATTTGAACAATCATTTTGAGAAATACACGCATTAAGAAATAGTGCATTTAAACAGATTAAAATGTAGAATGCTTTCATATCAAAAGTTTTAAATATTATTTAGGATGATATATTCCGACAGTTTAATGTAAATCAACAATTGTCGTTTATAATTTTAGACTACCATTTTTAATTTAGGGAAGCTGGTAGTCAATTGTAAACAAGTACATTATACACTGATATTTTATCTAAGACTTAGAGAAGGCAAATAAGTACAGTTAAAAATATTATATTATTTTAGAATATTGAATAGGAAAATCCCCCTTTAACAAAGGATAGCTTAACTGTGAAAAACTTAGTTAATTTGATATATAATAACGCTGTTTGACTCACCTTTAGTAATAAGACCCATTTTTGCGCTAGAATTGAGGCTTCCTGCATCAGCGTTTGAAGAACCATAAACAGGAAAATTAGGTAAAAGAACACCTTCGGTATTAAAAAGATATACTTTGTTTGTTTGTAAGTCTGTGAGAACAACATAGTATTTTTTCTCAAACCTTATGACTTTAAGCCCTTTGTAAATACCAAGTTCAAGTTCTTTCTCCTGACCATTAATTAAAAGTTTATTTTCAAACAGCGCAGCTTCTACAGATCCTAAGTTATCATATAAGAAGCCAGACCTTAATTTGTTTTTCTTAGTTGTAATCTTTCCGCTTTCTGAAATTGAAATTTGCGTACCATCAGCTTCATAAAGGATGAAATTTCCATTTTTAATAGAAATAGGATAGCCTGAGAATTTAAATTTTTGATTTATGGTTATTCTATTATTACCGCGGCGATCCAGAATATGTAAAGATCCATCCTCTAGCTGGGTTAGTATGTAGTCTTTAGTTCCTGACCGAAGGTGTTGAGGCGCATATAAAAGATTTGAGGTTTTATGGTAATCAAAACCTTTTACAATAGACGCAGTATTATCAAGCATTTGTAATGTTGCTCCCTGCGTAATTACAAATCTATAATTACGGCTGCCGTCATAATCAAAAACGGCTAGTGGTTTTGTTATTGTGTTTTCAAACTTTTGCCCGAATGGTTTTACAATTTCTCCATCGCTGGCTAAAATATAAAATCTGTTTGCAGTTGTGAAAGCATATTGTAATCTTCCATTTTTATAAAGATCTACCTGCTGTATTTTACCTAATATAGGTCCGTCTATTTCTGTTTTCCATTCTATTTTCCCGCTGCTATCTATATGATATAAGGTGTTTGAAATATCCTGTACAAGAATGTTTTTGCCTTTAGTTCTATAATTTTCGAGTAGTTGAGGGCTATCTAATAGGTCATTATCAAGTTTTACACTTGCAATTTGAGAGACCTGTGATTTTTTATTTTGAATATTAAATTTGCTAATGACAGCATTCACATAGGTGAAATTATCAGCTTGTATAAATTGTATTCCTGCATTTGGAAAATTCTCAAAATTAATTTCAGCTAAGATTTCACCTTCAGACTTAGCTACTTTATTTTCTAAAAATGATTTCTGTGCAGATACATTTCCATAATAAAACAATGTAGATTCATCACTAAGCTTCTTTTGAAACTGTTTATAGGATTCAGAATTTTTAATAACGGCGCCATTTTGATAATTAGCGATAAGGTCTTCTAAGGCACTTGTTGTTTTTGAAAATACAAAGTAGGAGTCCAGTTTGCAATAAACGTGAACCATAGGTGGATTTAGTAATTCTGAAAAAGGTCTGTTAAACGCAAGTGAGTCGGTTAATTCGTAAATAGGAATTTCTCTATATTCAGATCTTTTAGAAGAATAGGCTGCTAATGCTTTTTCAGAACTCTGGTTATCTACACTATTTGCAAAAATCAGAGTTTCATTGTTTGTATAAATAAGGCCTACCTCATTTACAGACTGAAAAAACTCCTCTAATGGGAGTTTAAAATCTTTAAGTAAAATGGCTCTTTTTTTAGCTAAGTTAATTTTGTATTGTTCCCAGTCTTTGATAGATAAACTGCTAAAACCAATGCTCGAAACAGGAGTAGTTGCGGCAACCTGAGAATTACCGGTCTTCAATTCATTTAGAAGAGATAGTGTATGACCATTCTCAATATCAGAAGTTAGTACGCCTGTAAATTGAGTTTTTTTATTGTCAATTTCTAAATCAATTGCCGCCCACTCAAAGGGAACTTCTCTTAAAGCAAATTTATACTGTGATAAAACATCTTTAAAAAGGCGTTTATAGTATGAACCTTTTATGTAAAGGTTTGCGTGACTGGCATCACTTGTCTTAATCATTTTTTGAAGTGATGAGTCTATGGGATCTCTACCAGTATTTCCCTGCAGTATGGTATTTTCTAAAATAAGTTTTGAAGTACTGGCAATTAGAATCTTGTTACTTATTATATAATAAACTTCTATCGCATCAACTAAGTATGTGTTTATAGTAGTGCCTTCATAATCAGTTTTTTTAAGACTTTTAATAAATGTAGAGTCTCTTGAAACAACGTTTTTTGAAATCTCAGTAAATAAAGCAATATCATAATCGTTTTCACCCAGGGCTACAAAAGATATATAGCTCTCATTTTCGGGATTAAACTTTGATAGTAGGCTAGCATAGTTTTCTAAAGTTTTAGCAAAACCAGTTGGTTTTATTTTGTTTGCTAGTTCATTAGATTTCAAGTTGTCTTTAAATGATTCCCAATTAGGCACCCTTAAAATCGCTGCTGATTTATGAGGAATTAAATGTAGAAGATTTGTATTTGCTTCTGGCTGTTGTGTGCAATTAGAAAATAAAAATATTAGCCCCAATAGCAAAAAAATATTCTTCATAAAATTAAATTGTAAAGATCAAAATTGGTAAGCCGTAAAGATAAGAAGTCTTCGCAATGCATTTAAGCTTAAATCTTTTTAAATCTAGTTTATAAAATCTCAGTAGGAAGTAGTTTAAAGCTTTTGCGATGATATATTGTGTCGCCAAACTCTTTAATAGCCGCTCTATGTTCTTTGGTAGGGTACCCCTTATTTTTAGCCCAATTAAAATGAGGATAAAATTTATGAAGGTTAGTCATATATCTATCCCGTTCAGTTTTTGCCAAGATTGAGGCAGCTGCAATAGACAAGTACTTACTATCTCCTTTAATTATACATTCGTGAGAACAATCTCTATACTCCTTAAATCTATTTCCATCAACTATAATATGTTGAGGAGCGATTTTAAGCGATGCAATGGCGAGATGCATTGCTTTTATACTGGCATTTAAAATATTGATCTCATCAATCTCTTTAGGGTAAACGTGTGCGATAGCATATGCTAAAGCTTGTTCTTCAATTAGATTTCTCAATCGTTCACGAGATGAATGTGTGAGTAATTTAGAGTCATTAAGTAATTTATTTTTGAAATCAGCAGGTAAAATTACTGCAGCTGCGGTTACCGGGCCAGATAAGCAACCTCTTCCTGCTTCGTCTGTACCGCATTCAATTAAGTTGGTTTGTGAAAATAATTTTAATGGCATTATACTTTAAAATTAAATGATATTTAGTTGATAATTAGATTTATACAACAAGTAGTCTCTAATATCCAACTTTGAGTTATTTGTTAAGTTATTATTATTAAAAATGCTTCTTCACAGAGAAAAATGTAATAAAAGTTTCGAATACACTTAAAAATTAAAGATTATTTATGTTAATTTAAGTATAGTTTAACGCTTTCTATTGCAATTGTGATAAAGTTTTGAGATGTTTGCTATAGGCAAATTCAAATAAATAAATTTATGAAATCAAAAATTACATGGTGCTTTGCGCTTTGTTTGCTGTTTATGACGCAGCTAACATTCGCTCAGCAAAAAACAATTACGGGTACCGTAACTGATCAAAGCAATGTTCCGCTTCCTGGAGTAAATGTTGTTGTTAAAGGTACCAATTTAGGTACACAAACAGATTTTGACGGAAATTATTCAATTTCAGCAAGTCAAGGAGAGACATTGACATTCTCTTATGTAGGTTTTACAGCTAAAGATATGGTTGTAGGAGCCTCAAATAAATTAAATATTACTCTTGAAGAGGGTGAATCTTTGCAGGAGGTTATCGTATTGGGGTATACTACAAGAAGTGTAGATGAAGTTACTGGTTCCTCAGTGCAGGTTAACTCAGCAGATATAGAATCTGTGCCTTTTGTATCTGCAGATCAAGCTTTACAAGGTAAAGTGGCAGGTCTACAGATTTCTCAATCTTCAGGAACTCCTGGTTCTACACAAGATATACGTATTCGTGGTATTAGTTCTTTTGCATCTTCAAATGAGCCATTATATGTAATTGACGGTGTCCCGGTTAATAATTCAAATACATCTGGTAGTGGAAATGCAAGTAGTTTGAATCCCTTAGCAGCAATTAGCGCTCAGGATATCGCAAGTATTACTGTCCTTAAAGATGCATCTGCTACAGCCCAATATGGTGCGCGGGGTTCTAATGGAGTTATTGTGGTAACTACAAAGAATGGAGCTGAAGGTAAAACAACTTTTACATTTAACTCATATGCAGGTTTTCAAAATGATGCTTTTAATAAAAGAGATGTTTTAACAGGAGCACAAAAAGTTACCTTATTAAGAGAAGCTTTGGTTAATTCATATGGAGCTAATGGATCTCAGGGGGATTTTGGGTTTACTTTAGATAATGCCATAACTACGGGTGCTGGATTTAATCTTTTTCCTGCAGGTTACACAGATTATAATGGAGAAAACTATAATTGGTCTGGTTTAGTGAAAAATGAGGATGCTTTAATTCAGAATTATTCGTTTTCTGCTTCAGGTGGAGATGAAATTAGTACTTTTTATGCATCAGTGGGTTATAATAAAACCGAGGCAACCGTTATTGGAGGTGATTTTGAAAGAGTAAGTGGTTTATTAAGCGTTAGTAGAAAACTTAGAGATAACATCGATTTTTCTAGCTCTGTAAATGTGTCAAATACTAAGCAGAACCCTATTTTAGAACAAGGTTCTTTCTTTTCAAATCCATTTATAACTCGTTATTTAATGAACCCATTAAATAATCCGTTTAATGAAGATGGGAGTCAATCAACAGATTTACCATTTGGAAGCTTACCTAACACATTATATGTTCTTGATAATAATATTACGCGTAATATGTTAACCAGAGCATTAGCTAATTCTAAATTAGATTGGGAATGGTTTGATAATTTCACTTTTTCAAATACACTAAGTCTAGATTATCAATTATCAGAGTATCGTAATTATCAAAACCGTTTAGAAGGGGATTCTGCTCCGGTAAATGGTTCTTCTGAAGCAAGTGATGAGAAAATATACAATTATGTATATCAAGGATCATTTAATTACAACTTTAAAATTGGTACAAAGCATAATTTTGATGTTACAGCGTTATTTGAATATCAAAAAAATCAAAATAGCTATTTATATGGTTATGGAGAAAACTTTCCTGCAGATGGTTTAACAAATATAGCTTCAGCAAGTGCAAATTTCGAAGCATTTTCATCATTCACAGATTGGTATAACGTCTCTTACTTGGGTCTTTTAAATTATAATTATGATGGGCGTTATGTAGTTGATGCTACTATCCGTAGAGAGGGTTCTTCTTTCTTTCCAAGTGAAAAAAGATTTGGAACATTTGGATCAGTTGGTGTAGCTTGGAATATCTACAAAGAGGACTTTATGCAAGGATCAATATTTAATGAATTAAGATTACGTGGTTCTTATGGTGTTACTGGTAATAATCAAGTTGGTGCCAACACTTATCAAGCTCTATTAGGGTATGGTGCAGATTACTCCAACAATGGTGGAGCTACTCCAACACAGTTTGGTAATGGCGATTTAAGCTGGGAAAGTGGTAACGTTTTAGATGCAGGGGTAGTATTTGGCATTCTTGATAGTAGAATCTCTGGATCTTTTGCATATTTCAGTCGTGAAACTACAGACCTATTGCAAGGTGTTCCATTGTCTCGTACTACTGGTTTTTCAAATCAAAATAGAAACGTTGGGTCGATGACAAATAAAGGTATCGAAGCAACTTTAGCAATTGATGTAATTCGTAATCAGAATTTTACCTGGAGTGTAAATGCTAATTATGCTACAGTTGAAAACGAGGTTACAAAGTTAGCCGTTGGTGCAGATGGTAATGACCTTGATCCAAATGCAGGTAGTGTATATACTAGTACAGAAGTTGGAAGAACTGTTAGTTCATGGTTTATGAGAACCTGGGCCGGTGTAGATACAGAAACGGGAGCTCCAACGTGGTATGTAGATGGTAAAGACGGAGAGGTAACCTCAAATTATAATGCTGCTGGAAGATCTTTTCAAGGTAGTGCATTGCCTTCATATTCAGGTGGCTTAGGCACCCGAGTAAGTTGGAAAGGTTTATTTGCTGAAGCAAATGCATATTTTGCTGGAGGTCATAAAATTTATGAGCAATACGCACAATTTTATTTAAGAACAAACTCATTTACACTGAATACATATAATGGTGCTGCAGAATTATTAGAAAGATGGCAGCAACCTGGGGATGTTACTGATGTTCCAAAATTAGATTATGCTTCAAATAATAATTTTCATGCAACTTCCTCAAGACATCTTTTCGATGGAGATTATGTTCGTTTAAAGAATATAGCTGTAGGTTATACAGTTCCTAATTCTTTATTAAAAAAGACAGGCCTTTATGATCTTACTTTTACAATAAGAGGAACTAATGTTGCAACTTGGGTTAAAGATGATGGATTGACTTTAGATCCAGAAGTAAGAGCTAATGGATTCACTACACTTACTACTCCTCCAATAGAGTCTTATACATTTGGTGTTAACGTAAAATTTTAAAAAAAAATGAATTTAAAAAAATATAGTTTAGGGATGCTAACCCTTTTGATTGGGTTAGCCTCATGTTCTGATGCTGATTTAGAACCTACACTTCAGCAATCAAAGAGTATTGAGACAAGTATAAACACGGTAAATGATTTACAGGCAATCATTAATGGTGCGTATGAACGATTATCTGCTTCAGCATATTATGGAAGAGATAAAATTATATTGGGAGAGGTTTTTGCAGATAATGCATCTTCCAATTCTAATTCTAACAGATTTGTAGCAGAAGCCCAAATGGATTTGTTAGCACAATCTGGTCTTCCTAGTAGTTTCTGGAGTCAAGCTTATGGTGTTATTGCTTCGGCTAACATAATTATTGCAGCAGAAGGTATAGAGGGTGATCAGGATCTTATAAATCAATTGAAAGGTCAGGCTTATGCTCTTCGTGCATTAGCACATTTTGACTTATTGACTTATTACGGTCAACAAAATGTAAATGGAGGCGGGTTGTCTTCTTTAGGAGTTCCTTATGTGGTAGCTTTTAGAGATAATAATGCTCTTTTCCCTCCTAGAAATACTGTTCAAGAGGTTAGGGATTTAGCGTATCAAGATTTGACTACTGCTTATAATCTTATGGATGCAGGGTTAAATGATTCAAAAGAGTATATATCAACTTTTGCTGTTAAAGCGCTTGAGGCACGTATTGCTAATTATTTTGGAGATTTTCCAAAGTCTCTTGCTGCAGCACAAATAGTTGTAAATAGCCAACAATTTAGCGTTGCTACAAGTGCTGGTTTTTTAAGTACTTTTTCAACTGATCAAGCAGCAAATTCTGTTTTTGAAATTGCATTTACTGCAACCGATAATCCAGGAATTAATGGTCTTGCAAATATTTATCAAAATACTAATTATGGTGATGTAATTGCTTTACCAAATTTGGCTGCTATTTATGAGGCTAATGATGTTCGTGGCGTAGGAGGTGTTATTACCCAACAAGCTAATGGAACATTCCGTAATACTGGTAAATATCCTTCAATAGCGCCTTACGAAGATAATGTTTCAGTTATTCGTTATGAAGAAGTAGTTTTACTATATGCTGAAGCACTTCTTGAAACTGGTAGTGCCGGACCGGCTTTAACAGCTTTAAATCAAATACCATCTAATAGATCAGCTACACCATATACGGTAGCTAATAAAGCAAATATTTTACTTGAACGAAGAAAAGAATTAGCTTTTGAAGGTTTTAGATTTCATGATTTAGCAAGAACAGGACAGGATATTCCTAATCCTGATGGAGTATTACAATTGCATGGCGGTCCTAGTTATGGTGACTATAATTTCGCATTGCCTATCCCTTCTAATGAGGCAGATGTAAATGCAAACGTTGAACAGAATTTTGGTTACTAATCCAATTTCTGCTTATAAAGAATTAAACCACCCTACTCGGGTGGTTTTTTTATGCCATAATTTTCCTTACAGCTTTACGTTTAAAAACTATATTTTTGACACAAACATTTTTGATGCGTAATAGCTTACTTTTTTTGATAGGTTTAGTTTTTGGGAGTACACTTTTTGCTCAGGTAGATGAACCAAGAGGTTTACAGTCTGATGGAGAATCACAAAGTGGCTCGATAAGGCCTAAGGCTCAAAAAGATCGAGAGCGGCCGCCAATAGATTTGTATAAAATGTTTACGGTAGAAAACGATACAACAATCGTTGATACCTCCTTAACCATTCAAAAACTCTATAAATACAACTATCTAAGAAAAGATAATTTTGATTTATTACCCTTTTCAAACGAAGGTCAAACCTATAACACCCTTTTATACGATTTTTCTTCTCAACGCATAAGGCCATTATTTGGAGCTAGAGCGCGACACTTTAATTATATGGAGGTAGAGGATATGTTGTATTATGAGGTTCCAACACCCTTGTCTGAGATCTATTATAAAAGTGTATTTGAACAGGGGCAAAACTTAGATGCTTTCTTTACGATGAATACCTCGCGTAGATTTAATTTCTCAATTGCTTATAAAGGGTTGCGTAGTTTGGGTAAGTACCAGCATATATTAACAAGCACCGGTAATTTTAGATTTACAACAAACTATAAGTCTAAAAATAACAGGTATGAATTAAAGGCTCACTATGTTGCTCAAGATTTACTTAATCAAGAAAATGGCGGACTTACAGATCAGGCTTTAATTAATTTTGCAGGCAATGATAGCCAGTTTCAAGACAGGTCTAGATTAAGTGTAAACTTTGAAAATGCAGAAAGTATTCTAGATGGTCAGCGTATTTACATAAACCATAAATACGATTTAATTCCGCAAAGCGATAGTATTTCTAACAATAGAATTGAAGTGGGGCATATATTTAACTATGACGATAAATATTATGAGTATAGGCAGACTGCTCCTTCGTTATTGTTTGGTAATTCATTTGTAACCACAAATCTTAGAGATAAGGTAGATATTACAGATTTAAATAATCAACTCTGGGTAAAGTATACTAATAATATTTTGGGTAGTATTACTTTTCAGGTTAATCACACCTATTATAAGTATGGTTATAACTCGGTACTTATTCAAGAAAATAATAGAATCCCTAATGTATTAAATGGCAATTTAATTGCTGCTGGAGCGAGTTATAAAAAAGCATACAGAGGTTTTCAGCTAAAAGGAGAAGCGCAAGCAAATATTTCGGGTGAATTTGATGGATATGATTTAAAAGCCGAAGCGAGTTATCAAATTAATGATGATGCATTTTTTTCAGGAGGTATACATTTAAATGCCGCAGCAGCTAATTATAATCATTTATTATATCAAAGTAGTTACGAAAATTACAATTGGTACAACGCCGAAAACTATGACACCGTAAAGACGAACTCTTTAGATTTTAGTATAAAATCCAATAAATGGCTTAGTGCTTCTGCCAGTTTGGTTAATATTAAAGATTACGCATATTTTGCTATAGATCCTGCAACCTCGCTTATAAACTCATTTCAGACAAATGATAACATTACTTATTTGAAGTTAAAGGCAAGTAAAGAATTTAGGCTTGGCAAATTTGCTTTAGATAATACCGTTGCATATCAAACAGTAAGTTCAGGTAATACTTTTCTCAATGTTCCGGAGATTACAACCCGTAACACACTTTATTACACAGATAACTGGTTTAAAAAAGCCCTATTTGTTCAAACTGGAGTGAGTCTTAATTATTTTACTGAATATGCTATGAATGGTTATGATCCTGTTTTAGCAGAATTCTATGTTCAGAATGATCAAGAATTAGGAAGCTTTCCGTTGATAGACTTATTCTTTAATATGAAAGTTCGTCAGACCCGTATATTCTTTATAGCAGAACACATCAATTCATTAGCATCTAATAATAATTACTTCAGTGCTCCGGGTTACCCTTACAGAGATTTTACACTACGATTCGGTTTAGTGTGGAATTTCTTTCTGTAGCATTAACATTATTAGTGGTTTTTGCTGCTTTGTGCAGCAACCGGGCTATCGCTACTCGCTTAATTTAAAGACTTGGATCTTTAAATTAGAGCTCAAACAGGCCGCTTTATCCCTAACCCTTCATTTTTCCTGAAGATTCAAAAGTCATTTTACAATAAAACAAACTCCCAAGAGTGCATTTGATCGAGTAGATGGCTTTTATTTATGGGAATCGATCTTTTTTGATATTTATTTAAGAATGGTAGTTCAGTTTAAACGCTCTTAATTAAGAATGTTTTAAAATTAATTTAGAGTGTAAGTTATTGGTTTTAAGGAGCTGTAAAATTACTTTGTAAATACTTTTAAAAAACGCTTGTAGGGTTAGATAATCGTTCTATATTTGCGCCTCCAAAATCGGGTATAAAAATCGGTTTTACGTTCTTAGAAAGTGCGATTAAAAAAAGATACGATTAATTCGTGTTGAATTAAAAAAGGGTAGTATCTTTGCCCTCCTGAATTTTGGCAACGAAATGTAGGATTAGTTCTTAAGAATCTTTT